>DXHL01000035.1 GCA_019113395.1 Candidatus Rikenella faecigallinarum | reverse complement strand
ATTGCCCTCGTTTCAGGGCTTCCTCGCTTGGGGTTTATCTGCTCTTTGCTCTCTCTTCCCTCCGGGAGAGGCTGAGCTGCTCCCTGCGCCTTCCCCCTCTTCCCCTACACGGATACCCCTGCGGATTACTCTCCCTTATCCCGCTCCTTCGATTCCCCTCTCGCTACTCCTGAATGCAACGGACTGGCATCCCGCATGCACGACTATCGGGTTTGCTGTGATTAAAGCGGCCTATACCAAAATTTAAGTCCAATGCATGAATATCATCCGTGGTCGAAGACCAACTAAAACCCAGATTGCCGGAGTTGGTAACTACACCTGATGCCTGACCTCGGTAGCCTGTTGAGGGATACCACGATATGTGATTGTATAATAACCCATTGGTTTGATAATAATTCCCGGATTCGGTTGCTATTCCCTGAATGTAATATGGGGCTGATTGTGACGTGTAGTCATTCCACGTACCATCCTCTGCAATACACCATCCATCTGGACAGGGGTCGTATTGGCTTTTCTTGCTCTGGTTCCATAAGATGTGATTCTGATAACCGGAACTGGTTGTGTACCAGTCATAAATTGAACCTCCATAAATAAAGGTCAAAGGGTGTTTGATTGAATAATTTATGGATGTGTTTTCTGTCAATACGCCAGAGGTGGATATAGTGACATATTTGTACCCTGTGGAATTTTCCGTCAATATGGAGGTCCCATCGGCTCCATAGATAATCACTGTTGTTGCATTATTACCTACGGTGGTCTCTCCTATTGTGCTGCCGTCGGCGCCCGGGAAACCGTCCTTGCGGCCCCACTGGCAAAAACTCTCGGAAAACGAAACCTGACACAGATATGCCCCGTCGCAAAAACCTGAATTTTATCGTACCTTTGCCCATGTAAACTCTCGATTGCCGATGTATAAAATTCTCCGACCGCTGCTGTTTAAACTACAGCCCGAAACTATCCATCATCTGATTGTGAGATTGTTGCGGGTGATGCACTATGTCCCTTTTGCCAAAGCCCTGCTTCGGACAAGATATACGCGACGGGCTCCCGAATTGGAACGGGAAGTGTTGGGTCTGAAGTTCCCGAATCCCATCGGTATGGCGGCCGGGTTTGACAAGGATGCAGAGGTGTATGATATGTTGGGGGCGTTGGGGTTCGGGTTTGTCGAAATCGGGACCGTGACCCCAAAACCGCAAAACGGAAATCCTAAACCGCGTTGTTTCCGTTTGCCGGCCGATAAGGCCATTATCAACCGAATGGGCTTTAACAACCGCGGGGTGCAGAATGCCGTGCGGAATCTTCGGCATCGGAAACCCGGACTGATTATCGGGGGTAATATCGGCAAGAATACCCTGACCCCCAACGAACAGGCACCGTGTGACTACCTGAAGGCATTTCGGGCGTTGTATGACTATGTGGATTATTTCGTGGTGAATGTGAGTTGTCCAAATGTGGCCTGCCTGACGGCGCTGCAAAGCAAAGCCTCGACGGTGGCTATTTTGGAACCCCTCAAGGAGTTTCGGCAGGGTCAGAGCGACTATCGGCCGATATTGTTGAAGATATCCCCCGATTTGACCCGGGAGCAGGTAGACCAAATGATAGAAGTGGTCGAAGAGTGCAAGATTGACGGGATAGTGGCGACCAATACGACTACCTCGCGTGAAGAGCTGCAGAGCGACCCGGCGCGAGTGACTCAAATCGGGAAGGGTGGTTTGAGTGGGGGTCCCCTGACGGAGCGTTCGCGGGAGATGGTGCGGTATATCCACCAAAAAACCGAAGGAAGCGTGCCGATTATCGGAGTGGGCGGGATAATGAGTGTGGAGGATGCGGTGGCGATGTTGGAGGCGGGAGCGTCGCTTGTGCAGGTCTACTCGGGGATGATTTACGAAGGGCCGGGGCTGATGAAACGCATCTGCAAACGGCTCGAAAACAAAGCATAAGGCGATGGTGAGCGTGGAACTGATTACCGTGGGCGACGAACTGCTGATAGGGCAGGTTGTGGATACCAACTCTGCCTGGCTCGGACAGGAGCTGGGGCGTATCGGGGCGCAGGTGGACCGCATTGTGTCGGTGCATGATACGGCGGCGGATATTGAGGCGGCTGTGCGTGGAGCCTTGGAACGGGCCGATGTGGTGATTATGACGGGAGGGTTGGGGCCTACGAAGGACGATATTACCAAACGGACGCTGGCCGAGTGTTTTGGGATGCGGCTGGTGCGGGATGAAGCCGTTTACGAACACGTACGGCAGATGACAGCCGAGCGGGGGATGCCGTTTAACACGCTGAATCAGGACCAGGCGTTGGTGCCGGAGGGGTGTCGTGTCTTGCCCAATCGGGTAGGGACGGCACCCGGGATGATGTTCGTGCAGCGTATCGGAGAGCGGCAGAGGATGCTCTTTTCGTTGCCGGGCGTACCGTTTGAGATGAAAACACTCGTAACGGAACAGGTGATACCCCTCCTGCGGGAATATTTCGCCCTGAGGTCGGTGGTTCACCGCACGATGATGACCTTTGGGATGGCTGAATCGGCACTGGCCATGACCATTGCGCCGTGGGAAGAGGCCCTGCCTGCGTGGTTGCACCTGGCCTACCTGCCTAATCCGCGGGGAATCCGGTTGCGACTGTCGGCCTATGATGTGGAGCAGTCTGTCGCCGAGCAGGAGATTACGCGGCAGTTCGAAAAGTTGCGGGAATATATCGCTCCGTATATGCTGGGGTATGAACCCTCCAGTGTGGAATCGGCCGTGGCCGACCTGCTGCGGGAGCGGGGAAAGACGTTGGCAGTGGCCGAGTCGTGTACGGGAGGGGCAGTGTCGGCGCGGATTACGGCCATGGCAGGAGCATCGGAGTACTATCTCGGAGGCGTTACCTCGTACAGCAATGCGGCCAAGGTCAATCTGCTGGGCGTGGCGGCGGAAGATATTGAACGGTGGGGAGCGGTGAGCGAAACGGTGGCTCGGCAGATGGCGGCGGGGGCGGTGACGCGATTCGGGGCCGATTACGGGGTCTCGACAACCGGTGTGGCAGGGCCGGGAGGCGGTACGCCTGAAAAACCGGTCGGGACGGTGTGGATGGCCGTGGCGTGGAGAACGGTTGAGGGTGCTGTCGAAACCGAGGCGCGTTGTATGCGTTTCAGCGAGTTGCGCGAGCAGAACATCGAGCGTGCGGCAACGCATGCCCTGAATATGTTACGATTGCGGTTGTTGGGGGTGTCGGAGGCTTTTCAGCAGACCGGGATGTTGTGATGGGGTAGTGGAGGAGTTGCGTAAACATAGATAATAAAGGGGTGCCACGGTGTGCGGCACCCCTTGTCATTAGTAGAGTAGGGTATTGGATGGGGCAACCCCCCAAAGATTAAATGCCCCGCCCGATGCGGCTGTACTGCAGCCCCAACTGCTTGAGCTCTTCGGCATCGTAAATATTGCGACCGTCTACCACCACATTACCGCGCATAACCCCTTTCACCTTATCCCACTCGGGCAGGCGGAACTGTTTCCACTCGGTCAGCAGTGCCACGGCATCCGCCCCTGTGGCGGCATCCATTTTGTTGGTACAGTAGGTGATGCGGTCGCCCAGCCGCCGCCGTGCCTCATCCATCGCCACGGGGTCGAAAGCCCGCACCGTGGCACCTGCCGCCAGCAGCTGGTCAATCACCACCAAAGAGGGAGCTTCGCGCATATCGTCGGTCTCGGGCTTGAAGGCCAGTCCCCAAATGGCAATGGTTTTCCCCTGAAGATTTCCGCCGAAAGCCTCGCTCAGTTTGTGGAAGACAATCCCTTTCTGCTGTTCGTTCACGGCCTCCACGGCATCGATAATCTGCATCGGATAGCCGGCTTGTCGGCCGATGCGCGAGAGGGCCTTAATATCTTTCGGGAAACAGGACCCGCCGTAACCGCACCCCGGATAGAGAAACTTGTTCCCAATTCGCGGGTCGGTCCCAATCCCTTTGCGCACCTGGTCCACATCGGCACCCACCCGTTCGCAGAGGTTGGCAATGTCGTTCATAAAGCTGATGCGGGTGGCCAGCATGGCATTGGCTGCATATTTGGTCATTTCAGCCGAGGCAATGTCCATAAAAAGCAGGCGATACCCGTTCAGCATAAAGGGTTTATAGAGTTTTTCGAGCAGTTTGCGGGCCTGTTCGCTCTCGACGCCGACCACCACACGGTCGGGGGCCATAAAATCTTTCAGGGCGGCACCCTCTTTCAAAAATTCGGGGTTCGAGGCCACGTCAAACGGAATATCCACCCCTCGTTTGTCGAGCTCTTCGCGGATAACGGCCTTCACCTTTTGCGCCGTTCCCACCGGAACGGTCGATTTGGTGACCAGCACTACGTAGTGGTCGAGGTTTTGCCCCACGGTACGCGCCACATCCAGCACATAGCTCAGGTCTGCGCTGCCATCTTCGTCAGGAGGGGTTCCCACGGCGCTGAAAATCAGCGAAACGCCCTCCATGCTTTCGGCCAGCGAGGTCGAGAAGTGCAGCCGCCCCTCCCGTACATTCTTCGCCACCAGTTCATCCAGCCCGGGTTCGAAAATGGGGATAATGCCCTGTTTGAGGTTCTCTATTTTGCGTTGGTCGATATCGATACAGGTCACGTCGGTGCCAATCTCCGCAAAACAGGTTCCTGTCACCAAACCGACATAGCCGGTTCCCACAATCGCGATTTTCATACGTTTCGAATTTTGAAACAAAGGTATGATTTACGGTCGGTTATCGCAATTTTTCGGCGACAATAATTCAATGCGGTGCGGCGAGGAGAGTGGTGTTGTGGAGAAGAGGTGCAGGGCGTAGTTGCGAAAAAATGGAAAAAACTTGAAGAAAAATTTGGAGTTTTCGAAAAAGGTCGTACCTTTGCACTGAAATACAACGATGGCCCTTTCGTCTATCGGTTAGGACACAAGATTTTCATTCTTGGAAGAGGGGTTCGATTCCCCTAGGGGCTACACCGGTGGGTTTGTACAAACGCAATGTACAAACCCACTTTCTTTTTGCGGCTCTCCCATTCTCGCCTCCTGCCTGCGAAAAAGCGGCGCACCTCCTTGCAGGTTCCGTTCCGATTCCGTACCTTTAGAGAAATAATCTCCCCAACCCATTCCGACTATGGCTACATTTGAAGTTATCGGGGGCTGTCCGCTCAGTGGCGAAATCACTCCCCAGGGTGCCAAAAACGAAGCGCTCGAAATCCTCTGCGCCGTCCTCCTTACCCCTGAAAAAGTAACCATTCACAACATCCCTGAAATCCTTGACGTGATGCAGCTCATCCGCCTGCTCGAAGCGATGGGCGTACGGGTCGAGCGACTCGGAGCGGGGAGTTACTCCTTTCAGGCCGAAGAGGTCAATCTCTCCTACCTTCAGACCGATGAGTTTCGGAAAGCCGCTTCGCGGCTCCGCGGCTCGGTGATGATAACGGGGCCGCTGCTGGCACGCTACGGGCGGGCCTATATGCCCAAACCCGGCGGCGACAAGATTGGCAGACGGAGACTCGATACCCACTTTATTGGGTTTCAGAAGCTCGGGGCAGAGTTCGACTTCGATACTGACCAGAAATTCTATACCGTAACGGCTCCCGGACCGGACCATCGGCTGCACGGCACCTATATGCTGCTGGACGAAGCCTCGGTGACCGGGACGGCCAATATTGTGATGGCGGCAGTGTTGGCTGAAGGGACGACAACGATTTACAATGCCGCCTGCGAACCCTATATCCAGCAGTTGTGCCGCATGCTGGTGCGCATGGGGGCCAACATTAGCGGGATTGCCTCCAACCGGCTGACCATCGAAGGGGTGGATTCGCTCGGAGGAACGGAGCACACCATGTTGCCTGATATGATTGAGGTGGGCAGTTTTATCGGGATGGCTGCCATGACGGGGTCCGAAATCACGATTAAGGATGTGTCGTACGACGACCTCGGGATTATTCCGCAGCAGTTTGCGCGGATGGGGATACGCTTTGAACAGCGCGGCGACGACATCTATATCCCGCGTCAGGAGCATTATGAAATCGAAAGTTTTATCGACGGCTCGATTATGACCATTGCCGATGCGCCGTGGCCGGGGCTGACGCCCGACCTGCTGTCGGTCTTTCTGGTGGTGGCCACGCAGGCCAAAGGGGCGGTGCTGATTCACCAAAAGATGTTCGAAAGCCGCCTCTTCTTCGTCGATAAGTTGATTGATATGGGGGCGCAGATTATCCTGTGTGACCCGCACCGCGCTACGGTGATTGGGCATGACCGGGCTATCCGGTTGCGCGGGACAACCATGACCTCGCCCGATATTCGGGCCGGGGTGGCACTGCTGATAGCGGCCATGAGCGCCCACGGCAAGAGCATTATTCAGAACATCGACCAGATTGACCGCGGCTACCAGAATATAGACGGGCGGTTGAATGCCCTCGGGGCACAGATTCGTCGAATCGATTGACGGGGACGGGATGATGCAGCGGGAGGATACCATATCGTTTGTTGAGGCAGGGACGGGCAAGAATGCGGAACGGGAGGAGATGCCCGTGAAGCGGTCACGCCCGTTCCGTTTCAAGCGGTTTACTGTGGTGCA
This sequence comes from Candidatus Rikenella faecigallinarum, assembly GCA_019113395.1. Taxonomy (GTDB): domain Bacteria; phylum Bacteroidota; class Bacteroidia; order Bacteroidales; family Rikenellaceae; genus Rikenella; species Rikenella faecigallinarum. The sequence goes on along the minus strand of DXHL01000035.1, from coordinate 41,923 downwards.
GGAGCGCTCGGCGATGAAGGTGGGAACGGATGGCGTGCTGCTGGGGGCTTGGGTGCGGCTGCCGCAGGGGAGGCGAGATGCGGAGTGGCGGGTGTTGGATATTGGGACGGGGACGGGGGTCATTGCCCTGATGATGGCCCAGCGGCTTGCTGTGCTACACGAGGAGGGAGAATATGTGGAGGCTCAGCCGTATGTGATAGATGCCGTGGAGGCGGACAAGGCGGCGGCGCGTGAGGCTGAGGAGAATTTTGCCGCTTCGCCGTGGCGTGGGGTGTTGCGGGGATATGTATGTCCCATTCAAGAATATGCTCAGACTTATCGGGGGGAGAAATACGATTTGGTGCTCTCCAATCCCCCCTATTTTATGGCGGGTACCGATTTCCGGCGCGGATTCGACACCTCGGGCTCGCTGCCGTCGGCGGCGCGTGTGGCGGCACGCCATGCCGAGATGCTGCCGTATGACGATTTGATTGAGGCGGTTTGCAGGGTGATGGCCGATAAAGGGCGGTTTGCGGCGATTTTCCCATACTACGAGGCGGGAATTTTTATTGCGAAAGCGGCGGCTCGAGGATTGTATGTGGCTCGTATGATGGAGGTGCACGGGGCGCCGCATAAACCGGTGAAACGGGTGCTGGTGGAGCTCTCGTTTCAGCGAGTGCCGCGCGAGGCGATTGGGCATGAATCGCTCTGCATCGAAGACGGACAGGGAAATTTTACCGAGGAGTATCGTGCCCTGACGCGTGATTTTTATCTGAAATTTTGAACGAGACAATTCGTTGCAGGGGAGCGTTTTTGCCGTGGCGGGCAGAGGTGTTCTCTACGGCAAGACGATGGTTTGACCAAAAAAACGTACATTTGAGCGGATTAATCCTATCTTGACTATGAAAACAACATGGTATAAAGCGGCAGCAGTGGCTGCCGGAGTATTGTGCGGAGCGGCGGTGCTGCCTGCAGCGGCTCAGATTAGCGCTTATCCTCAGGGCGTGGGCTCTACGACGGTTGAAGGGTACACCTTGCCGCGTACGGTGGTGACCGTGACCATGGTGGTCGAACGCGAAGTGATTTTGCGCGGACCCTATGCGAAGTATGCTTCGCAATATCTGGGTATTTCGGGTGCCGCGATGAGCGACAAACAGAACTATCGCATTATCGATGCCTCGCTGGGGTATCAGGAGGAGCCCGACCCGGCGCAAACCTACCACCTCGACAAACCGGTCAATGCGCAGAGCAAGGTGTTCCACTGGTTGTCGGCGGTGCCGTCGCAGCGTCCCATGTTGGCGGATGCCGATTTTCAGGATGCTGCCATGGGAAACAACAACCCCTTTACGGATGTAAGCCTCACGCCGCTCTATGGCACAACCGTCGAACAGTACGGCCTGGCCGACAGCAGCGGGTATGGAGCACTGCCCGTGAATCGGGTTTCGACGGTGGAAAAAAGTACGGAACAGATGGCTGCCGAAGCGGCCAATGCGATTTTTACGCTGCGCAAACGTCGTTTTGACCTTGTGACGGGCGAAATGGGCGAAAATGTCTTTGGCGCAGGGCTCGAAGCGGCCCTCAAGGAGATGGAGCGTATCGAAGGCGAATATCTTTCGCTCTTTATCGGAAAACGTTATACGCAGCGAGTGGTCAAAACCTTTGCGGTCCTTCCTCCGGCTAACGGGACGGCTATCGTGTGTCGTTTTACGCCGACCAAAGGGATTGTACCGGACAGCGACCTTTCGGGGCGTCCTCTGGTGCTGGAGATGACGCCCGAAGCATCGGCCGAGACGGCAACGGCTGCGGTTGGCGGTAGTTCGAAGAAAGGGGTGGTGAGTGTGCGCTATCGGGTGCCTGCGGTGCAGGTAGTGCGGCTCGTGGACGGGAACGATGAACTGGCAAGGGAACGTATCCCGGTCTTTCAGGCGGGGAGTGTGACCTATGCACCGGTGATTTTCTAAGGTCTTCCGACGTACGGATACGTGGCGGGCGGTTCACTCGAGTGAACCGCCCGCCCTTATTTATACGCCTTCTATGCGAGAACGGTACCTATCCGAACAGGGTCTTGGCAATACGTTCCACATTATCCGCCTTGCCCATGGTGTAAAAGTGCAGCGCAGGAACTCCTGCCGCCATCAGCTCACGTCCCTGCTGCACAGCCCACTCAATCCCCACTTCCCGCACCGCGGCATTATCCTTACACTGTTCCACGGCCTGTACCAAGTCGTCGGGCAGGTCTACCCCGAAGGTTTGCGGCAGCAGCGAGAGTTGGGTCTTGGTCGTGAAGGGTTTTAACCCGGCCACAATCGGCACCGTAATCCCAGCAGCCCGACACGCCTCGACATAAGCAAAATATTTGGCGTTGTCGAAGAACATCTGGGTCACCACATACGATGCTCCTGCATCGATTTTGGCTTTCAGGTGGGCAATGTCCGTCGCCATGTTGGGAGCTTCGGCATGCTTTTCGGGATAGCCGGCGACCCCGACGCAAAACGAGGTGGGTTTGGCGTGCTCCAGCTCCGAATCCAGGTACTCCCCGCGGTTCATGTGCATAATCTGTTGCACCAGTTCCACGGCATGCAGGTACCCACCCGGAGCCGGACGAAAGGTCCGTTCGCCCCGCAGGTTGTCGCCTCGCAGTGCCAGCACGTTGTCAATCCCCAGAAAACTGAGGTCAATCAGGGCATCTTCGACATCGTATTTCGAGAAACCGCCGCATATCAGGTGCGGCACCACCTCAATGCCGTAGCGTGCCATAATGGCAGCCGCAATCCCTACGGTACCGGGACGTTTGCGCACCACGCGCCGTTCGAGCAATCCGTCGGGTCGCTCGATGAGTTTGACCTCTTCACGGTGGTAGGTGACGTTGATATAGGAGGGGGCGTAGGGGGCCAGACGTTGGATGGTATCGAAGATGGTGTCAATGTTGTCGCCTTTGAGCGGCGGCAGCAACTCGAAGGCAAAGAGGGTTTTTCCGGGGGTGAATTTATCGGTAATTTTCATGAGCGGTCAAATGTTGATGGGGAGAAGAAAGGCCACACAAACCACGGCGACGTACTGAAGGAGTGTCGCCCTCTTGTTAGTTCCGCAGCGGGAATGGATGTGCCGTGGCGCGATTGCTTGAATGACAACGGTTACGCCATGGTAGAGACTGTCACACGATTGGTCTCCACTTCAACGGTCACCTCTTCGGTTTCGGGCAGCAGGTCGCTGACGTTGGCATCGCGTTCGGCACCACCGCGCCGATTCCCTCCGCGGCCGTTTCCGTCGCCCCGGTCGTTACGTTCGCTCTTCGAGAAGTGGGGCAGCGGGTTGGCCGATGCTTCGTCGAATACCTGACGGTTGCGGTAGATGTCAATGGCCTGATAAATGGCTGCACGCATGGGTGACGGGTCGGCAACCATCTTGCCGGCAATGTCGAACCCTACGCCGTGAGCCGGTGAGGTGCGGACAATCGAGAGTCCTGCCGTGAAGTTCACCCCGTCGGCGAAGGTCAGCGCCTTGAACGGTGCCAGTCCCTGGTCGTGGTACATGGCCAGCACGGCGTCGAACTTGCGGTATGCGCCGCTGCCGAAGAATCCGTCCGCAGCAAAGGGCCCGAAAGCCTGAATATTCTCGTATTTGGCCGATTGCAGCGCGGGGATGATAATCTCCTGTTCTTCTGCTCCCAGCAGTCCTTCGTCGCCGGCATGCGGGTTGAGCCCCAGGACGGCAATTTTCGGGCTGGTGATGCTGAAGTCACGCTCCAGCGAACGTTTGATGGCGCGGATATGGTTCAGTACCGCTTCGGTTGTAATCGCGGCCGGTACTTTCGAAAGCGGAATGTGCATCGTCACCAGACCCACCTTCAGCACGTCGCTCACCATGAACATCAGCGGCTCGGCGTCGTCGAACTGGGCTGCCAGGTATTCCGTGTGGCCGATAAAACCAAAATCATCCCCCGTCGTGTTTTTCTTGTTAATCGGGCAGGTCACCAGCACGTCGATTTTGCCGGCTTTCAGGTCGCGCACGGCTGCATTGAGCGAGGCGATGGCATACTGACCGCTCAGGACGGTCGGTTGTCCCGGCTCGATGCGGACATTCTCGTCCACGCACACAATCATGTTGGCCCGTTTGGGATTCGCTTGTGCCGGGTCGGTGATGATGTTGAAGCTGAAGTTTTCAGCGTTTGGTATCATGTTTTTATAGTATCCGGCTACCTTGGCCGACCCGTAGACCACCGGCGTGCAGAGGTCGAACAGGCGGTTGTCGAGCAGTGCCTTGATGATGATTTCGTAGCTGATACCGTTGAAGTCGCCGTGGGTGATACCCACTTTTATCTTGTCCATAGGTGTGAATATGCTTGAAATTTATCTATCTTTACCTCGTGTTCATTTGCGGGTTTGGGAGGATGTGTCAAGGCGCGTCGCAGTGACGGGATGCCTCGGTGAACAGACCTGAAACCCCCTTAACGGACAAAGTTAATCAAAAATCAAGGGAACCGAAAATGAAAAAGTTACTTTTGCTCGTTTGCTGTGCGTTGGCTCTGCCGTTGAGTATCCTGGCACAGGAGGCACCGACCACCGTGGTGGAAAAATATGCTGACCGTACCATTAACGGAGTGATTATCGCAGGGGCTTTCGATGTGCAGCTGGCACAGGCCGATGGTGCCTCGCGGAAGGTGGGGGCCAAGGTCGAGGTACAGCAGGAGCTGGCCGATAAACTGGTCTTTGAGTATACGGACGAAGGGTATGTGCGGCTGTCGTTCAAGAACGATGTGAGCAAATATTTCACCGGCAGCAAGAAAAAACCGCAGGCGTGGATTACGGTCAGCGAACTGAAATACCTGAATGTGACGGGGGCGAGCAGCGTGGTATGTACGGGGATTTGCTCCACGGAGGGTGATTTGCGTATCCTGACTTCGGGTACTGCATCGGTCAATCTGCTGGAGGCTTCGGCCGGTACGCTGCACGTGGAGGCCAGCGGAACGTCGAATGTGAGTGATGCCAAACTGACGGTTGCGGGTGAGGCTGTAGCCGAGGTGAGCGGGACTTCGAAACTCTCGGGGACGGTCAAGTGCGGCGATGTGAAGTTTGTGGTGTCGGGGGTGTCGAGTGTGACGCTGGCCGGTGAGGCCGCCAAGGCCGAGGTGGAGATGAGTGGAACGGGGTCGGCTGACCTGGAACACTTTGCAGTAGGGGAGATGACGGCCAAAGTGTCGGGCATGGGCAAGGTGAAAGCCAATGTCACGGCAGGCGGTACGGCCGAGGTGAGTACGATGGGTTCGTTCCGTTACACCGGGGCTGGTCTTGTGACGGGTAAAGGGGTGAAACGGCTCGATTAGTAGATTATCTGAGATAGAAATTGTATGACATCGGCGGGCGAGGTGTTGCCCGCCGTTTTTTTCTAAACCGAACAGAGAACGATGGAGATAAACATAGGTGGACGGTTGTGGTCCGTGGGGCGGGGTGCAGAGCAGGTGATGGCTATTGTGAATGTAACGCCCGACTCATTCTTTGCGGGCAGTCGGCGGCAGAGTGAGGCCGAGATAGTGGCGGCGGCCGAACGGGCGCTGTTGGAGGGGGCGGGGATAATTGACCTCGGGGGCTATTCGTCACGACTTGGAGCAGAGGATGTGTCGCCCGAAGAGGAGTTCAGGCGGTTGGAACGAGGGGTCGAGACGGTGCGACAGGTGGCAGGGGAGGCTTTCCCGCTCTCGGTCGATACCTTTCGGGCTGAGGTGGTGCGGCGACTGTATGACCGTTTCGGAGCCTTTGTGGTGAACGACATTTCGGCCGGAGAGCTCGACGCGGAGATGATTTCGACCGTGGGACAGCTGGGACTTCCCTATATTGCGATGCACATGCGCGGTACGCCTCAAACGATGACCGCGCTGACTGACTATTCGGACGAGGATGGAGGCGTTGTAGGGGCGGTGATGCGCTATTTTGGGACGAAAGTGGCAGAGGTGCGGGCTGCCGGGGTGAAAGACCTGATTCTTGACCCGGGTTTTGGCTTTGCCAAAACCGTTGAGCAAAACTTTGAATTGCTGGGACAGATGGATAAATTGTCCGTGTTTGGGTGTCCCGTGTTGGCGGGTCTGTCGCGTAAAAGCATGATATGGCGGACGCTCGAAATTACACCTGCCGAGGCCTTAAACGGTACTTCGGTGCTGAATTGGGAGGCGTTGCGCCTAGGAGCATCCATCTTGCGGGTTCACGACGTGCGGGAGGCGGTCGAAACGGTGCGCCTTTTTACGGCTTATCGCCGCAGTGGCAGCATGGCGGCTGCGGAGGTCGCTACGGTGCTGTAAGGCTGCGGATGATTGGTCGATTATTGCGGTTCGACGGTCACTCCCGTGAGCCGCTCCACGGCACGACGACCCGCCTCGCCCAACGACAGCGAATAATCATTCACGAAATAGGTGATGTGTTTCCACCGCACTTCGGGGTCCAGCTCCTGAGCGTGAGCCTTGACAAAAGCTGCCGAGGCGTCAGGGTGACGTTGGGCATACTCGATGCTGCGGCGGATAATGCGGCTCACCTGTTGCGCCGTTTCCGCCGCGTAGCGGCGGCTCAGCAGAATGCCTCCAAGGGGTATCGGCAGCCTGGTCTCCTGTTCCCACGCTTCGCCCAGGTCGGCAATCAACCGCAGCCCTTGCGCGGCATAGGTGAACCGCCCTTCGTGAATCAGCACCCCGGCATCCAGCTCCCCGTCGGCTACGGCCGGCGCAATCTCCGAAAAGAGATAGACCCGTTTGCGCTGAGCCGCGGGGTAGAGCAGCGACAGCAGCCGATTGGCTGTTGTCCGTTCGCCGGGGATGCCGATAAGGGCATCGTGCAGTTCGTCGGGGTATATCTTGTGTCGGCTCACCAACAGCGGCCCGTTGCCATGCCCAAGCGCACTGCCGCTCGCAAGCAGCCAAAACGCTTCGGCCGCCTCCGGCAGCGCCGCATAACTGATTTTTATTACCTCTTCGTCCTCGGGATGGTCGATGGCGGCGCTGTTCAGGGCGTCGATATCGTCAAACACGGGGTCGAAGGTCAGTCCCTCGGTATCCACCAGCCCGTGTATCATGGCGTGGAATGTAAACGTGTCGTTCGGGCAGGGCGAAATATGCAGTTTCATCTCTCTGTGGCTATGTGCTGTAATGAAAAATGGAGTAATAAAAAACGGAATCCCCCTCTGCCGCGGGTATTCCGTCCGTTAGGTTTATGTCTGTATCGCCATATCGTGTGATGCAAGAACCACACCATAGGCGGCATTACTTGGTATTCCGCTTGACATACTTCCGCTGGCCGTGGCCGTTCCCCCCGCCATTGTTCCCGTTGCGGTTGTTCTTGCCGCCACGGCCGTTGTTGGGGCGGGGACCGTTCCCCGAGGTGTCGATACGCGTGTTGTCCAGCGCTGCCGCCTCCAACGAAATCGCACCGTTCGACATCTCCCGAATGTCACCTATCACCCCCTCGTTCGACGGAAACTCCTTGTTGTACTCGAACGACTTCTGTTTCATGTATTTGGCCATCCCCGTGGCAGCCGCCTCACGAGCCTCGCTCGCCGGCTCCTTGGCCAACGCCTGAATCATCCGCCGAACGTTGGCACCGTACTGCTTCTGGGCAATATAGCTCTGCGAATAGGCCACCCGCTGCGGCCGCGGAGCAAACATCTCCGGGGTAGGCTTCGGAAACGGGGCATCCACGTCCAGGTCGAAGTCGGCTATCATAAAGAGGTGGTCCCACAACATGTGTTGGAACCCTTCGCTGTCTTTCTGAGCGGGATTGACATTCCCCATTACGGCCACCACCACCTCGGCCTGGCGATTGCGCAGTTCGCGGTCTTCGATGGTCTTCAGGTAAGCCACCATGGTCTGTACGTTGCGCCCGTACTCGGAGAGCAACAGTCTGGTTCGGTCACGGTTCATAATACGCGTTGGACAGGTCTGTGCGAAGAAAGTGGCTCGGCACACAGTTTGATAAAGGCCGACAGAAGATAATTTCTCTTCGCCAATCGTTACGATGCAGCAAATATAATGCTAACTTTGAAAATCGGAAAATCTATCGCAGATTATGGCAAAAATACTGGTTATCGACGACGAACGCAGCATTCGGAACATTGTGGGCGAGCTGCTCGAAATGGAGGGGTACACGGTGAAAACGGCCGAAAACGGGGCGCAGGGCTATGAGATGATATGTGGCGAGCCGTTTGACCTGGTGATTTCGGACATCAAGATGCCTGAAATGGACGGTATCGAGTTGCTGGACAAGTTGATTGAGACTCATCCCGATACGACGGTGGTGATGATTTCGGGCCACGGGAGTATTGACACGGCGGTGGAGTGTATCAAAAAGGGGGCTTTCGACTATGTGGAGAAGCCCATCGACATGAATCGTATTCTGGTGACGGTCAAGAACGCACTGGAGCGCGGGTCGCTGGTTAAGGAGACCAAAACGCTGCGGCGCAAGGTCAATCGGGTCAGTGAAATCGTGGGCCAATCGCCGGCTATCGAGCGGGTGAAGATGCTTATCGACAAGGTCGCTCAGACCGATGCGCGGGTCTTGATAACCGGTGCCAACGGAACGGGGAAAGAGCTGGTGGCGCGGTGGTTGCACGAGAAGAGCGACCGGGCGGCGATGCCGTTCGTGGAGGTGAACTGTGCGGCTATTCCGTCGGAGCTGATTGAAAGCGAGCTTTTTGGGCATGAGAAAGGGGCTTTTACGTCGGCCATCAAACAGCGCAAAGGAAAATTCGAGCAGGCGGACGGCGGAACGATATTTCTGGACGAAATCGGCGACATGAGCCTTGCGGCGCAGGCCAAGGTGCTGCGGGCGTTGCAGGAACGCAAGATTACCCGTGTGGGGAGCGACAAGGATATTTCGGTGGATGCGCGGGTCTTTGCCGCGACGAACAAAAACCTGCAGGAAGAGATTGCCAAGGGGAATTTCCGCGAAGACCTTTATCATCGGTTAAGTGTGATAATTATCCATGTGCCGAGTCTGGCCGAGCGGCGTGAGGATATTCCGCTGCTGGTGGACCACTTCATCAAGACCATTTGTGCGGATAAGGGCAAACCGCTCAGTACGATTACTTCGGAGGCGGTCGAGGCGTTGTGTGGGATGCCGTGGACGGGGAATATCCGTGAGTTGCACAATGCAGTCGAGCGGCTGTTGATTTTGAGCGGTCCCGAGATTACGCTCGACGACGTGAAGCTGAATGTGATGCAGGCGAACGGGTAGTCTTCTCGGTGTTGTATCTGTCGGTATGGAGGAGGCGCGGGAACGGATGGCGTTCTGCCCAGGCTCGCTCCACAGAGCATAAAAAAGCGGGGCTTCCAATCTCTTGGAAGCTCCGCGCTGTACTGGTTGAAGAAAGAACCGCGACTATTTGTTCTGGTTCCGTTTATCGTAGTGTTTCTGGTACCGGCTCATGAACTTATCGACACGTCCGGCGGTATCTACCAGCGTCTGTTTCCCGGTGTAGAACGGGTGCGAGGCGCTCGAGATTTCCATTTTATAGACGGGATAGGTTTCGCCGTCGATTTCGATGGTCTCTTTGGTGCTGACGGCGGACCGGCACAAAAATACCTGGTCGTTAGACATATCTTTGAATGCTACGACACGATACTCTTCGGGATGAATTCCTGCTTTCATTTTGTGCGTTGGTTGTTAGACATTAATTTTAGTGAGCGCAAAGATAGGGTGAAAATCCCGAACGGCCAAATTTTTTCGTGCTTATCCATAAAGGAGTGTGAGCGGGCGGGTGCGCATGAAAATGGTCGTGTGAAAAGGCGGGGGTTAGCCGCGCCGACGGAATTCCGAGAGGACGATACCCGTAGCGGTGGCTACGTTGAGCGACTCGGAGGTGGGACCCGCCTCAGGAGGGTAGGGGGGGATGTAGAGTTTGTGGGTGACGGCGGCAGCCGTTTCGGCCGTGATGCCGCGCCCCTCGTTGCCCATGACAATCACACCGCGGTCGGGCGGCAGGGTACACTGGTAAATGTTTTCTCCTTCTAAAAAGGTGCCGTAAAGCGGCAGTCCGGCCATGCGGGCCGCCTGCAACACGGGTTGCAGCGGCCCGTAGTGTACTTTCGCGCGCAGCACGGCCCCCATGGTGGCCTGCACCACTTTGGGGCTCCAGCAGTCGGCCGTGGCGGGAGAGCAGTATATATGTCGCACGCCGAACCAGTCTGCCAGGCGAATAATGGTTCCTACATTGCCCGGGTCCTGCACATCATCCAGCGCCAGGCACAGCCCCTCGAAGGTGGGACGGTCGTTGCTGTGGTGGGGTATCTCGGCCACTGCCAGCACCCGCGAAGGGGTCCGCAGAAACGAAATACGCTCCATCTCGGCCGCCGTCACGTTCTCCCCGACGCGGTAGAGTGCCTCGACCCGCAGCCCTGAGCGAAGCAGTTCGTCTACTATTTTCTCCCCCTCGGCCACGAACAGCCCCTCGGCCGTGCGTGCCGCCTTGTCGCCCAGCGAACGTATCCGTTTGATTTCGGCTTTTGTGAGCATCGGATTGATAAGGTATTGGTAATGTGGGTGATGTGCGGTGCTTTTCGCAAGGGTGCTGTCGGTCGGAGAGCCGACAACCCCTCGCGCGAGGTAAAATTAGATAAATTCACGCAAAAAGACCTGCTCTTTCGCGAAAAAGCCTTACCTTTGTATTTCAGAAACTAATTCTGAAATTGACATGCTGAACAGTAAGACCGCCCGCCTAATTCTCGAGGATGGTACGCAGTTCGACGGCTTCTCGTTCGGTGCAGAGCAATCTGTATCGGGAGAAGTCGTTTTTTCTACGGCCATGACAGGTTATCCGGAGAGCCTGACCGACCCTTCCTATTCCGGACAAATCCTCGTGATAACCTACCCCCTGATTGGGAACTACGGTGTGCCCGATACCGCGGCTGTGGACCCCGCCACGGGACTGCCCAAATTCTTCGAATCCGACCGGGTGCATATCAAAGGGCTGGTCATTAGCGACTACTCGTTCCAATACAGCCACTGGAATGCCGTCAAGAGCCTCTCGGACTGGCTCCGCGAAAACGGCGTCCCGGGGATTTTCGGGGTCGATACCCGACAGATTACCAAAATCATCCGCGAACGCGGGGTGATGCTCGGGAAACTGAATGTCGAAGGACAACCCGAAGCCACGGAGTTCCATAACCCGAACAAGGAAAATCTGGTCGAAAAGGTCTCCTGCCGCGACATCATCACCTATACCAATCCCGCTGCCAAACGGACCATTGTCCTGGTGGACTGCGGTTGCAAGTACAATATTATCCGCTGTCTCTACAACCGTGAGGCAACGGTGGTGCGGGTGCCCTGGGACTACGACTTCAGCACGCTGGACTACGACGGTGTCATGCTCAGCAACGGCCCGGGCGACCCGGCATTGTGCGGAGTGACCATCGAGAATATCAAAAAAGCGATGGCAGCCAAACCCAATCGGCCCATCTTCGGGATTTGTCTCGGGAACCAGTTGCTGAGCTGGGCGGCCGGGGCTACCACCTACAAACTCAAATACGGCCACCGCTCGCACAACCAGCCTGCGCTCGAAGTGGGGACGAACCGCGCGGTGATTACCTCGCAAAACCACGGTTATGCGGTAGACCCTGCAGGGCTCGGCGAAGGGTGGGAACCCTACTTCATCAACCTGAACGACAACACCATCGAAGGGATTAAACACCGCACGCTGCCCTTCTTCAGCGTGCAGTTCCACCCCGAAGCCACCAGTGGACCGGTGGATACGGAATACCTCTTTGACCAGTTTATTGACCTAATCGACCAATACAAGAAGTAATGGCAGACAACAACATAAAGAAAGTCGTGTTGCTCGGTTCGGGCGCACTGAAAATCGGTGAAGCGGGCGAATTCGACTACTCGGGTTCGCAGGCCCTCAAGGCACTCAAAGAGGAGGGTATCCAGACCATTCTGATTAACCCGAACATCGCCACGGTACAGACCAGCGAAGGGATTGCCGACAAGGTCTATTTCCTGCCGGTGACCCCCGATTTCGTGGAGGATGTGATAGCCAAGGAGCGACCTGAAGGAATTCTGTTGGCCTTCGGGGGACAGACGGCCCTGAACTGCGGGGTGCAGCTCTACAAACGGGGTGTGCTCGAAAAATACAATGTGCGGGTGCTGGGGACGCCGGTACAGGCCATTATGGATACCGAAGACCGCGACCTCTTTGTCCACAAACTGGACGAAATCAACGTAAAGACCATCAAGAGCGAGGCGGTTACCTCGGTGGCGGAAGCGAAACGCGTGGCCAACGAACTGGGCTATCCGGTGATTATCCGTGCGGCATACACGCTGGGTGGTTTGGGCTCCGGTTTCTGCGACAACGACGAGGAACTCGACGCCCTGGCCTCCAAAGCCTTTACCTACTCGCCGCAGATTTTGGTCGAAAAGTCGCTCAAAGGGTGGAAAGAGGTCGAATACGAAGTGGTGCGCGACAAGTACGACAACTGTATCACCGTATGTAACATGGAAAACTTCGACCCGCTCGGAATCCATACCGGCGAGTCGATAGTGGTTGCTCCGTCGCAGACCCTTACCAATGCAGAATACCACAAACTCCGCCAGATTGCCATCAAGATTATCCGCCATGTGGGGATTGTCGGCGAATGTAACGTGCAGTATGCCCTCGACCCCAATTCGGAAGATTATCGGGTGATTGAGGTGAATGCCCGTCTGTCGCGCTCATCGGCTCTGGCCTCGAAGGCGACAGGGTATCCGCTGGCCTTTGTGGCGGCGAAACTGGGGCTGGGCTACGGACTCCATGAACTGAAAAACTCCGTTACGAAATCCACAACGGCCTGCTTTGAGCCGGCACTGGACTATATCGTCTGCAAAATCCCCCGCTGGGACCTCAGCAAGTTCAAGGGGGTAAGCCGAGAACTCGGCTCGTCGATGAAATCGGTGGGCGAGGTGATGGCCATCGGACGCAACTTCGAAGAGGCTATTCAGAAGGGGTTGCGTATGATTGGGCAGGGGATGCACGGTTTTGTGGCCAACAAGGAGATGGCGGTCGAAGACATCGACCACGAACTCCAAAAACCGACCGATAAACGTATCTTCGTCATTGCACAGGCCTTCAAACATGGGTACAGCGTCGAACGTATCCATGAACTGACCAAGATTGACAACTGGTTCCTGCGCAAACTCGAAGGCATTATCGCGCTGGAGGGTGAAATGGGGGCCTACCACCGCATCGAGGAGATGCCCGACCGTATGTTGTGGGAGGCCAAACGCAAAGGGTTCTCGGACTTCCAGATTGCTCGCACGGTGCTCCACAGCGAAGACCTCAAAATGGAAGAGGGACTCTTGCAGGTGCGTGCCTGGCGTAAGCAACGCGGTATAGTGCCGGTGGTGAAACAAATCGACACCCTTGCGGCCGAATATCCTGCGCAGACCAACTACCTCTACCTGACCTACAACGGTACGAGCCACGACGTTACGTTCGACAACGACAACCGCTCGGTGATTGTGTTGGGCTCGGGGGCGTACCGTATCGGGTCGTCGGTGGAATTTGACTGGTGTTCGGTGAGCGCCATCAACACCATCCGTGAAAACGGGTTGCGGTCGATTATGATTAACTACAACCCCGAAACGGTCTCGACGGACTACGACATGTGTGACCGTCTCTACTTTGACGAGTTGACGCTGGAACGGGTGCTCGACGTGACCGACCTCGAATCTCCGCGCGGGGTGATTGTCTCGGTAGGGGGGCAGATTCCGAACAACCTGGCCATGCGTCTCTATCAGGAGAATGTGCCGATTCTTGGAACCTCGGCCGTGAACATCGACCGGGCTGAGGACCGTCACAAGTTCAGCGAAATGTGCGACGAACTGGGCATTGACCAGCCGCGTTGGAAGGAGCTGACTTCGATGGACGAAATCTATCACTTTGCCGACGAGGTGGGTTTCCCGCTGCTGATACGTCCTTCGTATGTACTTTCGGGGGCTGCCATGAACGTCGTTTCGAACAAGGAGGAGCTCGAACACTACCTGACGCTGGCAACCAATGTTTCGAAACAGTACCCGGTGGTGGTTACCGAGTTTGTGAACAACGCCAAGGAAATCGAAATCGATGCGGTGGCCAAGGATGGCGAGGTGTTGATTTACGCCATCTCGGAACACGTCGAATTTGCCGGTGTTCACTCGGGTGACGCCACGATTGTCTTCCCGGCTCAGAAACTCTATATCGAAACGGTGCGCCGCATCAAAAAGATTGCCCGCCAGATTGCCAAGGCGCTCGAAATCAGCGGACCGTTCAATATGCAGCTGCTGGCCAAGAACAACGATATCAAGGTTATTGAATGTAACCTGCGGGCCTCGCGCTCGTTCCCCTTTGTCTCGAAGGTGCTCAAGGTCAATTTCATTGACATTGCCACCCGCGTGATGCTGGGGCTCGACCCGAACGTGCCCCACAAGTCGGCTTTCGAACTCGACTATGTGGGTATCAAGGCTCCGCAGTTCTCGTTCAGCCGTCTGCAAAAGGCTGACCCGGTGCTCGGGGTCGAAATGGCCTCGACCGGCGAAGTGGGCTGTATCGGGGAAGACTACTATGAGGCAATTCTGAAGTCGATGCTTTCGGTGGGGTACTCGATACCGAAGAGCAGCGTACTGCTCTCGACGGGTGACGGGCGTTCCAAAGCCCTGACGCTGGAAGCAGCCAAAGCGTTGCAGGCCAAGGGCTATACGATTTATGCCACGAAGGGAACGGCAAGTTTCCTGGCCGACAATGGCGTACAGGCCTCGGTTGTCGGTTGGCCCGACCAGGACCCGACCGTAAGCGGGCTGCCCAATGTGTTGGACTTCATCAAGGAACGTAAAATTGATTTCGTGGTCAATATCCCGAAGAACTTTACCAAGGACGAACTCAACAACGACTACACGATTCGTCGTTCGGCCATTGACTTCAATATCCCGCTGATTACCAATGCTCGGTTGGCCAATGACTTTATCGTGGCCTTCTGTCGCAAGGGGCGTGAAGATTTGAAAATCAAGGCTTGGAACGAATATAAGTAGTCTCCTGTTTATCTCTCTTTCGAGGCGGTGGTTTTATGTGTGAATGGTGTGGAGAGATGAAAGTATAACACGAAAAGAGCCCTCTGCCGAGACGTCGCAAGAGGGCTCTTTGTTTTGCAGGTGCTTAAAAACGATTGGAGTATGATGTTCAGAGAACCGGAAGACCCGGAAGTGAATCCGTTTCGTAACTATCGACATACGGTATCGGTTGTCGCCCTGCCGGCCTTTGTCTGTACGCTGCTGTTGATGCTCGCCTCGGTACAGCCGACAGCTGAGGGTATTGTTCCGCTGTGGGTGTGGTGTCTGGTGGGCGTGATGCTTGTGCTGGGGGTGTCGTGGGGCGTCGGACGGCTGGCGGTGCGGTATCAGACGAGGCACGGGAATCCTCATTGTGCTACGCATATCGGCAGAACTTATATGCAGCTGGTCTTTGTCTGCACCCTCTCAGGACTCCTGGGGGTAGGGGCACTGGTCTATTGTGTGCTGAGCGGACGGCTGTGGCTCCATGTCTCGCTCCTGCTGCCGTCGATGCTGGCTGCGGTCACGGTGGCTCTTATTCTGGCGGGTGTGGTGTGGCAGCTGTGGGGACGGCGTGGGGATGCGGAGTAGCATTCTTGCCTGATGAGTCGGTGCCGATGGGCACGCGACCTGACTTGTGTTCGTCAGTGGAATACGACTTTATTAGAATTCGTGCAGGCCGGAGCCGGCGGAGCATGCTCGCTTCAGAGCAGGCCTCCGCTGGGGGCGGCGTCGGCCTGACGGTTTCTGGCGAAACCGAATTTGCTCGAACCATCATCTTCGCCTTTCTCGACCGTTGCGCCCGGTAAAACAACATGCGCGATATCAGACACAGAAGACCGCAGCTCGTTGACCTACCATTCGAAGCCGCAGCGTTGGAACAGTTCTCGGTCATCGGCAATGCTGGACCCGATGGTGGTCAGCAGGTCGCCGACAATGGCAGCATTGACCCCGCTGCGCAGGGCACGCTCCTGCACCGCTCCAATCAGGGTGCGACCGCCCGCGAAACGGATGTATGCCGTGGGGTTGATGAGCCGGAACAGGGCAAACGTGCGCAGCAGCTCATCTTCCGAGAGCGGTGCCTGTCTTTCGAGCGGAGTGCCGGGGATGGGATTCAGTACATTGATGGGGATGGAATTTATGCCCATTTCGCGCAGGGTGAAGGCCAGTTCGAGCCGCTGCTCGGCGCTTTCGCCCATGCCGATAATACCCCCGCTGCAGATTTTCATGCCCACTTCCCGTGCCCAGGCGATGGTCTGGCGTTTCTCGGCCTGAGTGTGGGTGGTGCAGAGGGTGGGGAAGTACGAAGGGGCACTCTCCAGGTTGCAGTGGTAGGTGCCCACGCCAGCCTCTTTCAAGGTTTGAAGTTGGGATTTGGAGAGCAATCCCATGGAGGCGCAAAGGTGTCCGTTGCGGAATCCGGGACATTCGGCGGCGATGGCTCGATAGATATCGGCACAACGTTCAATTTGGGCATCGTTCAGTGTGCGGCCGCTGGTCACCAGCGAAAAACGTCCCACCCCTTTGTCATGGTTGTCACGGGCGTGGCGCAATGCCTCGGCGGTGTCGGTAAGCGGGTAGACCTCGATTTTCGTTTGGTAGTGGATGGACTGGGCGCACCATTTGCAATCCTCCGGGCAACGGCCGCTGCGGGCATTCATAATGGAGCAGGTATCGATGCGGTCCCCTTGAAAATGGCGGCGCAGGCGGTTGGCTGTCTCGCACAGTTCGGCAAACGGGGCATGGTGGAGCAGGTCAGTGGCTTCTTCAGGAGTTATGGCGTAACCGTTGCGGATGGCGGTTTCAAGTTCAGCCAGTGGTTTCATAGGGTATTTCGATAGATTTCTGCAAATATAGAGAATATAAATTTGGGAAATATCCGTGGAATTTATACTTTTGTAGCGCAAAACAGTTGGCACCGTAGCTTAATTGAATAGAGCATCTGACTACGGATCAGAAGGTTACAGGTTTGAGTCCTGTCGGTGTCACAACGAGGAGGGGTTCCAACATTATGTTTGGAACCCCTCCTTTTTTGCAGCCTGCGCGAAAATAGGACGAATGTTTGGGCCTGCCGGCTGAAAATCGTATCTTTCGTTCTCTATCAATGCGTTTGCAGCCATGAAATCACAGAAAAAAGTCGTTGTTTTTACAGGGGCGGGCATGAGTGCCGACAGCGGTGTTTCAACCTTTCGGGATGCCGACGGGCTGTGGGAACAACATCGGATTGAAGATGTCTGTACTCCGGAGGCGTGGGTGCGTAACCCGCAGTTGGTGCTCGATTTCTACAATGCGCGGCGGGCACAACTCGATACGGTGGAACCAAATGCAGGGCATCGGGCGGTGGCCGAATTGGAGCAGTGGTTCGAACAGATTGTGGTGGTGACCCAGAACGTGGACGACCTGCACGAACGGGCAGGGAGTAAGCATATCATTCACTTGCACGGCGAGTTGCGCAAGGCCCGCAGCGAACGAAACCCGAACCTGATTGTCCCGGCTCCCGGTCCCACGCACTTGGGCGACAAGGCTCCCGATGGGGCGCAGTTAAGACCCCACATTGTCTTTTTTGGCGAGGCAGTACCCGAATATGAACGGGCGCTGGCCGAAGTGCGGGATGCTGACCTCTTTCTGGTTATCGGTACTTCGCTGGCGGTTTATCCCGCCGCAGGGCTTATCTATCAGTTGCGGGCCGATGTGCCTGTATGGCTGATTGACCCGAAGCCGGCACGGGTCACTATCCCCAATCCGCTGACCGTGGTAGCCCAGGGAGCGGCACAAGGCGTACCACCGCTTGTCAAACAGTTGGCAGAAGAGGTGCAGCAAGGGAAACTCTAACTCCCGTGCAGCGAGAAATGTGTGAGGCAGGGATGCAAAACCTTTAGAACGGGTAGCCGATGGCCAGGTGAATCCCCAGCCCATCCTTGAAACTCTGAATGTTGTAGTATCCCGGTTTGGCGGGATTGGGGTAGGGGGTGTGGATGCCGATGCCCATGTCGAGGCGCAGCACCAGCACGCTGATATCATAACGCAGGCCCACACCGGTCCCCAGGGCAATGTCGCGCCAAAAACTTTTGGCGCGCAGTACCCCGCCCGGGCGGTTGGGGTCGTTGCGCAGCAGCCAGATATTCCCGGCATCCACAAAAACGGCTCCGCCGAGGTTCCCAATCATGCGGAACCGAAACTCTGCGTTGGCCTCCAGTTTGAAACTCCCCGTCTGGTCCCAGTAACCGTTGATTTGGTCGGCGGCGGGGCGGTAGCTGCCCGGCCCCAGCGAACGCACCGTGAAAGCACGGATGCTGTTCGCCCCGCCGATGTAGAACTGTTCGCTGTAGGGCATCACCCGTGAGTTGCCGTAGGCATAGCCTGCGCCGACCATCAGGCGCGTCGCCAATACATTGCCCCTTCCGATTTTATGATACCATTTTCCTTCGAGCGTCCCTTTGATAAACTGCGAGAAGGGGCTGCCGAAGAGTTGTTTGGTGCCGTGCGACCCGAAGAGGTCGTAGCATGCCGCCAGCAGATTGCCTGCGTCGGTCAGGGTGGCCTGAACCACTACGCGGTTGCGCTGTCTGTGCCCTACGGTTTTGTCAAACGTATAGCTGTAACTCAGCGACGGAATAAACTGGTCGCTGAAACTCAATGCCACGGCAGGGTTCTGCTGCATGGTCGAATCGAACGCATACGAGGTGTTCAACAGCCGATTGAAGGTCAGTTTGAAGGGGGTAAAGGTGTGGGTGCTGTAGGGCGATGTCCGAAAATCGTAGCTGGCCGAGAGGTTGAGCGAGAGCATCCGAAAATATTGCGGACGGTTCATCAGGTCGGCGCCGATTTGGTAGGAGGTCTTGGCCGGATAGGCCGTTTTTTTGTTGCGGAATCCGGGAGCGACGACCCGAGGAATATCGAGCGATGCGGTTAGCCCGAATTCATACGAATTGATGGCCGTCGGTCGTGTTTCATATTGGTTTTTGTTCCCCGTCTGCCATTCGTACGACCCTGTCAGGCGCAGTCCGAGTACCTCTCCGCCTCCGAAAATGTTGTTGTGGCGCAGGCCGAACGAGAGGCCGGGGCCCAAATAGCTGTTCGATTTCGAGGTCAGGTTGGCCTCGAAATCGGCCTGAATCGGTTTGTCAAAAGTGGCCGAAATGCGCACATCCAGCGTGGTGTCCGACGCGCGGAGCGAGTCGAGCGGCGGAACACTCAGGCTGACCGAGTTGAAGATGCCCAGTTTGTTGAGGTTGGTTTGGGTGGTGTTCTGGGCATCCATATTGAAGAGTTGTCCCGGGGTCAGCTCCAGATTATCGGCCAGGATGCGGGGACGGATGTGTAGAGGGCGTTGGTAGTAGACGCGAACGGCTCCTAATTGCATCGTATCGGCAGGCCCCGTGACGGGATTCTGGAGGCGGACGCTCACCTGTCCCACGCAGTAGGAACGCAGTGCCGCGGGCGGGATGCCGTCGGCCAACCGCATGCGGAGAGCCACGCGATAGGGGGCTTGTGTCGTATCGGCTTCATACGTGATATACTCCGGTCGGAAATAGTAGTACCCTCGGCTGCGCAGGGCGGCTGTCAGGCGGTTCCGTTCGGCGGTCAGAGTGTCCAGGTTGTAAACGGCTCCCACGTGCAACAAACTTTCTGCCTGCAAACTGTCCACGATGCGCCCCACTTTGCCCGGCGCGCGAAGGTACTCAATCGTGTCGTAGGTGTGGGGCGGAGGAACCGTAAAGTGGTAGCTGACTTTCGCCTTACGGTCGGGTTTGTGGCGGTTGGGGTGCAATTCGTAGCTCCCCTGCACGCCGAAATAGCCGTGGTTTTCGAAAATCTGGTCGGCCACCTGAATACGCAACTCGGGCCGAACGCTCGAAATCAGTACGGGTTGTTTGGCCAGCCGTTTGTAGAACCAGTATTTGAACCCTTTCTCTTTGGGGGTGTAGAGGTGGTTCCATGCCCATAGGCCTATCGGGATGCCCGAACGCCAATAGGGTGACCAGAGCGGGTTGTTCGGTGCGACGTCCAGCGGTTTCTCGACGGCATCAGTCACCTCGGAGGGGATGCGCAGCGTGTCGTTGGCGGGTGTGAAGGTCATCTTGCGGACGCCCGTGTAGAGCACCTGCCCCTCCGTGAGGCGGCGCGTGGTCGAACACGACCACGTTGCCGCCACTGTTACGAGCAGCACACCCCAAATCCCGATATGTCGAATGCTCCGTCTCATTGGATGACTTATTGTACGTTGCTTACGGCAGGAGCAGCCTGCTCGGCAGAATCAGGGTTTATCTTCTCTCCTTGTTGTCGCTTATCCCGCCGTTTGTCAGCCCGTTGGGCTTTGCGTGAGGCCTTTCGCTCCGCTCGAGTCGGTTTCTGCTCAGCGGATGGAGCCTTCGTCACGCGGAACAGGTCCCCCAACTTCAACACCTTCTTCCGAACCCCAAAACCGATGCCCGTCTCGGTCACCTCGCCCTCCAGAATGCTCTCGTAGTCGTTCTGCCGAAACAGCTTCAGGTACATGTTGTCGCGTCGGGTCAGCTGGTACTCCAGCGAAATGTCGTCTACCAGACTCTCGGCCGTATTCGCTCCGGGGTTGGCGCCCGTGCTTACGCTTCCGCCGACCGAAACCTGAACGCGGTTGTCAAAAAACTTCTTGGACAACTTATACGAATAGTCGGTCCGTGTCCCGTCGGCTCCGCCCGAGGCATCGTTGTAGGAATCTATCCCGAACGAAAGGTCCACACCGCGAAGACTGTTTTGCGCCCATTGGTTCAACTCCTTGGTGATAAACGAGTTGATGGGGTTTCCGGTATTGACCTTGGCCGATGTGCCGGGCCCAGTGTAGGTGTTGTATAGCAACAGTGCCATTGCCTGGTTCTGTCGCTGCTCGGGAGTCAGCGAGGCCAACTGGTTCTGCAGTGTCAAATCCTCCGGAGCAGCCAAATCAAAGCGAATGTCAAGGTTTTCCAAACTGCCGCTCAACAAAATGCTTATCTGAAAATTGACCTGACGCGTGCTTTGGTCCTCCATGGTGACGGTCGTGCGGACACTCTCCACGGCGCGTATCGAAAACGACGGGTCGGTCATCTCACCTGTCCAACTCACAAAGCCCCCGGGCGTGATGGTGAAATCCTTGGCCGAAATAACCGGAGGCGTGTAACGCACCTGCCCGCCCGTAAGTTCGTATTTTCCGGCAAAACGGGTGTCGCCCAGGCGATTCATCGAGTAGGTCAGCGAGCCGCCCCCCTGCAGGTTGATGCGGTTCTGTCCATCCTCCGACAGGTAGACCGCCATCGCCACATCCGGTGCTATTGTGACGTTCATCAACATGTCTATCCCGCCCAGTTGCAGCATCGCCGGAGGGCGCGGCGGTACGATGGAGGTCGTGTCGTTGAACGAGGTAAAGGTGACCAGGTTTTGGGTTTGGGTCTCAATGGAGTTGGTGCTCTCCTGCATGACATAGGTCACCTCAGTGCCGCTCAGCAGGTCGGCCGAACCGCGGATGTTGAGGGCATCCAGCGGTCCCGTGGCATCGGCCGTCAGGTTGGCATTGGCGTGGCCGAAAACCATGGAGCCTCGATTGCGGGGCACGTTAATCAGTTGAAAATCATTGGCGCGCAAATGCAGGTCGGCCATTACGTGCGAAAAATCGCTGACATCCAGACTTCCGTTCAGGGTCAGGGGTTGGCGGTTGGGGGCAATCAGCCCGAAATCCTTGAACAGCACGCGGTTTCCTTGCAGTATAATAGGGGTCTCAGTAATGCCGAAACGGGTGCCGATAGCTGCCACAGTGACCGCTGTGCTGTCAAAGCGAATCTCACCGTTGGTCATAAGGCCCGTGGAGTCTTCGCGGGCTTCGATATGTCCGCGAAGCCATCCGTTCAGGCTGCCCGACCCGTCAGGCAGAAAGGGGTTTGCCATAGCCAGCGGAAGCCCCGGAATGTCGGCCGTCATATGGAGAACAGAGGCAGTGTCGGTCGGGTGGTATTGTCCTTGTGCCGTCAGGGCGGGGCGGTGGTTGATTTGCAGTGCCAGAGACCCGCTTTGTCCCGTCACGGTGTCGGTACGGTAGGCAAAATCCAAGCCGATATCGCCAACCCGTTGGCCGTTGTATTGCAGGGTGTCGATGGAGAGGTTGCCGCGAGCCACCAACAGGCTGTCGCCCAATCCAAAGGCTATGGAGGTGCCCAATACGCCGTCCACGGGTGGCGCGGAGGGGAATAAATTCAATGCCTTGCCGATATGAATGCCGTTGATGCCCAGACGAATGCATCCGGGAGGCAGGGTCGTGTCGGCAGCCGATTGCAGGGTAAAGGATTGGTCGTCATGCGAAAGGCGCAGGTCGGCCGTCAGACGCTTGTCGAAACCGTAACGCAGATAGTTCCCCGGGTTTACGCTCCATGTCGAGAACCCGAAAATCGGCTCTTGCGGAATCAGGGTGACGGTGACGGCGCTGTCCCGCAACTGTGCCTGCAGTCCGAACAGCAGCCCTGTATCCCCCTGCCGATTGTGCTGGGTAAACATCACTTGGGCTGAATCTCCTTCTGCATGACCGTACAGAGCCAGTGACCCCATGCGGTTCAGGTTACCCGGGCGGTTGGCCAGGCGGACAAAATACTGGAGCTGTCCGTTGCGTCCGCCCACACCGGCCGTCAGGGTGTCCAGGGTCATCTCGGCGGTAGAGAGTTGATTGACCTCGGCACGGAACCCAAACGGTTCGCCGCGTTGCGCCGAAGATGTCACTTTAGCTCGGGCAAATCCCACGCCCTGTTGGTATAGATAGTCGTTCAGGGGGTTGTTGCGGCCGGCATAAAAGTCGAGACGGAACGGAGGCAGGAGATTTCCGAGGGTATCGGTGTCGATTTTACCGGCCATGATGTCTTCCTGAATATTGGCAGCCGCTTGGGCAAAGGCTGAGGCCAGCGAGTTGAGGATGGTGTCTGAGCGGAAGGCGAGGCGCAGGTCACCCGAGGTGAGCTGCGCCTCGACGTGTGCGCTGTCGGCTGCTGCCGACAGCGCAGTCTGCGGAACCTGTTGGGTCAGACTGTCGAGCGTCACGGCGACGCTGTCGAGGGTTACCCGCGCCTGATAGCTGCCGCGGGCTGTCGCTTCGACGGAGGCGTCGAGTTGCAGTGACAGTTGCGTCGGCTGCTCGGTGAAGCCCATTTCGGCGAGGTCTATCTGAGAAAACACACCTTGAAGCGAGGCTTTCTGTGCCTGTGGAGAGAGCGAACCCTGCAGCTGCAGGTCAGCCTGCAGGCCGCGGTTGTTGCTCGCAAAACGCCCCGTCAGCTGCCCCGTGTCCAGCTGTGCGGTCAGCAGCAGGTTGCGGTAGTCGAAGCCTTGAAACTCTGCTCGGGTCACCTGCAAATCGACCGAGGCGCGGGTGGTCGGAGCGAGCGGGTCGAACCCCCGTCCTTCGGCATTCAGGGTAAGGGTTACCCGTCCCAAAGAGTCGTTGGGCAGAAAGCGTTGCAGGGGCAGGGAATCCACCTCTACATGTGCGGCATATTGGTCGCTCTGCGGGGAGAAAGAGCCCTGAACATTTACCTTGCCTCCGTCAGCCTGCAAAGCGAACAGAGCGTGGTAGTGCCCCGCCCCAGCCGTGGCCGAACCCCGGAAACGGGATGTCGGCAGGGTCACTCCCTGCGGCAGCAGACTGCCCCACAGCCGTGAAGCGTGCAGTGTGCCGCCAAAGGTCACTTCCCCTGCCGTGTGTTGTGGTGTGGTGGCATGGCGAACCTGCCCCTCGGCCGCAAAATCCACCACAGCGGGAATTGCAGCGACCAGACGGTGCAGCCGCAGGTCATCCACTCTCCCGCTCAGCCGTGTGTCGAACGTCAGGGTGCGGCCCTCTAACTGCCGTTGCAGTGCGTGTTCTACTTCGACGACCCGAAAGAGGTCTGCGCTGCCTAATTGCAGGGCGAGTTGTGCCTCCAGGGGTGTGGAGGGAACGAGTGTGGCCACCCCTTCGCCGACCGTAAGGTCGGCGAAGAGCGTCGAGGCTGTGGTTGTCAGCCGAAAGTCTTGTACCGAATAGCCTGTACTGTCCATCGTCACGGTCCCTTCCGTGTGGGTGACGGTCAGCCCCGAACGCTCCCGAAACCGCAACTCAGCGACCGAGGCACGTACGGTGCTGCCGCAGTTGTAGAGCGAATCGACCGTCAGGTCGAGACCTTCGACCCCGATATGTTCGGGGTCGAAGGTCGGGCGGGGGATGCCGTAGGGTAATCCGTATTGCGCCCGATTGTCCGTCAGCTGAACCTGTCCCACGAGAATGCTCCACGGTGCAGTGGCTGTTGTGTCTTGGGGCGCAGGGGTGGGGGAGGGTGTCGTTACGGTTGCCGTGTCTGCCAGATAGGCATATGCGCCGCGCAGAATCTGCACCCGCGACGCCGTGACCCATTGGGCTCCCAAATCGACCGCGCAACTGTCCACTGCTCCCCGTTCCATATTGACCGTAAGGTCAGTAGTCGGATTGGGCATATGCAGGGCAAAGGCGATGCTGTCCAGTGCTAACAGGTCGGTCGATATCTTCCACCGCAGCGGAGCAGAGGTGGTATCGGGCAGGGTGTCGGGCGGTGCGGCGAAGAGGGTGAGCCGCACATCGCCGCCGTGCAAACGAACGGCGGGCAGGTGGGCACGCTCTTCCGTGAGAAGAGCGTGCCCACCGCTCAGGTCGAGCGCTCCCACGCGGATGCCGAGGTCCATGCCCCCCGTGGAATCTATCCAATGCATTGCGGTGCTTTCCAACGTAAACTGCCGCAGGGCGACTTCTCCGCCCAACAGAGGCAGCAAGGCCACATGGACTTGCAGCCGTCCGGCCGTCAGCAGCGTATCGCCCGTCGGGGTGACGGCCTCTACCCCCTCTACCCGCAATCGCAGCGGGAAACGCAGCCGCAGGACATCAACCTGTAACCGGAGGTGGTAGTTTTCCTCCACATAGGCCACCGCTTTTCTCCGCAGCGCATCCTGCACCGGGGGGAGGTACAGCGCAACCAGCAACAGTACGACAAGCCCCAGCAGAACAGCCAGCAGCCGCAAGGTATATTTGACAATTTTTCGAATCATGCGTTGCCGACCCCCGTCGGCCATGCGGAATTAGGCATATCATCACTTCGACCCCTTTTGCAGTGGTCGAATGCAACAAAATCCAGCAAAATCTGTTCCTAAGGTACTATTTTTCATCTTTTTTGAAAAGTCTAATTTTGCACCTATGGCGATATTCCGATATACAAGCCGTGAAACCGACTATCTGAGTCGTCGGGACCCCGTGCTGGGGGATGCGATTCGGCGGATTGGTCCTCTGGAACGGGAGATGATGCCCGACCTCTTTCAGGCCCTGGCGCACAGCATCGTAGGACAGCAAATCACAGACAAAGCCGCCCGCACGGTGTGGGGACGGCTCGAAGTGTTGTGTGGTGGGGTGACCCCCGCCGCCGTAGCTGCGCAGTCCGAGGAGTCGTTGCGGGGGTGTGGGATGAGTCAGCGCAAAGTGTCGTATTTGCAGGGTGCGGCAGCTGCTGCCCTGAATGGAACGCTGGCGGCTGAACACTTTGCGCCGCTGTCGGACGAGGAGGTCATCCGACAGCTGACCGACCTGCCCGGTGTCGGGCGGTGGACAGCCGAAATGTTGATGCTCTTTTCGCTCGGACGACCCGATGTGGTGAGCTTTGGCGACCTGGCCATCCGTCGCGGTATCATGCGACTGTATGGACTCTCGCACCTGACCCGTCAGGAATTCCTGACCCTTCGTGCGTGCTGGTCGCCCTACGGGTCGGTGGCCTCGTTCTACCTGTGGGCCGTGGCTCACGACGAACGGTGGGCAGAAAACGCCACTCCGACACCCTAAACCCTACTCGCTCTTGAGCGAACGGATGGGGTTGGCACGCAGGGTGGCCATAATCTGGGCACTGACCGTAGCGACAGTCACTGCCACCAAAATCAGCACCGGCACGACAAACATCCAGCCGTTTATCCCCACACGGAACGGATAGTGGCCGAGCCAGCTCTGCATGGCGTACCATGCCAGCGGTATGCCGATAACGACCGCCGCGGCCACTAACCACAGAAACTCGCTCGAGAGGGTCGAAAAGAGGTTCCAGCCCGTGGCGCCGAAGACTTTGCGCACGCCCATCTCCTTGCGTCGGTTGTGGGCTGCAAAGAGGGTCAGTATCCAAAGTCCGACCACGGCGATAAAGAGAGCCAGTGCCGAAAAGAGGGCGAATACCGTCCCGAAACGGCTGTCGGCGCTGTACTGGCGGTCGTAGAAGCGGTCGACGAAGAAGTGGTCGAAGGTCGATTCGTGGAAGAAACGTTCCCAGCGCCGTTCGGCCTCCTGCAGGATGCGGTCAATCGGTGCATCAGCCGTGTATCGAACGGATATGAACTTTTGCGGCAGCCACGGGATGGCGTTTTCGCGAATCATCATAATCGGGGTATAATCGTTTGCCAGCCCTTGCTGATGGTAATCGCGCACCACACCGACAATCTCCATGGGGGCGTCTTCGCGGGTCTCGACCGTCACCCGTTGTCCGAGAGCCTCTTCAGGGGTGTGAAATCCCAGGGTACGGACGGCACTCTCGTTAATCACCATGCGGTGCTCGTCGCCCGTAAAGGCATCGCCGAAGCAGCGGCCTGCAATAATCTCCACGCCGTAGGTTTGCAGAAAATGGCCGTCCACCACCAGCATTTCGTACAGTCGGTTCTGTTGGGTTGCATCACTGGTCAAGTGGTTTGAAAGGAAGGTGGCTACCTCCATGCCGGGTACAGAGCCCGACGTGGTTGCATTTTCGACACCCGGAAGCGTGAGCAGGTCACGTTTGTAGGCCTCTATCTTTTGACCGAGTTCTTCGGTGGCTCCCGGGTACTTGATGGCAAAAATCCGCTCGATATTGACCCCAAGGGGTTGTTGACGCATGTAGGCCAACTGGCGGTCTACGGTAAAGGTTCCCGCTATCAGCACCAGCGATGCCGTAAACTGCAGGACCACAAGGCATTTTCGGACGGTCCCGGCTTTGCCCGTGTGGGTGTATTTTCCTTTCAATACCTCGGAAGGCTTCACGTTTGAAATCACAAAGGCCGGGTAGAAACCCGACACGAATACCCCTGCGGCAAAAATGGCTGCGGCCACTGCCCAAAACATCGGTTCGCGCAGCATCAAAAAGCCTATCTCACGTCCCATGAGCTGGTTGAAAAGCGGAGCCGCTCCCGATACCAACACAACGGCCAGCACCAGGGCCAGCAGATTCACGAAGGCCGACTCGAGCATAAACTGTTCGATAAGTTGTCGCCGTGTACCGCCCGACACCTTCCGCAACCCCACTTCGCGAGCCCGTTCGAGCGAGCGTGCCGTGGTCAGGTTGATGTAGTTTATCCAGGCAATCGTCAGGGTGGCCAGTGCCACCAAAATCAGTGTGGTCAGGGTGTTGCGACTCCCCTTGGCCTCCCGCTCGTATTGTTTCCACGGGGTCAGATGCACTTCGTCGGCCGGATTCAGAACGATTTTCCAGGTCTTGTTTTTCAGAGCCGCTTCGGTCTTGTAATTTTCGGCCATTGGCGTGAAGGCCTCTTCCACCTGCCGCGGGTCAGTGCCCGGAGCCAGCCGCACGTAGGTATATACCTCATGCCGATACCAGTAGTTGTCCAGCCACTTGGGCTGCGTAGCCCACGAGATGAAAAAGTCGAACTGTATCTGCGAATTTTTCGGCATCTCTTCCAGCACGCCCGTTACTTCGCAGCTCAACTCGCCGTTTTGGGAGAGGAAACGCAGGGTTTTCCCCAGCGGGTTTTCGCCCGGGAAATACTTTGCAGCGGCATACGACGTGATGACCACTTTGTTGGGCCCCTCGAGCGCATGCGTCGGGTCGCCCTCACGCAGGCGGAAGGCAAACAGTTCGAACATCGAAGGGTCGGCGGTGGTGATGTTTTGCTCGCGATACTGTCGGTCGCCGTATCGAACCATCTGTTCCGTGTTGTGGATGTCGAAGCGGGTCACCTGCTCCACGCCCGGTATCGAGCGCAGCATGGCGGGGCCGTAACCGTAGGAGGAGGTGGCCCAGTCGTCGGTCAGGGTATTCCCCTCGTAGAATTGGCTCTCGACCCGATAGAGGCGTTCGCCGTGGGGGTGCATGGTGTCGTAGCTCTGTTCGAACGCCACGTAGTTTCCGATAAGTAGGGCAACAGCCATCCCTATGGCCAGCGAGGCGATGGCCACGATGCTGAAAAGTCGGCGGCGCGTGAGGTTTCGGACGGTCAGGAGGAGGTAGTTTCCTATCATCATGACGGGGGAGTTTGAAGGGTTCTGGTAAATCTCCCTGCGAAAATGATGCCATTTTTGTTAAAATATTGATATCGTGCGTATTGTGATTTTTGTCCGTCGCGTGAGTGTCAAAAAAATAGACAGTGGGTGTCCAGAAATTAGACAGTGCAACCCTTGGCATGCCCCTAAATGAAGGTACTTATGGGACTAGCCTGCTTGGATAAAAATAGTCTTGGTTTTGAAACGGCGTTCCGAAAACTGGAATTATTCACTACATTTGTCTGAAACCACTACGGAAAAAGAAGTATCATGGAACAGAAAGAGGGCTATCTGGTGCCCATCCTGTGTAAGGCCTTTGCCCTGATGGAGTATTTGGGGCAATGGCCCGGAGGCCGAACCATGGCCGAGGCGTTGGCCGACCTCGATTTCCCGAAAACCACGCTGCACCGCCTGCTCGGTGCCCTGACCGAAGAGGGCTACCTGGCTCAGGACCCTGAAACGGGACGTTATACCCTTTCGCGGCGTCTGCTGCGCCTGGGGCTCGCCGCATTGGGTGAGGCCGGGCTGGTCGAGTATGCGCTGCAACCGATGCGGGCACTGCGTGACAAAGTGCGTGAAAGCATTATGTTGGGGGCATTTATGGATAATCGGGTGGTGCTGCTCGAACAGGTGCTGGGATCGCACAACTTTACCTTTATGCTGAAGCCAGGCACTGCCTTTTGCCTCCACGCTTCAGCTCCCGGGAAACTCTTTTTAGCCTATTTGTCGGCCGAGGAGCGTGAGGCAGCCTTGCAAACGGTCGATTACCATGTCTTTACTAAAAATACACTGAGCAGCCGGGAGGCTCTGGAGGCTGAACTGGAAGAGGTACGAGCCCGAGGGTATGCAACCGATGCCGAGGAGGAGATGGAGGGGGTGAATTGTGTGGCCGCTCCGATATTCAACTCGTTCGGCGAGATAGCGGCTGCACTGTGGACATCG
This sequence comes from Candidatus Rikenella faecigallinarum, assembly GCA_019113395.1. GTDB lineage: Bacteria > Bacteroidota > Bacteroidia > Bacteroidales > Rikenellaceae > Rikenella > Rikenella faecigallinarum. The sequence goes on along the minus strand of DXHL01000035.1, from coordinate 12,691 downwards.
GGGCCCAGCGGACGGCTGACGCGGAACGATTTTACAACCGTTGCGCGGCAGGTCAAGGCCTCAGCCGATGAGGTGTCGACGCGTCTGGGTTACAAACCGCGGTAGGCGGTGTGCAAAACGGTGGATGACCGCAACGAGACAAGAAATTAGGCATGTGAAACCTTCTAATGACAACGGAGATGAAACGGGTCGGAATGATTATGGCCGGAATCCTGATGGCGGCAGGAGTCGCTGCACAGGAGAATTTTCGCGAAATCCTCTTTGTCGAACGCGAACAGTATGCGCTGGACCACCACAATACCGAAACCCTTTTCCAGTGGGGTGAAATCAACGGGGAGAAGTTTCGGGGCGGGGCCGCATTGCGAGCTTTGGATGTGACAACGGGTGCGGTGCGGACGCTGCTCTCGACCGAGACGGGTGTTATCCGCGACCCTGAGCTGTCGTTCGACGGACGCAAGATTATCTTCTCGATGCGCCCCCGACGGGATGCCTGGTACCACCTCTACGAAATCAATACGGACGGGACGGGGCTGCGGCAGTTGACCTTTGCGCCCGGGGTGTCGGATATCGACCCGCTCTATTTGCCTGATGGTGGGATTCTCTTCACCTCGACCCGTGAGCCGAAATACTGCATGTGCAACCGCCACATTATGGGGAACCTCTACCGCATGGATGCCGACGGGGCCAACATTGTGCAAATCGGGGGGAGTACACTCTTCGAGGGTCATGCGGCCCTGTTGAACGACGGACGCATCCTGTATGACCGTTGGGAGTATGTGGACCGTAACTTCGGCGATGCGCAGGGGCTCTGGACGGTCAATCCCGACGGCACCAAACACGCCATTTACTACGGGAACAACACCGCTTCGCCGGGAGGGGTGATTGACGGACGGCAGGTGCCGGGTAGTGACCTGGTGGTATGTGTCTTCGGCAGTTGCCACGACCGTCCGTGGGGAGCCGTGGCGCTGCTCGACCGCAAACGCGGCGTGGACGGAGCCGAACCCGTGGTGGCCATTTGGCCCGAACAGGCACGCGAGATGATTGGCGTGGGGGATTATGACTACTTTATGCGGTTGCCGATGCGTTACGAAGACCCCTATCCGCTGGATGAAAACTCGTTTTTAGTGTCGCGTTCGGTGCGGTGGGACTCCACGCGCAGCGATTTCAAAATGGCACTCTATCGGATTGACCGCCTCAGCGGAATGGAAACCCTCATATACGAAGGAGAGAAGAGTTGTTTCGACCCGATGCCGATAGCGCCTCGCCCGCGTCCCAATGCCATTCCCGAGGCACGCAACTACACCGACCAACCCGGGATGTTCTATGTGCAGGATGTGTACGAGGGGACCCACATGGAGGGTGTCGAACGGGGTACGGTGAAGTGGCTGCGGGTGGTGGAGTCGCCCGAAAAACGGACCTGGACGGCGCAGGGGTGGTTCGGACAGGGCGAGCAGGCGCCGGCCATGAACTGGTCGAGTTTCGAGTTGAAACAGATTTTGGGTGAAGTGCCCGTAGCCGAGGATGGCTCGGCCTGTTTTGAGGTTCCGGCCGGGAAGTTTGTCTATTTCCAACTTCTGGACGGTGACAAAAAGATGGTGCAGTCGATGCGGAGCGGTACGATGGCCATGGCGGGCGAGGTGAACGGCTGTATCGGGTGTCACGAGGACCGTTTGAGCGTCCCCATGCCGTCGGGGAAGATGCCTCTGGCCCTGAAACGGGGTCCCGTGCAGTTAGAGGGCTGGATGGGGCGTGCGCCGAGACCCTTCTCCTACACGCGTGAGGTGCAACCCATTTTGGACCGCCACTGTGTGCAGTGTCATGACTTTGACCGCGAGCAACGCGACAAACTGGTGCTGGCCGGTGACCGTAATCCCTTTTTCAATGCGTCGTATATCAATCTGTATGTCGGTGGGTATGTGCATCTGGTCGGGGCGGGACCTGCGGCCATTCAGAATCCTTATTCGTGGGGGACGCACGCCAGCAAACTGACCTCGGTTATTGACGGTGACCACCACGGGGTGCAACTCACGGAAGAGGAACGACAGACCCTTTACGCCTGGATGGATATCAACGGGGTCTACTATCCGGCCTACGAGGCATATTATGGGGATAATTTGGCAGGTCGTTCTCCGCTGACCTTTGCCGAGGTCGATTCGCTGTCGATGCTAACGGGGGTAAACCTGCGGTCGTTGAACTATTATGGGCGGGCACTGCCGGCACAGGTGGCCTTCGAACGTCCCGAAGAGAGTCCCTGTCTGGATGCGTTGCGGGCTGAGGGCGGCGAACGGTATGCACAGGCGGTGGAGATTATTGCTCGGGGCGGTCGTCGTCTGAAGGAGCATCCCAGAGCCGACATAGAGGGTTTTGTACCGAGTGAGCGGCATCAGGAGATGCTGCGCAAGTATGCGGCCCAGCTGGAGGAAGAGCAGGCCAATCGGCAGGCGGTGGTGCAGGGCGAAAAGCGGTATGACGGCCGCTGACCCTTTTGCAGTCCAAAGGATAAAATCCCAAAAAATGGTTATGTTTGCAGGAGTGCCCGACAGGCTGGGCGCAATTATGGTGCGAACGTGAAAATTATCCTATGGCGGACCACACTTTTGAATATTGGCAGCGGCGGTTGGAGGACCTGGCTGTCCTGCTCAGCAAACATGGCTTTGCGGCCGAAGTAGTTGCCACGGCGGCGGAGGCGCGGGAGCGCATACGGCGCGTGGTCGAAGAGATGGCCCCACAACGGGTGGGGTATGCCGATTCGCGGACGCTGCGTGCAACGGGTGCGCTCGATATGTTGCGGGCCGATGCCCGGTGGGAGTTTATCGACGGGTTCGACCGCACGAAGTCCAGAGCGGAAAACCTCGAACGGAGGCGCGAAGCCCTGATGACCGACCTGTTTCTGACGGGTGTGAATGCCGTGACCGAGCAGGGTACGCTGGTGTGGCTCGACATGGTGGGTAATCGGATTGGCGGGGTGACCTTTGGACCGCGTCAGGTGATTCTGACGGTGGGGCGCAACAAACTGGTTCGGGACCGGGAGGAGGCCGTGCAGCGTATCAAAACGATAGCGGCGCCGCTCAATGCCCGTGCCCACGAACATTTCAAGACACCGTGTCAGGTGACCTCGCGATGCCACGATTGTGCGAGTCCCGACCGTATCTGCAACGCCTGGCTCATGATGGAGCGTTGCTACCCGAAGGGGCGCATTCGGGTGATTCTGATTAACGAAGATTTGGGCTATTGATGCCGCTTCCGAAGCATTGCGGCGAGGAGAATTAGTCCTGTCGGTTCAGGTACAACTCCGTCAGTCGCGAAACGGCATAGTCTCCCAAGGTTTCGATGGGGATGATTTTCCACTCCGAAGGTAACGGCAGGGACGAGAGGTCGGTGACCTCGGCCCGATGGAACGTAGCGTGGATAATGCGGTGCGAGAGCACGTGCTTGGGCATGCGTACCGATTCGCGCCATAGCAGAGCCTCGGAGGGTAGGGGCAGCGGGAGAGTCTCCCATGTCGTGTCGGGCGTTTGGCTTTCAATCAAAGGAAATTCGTACAACCCTTTCCAAATATCCTTCCCGTCACGGCGGTAGATGGCCGTCCGTCCTGCCGCATCAGTCAGGTGCAGGTAATGGAAGTAGCGCGGGGTCTGTGCAGTGCGTCCCTGCTTGACGGGGCGTTGGTCCACGGTGCCGTTCCGACGGGCGAGGCAGTGGCCGCCGAGCGGACACGCCTCGCACTGCGGGGAACGCGGCGTGCACAGTATCGCTCCGAGCTCCATCACGGCCTGATTGTATATTCCTGCGCCGCTGTGCGTCGGTTCGGACAGATACTCTTGGAGCAGCGTGTCGGCAGCCTGTGTAAAAAGCCGTTTCCCGGCGGTGGTGTCAATCGGGGTGTCGAGGTCGAGCAGGCGGCTCAGGACGCGATAGACATTTCCGTCCAGCACAGCATATGGAGCATCGGTCGAGAAGGATGCGATGGCCGCGGCGGTATAGTCTCCCACCCCCCGCAGGGCGCGTACCGAGGCGTAATCGGTCGGGAAGTTTCCGCCGTGTTCGGCGACCACCTCTCGAGCCGCAGCGTGCAGGTTTCGGGCACGGCTATAGTATCCCAGCCCCTGCCACAGCTTCAGCACCTCATCCTCATCGGCGGCAGCCAACGCGCTGACGGTGGGGTAGCGTTCCGTAAAACGGAGATAGTATTCCATGCCCTGCACGACGCGCGTTTGCTGGAGAATGACCTCCGACAGCCAAATGCGGTACGGGTCGTGGGTTTCGCGCCACGGCAGGGGGCGATGATACTGGCGATACCACGCAATCAGGGCGTTGAAATCCATGGGACAGAGAAAGGGGGTTATTCTGCCGTTTCGAGCGTATCGGCAGTCGTAAGCGGGGCGGTTTTCAGGTGCGAGAAGTGAATCAAATCGTTCGGAGCGATACGAATTTGCAATCCCCGTACTCCGGCACTGATATAAATATGGTCGAACGCCTGGCAACTCTCGTCGATATAGGTCGGGAAGTTGCGTTTCATGCCGATGGGCGAGCAGCCGCCCCGTATGTACCCTGTGGTTTCGAGCAGTTCGCGCAGGTGGAGCATGGCGGCGCTTTTGTTTCCTGAGATTTTGGCAGCCGCCTTGAGGTCCACCTCCTGATTGCCTGGAATCACGCAGACGAAGATACCGCTGCGGTCGCCGCGCATCACCAGCGTCTTGAAAACCTGCCGAATATCCTCGTGCAGCTGTTCGGCCACATGGCCGGCATCGAGGTGCTCTTCGTCCACCTCGTAGGGTATCAGTTCGTATGGAATCCCGGCTTTGTCCAGCAGTCGGGCAGCGTTGGTCTTGGTTATTTTCATGGTTTTACAGCGGATAATCGGATAACATGGTGACCAGACGGTACAGGTCTTGGCTCAGTTGGTCGAGTGCTTCGGGAATGCGCCATTGGTCGCGCGGTTCACCGACGCGGTTCGAGATGGTGCGCAACTGAAGAAACGGGACACCCGCGTTTTGACAGGCTCTGAAAAAGGCGGCGCCCTCCATCGTCTCGACCATCGCAGCCCCATGCGGTATGAGGGGTGAGCAGGCGCAGTTCACCGAGCGGGCAGCCACCGTGCGGAATGAGGTCTCCAGAGGCGAGGTGTAGGGACAGCGAACCACGGCACTCTCAGCCACAGTGAAGGGCTCAAAACGCTCGGTTTCGGGTCGCCATGCCCCTAAGTCGGCCTGGTAATCGCTGGCAACCAGCACGCTTTCCGTAACCTCGACCTCCTCGGAGAGCGTCCCTGCGATGCCTGCCTGAACCAACCACGCCGGGCGATGGTTGTGAACCAGTCGCATGACCGATTCGGCCGTGGCTCCGGCACCCATGCCGCCCACATGCCATACAAGGCTAAAACGGCTTGACAGGTGGTCCAGCGAGGCGCGCAGCGGCCGCTGTTCCAGCTCCGTGGCGGTGAGGATGGCAAGAGTCGGGTTCATGCTTTGCGGGCGGTTTTACGAGGTGAGGGCTGGGTGGCTGCGGCAAACTGTTTGAAACTGTCGGCCATGGCACTCGGTACTCCCTGCAGGGTAGCGAACGAAAATTCACGTTCGAAACTTACCTCTTCGATATCAATCACGGTCAGGGTGTCGCTCATCAACTCCCGTGTTACGGATTGCACCGACAGCAGCGCTACACAGTCGTATTCAGCCAGAAACGACTTGATACCCTCGGTGCTGCCCATCTGCAGGATGACGTTCAGGGCGGAGAGCTTTACATGGTGTTCGGCCAGTCGGCGTTCGACCACCTCCAGTGTTCCCGACCCGCTCTCGCGCAGTACCATGGGCAGTGCCGTGAGTTCCGACAGGGTGATGCTCTCGCGGGTTGCATAGGCGCTGTGGCTCCCCGTGACCAAAACCAGCTCGTCGCGCATCCACGGCTCGTAGTGGATGCCGTTGTGCCGCGTCTCGCCCTCGACCAGGGCCAGGTCGATGCTGCGGCTGAAGAGCGCCTGCGTCATCTGCCGGCTGTTGCCGGTTTCGAGGGTGGTGCGAATCTCGGGGTAACGGGTCGTAAACCGCGCCAGGCAGGGCGGAAGGACATACTGTGCAATGGTGCTGCTCGCCCCCAGCCGCAACTCGCCGCTGAAGTTCCCCGTCAGCAGGTTCATCTCGAACTGCATCCGACGGTAGCTGTCCAATATCTTTTCGGCATGGAACAGCAGGGCTTCGCCGGCTTTGGTCAGGGTGACCGTGCCGCCGCGTCGGTCGAAAAGCGTTGTCCCCACTTGTGCCTCCAACTCTTTAATGTGCCGTGTCACGGCGGGCTGTGTGATAAACAGCTCGTTGGCCGCGCGAGTAAAGCTGCGGTGGCGGGCGACACTGACAAAGGTTTTCAGGCGAAAGTCCATGGCAAGGTTAAGTGGGGGAGCACTCTGTTACGGTTGCAAAGGTCGTAAAAAAAGCAATGCCGCCGACCTCGATTTCTACATTGTTTTATGTGTGACCGGCAGATACAAAAAAGGTTCTGCAACAAGTGTTGCAGAACCTTTCGGGTATATAGGCCGTTGAGTGTACCCCAAAGTTACTATTTGTACGAAACAACCAGTATCTTCGAGTTTTTCCAGAAGGCATCCTTGTCCGTAATGACAATCTCTTCGACGGCATCCTTGGCCCCTTTGACCAGCATATAGCTGTTTTCCGGGTGTGCCGTTACAATCGTTACTTTCGCTTTGCCAATCGGAATACGCTCTACCGTGCGGTTGTCGGCTTTGGTGAAGTTGGCCAGCGAGGCGTTGTCGTTCATCACGCGGGTGCGCCCGATAAAGCCCTTCTTGGTGACAATCTCTTTCTCTTTCAGCTCCTTGTCGGATGCTACAATATAGTACACCGTGTGCAACTCGGCATCCTGGTCGGCAACAGTCTCCTGCAGTTCGGCCTTGTCGTTTTCGAGGTTGGTCACGGTGTGTCCGAGTGCCTCCACTTCCACCTTCAGGGCTTTCACCTGGTCGGTCAGTGCAGCCAGTTGCGCATTCTTCTGGTCGAGTTGCTCCTGCAGTTGCGCAATCAGAGTCTGCAGGGCGTCAATCTTTACGTTGGCTTCCTGCAACTTTTTGGCCGACACCTGCAGCCGGGCAATCGTTGCACGATTTTTGTCCAGCAATTCACTGATGGCTTCAATGTTTTCGGCTATCTGCTCCTTGACAGGCTTGGTCAGTTCTCCGCCGGCCGAGGTCTGTTTGGTGACAAGTTTCTCGCGTTCGGCAATCTGATTGATGTTAGCGGCTATTTCTCCGATGCTGTTAAAGGCATCGTTGATAATCGAGTCCTTGGCTGCGATGACCTGCGAGAGCGAATCGTTTGCCAGTGCCATCGGGTCGGGTTGGCTGGCTTTCGGGCCGCAGGAGGCTAACAGTGTCGCGAAAGCGACATAAGGCAGTAGGTGCTTCATACTATCTGAAGTTTAATGGATATCTGCAAATGTATGGAAAAAGGTTGTCCGTTGTATGTCCGGGATGAAATTTTTACGCTCTTCTGGGCTTACTCGATGCTCACCTCACCCCCAATGCGCGGCTGATGGTCAGCAGGGTGGCGATGGTCATGTTGCTGCGCACATACTCGATGCGGCTCAGGTTTGATTTCTCGAAATGGCAGCCTGCTGCAAGGTTTTTTTTGAGGGTGATACCCCGTTTGTGTCGGAGGTCGGCCATGCGACGGCCGATTCGAAACAAAATCTCTTCCGTCGTGATGTTATCATATTTGAGAATATGATAACATACGTTTATTCAGGCACACTTCTTGTATGGGAGTGTCCGAATGAGGTGCAGACGCGACGGGAAGAGGTACGCGAATGGTGTTTAAAAACGTTTATCTACGTGTTATGAAGAAACTATTGTATTGGAGTATTTTATTGGCAGCGGGGTCTGTGTGGCCGACAGAGGCGCAACCTCGTGGAGCGTCGAAACGCATGACGCATCTTTATGACTATGTGCAGCAGTATGACCCCCTGAGCGGTCAGTGGCGTGATATGCATGCCCGGGCCCGTTTGGAGTGTGATACGACGATGATGCGTATTACGTTGTGGAACCACTGGGGACACGAAACGATTAACCCGGTGTTTCGGGTTTGGGCAACAGCAGAGCCGGTGTTTGATACCTCCAGCGAACAGTGGAAAATGTCCGCTCGAATGCGTAGAGCCAAAGGGTCAAGCGTGCGGGATTGTACGATTGAATCCGGAGAAATAATAGCTTTGGTTCCCAACATCGAGTTTTCGCTTCGCACCTCGGACAATGAGGCTCGTTATCGAATCAGCAAAAAACCTATTTTGGAGGAGAATGAGTATTGAGGAATTCATATCGGTTTTTATTTTGCCGATGGTCATTGCAGTGCTGTTGATTCGTCCGTTTGTTGTCCGCCAGACGAAAGATGGGCGTGGCAGACGTGTACGGCAGGGACGAGTTCTTTATCAGGAACGTTTCGCGTCGAAGTCAGCAGTAGGCAGAGAAAACCGCCGTGTTCGACATCATACGGAGCATCGTGCGGGGAGCGGAACCCCGCGTCTCTGGGTCAGACAGACGCAGGGGTAGTATGTTGTGGTGTGGAGGAGTGCTCGGTGGCTGTGAGTGTTGCACACGCGTTACACGAACAGTTCGGGTTCGCGTCGGGTGCTGAAGTGGAGAAACAGTCGCTCGGTGTAGGGGGTGTCGAAGCGTCGGGCATGGGAGGGGCAAAACTTCAGGCAGGCACAGCATTTGATGCAATCTTCGGGAGTGCTGACGGCAATGCCTTCCGACGTAAGGGAGACGACTCCGGTGGGGCATACCTCTACGCAGGTGCCGCAACCGGTACATTGGTCGGCGAGGGTAATCGGGGTTGCCGGTGTGGCAGCCCCTTTGACTTTGTAGGGGCGATTGCCTCGCACGGCGGGCTGTGAGGTGTTCCCCTGGTCATATTTCTCGCGAGCCTGTTTTCCCAATCTCCGTGCCACGGTGCAGTCTGCGTCATCGGGGCGTCCGGCGGCCACCGGTTTCCCCTCGTCGGGGCGGCTGTAGGAGTGTTCGCCGACAAAGGCTCCGGCGGCTATGGGGAGAAAGCCTTGTTCGCGGACCAGGTCACACAATTCGATGAGCGCATCTTCGTAATCGCGGTTCCCATAGAGCACGGCTACCAGAGCCGGGGTTTGGCCCGGAACGGCTGCGCGGATGCTGCGCAAACGCTCGACAGCTCTCTCGGCTACACGTCCTCCGTAGACGGGGGCTGTAAAGAGGGCCACGCCGTCAATCTCTTTTTGCGAAGGGGTCGGTTGGGGGAGTGTCAGGTCGGTGAGGAGGAGGCTATCTTCAGCATGGGCAAATCCTTCGGCCATCTGTTGGGCGATGGTGAGGCTGGTGTGTGTCGGCGAGAAGGTTATCAGATGGAGGTTCATGGGTAAGAGTATATATCCGTATAATGCACAAACGGCTCTACCGATATGGTAAAGCCGCCATTGAATGTGTCAAGAAGAGCTCCTCGACAAGGACTTGAACCTTGGACCCCCTGATTAACAGTCAGGTGCTCTAACCAACTGAGCTATCGAGGAATGTTTTTTAAATGTCTTTCAGAGAGCCTCCGCAGAAGGGGGTGTCCCTTATCGACGATGCAAAGGTAAGTAAAATTCTTTTGCCTCCAAATGTTTCGGGCAAAAAATCGCAAAAAAAATCGAAAAAAACGGTGCAATTCCATCCGCGAACGGGCTGCTCGCCAGACGTGTGAGGGTGTGTAGCCCGTCTTTGTTTCTGTCGTTATGCCTCGCGGTCGTAGATGAAGGGCGGTACGGTGGCGGTAGCGTCCCAACTGCCCCAACGCTCGGCAATGTAGTCCAGTATCCGGGCAACGCCCTCGGGTGTGGGTTCGGTGACAAGCCGCGAGCGGGTCTCCCGAAAATCGGGCAGCCCTTTGAAATAGCTGCTCAGGTGACGGCGTAACTCCAACACTCCGGTGCGTTCGCCTTTCAACTCCACCGATTTGGCCAGGTGTTCGCGTGCCAGAGCCACCCGTTCCAGCACGGTGGGTTGGGGGAGTGCCTCGCCCGTCTCCAGGTAGTGGCGTACCTCGCGGAATATCCATGGCCGTCCGAAGGTGGCCCGACCAATCATGATACCGTCCACCCCGAAGCGGTCTATCATCTCGGCCGCCTTTTCTCCGGAGTTAATATCCCCATTCCCGATAATCGGAATGTGGATGGCGGGGTTGTTTTTTACGGCTCCTATCAGCGTCCAATCCGCTTCGCCGCGGTACATCTGGGCGCGTGTCCGCCCGTGAATGGTCAGCGCCTCAATCCCTACATCCTGAAGACGCAGGGCTATCTCTTTGATATTTTTCGTTTCGTCGTCCCACCCCAAACGGGTCTTTACCGTCACGGGCAGTTGAACGGCCTGTACTATCCGGCGGGTCATTTCGACCATCTTCGGTACGTCGCGCATCATGCCTGAGCCGGCTCCCCGTCCGGCAATCTTTTTGACCGGACAGCCGAAGTTGATGTCAATCACCTCAGGCCGGGCGGCTTCCGCCATGCGTGCCGCTTCGACCATGGGCTCAATTTCATTGCCGTAAATTTGGATGCCAATGGGACGCTCCGCATCGTCGATACGCAGTTTTTCGAGTGATTTCCGAGCATCGCGTATGAGTCCGTCGGCCGAAATAAATTCGGTGTACATCATGTCAGCGCCGAATCGTTTGCAGATGTAGCGGAACGAGGGGTCGGTGACATCTTCCATCGGGGCCAGAAAGAGGGGCATAGGGCCCAAGTCGAGGTCTCTGATTTTCATGATGGGGCAAAATTACCGCAAATCGGGGAGGTTTCAAAGCAGCGGCGGGATGCTTCACACGAAGCATCCCGCCGCCATATTCTCAATCTTGTTCGGTGCAACGCGAGCCCGTCGCGTGCCCCGTCCGTTTCAGAAGGCTATTTCAAGATGATGTCGCTTTGCCCAATCATGAGCCCGTCCACATAAACCATTACGGTGTACTGACCCGCATAAAGCCCTGCTGCATCGTAGAAGACGCTCATCGGCAAATCTTCACCCTGGTAATCGACGACACGTTTAGCGGAGTAGGGAATCGATTCACCCATGAAGGTAAACCGTCCGCCGTCGGGAGAGCCCAGAATATCAGCATCCGGCGTGATGATGCGCACATAAACGGTTCGTTCGCCCGGAACAGCCAGGTCGTTAGCCGCCAATACAAATTCGGTAACCAGTTTCGTGGTCTGTTTAGCTTTGCTGACCTGTTTGTTGCGTTGGTTGTATGCCAGCAGCACCACATCCCGGGCGCGTAGTTGCGACCCGCGTTTCACCTTGTTGTTGAGCTCCTGCGTCATCTCTTCAGCCGCTTCGGTGCGGAGTCTGAGTGATGACATCTCTTTCTTGTAGCGCAGGTTTTCGCCGACAAGTTGCTGGTTCACGCGGTTCAGCGAGTCAATTTGCCGAACGAAGCCCTGCATGGCTGTCCGCAGTGTACCGAGTTCACGCTCGTATTTCTTAATCTTGGAGTAGTTCCAACTGCGTTCTTTTTTGAGTCGGTCGAGCAGCGAGTCGGCAATGTGTCGCTGTTGCATCAGGGCAACGCTCATGGTGTCGTTGTCCACTTTCAGGTCACCCATTTCACCGAGCAACACGGTCAGTCGGTTGGTGAGGGTATCCTTGTCCACCAACAATTCGGCGTTCTGAGCCTTTTCGGCCTGTACCTGTCGCCAGAAGAGGAACGTGACGGCTGCCAAAATTACCAGCAAAATGATGATGGCAATTTTCAGCCCTTTGACCGAACTGCCGCCTTCCTGCTGCGGATAGTCGTTGTAGTCGTAGTCGTTTTCGTTATATTCCATAACCTCGTGTTGTTAAATCGTTCGTTAGGGCAGTGCCGATGGAATGCTGACGGGAATTTCCCGAAGGCGATAATTCTCTCAGCCTGCAATTTTGGTGCAAGGTATGGAAAAATTCCCATACGAAAAAACTTTTTTTGTGTCACCTTTTTATTTTTTGCAAAGGACGTTTTTGTTCTGTAAATAATTGAAGAACGAATATGTTTTGGTGATAAATTTTATTAACTTGCGCCGCTGTTTTGTGCACAAACTGTTCGAAATCTTTTGTTATGGCAAAGAATACTTCGATTCTGAGTACCGTCTCTGACGAAAATATGAGTGTGGTGGCCTATAAGGCCTTTATGCTCAAACGCCGCATTATGCTGACTCTCGCTACCGAAGGCGATTGTACCATCGCAGACTTGTCCCGCATCCTGAATGTCAGCAATCCTACGATTACCAAACTGGTCGGGGAACTGATTCGTGAAGGCTATGTGCGTGACCTGGGGAAAATCGAAACCGGCGGGGGACGACGTCCCTGTGCATTTGGTTTGGTCTCGGATTCGGGCTATTTCCTGGGGGTTACCATTTTGGACGATACGCTCTGTTTCGGGCTGATTGACCTCAATAAGAATACGGTCACCATTGAGCAGGATGTACCGTTTGTGTATGCAACCAATACCCAGTTCGTGGATACGTTGGTCGAACGAATCCAGGCGTTTATTGAGACGCTGGGCAGTGCGCGCGATAAGATACTGGGACTGGGTTTGACGGTGAAGGGTCGTGTGGATGCCGCCTCCGGAGTTATCTATAATACGATGAATGCCGATGGTTATCCGTTGGCGCGGATTATCAGTGAACGAACCGGTATCGAAACGATTGTCGAAAA
>DXHL01000034.1 GCA_019113395.1 Candidatus Rikenella faecigallinarum | reverse complement strand
TAACTGTTACCCACCAGTCCTTTTCTATAGCTACCTGATTAACGCCAGGATGTCCAACCTCCGTCTGCTGTAACATTGCTAAACGGTCCACTATCTCATTGTTTAACCACAGTTTTCCCATAATTTAAGTTCCTTTTAAGCGGTTAGCATTGGTTTTATAATTCGTTTCATCCATGCAGGCATCATATCTACATCTTTGATTAAAGTCTCCTTATCTGTTTCTTTTGATATCAATTGTCGAATTATATTCAATTCACCTTCTCCTATATTCTCCTTTTTCAGAGCCTTAAGTGCTTGAACAAGTAGTGAAATCAGGCGGGTACCATAACAGAAGTTCTTGGGGACACCTCTTTTTAATACTACTTTCCTATTTGATATAATTATTGTTCTTTCACTTCCAGTAGTTAGAAATGTATAATTCATTGGTACTTGAGTCGATAGCCCTAATGAATTCAATGCAGTCATACCTGATGGTAACACCTTTGCATTATCTCGGACTGCAATTGCCTGTACAACTTTATCGACCGAAGGAAGTACAATACCGAATCGACTTTTTCTTGGCTTGGTATATATTCCATGTGCAATTTTAACAAGTGTACCGTCATTTGTCAATTCAGTCAAAATACTACCAACAAATTCTGTATGATATTCAGGGAAGTCTGAACGAAACAGGATGCAATCTTCAGGCATCGCTTCTATACGTTGCTTGAGAGTAGTACTATCTATAGAATTTTCATTAGCCATATCACCTTTGAATTTTTGATGATTTTTCAAATGCAAAGATACAGAAAGAATTCAAATAAATAATAAATTACCAAGTAATTTGTTCGTTAGCCATGGAAATATATTTTGCAATGGCAATAAGAATGCTATTTCTTTATATGAAACCGCTTTTCTTATCGGTGTTTCATTTTTTTCGGTAAATCGAAAAAGAATCGTACTTCTTACACTATTTTGCCTCTTGAAAAAATAGAAACAACGGGAACTTTACGGTACCAATACATAAAATTCCCGTTATGGCATTACTGATTATCAGAATAATAAATTTCAGATTTCGGTTCAAGAGTGGAGTCGTTAGTTTATCGAATCGGTGGCTCTGGACTGCCTTGGCATCAAATAAACAATACCCCACACCTGGTATAGAGCACACCCCGGAGAGGGGCATACGTATACAAGGAATGAGTGTTACCGCCTATCCCTGATGCCGATGAAATTTTCCAGATTTCCGATTCAGGATAAAAGCTAAACACTTTCATCAATATGTCTTGCCGGGAGCACCCCGGTAGGACAAAGATAACAAATGTTTTGTTCCCGCACGGTCACTGTCCTCAAAATTTCAGGCCATTGACAGCTTTCTTTCCGCCCAAAGCCTTTCGACCGACCGCACCACCAACTCCTCCCACCCTCCGACCCGCTTTTCCCGTATCAAAAATATTTTAGTAATATCCGAAAATATCGCTATCTTTGTCACTGTGAATCAACTAACAAACCTGCCCTCGATTCACTCAATCCATTACCAGATACTCATTCAATGCTATAAACATCATGCAGCAATCAATCGACACCTACAACTTCGCGGGTAAACGCGCCATCATCCGTGTGGACTTCAACGTGCCCCTGGATGCCGACTTCAACGTAACGGACGACACCCGTATCCGGGCCGCTATCCCCACGATTAAGAAAGTACTCGCCGGCGGTGGCTCGGTTATCCTCATGTCGCACCTCGGGCGACCCAAAGGAGCCGAAGACAAATTCTCGCTCAAACACATCATCCCCACCGTCGAAAAACTCCTCGGACAGAAAATCGACTTCGCTGGCGACTGCATGGGGGATGAAGCGGCTCAGAAAGCGGCTGCCCTGAAACCCGGCAACGTCCTGCTGCTCGAAAACCTCCGCTTCTACGCCGAAGAAGAGGGTAAACCCCGCGGGCTTAAGGAAGACGCTACCGACGAAGAAAAGAAAGCCGCCAAAGCCAAAGTAAAAGAGTCGCAGAAAGAGTTTACCAAAAAACTCGCTTCGTATGCCGACTGCTACATCAACGACGCCTTCGGGACCGCTCACCGTGCACACGCCTCGACGGCCCTGATTGCCGAATACTTCCCCACGGACAAAATGTTCGGTTATATCATGGAAGGCGAACTCAAAGCCATCGACAGCGTGCTGCAGGCTCCGAAAAAACCCTTCACCGCTATTCTCGGCGGTTCGAAAGTATCGACCAAAATCACCATCATTGAATCCCTGATGGAAAAGGTGGACAACCTGATTCTCGGGGGCGGGATGACCTACACCTTTATGGCTGCTCTGGGCGGTAAGGTAGGGAACTCCATCTGCGAAAAAGACCAGTTCGACACGGCGCTTGCCATCATCGAAAAGGCGAAAAAACTGGGTGTAAACCTCGTACTGGCCGAAGATGCCAAATGCGGTGATGCCTTCAGCAACGAGGCCAACACCAAAATCTGCCCCTCGAACGATATTCCCGAAGGGTGGGAAGGGATGGACATCGGACCCAAAACCGCTGAAAAATTCCAGAAAGTTATCAAAGAATCGAAAACCATTCTGTGGAACGGCCCGGTAGGGGTATTCGAATTCGACACCTTTGCCAATGGTTCGAAGGCGATTGCCGAAGCCATTGTAGAAGCTACGGCCAACGGAGCTTACTCGCTCATTGGCGGTGGCGACTCGGTAGCCTGCATCAACAAGTTCGGTATGGCAGCTAAGGTAAGCTACGTATCGACCGGTGGCGGTGCACTGCTCGAATACATGGAAGGCAAAGAGTTGCCCGGCGTGGCAGCTATCCGCAAATAGGTTGCCGACAGGAACCGTTACTGGTTTCACAATCATTTGTCGCAGGGCGATGGCTCATTGAGCCATCGCCCTGCTTGTTACACGTCGGGGGCGTATCTCCAATCGAGGAGATACGCCCCCGCGCATTTTACGCCTGCCCCGCCACGGTCCCCTTAACACATTACCAGGAGCCCTGAGAGTGCAGAGCTAAAAACTGAAAAAATCTACGCCTTCACCAACGCCCGCGCCACCGTCCGAAACGCCTCGCCCGTCACCGAATCGCGCGAAGCAATGGGTTGTCCGGCATCACCCCCTTCGGCAATCGCCTGCACCAACGGAATCGACCCCAGCAACGGCACCCCTTCCTGTTTGGCCAAAGCAGCCACACGCCCCTCAGCCCCCGCAGGCCCAAAAATATAATACTTGTTGTTAGGCAATTCGGCCGGCGTAAACCACGCCATATTCTCCACAATGCCCCGAATCGGCACCCGGACATGCTCGTTGCGGAACATCGCAATACCCCGCACCACATCGAGCAGCGCCACTTCCTGCGGCGTACTTACGATGACTGCACCCGACAGTTTCAGTTCGCTGACGATGGTCAGGTGGAGGTCCCCCGTTCCCGGCGGCAGGTCGATAAGCAGGTAGTCCAGTTCGCCCCAAGCCGTCTGGTGCAACAACTGACGCAGCGCATTGGTTGCCATCGGACCCCGCCACACCAGTGCATCGCTGCCCGAAATAAAGAAACCGATAGACATCACCTTTACCCCGTATGCCTCAGCCGGCATGATGTATTCGAGGTCCGAGCCGTCTTCGGCCACTTCGGCCACCGGTTTATAATCCTCCACGCCAAACATTTTCGGCATCGACGGCCCGTAGATATCGGCATCGAGCACCCCTACGCGATACCCTTCGGAGGCCAGTGCCACCGCCAGGTTGGCCGTCACGGTGCTTTTGCCCACGCCGCCCTTGCCGGAAGCCACGGCAATCACCTCTCCAATCCCGTGGAGCTGGCTTTTTTCGCGCATCGTCTGCTGTTTGGCCGCTTTGGAGTCGGGCGGCAGCGGCTCGGCCACCACAATCACCGGAGCCATCCCCGTGGCCTCCTGCAACAGTGCTTCGACAGCCCGACGGATGGAGCCTGCCATGGGGTCACGCGGTTTGGTCAGTTTCAGCGTAAAACGAACTGCACCGCTCTCCGCATCGACCGTCAGGTGCTCGACCATCCCGAGCGACACGATATCTTTATCCTGCTCGGGGTGCTTCACCCCTTTGAGCAACTCAAGGATTTCTTCTTTTGTCATGTTGGATATATTGATTTTCAATCGATTATTTCCGCAGATGTTCGTGAATCAACTGTTCGAGCCGTTCCAAAGCCTCCTCCTGCGGAATGTTGCGCTCGACCACCTCCTTGCCCTTGTAGAGCGTTACGCGTCCGCCACCCGACCCCACATAACCGAAATCGGCATCGGCCATCTCACCCGGGCCGTTCACAATGCACCCCATCACCGCAATTTTCAGCCCCGGATAAGCACCAAAACGCTCTTTCACCGCACGAGCCACACTCTGCAACTCAAACAGCGTCCGTCCGCAGCCCGGACAGGAGATGATTTCCGTTTTGGAAATGCGCGCCCGCGCCGCCTGCAATATCGAGAACGACAGCCCCGTCAAATCGAAATCGGGCGTCACATCGCGTTCCGTCTGAACCAGATTGCCCCGTTCATCCTCATCGTAGACCGTCTCGTAAGCTTCGTTCACTATCCATATCCCGTCGCCAAAACCGTCAATCAGCAGCGCTCCGAAATCGGCCGCCGCATAGAGTTGCAGCCGTTCGAGCGACTGCTCGGCATAACAGCGGCTCATCACCACCGGGTTTTTCAGTCCGTGGCGCATCAGCTGCACAAAACAGGCCCGCATCTCACCTACCCAGTGGAGATTTTCAGAGACCAGCACCAGTATGCGTTCGGGATGCGATTCGAGCCACTCCAGGAATTCATAGGTCAGGTGCTCCAGCGTGCAGACAATCCAGCCCACGCCGCCATCCACCCCGCGCATGGCCTGATGAGGCGTGACAACCGTAAAGTCGTCGGGCGAGCAGTCGGCTCCTGCCGAACGGTCGCCCACCACTATCGGAGCCGCATCGCCGCCTATCGCCATCCCGCGCCACGCCACACGGGTCGTTGTCCGACGGGCGTACGCATAGGGGTCATAAGGTATCGGTTCATCGTCCACCGGAATGTAGTGGTGCAGTTCGCGCCCCGTAAAGTAGTCGGCCAATATCCGTGCCGGTGCAATTTCGTTTTCGGGCGGTTCAGTCAGCGAGACCCGTATCGTGTCGCCAATCCCGTCAGCCAGCAAGGCTCCGATACCCACGGCCGAACGGATACGCCCGTCCTCCCCCTCACCCGCTTCGGTCACCCCCAGGTGCAACGGGTAGTTCATCCCCTCGGCATCCATCGCCACGACCAGTTTTCGGTAGGCCTCGACCATCACCCGCGGGTTGCTCGACTTCATCGAGATAACCACGCGGTCGTAGCCCTCGGCCCGACACACCCGCAGAAACTCCATGGCCGACTCCACCATCCCGTCCGTCGTATCTCCGTAGCGAGACATGATACGGTCCGACAGCGAACCGTGGTTCACACCGATGCGTATCACGGTATTGTAATACTTGCACACCTCAATCAATGCCGTCAGCTGCACCCGCAGCCGCTCCAACTCCGCCGCATACTCCGCATCGGTATAGTCCACCTGCTGGAACGTAGCCCGGCGGTCGATAAAGTTGCCGGGGTTAATCCGCACCTTGCTCACATACTGCGCCGCAATGAGGGCCACCTGGGGATTGAAGTGAATGTCGGCCACCAACGGCACGTAACACTCACGCTCCTCAATCCGTCGGCGAATGGTCAGCAGGCGTTCGGCTTCGGTGCGTCCGGGCGCCGTGAGCCGAACCATGTCGGCTCCGGCGGCGGCTATGCGCATCACCTGTTTGGCCGAAGCCTCCACGTCGGCAGTATTGGTGGTAGTCATCGACTGAATCACTATCGGTGCATCGCCCCCCAGCACCAGGTGGCTGCCGATGCGAATCGGCAGGGTTCGACGGCGGCTGTAGCTGAACAGGTTGGGACAGTAACGTTTCATTGTGAGGCGCAGATTACGAGCGTGAGGTTATTCTGACAAATTTACGAAAAGTTTGCGTGACAGTGCCACCCGTAGCACCATGTCGTGAGCCGCTGCCTCGTGAGGAGTTACGAGCGGTTTCCGAAGACCCGACGGGCCAGTTCATCGACCCGGTTCACATAGATAATCTCGATTCCCTTCGGCGCGTGGCTGAGGGCCTTGCGGGCATAGCCCGACACCACGATGGTTTTGAACCCGAGCCGCGCCGCCTCCGAGACACGTTGCTCGGTGCGGGCCGCCGGCCGCACCTCGCCCGAGAGCCCCACTTCGCCCGCAAAACAGATATCGGCATCGAGCGCCACGTCGAGCCCCGAGGAGATGATGGCGGCCATAATCGCCAGGTCGAGCCCCGTATCAGCCACTTTGAACCCTCCGGCCAGATTCAGGAAGACATCCTTGGTCCCGAGTTTGAAACCCAACCGTTTTTCGAGCACGGCCAGCAACATGTTGAGCCGTTTGTAGTCCACCCCCGTAGCCGAACGTTGCGGAGTACCGTAGGCCGAGGTGCTGACCAACGCCTGCGTCTCGAGCAGGAAGGGGCGCACCCCCTCGATGGTCGCTCCGATGGCAATGCCGCTCAGCGGCTCGTCGTAGTGCGACACCAGTATCTCCGAGGGATTGTCCACCTCCCTCAGCCCCTCATTCCGCATCTCGAAGACCCCGATTTCGTTCGTGGCTCCGAAACGGTTTTTGATGCTCCGCAAAATCCGGTAAGCGGTATTGCTGTCCCCCTCGAACTGGAAGACCACATCCACAATGTGTTCCAATATCTTCGGCCCCGCTATCGACCCCTCTTTGGTGATGTGGCCGATTATCAGCACCGGCACACGGCTCTCCTTGGCATATTTCAGCAGCATCGCCGCACACTCCCGCACCTGGCTGATGCTGCCCGGCGAGGACTCCACCCGTTCGGAGTAGAGCGTCTGGATGGAGTCGATGACCACCAGCCGCGGAGCCGTCTCGGTCAGCTGCATCAGGATGTTTTCGAGCGACGTTTCGCTCAGCAGCAGACACTGCTCATTCTGAATTCCGAGGCGGTCGGCCCTCATTTTGATTTGTTCGGGGCTCTCCTCGCCCGACACATAGAGTATTGGCGTGTCGGCCATGCGGACGGCAATCTGCAGGGCCAGGGTCGATTTCCCGATGCCGGGCTCGCCGCCCAACAGCACCAGCGACCCCGGCACCAAACCACCCCCCAACACCCGATTCACCTCGTTGTTCAGCAGGTCGATACGCTCGAAGTTGCTGCGTTCGACCTGCTTCACCGGGATGGGACGATTGCGCTCCAGCCCCGTCGAATACCCGAATGCCGTGCGGTCGTTGCGGCTGCTCTTGGGAGCCACCAGCTCCTCGGTATAGGTATTCCATTCGCCGCACGCCGGACACCGACCGAGCCACTTCGGCGACTCGTTCCCGCAAGAGGTGCAGAAATAACTCTTTTTCAGTTTGGCCATCGTACCCTCCCTTTCGTGCTACCGGGATACCGTCGAGAGAAACTCAATCAATTTGGCCGTGGCCCGCCCGCGGTGGCTGATGCTGTTTTTCAGCTCCAGCGGCATCTCGGCAAAGGTCTGCTCGTAGCCCGTCGGACGGAACACCGGGTCGTAACCGAACCCCTCGGCACCGCTCCGCTCCCGCGTTATCTCTCCCTCCACTATCCCTTCGAAGAGGTGCTCCTCACCGTTCAAAATCAACGCAATCACCGTCCGAAACCGCGCACGGCGATTTTCCGCCCCGCGCAACCGCTCCAACAGCAACGCCATATTGGCCTCCGAAGAGTGCCCTTCGCCCGCTCCGTTCACCGCTGCATACCGCGCCGAATAGACCCCCGGCTCACCTCCCAGCGCTTCGACCTCCAGCCCCGTGTCATCCGCAAAACAGTTCATCCCCGTTTTTTCGTAGATATACCGAGCCTTCTGCAGGGCATTCCCCTCCAGGGTTGGTTGGTCCTCCGGAATATCCTCCGTTATCCCGTGGTCGGCCGGGGTCGAAAGTTCGGCCCGAGAGCCGATAAGAGCCTGTATCTCGCGCAACTTGTTGCGGTTGCCCGTGGCGAAAATGATTTTCATGATTTTTCTCCGATAATGTTCCGAACAAAGGTAAGCAAAAGGGCTCGATTTTCCCGCCCCGTCTCGGTGTCCCTCGCGCCGAAGTCTTTTCCCCTCCTCCAGTCCCGCTCTCTCAAAAAAAATCGCTACCTTGCAGACGCAAAACAACTCCAGACTCCATGAAACACCTCACTGAATGGGCCTCGTTGATGGCCGTGGCTGCGGTGATGCCGCTCGGCGCCAACGCCAAAGGGAAAAAAGCCGCACCCGCACCGGCGGATACCGCTGCACGCAACCTGCCGAACATTGTCTTTGTGCTGACCGACGACCTCGGCATCGGCGACATCGGCGCCTACGGCCAACGCACCATACCCACCCCGCACATTGATTCGCTGGCGCGTGCCGGGATGCAGTTCATGCAGCACTACTCGGGTTCGACGGTTTCGGCGCCGAGCCGTGCCGTGCTCCTGACCGGCAAACACACGGGACACTCCGGCATCCGCGGCAACGGCGAACGGACGCTGGCCGATGGCACCGTGTACGATTATTCATTGCCGGCCGAGGAGGTGACCGTGGCCGAGATACTCAAGAGCAAAGGATACACCACCGGGATTACCGGGAAATGGGGTCTGGGCGGATACCCCGAAGAGGGAGGAGCCGGCAATCAGGGCTTCGACTACTTCTTCGGCCATCAGGCCCAACTCGACGCTCACCACTACTACCCCAAGAAACTCTACGAAAACGGGAAGAAAATCGAGCTTGACGGCAAACAATACTCCGACGAACTCACGACCCAAAAGGCATTGGAGTTTATCGACCGCAGCGCAGCGGCCGGCAAACCTTTCTTCCTGGAGTTTGCCACCACCCTGCCCCATGCCGAGCTGATTCTGCCTGAAGAGGAGATGAAACCTTTTGAAGGGAAATTCCTCGAGACCCCCTTCCCCGGCGCGGGATACGGTGCTCAGGCGACTCCCCGGGCAGCCTTTGCGGCCATGGTGACCCGTATTGACAACAACGTCGGACGGCTGATTGACAAACTGCGCGAAACGGGGCAACTCGAAAACACCATCTTCATCTTCAGCTCCGACAACGGCACCCACCTCGAAGGGGGACACGACCCCTACTACTTCAACAGCAACGCACTGTTCCGCGGCACCAAACGCGACCTCTACGAGGGCGGCATCCGCACGCCGTTTATCGTCGTATGGCCCGGACATGTCGCCCCGGGGAGCGTCAGCTACCACGTTTCGGCCTTCTGGGACTTCCTGCCGACGGTTTGCGACATTGTGGGCGCCGACGTTCCGAAAGGGGTGGACGGCATCTCGATGCTGCCCGAATGGACCGGCTGCGGCGAACAACCCAAACACGACTACCTCTACTTCGAATTCCACGAAGAGGGCGGCAAACAGGCCGTGATTCGCGACAACTGGAAACTGATTCGCCTCAACGCCAAAAAACTCGCCACGGAACCCGATGCCGTGCGTTATGAACTCTACAACCTCTCGCGCGACCCGAAAGAGTTGCGTGACGTGGCTGCCGAATATCCGGGCAAAGTGGTCGAACTGCGCGAGATTATGGACCGCGCACGAACTCAGTCCGAAAATCCGGCCTGGAACTTTTAGCAGGCACCGCGAGCGTGCCATCGGCTTTGCCGGGGGTGGGAAACGTTTTCCCGCCCCCCTATTTATATGGATACCCCAACAAAAACTTACCCCACGTGCTGGTCACTACCGCCTATCTGGGCAACCTGCAATACTTTGCCAAACTGGCCTCGGGAGCTGCGATTGAAGGCTGCGAGAATTTCCAGAAACAGACCTACCGCAATCGGGCCGAGGTGATGACAGCCACCGGTGTGCGGACTCTCACCGTACCCGTCGTGTGGGACCATCGGGCCAAGATGCCGATACGCACGGTACGCATCGACTACACGCTGCCGTGGCAGCGTGAGCATTGGCGAACGCTGACGGCGGCCTATGCCGCGGCACCCTATTTCGACCACTACGCCGAACGACTGGCCCCCTTTTACGACCCGACACACTACCACCCCGAGACCCTCTTCAAACTGAACAGCGACCTGACCGTGCGTCTGCTGGGGCTGCTCGGTCTGCCCGACGCGCTGCACGTGACGGAAGAGTACACCGCGCCGGCACCGCTCGACGCGGCAGCCGTCGCGGGCGACTTCCGCGACATCATCTCCCACAAGCCCCGCCTGCGGCGACCCGACCCGACGTTCCGCATGCCGGAGTACTATCAGGTCTTTGCCGACCGCAACGCCTTTGCCCCGAACCTGTCGGTCGTAGACCTGCTCTTTTGCGAAGGACCCGCGACCGGCCAAATAATTCGCCAATCCGTGGTGAACCCCTAACTCCCCCATTCCTCCTACGAAACCACTCAAACTCATTTTCGCCATGCTCAAACACTTTACCTTGCTTGCCGGAGCAGCCCTGCTGGCAACCTCCTGCAGCCGCTCCCTGACGCTGGCCGACGACGGCCACAGCGACTACCGCATCGTGGTGTCCGCCGACGCCGACAGCCTCACCCGCCTCACCGCCCAACGTTTTCAGGACTATTTCCAACAGATGACGGAGGTCACACTGCCCGTGGTCACCGACACGGCAGCCCCGAGCCCCGCCGAAATCGTTTTCGGCCCCACGAACCGCACCGACGGCGACACCACCACCCGCAACCACCTGGGCGAAGACGGTTTTGCCATCTACACCGTCGGACCCAAAGTGTACGTGAGCGGGAACACCTCGCGCGGCACAATGAACGGGATGTACACCCTGCTGGACGACTATTTCGGCTGCCGCAAATATTCGGCTTCGATGGAGGTCATTCCTGAGCAACCAACCTTGACCCTGCCTCGGGAGCTGTACGACCGTCAGATACCGATTATCACCTTCCGCGACACCTACTACCGCGGCACCAACGACCAGGGATACATCGACTGGCACAAACTGAGCCACGACTCCTCGGGCAATAAACCCGCCTGGGGCTCCTGGTGCCACACCTTCGGGACGTTACTGCCCGCGGAGACCTATTTCAAGAGCCATCCCGAGTACTTTGCGCTGGTCAGCGGACAACGGGCCACCACCCAGCCCTGTCTGTCGAACCCTGCGGTGCTTGAAATCGTCTGCGACAACCTCGCCCGGGCCATCAAAGCCAACCCGAAGGCCAAGTACTGGTCCGTCAGCTCGAACGACAACTTCGGCTACTGCCAGTGTCCGGCCTGTGCCGCCATCGACTCCCTCGAAGGGTCGCCTACGGGGTCCGTCATCCGTTTTGTCAATCAGGTGGCCGAACGTTTCCCCGACAAAATCATCTCGACCCTCGCCTACCAATATTCGCGGGCGGCACCAAAGGTGACCAAACCGCGCGAAAATGTGAACATCATGTTCTGCAACATCGAGTGCAACCGCAGCCAACCCATTGCCACCGACCCCTCGAGTGCCTCGTTCCGCCGCGACATGGAGGATTGGGCCGCTCTGACCGACAACATTCTGGTGTGGGACTATGTGATTCAGTTCAAAAACCTGGTCAGCCCCTTCCCCAACTTCCACATCCTGCAACCCAACATCCAATACTTTGTGGACAACCATGTGGTAGCCCTGTTTGAACAGGGCAACCGCGAAGTGGGCGGTGAGTTTGCCGACCTGCGCGCCTACCTCATCTCCAAACTGATGTGGAACCCCTCGGCCAATGCCGATTCGCTGATGAACGATTTTCTGAACGGTTATTACGGTCCGGCAGGTGTACATATCAAGGAGTACATCAACCTGATTACGAACAATCTGGTGCAAAGCGGCAAATCGCTGTCGATTTTCGGAGCACCGACCGACGGAGCCGACAGTTATCTCTCGCCCGAGAATCTGGCCATCTACGAAGGGTGCTTCGACCGTGCCGAAGCGGCCGTGGCCAACCAACCCGACTACCTGCATCGCGTACAAATCGCCCGTCAGCCGCTGCGCTACGCCGAACTGGAACAGACCAAACTCGACCCCTACGGCCCGCACGGCATCTATGTCAAGGCCGAGGACGGCAGTTGGAAGACCAACCCCGAATACACCCAAAAACTGGAAAACTTCATTGCGCTCTGCAAAGAGGAGGGGGTCACCCGCCTCTCGGAGTGGCACACCACGCCCGACGAATACCTGGAGATGATGAGCCGCATCTCGATTGTTCGGCAGGAGGGGAATCTGAGTTTTGAAAAACCGGTCACCCTCACCCCGGCTCCGCATGCAAGCTACAACCGTGCCGCCGACAAAATCCTCACCAACGGCATCCACGGCAGCAACGACTACAAGATACAGTGGCTGGGGTGGGACGTGCCGCAGTTCGAATGCGTGGTGGACCTGGGGTCGGAACAACCCGTCCAACGCATCTCGGCCACCTACCTGCAACACCTCACGGACTGGATATTCTTCCCGCGCCAGGTGACTTTTTACCTTTCGTCGGACGGAGAACATTTTACTCAGGTCGGACAACAGACACAGCCCGAAGTGAACCGTTCCGTAGCCGTAGGGACGCGCGACTTTTCGTGCACGGTCGGGCAGTCGGCCCGCTACGTGAAGGTGGTGACCGACGGCATCGGCACCTGCCCTTCGTGGCACCTGGGAGCCGGCGGACGGGCCTTTGTCTTTATGGATGAGGTCATCGTGGAATAGTCGCCACGCGGCAACAGACGACAGTCGGGGCGGCAAAACGCACTGTTTTCAGTGCGTTTTGCCGCCCCGACATCTTCTTACAACCCGTAAGAAAAACTCCTTACAACCGCCGCACCATTATCCGCATCGTCGTCCCCTGGTCAATCTCCGAATCCAGCACAAAAATACGGCCGTGGTGGTACTCCTCGATAATCCGTTTGCTCAACGAAAGACCCAGCCCCCAGCCCCGTGTCTTGGTCGTGAAACCGGGTTGGAAAATCCGCTTGAAATTGGCTTTGGGCATCCCTTTGCCCGTATCCCGCACGTCGATACATATCCAACGGTCGTCCACCGACAACTGCACGATAATCGCCCCCCGCCCCTGCAGGGCATCCAGCGCATTCTTCAGCAGGTTCTCCACCACCCACTCGAAAAGCGCATCGTTCACCATGGCCTGCATCGGCTCCGAGGTGCACTGGGCAAAATTCAGGGTCACATTCTTCGGAATGCGCGTGCGGAAATAGCTCACCGCACTCGCCACCAGTTCATAAACATTGCGCGGAGCGAGGTTGGTAGTCGCCCCAATCTTGGAGAAGCGGTCCACCACCTTCATCAGCCGCGTGAGGTCCTTGTTCATCTCCTCCACCACAAAGGGTTCGACCCCCTCCTGGCTTCGCAGATACTCCAGCCACCCCAGCAGCGAACTGGTCGGTGTCCCCAGTTGGTGGGCGGTCTCCTTGGCCATCCCTATCCAGACACGGTTCTGCTCGCTGTGTTTCGACGAGCGGAAGGCGATAAAGGCCAGCCCCACAAAGACCCCGAAGACACTCAGCTGAATCCAGGGAAAGTATTGTAACGCCTTGAGCAGCGGCGACTCGTCGTAGAAGACGCGAATGACGCTCCCCTGAGCCGTCGGAATCTCAATCGGGTCCCGCCCCCCGGAGCGCATGCTCTCCAGTTTGTTGGCCAGCCGTTCGGGGTCGGCCATCACATCGGGGTCAATGAGCCGATACTGCAACACCCGCAGGTGGTCGTCGCAGACAATCACCGGGATGTCTTCCGAAAAATTGATGATGCGTTTCAGAATCTCGGCCTGATGACGATTGCCGCCGCTGGCCGCCTTGACCGTCTCGCCCACGGCAAAAGACCAGAGGTGTATCTCGTGTCGCTCTTTGTCACGGAGCTGCCCCACCAGGTAGTTGGAGTAGACCAGCGACGCCACGCCGATGGCACACCCCACCACGATGAAGAGGAGTTTGCCGTGGTAACCGATAGAGAATTTGCGCATGGCGTGGAGCTCCTATCCGTTGTTTTGAGAAAATGGAGAGGGAGAGGAAAAGCGGTGCTCCCTAACGAGCAAATAGTCAGCCCCTCTCCCTGCAGTGGCACCCGGCACTAATAGACCGGGGTAAACTGACGCAGGAAACGCAGGTCGTTTTCGAAGTAGAGACGCAGGTCCTTGACGCCGTATTTGAGCATGGCGATGCGTTCGACGCCCATCCCGAAGGCAAAACCCGAGTAACGCGTACTGTCGATACCGCAGGCCTCCAGCACATTGGGGTCCACCATGCCGGCTCCCATGA
This sequence comes from Candidatus Rikenella faecigallinarum, assembly GCA_019113395.1. Classification (GTDB taxonomy): domain Bacteria; phylum Bacteroidota; class Bacteroidia; order Bacteroidales; family Rikenellaceae; genus Rikenella; species Rikenella faecigallinarum. The sequence goes on along the minus strand of DXHL01000034.1, from coordinate 42,912 downwards.
TTTCGAGCCATCCGGTGTATTTGCAGACGGGGCACCCCTTGCCCCCGCACAGGTTACACGACACATCGACCTCGGTCGAAGGTTCCGTAAAGGGGAAGTACGACGGGCGCATCCGTATTTCGGATTTTTCGCCGAACATCTCTTTGGCAAAGTAGAGGATGGTCTGTTTGAGGTCGGCAAACGAGACGTGTTCGTCGATATAGAGCCCCTCGGCCTGATGGAAGATGCAGTGGGCGCGGTACGAAATGGCCTCGTTGCGGAACACGCGGCCCGGACAAATCACCCGAATGGGCGGTTTCTGGGTCTGCATCACCCGCACCTGAATGGATGAGGTGTGGGTACGCAGCAGGATATCGGGATTTTTTTCGATAAAGAAGGTATCCTGCATGTCGCGTGCCGGGTGTTCGGGCGGGAAGTTCAGCGCCGTAAAGACGTGCCAGTCATCCTCGATTTCAGGTCCTTCGGCCGGCGCAAAGCCGATGCGTTGGAAAATATCGAGAATCTGGTTCCGCACCAGCGAGATGGGGTGACGGGTGCCCACGCGGTCGGCGCCGGCCGGACGCGTCATGTCGAGCGCCAGCGCCGAAGCATCGGCCGATGCCAGAGCCAGCTCTTCCAAGCGGCTCTTCAGTTCGTTTACCTTGTCAATCGCTGCCGTTTTGAGGCGGTTCATCGCCTGCCCCAGCACCTTTTTCTGGTCGGCCGGTGCGGCCTTGAAATCGTCGAACAGGGCGGTTATCGTCCCTTTCTTGCCCAACAGGCGAATGCGGAACTCTTCGACCTCGGCCAGAGTCTTCGGCACGAAGGATTCCACCTCGGCCAGCAATGCTTCTATCTTTTGTATCATCGTTACGTTATGCGTATAATCTCAATCTCTGTTTGCCGGAGACGCCCGCTCCGAACCCCGACACACGGTACACCCTCAAAGCATCCCCCTATCGGTCGCGCTTGCGGTCCTTGACCACCTTTATCTGAACCTCCCGAATATAGACATCCTCTTTGGGGCGGTCCTGCGTATCGGTCGGCAGTTGCGAAATCTTCATCACACGACCCATACCCCCCACAATCTCGCCGAAAATCGTATAACTCCCATCCAAATGAGGAGCACCTCCCACCGTGCGGTAGACCTTTTCGCGTTCGGGCGTTATCTGCGCTGCCGAAGGGTCAGCGGCCCGTTCGGCAATCTGCCGGCGGGCGGCGGTCAGCGTACTGTCGTTCTGCACCCGCCCCGTGACCACATAAAATTGCGAACTGGAGGATTGCCGCGCAGGGTTTTCGGCATCTCCCTCCCGAGCCGCCGCCACAACACCCCGACGGTGGTAGTAGCGCGGCACTATCTCGGCATCCAACTTATACCCGGCATCCGCATTCCCGTAAACCTTCACCTGCGAAGCCTCGATGCTCTCGGGGTCGCCCGTCTGAATCATGAAATCGCGTATCACCCGATGAAACAGCAGGTTATTGTAAAAGCCCCTTTCGGCCAGTTTGACAAAGTTGTCGCGGTGGTTCGGCGTGTCGTTGAACAGGCGGAAACGTAACGTCCCCTCCGAGGTTTTCATCTTCACCTCGTAATGGGCCCCCTGCCCCACCACCAGCGTTTTTTTGGCAGCCGCGGTGTCCACCACAGCCGACAGCACCAGCATCAACAACAACAAACAGCCATTTTTTTTCACTACCTTTACGCGTTCCATGAGTCCATGATATGGGTTCAAAGAGCAAATTTATTAATTTCCCGACAAACACGGGCCATTCATGAAACGAATTCTCACCCTGCTGACCCTTCTTTTGCTGAGCGTCGGCACCCACGGCCAACGGGTCGGGGTGGTGCTGAGCGGCGGCGGCGCCAAGGGACTCTACCACGTCGGCATCCTCAAGGCACTGGAAGAGAACAACATACCGATTGATTATGTCTCGGGGGCCTCGATGGGCGCCATCGTCGCAGGGATGTACGCCTGCGGCTACTCGCCCGACGAGATGATTCGCTTCTTCATCACCGACAGCGTCCAACGCTGGCTCTCGGCCAAAAGCTCCGACCTCGACAACAACTACTATTTCAAAAAGTTCGAGCCCACCCCCTCCATGATATCGGTCAAGATTGACCCCACGGCAGTCAAATCAACCGCCGTCCAACTCCCGACGAACCTCATCTCGCCCTATCAGCTCGACCTGGCCTTTTTGCGGATGCTCTACCCGTCGTCGGCGGCTGCCCGCAACGATTTCGACAGCCTGATGGTACCGTTCCGCTGCAACGCCTCGGACGTCTACCACAAGCAGACGGTGGTCTTCGACCAGGGGAGCCTCCCCTTCGCCATCCGCGCCTCGATGACCATCCCGCTGGTTTTCAAGCCCATTGCCCGGGACACCATCCTGCTCTTCGACGGCGGTCTCTACAACAACTTCCCGTGGCAGCCGCTCGACTCGGCCTTCCACCCCGACATCCTGATTGGGGGCATCTGCGCCGGAAACTACGAAAACCCCTCGCCCGACAACGTGGTTCAACAGGTGAGCGTCATGGCCACCCAAACCACCGACTATTCGCTGCGCGACAGCCTCGATATCGAGATACGGCGGCGTTTTCGGGAGGTGGGGACGCTGGACTACGACAAAGCCAGCTACATCATTGCCCGCGGTTATGAGGATGCCATGCGGCAGATGCCGCTTATCCGCGAGCGGATAGCGCGCCGCGTCTCCGACAGCGAGATAGCCGAGAGACGGGCCGCCTTCCGCGCCAAAATCGAACCGCTGGTCTTCGAACAAATCGACATTGAGGGGCTCACCCCCAAACAGACCGAATACGTGCGGCGACAACTCGACCTGGAACCGCGCCAGCTCTTCGACGCGGAGTATTTCGACCGCAAATACCTGCAGGTGTTGGCGGGCGGGGTTTTTTCGTGTGACTTTCCGGAGGTGACTTACAACCCCGAGACGGGTTTCTACCGCCTCAAGCTGCGGATGCACACCCAGGGGAGCATGCAGTTTTCGCTCGGGGGCAACATCTCCTCGACGGCTCTGAACCAGGGGTATGCGGCCTTCAGTTACCGCACCGTGGGACGCAATGTCTCGACCTACGCGCTGCAGGGTTATTTCGGGTCGTTCTACAACTCGCTTAAATTCGGCGGACGACACGACATCTACACCCACTTCCCCTTCTACATCGACTACAACTACACGTTTGAGGACTACGACTATCAGGCCAACCACATGAGCCGCTACTACGAAAACAAGGATTGGCTCTACTGTTCGCGCCGCGAGAACACCCTCTCCTCGTCGATAGCCATTCCGGTTCTCGAGAATGCCGCCTTCCGCGGCCGTATGACGCTCGGAGTGACGGACGATTACTATTTCAACGGCTCCTACTCCAACATCGACGAACCCGACCGCAGCAGCTTCACTTATGTCGGTCTCACGGCCGAGGTCCAGAAACACTCGTTCAACTACCCGCTCTACCCCAACCGCGGGTCGGAACACATCCTGCAGCTGCGTTTTGTCGAGGGGCTCGAGAGCTACTACCCCGGCACGCTGCTCGGCAACCCCGAAACCTTCTGTAAACACAATCGAAACTGGGTCGAACTGCGCTACCGCTCGGAACGTTACCTGCCGCTGTCCAAGTGGTTTACCTTCGGGTTCCTGGCCGAAGCCACCTTCTCCAACCACCCCGATTTTGCCACCTCGCTGGCTACGGCCATGTCGCTGCCGGCCTTCCAGCCCATCCCGCTCATGAGGACCATGTTCATGCCCGAATACCGCTCCAGCTCCTATCTGGCCGCGGGGGTTATTCCCGTTTTCAATATCCTCAACAACCTCTACGTGAAGTCCTACGCCTATGCTTTCGTGCCGCAGGAGGTGGTCTTCGACCACGGATGGGTGCATGACGTGTGGCCGCGGCTGCGCAACCGCACGGAGTTTGTCTTCGGCGGTTCGCTCGTCTACCAGACCTTTATCGGTCCCGCTTCGCTGACGGTGAACAAGTACAGCACGGGGCGTGAAAACTGGCAGATAGTTTTCAATTTCGGTTATACGCTCTTCTCGTCGCGGCGGTTCTGACGGGGTTATGAAAAACAAGGCTGGGGCGGTGCAAAATGGTTTGCACCGCCCCAGCTGGTATGATTCGTCAGCCCCTCAACAAGAGGCCCACCGGGAAAACCGCCTACTTCCGCCACTCCCCGAACAGCGAGGCCACAAAACGCTCGCGGTCGAAGACCTGCAAATCGTCAATTCCCTCGCCCACACCGATATAACGCACCGGAATACGGAACTGTTCCGAGATGCCAATCACCACACCCCCCTTGGCTGTTCCGTCGAGCTTGGTAATCGCGAGCGACGAGATTTGGGTAGCTGCTGAGAACTGCTTGGCCTGTTCAAAGGCGTTCTGCCCCGTCGAACCGTCCAGCACCAGCATCACCTCGTGCGGAGCCCCCGGTACCACCTTCTGCATCACGTTGCGTATTTTGGTCAGCTCGTTCATCAGGTTAATCTTGTTGTGGAGACGGCCTGCCGTGTCGATAATCACCACATCGGCTCCGGCCGCCTTCGCGGCCGAGAGGGTATCAAAGGCCACCGAAGCGGGGTCGGCCCCCATCTGCTGTTTGATAAGCCGTGCTCCGGCCCGTTGAGCCCATACCTCCAACTGGTCGATGGCCGCGGCACGGAACGTGTCGGCAGCCCCCAGAAAAACGCTCTTTCCGGCCGCCGTCAGCCGCGCTGCCAGTTTCCCAATGGTGGTGGTCTTCCCCACCCCGTTCACCCCCACCACCATCAGCACAAAGGGGTTCCCCTCGGCATCCCGTTCAAAGAGCATCCCGAGGTCCGACGAACTGCTCGCGGCCGGTGCCGCCGCCAACAGCGCCGCCACCTCCTCCCGAAGAATGGTGTTCAACTCCTCGGTTCCCAGATACTTGTCCCGCGCCACGCGCGCCTCGATACGCTCGATAATCCGCAGCGTCGTGTCCACCCCCACATCGGCCGTTATCAATATCTCCTCCAACTGGTCGAGCACCTCGTCATCGACTTTCGATTTTCCGGCCACGGCACGCGACAACTTCGAGAAGATGCCCTCACGGCTCTTCTCCAGCCCGCTCTCGAGCGATGCCTGCTGTTCACGGTCGGCATCCCGTTTCTTAAACAAATCGAATATGCCCATAGTTTTCCGCTGCTGTTTCAGCGTTTGTTTAGGTTATGTCTATTCGTAACTGCTCCCTACGCTTCGGGCTTCGCCACGGCAATCTGCAGTTCGTCCAGCTGACTCGCGGCCAACGGCGACGGCGCGTCAATCATCATATCGCGACCGCTGTTGTTTTTCGGGAAGGCGATAAAGTCGCGTATCGAGTCCGAACCGCCGAAGAGCGAGCACATGCGGTCGAAACCGAAAGCAATCCCGCCGTGGGGCGGTGCCCCGTACTTGAAGGCACCGAGCAGGAAGCCGAACTGTGCCTGTGCCTCTTCGGGCGTAAAGCCCAACACCTCGAACATACGGCTCTGCACCTCTCCGTCGTGGATACGGATGGAGCCGCCCCCCACCTCGACACCATTCACCACAAAGTCATAGGCTTCGGCCCGCACATCGCCCAGTGCCCGCATGTCACCCGAAAAGAATTTCTCCATGTCCTCGGTTTTGGGCGAGGTGAAGGGGTGGTGCATGGCGTAGTAGCGTTGCGTTTCGTCGTCCCACTCCAGCAGCGGGAAGTCCACGACCCAGAGCGGCGCAAAGGTGTCGTGCGGGCGCAGCCCGAGGCGGTCGCCCATCTCCAGCCGCAGGGCACAGAGGGCTGCCAGGGTCTGTTTTTTCGCTCCGGCCAATATCAGCAGCAGGTCACCCGGCTGCATCCCGACCCGTTCGCCCCAGGCGGCCAAATCCTCCTGCGCGTAGAACTTGTCGACGCTCGATTTGTAGCTGCCGTCAGCCTCACGACGCACATAGACCAGCCCTTTGGCCCCCACCTGGGGCCGTTTGACAAACTCGGTCAGCCCGTCCAGCTGTTTGCGCGTGTAGGAGGCACATCCCGGCACACATATCCCGCCGACATATTCCGCCCCGTCAAAGACCACAAAATCGTGCCCCTTGACCCACGCAGTCATATCGTTGAACTCCATCCCGAAACGGATATCGGGTTTGTCCGACCCGTAGCGTTCCATCGCCTCGGTCCAGCTCATCCGCGGGAAACGGTCGCTCTCGAAGGTCACCCCTAAGGTTTGGGCAAACATGGTCCGCATCATCCCCTCGAAGACCTCCAGCACATCTTCACGCTCCACAAAGGCCATTTCGCAATCCACCTGCGTAAATTCGGGCTGTCGGTCTGCCCGCAGGTCCTCGTCGCGGAAGCAACGCACAATCTGAAAATAGCGGTCATACCCGCTCACCATCAGGAGCTGTTTGAAGGTCTGCGGAGACTGGGGCAGGGCATAAAACTCGCCGAGGTTCATCCGCGACGGCACCACAAAGTCCCGTGCCCCTTCGGGAGTCGATTTGATAAGGTAGGGCGTTTCAATCTCCATAAAGCCCTTTTCGTCCAGATACCGGCGCACCTGCTGTGCCAGCCGGTGACGCAGCATCATGGCCCGCTGCAACGGTGCCCGCCGCAGGTCCAGATAACGGTACTTCATCCGCAGGTCATCGCCCCCGTCAGAATTTTCCTCGATGGTAAAGGGGGGCACCTCGCTCACATTCAGCACCCGTATCGCCTCGGCCAGAATTTCGACCTCTCCGGTCTCCATCTTCGGGTTTTTGGCCGAGCGTTCGGCCACCCATCCGGTCACCTGCACGACATATTCTCGTCCGAGGCTTTCGGCTACCGCCTTCACCTCGGCCGCAGCATGCTCATCGACCGTGATTTGCGTAATTCCGTAACGGTCACGCAAATCAATGAAAATCATGGCCCCCAGGTTGCGCACCTTCTGCACCCATCCGGCCAGGGTCACCTGCTTATCGGCATCGGCAAGTCTCAACTCGCCGCAAGTTGCTGTTCTGAACATTTTTTCGCGTAATTTTGGAAACTCAAAGATACAAATTTTATCCAAAAGCAGCATGGACACCCCCCACGAGCACTATATGCGCCAGGCGCTGGCCGAAGCCCGTGCGGCAGCCGCCCAGGGCGAAGTCCCCATCGGAGCGGTGGTGGTGGCGGGCGAACGGGTCATCGCCCGTGCCCACAACCTCACCGAAACCCTGGGCGATGTCACGGCTCACGCCGAGATGCAGGCCCTTACGGCCGCAGCCTCGGCCCTCGGCGGCAAATACCTCGACCGATGCACCCTCTACGTCACCGTCGAGCCCTGCCCCATGTGCGCCGCCGCCCTGCGCTGGGCCCAACTCGGCACCCTGGTCTACGGAGCCCCCGACCCCAAACGAGGCTACACTACCCTCTCACCCCAACTCCTCCACCCCAAAACCATCGTCATCTCCGGCCCTCTCTCTGCCGAATGTGCCCAACTGGTCAGCTCCTTTTTTGCCGAGCTGCGCGCGACACGAAAAGCCTGACATCGGCCATTCCCGTTGAAAAACACGCCAAAATTTTGAATTCTCCGAAAAAATCATTCAATTTGTGTTTGTCGTTCCGTTCGGAACAGGCACTTAACGCCATATATTAACCTAAACATACCGTAACAGAAATGAAGCAACTCAAATTGTGGGGGATGACCTTTGCGGCCGTTGCCATGGTTCTGGGTGCCAGTGCCCAAACCAAAGAAGATGTAGCGCTCAAAATGAAAGAAGCCGGTGAACTCATCAACAACAAACAACTGGTGGAAGCCATCCCGGTACTCGAAGAGGTAGTCAAACTGGGTCAGGCAGTAGGCGCTGACGCTGTGGATATCACCTCGCAGGCTCAAAAACTCCTCCCCACCTGCTACCAGCAAAAAGGAGCCAACCTCTACAAAGCCCAAAAAATCGATGAAGCCATCGCCGCCTTCTCCAAAGCGGAAGATATGGCCGACCTGCAAGGCGACGTGATGATGAGCCGCAAAATGGGACGCACCATTTCGCAGTTGTACATGATGCAGGGGATTAACAGTTTCAACTCCAAAGACTACACCAAAGCCCTCGAAAGTTTCCAACTGGGGATTAAACAAGACCCTGAAAACATCCAACTGGCTTACTTCACGGCAAAATCATATGCCGAGTTGAACCAACTGGACCAAGCCATTGAACTTTACAAACAGGTGATTGCGGCCGGAACCGAAAACAGCAAATATGCCAAACAGGCTGCCGATGCCAAAGCTGACATGGATAACTATATGCTGGTGGCAGCATCGACTGCGGCACAGGCCGGGGATATCGAAAAGGTGAAAACCTATGTGGAAGCCATCCCGGAAAATGCCGATGCCAATCTGCTGCTGATTCAGACGGCCAACAACCTCAAGAAGTACGATATCGTAGTGGCTTCGGGTGCAACGGCTTATGCGGCTCAGACTGACGATGCCCGCAAAAGCGATATCGCTTACCTGACGGGAGTTGCTTTCCAAAACACCGGGAATTCGGCCAAAGCCATCGAATGGCTGGGCAAGGTAACCGCCGGAGATAATGTGGCAGCCGCCAAACAACTCAAAACCGACATTGCGGCCCAACAATAATAACTCCTCTTGGACGGGAATCCATCCTTAGGGAGGTAAAATCCACGTTACGCGCGCGAACAGAATGGTTATCATTCTGTTCGCGCATTTTTTAGGGTATTATTACAGCACCGCCAAGCCCTATCCTGCGCATTTCCGGGCGCCGACGGCAGCACGATAATGCAAGCAATAGGAACAAATCAAAATGCAGAAACAATTCCATTGTATGGAGCAGACGGAATATCTGCTTTAATAGATGGAAGTACCGGTTTTCAAATAGAATCTACAGATGTCGCAGAAAGTAATCTTTCAAATGCATTAACATACAGCATTAAGCATCCATTAACCTATATCATTAGTGCTAATCAATCTCCTTACGATTGGTACACTAGTAATATATCAAATCAAAATAATTTCTTATGGTGCGAAAGATTTCAGGGGAAAGGCGTGTACGACCCGTGTCCAGAGGGTTGGCAAGTATCATCCAATGGTACTTGGAATGATTTTACAACTGAGAGTACACTATACTATATTGAGGGCGCCCAGACCTCCACAGGTAATACAACCGTAACGAATGGAATTTTATATAAAGGTATCGTATGGTATCCTACGCCTGGTCGTAGAGAATTTATAAATGGCCATTTAAGTTACACGGGTAATAGTATCTTCTCTTGGAGTTCTACTTGTAGTGGTGTAAGTGCGAGAAATTTTTATGGTTATATGGGAGGTATTACTTTAAGTATTTCATTCGGTCGGTCAAATGGTTTTTCTGTTCGTTGCGTACAGGAGTAGCGTGAGGTGGGAATCGAAGGAGCGGGATAAGAGGGAGTAATCCTCAGGGGTATCCGTATAGGGGAAGAGGGGGAAGGCGCAGTGAGCAGCTCAGGCTCTCCCGGAGGGAAGAGAGCGCAAAGAGAAGATAAACCCCAAGCGAGGAAGACCTGACACGAGAAGGGAGAGCGTATTGTTGCCCAAACGGCACCTCGGGAGCAGCCGGCGGAGAGACGTAAAAATATGCGGGAGCATATTTCTGCGGTTCTCCGCATCTGGGCGGCTGCGAACCGCAACGGTTGCTTGCGCAACCGCTTTTGCCGAATATTAATTAGTTGGACGTGTGGAACTAACACCTCAGCCCGGAGCCGGCGGAGCATGCTCATTTCAGAGCAGGCCTCCGCTGGGGGCGGCTTCGGCCTGCACGAATGGCAAGCCATTCGCTTTCTATTGCGGCATGAATCAACTTGCGTGCTGAGCAACCTCTACCCTAAAAAACACTGGTTCAGACCTGAGAACTCGGTGTGGCCTAACACGTGTCGGTTCAAGTGCAAGCGGGCCCAGCGGTACCAGGCCTCCGCCCCCTCCGAGCAAACTCTCTGTCGAAGTGCCCGCAGCATCGGGTTGCGTGCGCAACCCGTCGGTCGTGCGCCCAGCGGCTCTGCCGCTCGGGGGGTGGGCGCCGACCGAAAAATCAGAGCAGATTAGCTGGGAGTGTGAGTGTGACTTCTGACGACGTTGCATTTTGCTTTTCGACATTCTCCGTCTTTTTTTAGCCCGAGCCAGTGGAGTTTAGGGTAAAGACTGCTCGGTTGGAGTGCCCAGTGGCATCAGCCCTTCGCTTGTGAGGCATAGTATTGCTTATTCGGAGTGCCCGCGGTGGCTGCAGACTGACGGTTTCTTCGAAACCGAATCTGTCCCACTAACAACTAACACACGTCAGCTCGAGAGCCCAACGGTACCAGCCCAGCCCGCTTCTGCCTAAAGAAATAACCTTTACAGCATCCCAACATCAGCACCACTGCAATAACCTCCTAAAACAGAGTTGGTCCTCAGGGCTCGGAATTATTCCGAGTCCTGAGGACCAACCGCTGTTCACAAACATGAATCCGCTATAGGTTATCAACCACATTTCGAGTGGCCACAGTTGGTGCAGACCAAACATCCCTCTTGGTAGACCAGACTCTCCTGTCCACATTCAGGACATTTTTTACCCCCCTTGGGTTTGGTTCCGTTGGGGATGTATTTGTGGAGAGCACGAGCCACCCCGTTTTTCCAGGTATTGATGGTGTCGCTGTCGAGGCGGAGCGACGAGACGAGGTTCACCACGTCAATCGGCGGCATCCCTGTACGCAAAACGCCTGAAATCAACTTGGCATAGTTCCAGAACTCTTCGTCGAACAGGCGCGAGATACCCCCTACGGTATTAACATAGCCATATTTATCCTTGTATTGGAAGTCATACCGTTTGGTACCGTCTTTTTCGATGACTTTGATGATATTCCCCTTTTTGATGGTTTTGGGGAAGTAGAGGGCATCTTCATCGACCTTACCGGTAAAGATTTCGTAGGGTTTGTGGTTGAAGAGTCCCACGAAAGCTATCCAGTCTTCGGCGCCGTTCTTGAAACGCACCACATCGGCCTCCAGCGAAATAGGACGGCTGGCGGGCATTCCGTTTTCCTCCTCTTTCTTTTTCTCTTTTTTGACGAGCACTCCGGCACGACTACCGTCACGGTAGACCGTAACCCCTTTGCAACCCGAGCGCCATGCCGTTTTGTATACCTCGTCCACCAGGGCTTCCGACACGTTGTTCGGCAGGTTTACGGTCACCGAAATGGAGTGGTCTACCCATTTCTGCATGGCTCCCTGCATCTTCACCTTAGCCACCCAGTCGATATCATTCGACGTGGCATTGTGATAGGGCGATTCGGCCACCAGTTTGTCCACCTCTTCGTCGGTGAGTTTTTTGATTTGGTCATCCGTAAGCCCTTTGTTGGTTTTAATCCAGGTGAGGAAGTGGTGGTGGTAGACGTTGTACTCTTCCCAGGAGTCTCCCACGTCATCCACAAAGGTGATATTGACATTCTTGTCGCTGGGATTGACCTTGCGACGGCGTTTGTAGACGGGCAGGAAGACCGGTTCGATACCGCTGGTCGTTTGGGTCATCAGGGAGGTGGTACCGGTCGGAGCAATCGTCAGCATGGCCACATTGCGGCGTCCCTGTTTCACCATGAGGTTGTAGAGTTTCGGGTCAGCCTCTTTGATGCGGAGAATCATCGGGTTGTTCTCTTCGCGTTTGGGGTCGTACATCTCGAAGGCTCCGCGTTCGCCGGCCATTTCGACCGAAGCGCGATAGGCTTCCACGGCGAGCGTTTTTTGCAGGTTGGCAGCAAATTCAATAGCCTCATCCGATCCGTAGCGCAGTCCGAGAGCGGCCAGCATATCTCCTTCGGCCGTTATACCCAACCCAGTACGGCGTCCCATGACAGCTTTTTTCCGAATTTTCTCCCACAGGTCGCGTTCCACGCGGCGGATATCGGCATCCTCAGGGTCCTGGTCAATTTTATGGATGATGGCATCGACCTTTTCAAGTTCGATATCGATAATGTCGTCCATCATGCGCATGGCCTTGCGGACATGTTTTTTGAACTTCGCCGTATCGAATTTAGCCTCAGGAGTGAAAGGCTTGTCTACGTAGCTGTAGAGATTGAGCGCCAGCAGGCGACAGCTGTCGTAGGGGCAGAGCGGAATTTCGCCGCAGGGGTTTGTCGAAACGGTGCGGAAGCCGAGGTCGGCGTAGCAGTCGGGCACCGATTCGCGAATGATAGTATCCCAGAAGAGCACGCCGGGTTCAGCCGATTTCCAGGCGTTGTGGACAATCTTTTTCCAGAGGGCAGCCGCATCGATTTCGCCCGATACGAGGGGATGGTCACCCGTGATGGGAAACTGTTGTTTGTAGGGTTTTCCGTCGATGGCAGCCTGCATAAACTCATCGTCCACCTTAATCGAGACATTGGCCCCGGTTACCTTTCCCTGTTCGAGTTTGGCGTCGATAAAGCGTTCGGCATCGGGATGCTTAATCGAGAGAGAGAGCATCAGAGCACCGCGTCGCCCGTCCTGCGCCACTTCGCGCGTCGAGTTGGAGTAGCGTTCCATAAAGGGAACGATACCGGTTGAGGTCAGGGCCGAGTTCAGCACGGGCGAACCGGTCGGACGGATATGCGAAAGGTCGTGTCCCACCCCGCCGCGGCGTTTCATAAGCTGCACCTGTTCCTCGTCGATGCGGATAATCCCGCCATAGGAGTCGGCCGGTTTTTCGTGTCCGATAACAAAGCAGTTGGAAATCGAGGCGATTTGCAGGTCGTTGCCGATACCAGTCATGGGTCCGCCCTGCGGCACGGCATACTTGAAGTTATCCAGCAGTTCCCGAATTTCAGCTTTGGTCATCGGGTTGGGATACTTTTTCTCGATGCGTTCGAGTTCCGAGGCGATGCGTTCGTGCATCTGTTCGGGCGAGCATTCGTAGATTTTGCCGAAGGAGTCTTTGAGAGCATACTTCGTGACCCACACGGTAGCGGCCAGGTCGTCGCCCTTGAAGTATTCGCGGGCACCGGCCACAGCCTCTTCGTAGGTGTATTGTTTAAGGTTTTGCATGGTATAAAGTGGGACAATCAGACGTTATCTACGGGCAAAGATAGGTCACTTTTCGGGAGCGGTACGGCAAACCCCGAAAAACTTATTAACAATTCATCAATAATTTCACATCTCTCTGACAATCAAACACTAATCCTCCACCGTAAGGCTAACTTTCTCAACCTGACCGCCTAACGGAGGAGCCAGTTTCGAGACCTTCAGCCGCAACCGCCCGATGCCCGGAAAACGAGTCCGAAGCGCCTCGACAATGCGCTGCGAAACGTGCTCCAACAGATGCGACGGAATTGCCATCTGCTCCCGCACACATTCGTAAACATCGAGGTAACTGACCGTGGTGTCGAGGTTGTCGGTGCGGGCCGCCTCGGTGCTGTCCACCTCGAAACTCAGGTCCACCCGAAAACGGTTCCCTACGCGCTGCTCCTCGGTGTAGTGGCCGTGGAAAGCGTAAAATTCCATGTTCTCCAGTTCGATGGTCGTTTTTTTCATGCGATGGTCATTTTTGCTGCGGACAAAGCTACGCTTTTTGCCGCGGGAAAGCAATGCACCGGGGGCCGGCGTGCGATTTGTGACAACCCGCCGCAGAAGGAGACAAAAAAGACGTATATTTGCATGATATATAAACCCGTAGAACGATTATGGAAAGCACCGAAAAGCTCAATTTCATAGAGGAGATTATCGAAAAGTCCATTGCCGAGGGGCAGACACGTGTCCATACGCGTTTCCCACCCGAACCCAACGGCTACCTCCATATCGGCCATGCGAAGTCCATCTGCCTGAACTTCGGACTGGCCAAAAAATATGGCGGCAAGTGCAACCTCCGTTTCGACGATACCAACCCCGTCAAGGAGGATGTCGAGTATGTGGACTCGATTAAGGAGGATATCCGCTGGCTGGGCTTCGAGTGGGCCGAGGAGCACTACGCATCGGACTATTTCGAACAACTCTACGATTGGGCAGTGGAGCTGATTCGGAAGGGGCTGGCCTATGTCGATGACCAGACCCAGGAGGAGATACGCCTGGGGCGCGGCACGGTGACCCAACCGGGCACCAACAGCCCGTGGCGCGACCGCAGCGTCGAAGAGAACCTGCGCCTGTTTGCCGAGATGCGCGAAGGGAAATACCGCGACGGTGAAAAGGTGCTGCGGGCCAAAATCGACATGGCTCATCCGAATATGCTGTTGCGCGACCCGCTGATGTACCGTATCATCCACTCCCACCACCACCGCACGGGCGACAAGTGGTGTATCTACCCGATGTACGACTATGCGCACGGCGAAAGCGACTCGATTGAACGCATCACGCACTCCATCTGTACGCTGGAGTTCGACGTCCACCGTCCGCTCTACGACTGGTTTATCGAAAAACTGGGGATTTTCCCGAGCCACCAGTATGAATTTGCCCGGTTGAACCTGACCTACACCGTGATGAGCAAACGCAAACTGCTGCAACTGGTCAAGGAGGGTTACGTGAGCGGCTGGGACGACCCGCGGATGCCTACCATCAGCGGGCTGCGCCGATGCGGCTATACCCCCGAGTCGATTCGGATGTTTGCCGAAAAGGTCGGGGTGGCCAAACGCGACAACATCATTGACCTGGGGCTGCTGGAGTGGTGCGTGCGCGAGGACCTGAACAAAACGGCTCTGCGCCGCATGGCGGTGCTCAATCCGCTGAAGGTGGTCATTACGAACTATCCCGAAGGACAGGTCGAACAGCTCGAGTGTGTCAATAACCCCGAAGACGCTGCGGCCGGGACACGCCGTGTGCCCTTCAGCCGTGAGGTCTATATCGAACGCGACGACTTTATGGAAGAGCCGCCCAAGAAGTTCTTCCGGTTGCGTCCGGGCGGCGAGGTGCGTCTGCGTTACGGCTACCTTATCAAGTGTGAAGAGGTGGTCAAGGACCCCGCCACGGGCGAAATCGTCGAACTGCGCTGTACCTACGACCCGCTGTCGTTAGGCGGCGGCTCGTCCGACGGACGCAAGGTCAAGGGGATTATCCACTGGGTGTCGGCACCGCATGCGGTGGCGGCCGACGTGCGGCTCTTCGACCGACTCTTTGCGGCCGAAAATCCGGACGAAGTACCCGAAGGGGGAACGTTCCTCGACAACCTGAACCCCGACTCGCTCCAGGTGGTGCGGGCATGGGTCGAATCGGCACTGGCCGAAGCGAAACCCGGGGACAAGTTCCAGTTCGAACGCCTCGGATACTTCTGCGCCGACAGCCAGTTGCACAACGCCGAGGGGACGCCCGTCTTCAACCGCACGGTAACCCTCAAGGACTCCTGGGCCAAGATTGCCGGCAAATAACAACTGCAATACTTTTTTCATACACATACATCGAACAGAATGAGACTCAAACAATGGATAGCCGCACTGCTGTTGGGCGTATGCGGCATGGCGCCAGCCCTGGCGCAGGTAGAAAACCCCGTTCACTGGAGTTTTGGCGCTTCGGGGCAGCAGGCGGAAATGACGGCTGCGATTGATACACCGTGGCACATGTACGACATTGGGCCTTATGAAGGGGGGCCCAATGCGACCACCTTTACCTTCGAACTGCCGGCCGGGGTGACCCTCGACGGCGGGGTGGTGCAACTCGACAAGCCGACCCGCGTGCAGGACGAGATTTTCGGCATGGAAATCGGTTACTTTGGCGGCAAGGCGCGTTTCGTGCAGAAGTTCAAGGTTTCGGACGAGCTGGCTGCCGCCGGAGAGCCGATAACCGTGCGGGGAACGGTGGAGTGGCAGGTGTGCGACGATGAGAGTTGCCTGCCGCCGATGGACGAAGAGTTTACGGTGACCCTCACGCCGACGGCTCCGGCTGCGGATGCTACGCTGGTGGCCGTTCCCGACACAACGGGCGAGATGGTGCTCGACAATGCCATGGCCGTGACGCCGATCGATACGGCAGCCGTAGCCGCCAACGCCGAGACCCTCGGCGAAGCCTCGTTCGAAGGGTTGCAACAGAATGAAAACAAGAGTTTCTGGGCCATTATTATTGAAGCCGTCCTGTGGGGCTTTGCAGCGCTGCTGACCCCGTGCGTCTTCCCGATGGTGCCGATGACCGTCAGCTTCTTCATGAAAGGAAGCGACAACAAGGCCAAAGGACGCATGATGGCTTCGTTCTACGGAATTTCGATTGTGGCTCTTTATACGCTGCCCATTGCGGCCATTATCCTGATTACCTACTTCGTAGGGGGAGACTCCGTGACAGCCGACATCTTCAACTGGCTCGCGACACACTGGATTCCAAATATCCTCTTCTTCCTGATATTCATGATTTTCGCCGCCTCGTTCTTCGGTGCGTTCGAAATCACCATGCCCTCGAAACTGGTCAATAAGAGCGACTCGAAAGCCGATAAAGGCGGGCTCGTCGGGGTCTTCTTCATGGCACTGACCCTGGTGCTCGTGTCGTTCTCCTGCACGGGACCCATCGTTGGAACCGTGTTGGTGAAATCGACCCAGGGGGCTATCTGGGAACCCATCTTTACGATGCTGGCCTTCTCGGCTGCCTTCGCACTCCCCTTCACCATCTTTGCCTTCTTCCCCTCGCTCCTCAAAAACCTCCCCAAATCGGGCGGCTGGCTCAACTCGGTCAAGGTGGTGCTCGGGTTTATCGAACTGGCCCTCGGGCTGAAGTTCCTCTCCGTGGCCGACCAAACCTACCACTGGGGACTGCTCGACCGCGAAGTCTATATCGCCCTCTGGGTGGTTATTTTCACCCTGCTGGGCTTCTACCTGCTCGGCAAAATCAAATTCGCACACGACAGCGATACCAAATACGTCAGCGTCAAACGGCTCTTCCTGGCCATCATCACCTTTGCCTTTGTGGTCTACCTGATTCCCGGGATGTTCGGCGCACCGCTCAAGGCCCTGAGCGGTTACCTGCCGCCGCTCTCGACCATGGATTTCAACCTCTCGGCTGCGGGTAATGGTACGGCTGGGAGCGCTGCGGGGGCTGTCTCGACCCTCGACCGTTCGAAAATCGAGGGGGGAGCTCCGAAATACAGCGACTTCCTGCACCTGCCACACGGGCTGGAGGGCTTCTTTGACTACGACGAGGGGATGCAATATGCACGTGAGGTGGGCAAGCCCGTATTTCTGGATTTCACGGGGCACGGCTGCGTGAACTGCCGCGAAATGGAGGCCAACGTCTGGAGCGACCCCAATGTCCAGAAACTGTTGCGCGACAACTATGTGATTATTGCCCTTTACGTGGACGACAAGAAGCAACTCCCCGAATCGGAGTGGGTCACCACGGCAGACGGTAAGGTGCGCAAAACGCTGGGGAAAATCAACGCTTCGTTCCAAATCGAACGCTTCGGGATTAATGCACAGCCCTACTATGTGCTGTTGGACAACACAGGGAAGCCGCTCGTAACGCCGCGGTCGTATGACCTGAATGTGAATGGTTTTATCAACTTCCTGGAATCGGGGTTGAAAGCCTACGCGGCGCTGCCGGCGGGGGCTCGGTAGTAAAAAACGGCGCATGCTGTGCCATACCTATGGGCGGGGGAACCGAAATATTCGGTTCCCCCGCCTCAGTTTTATGGAGCATGCTGCCCGTAATCGGGATACAAAGAGCCGTAACCCGGGTAGTATAACCAATCCCAAAGTGCCGTACCTTTATCTTGTCTTTCAGGGGACACCCAAGTCCCCCTGTCAATGGAAATCGCTATGGAAAAGAAAAAGATTCTGGTGGCCTGTTTTTCGTGCACCGGCACGACGGCTGCCGCAGCCCGAACGCTGGCCGAAGCGGCCGGCGCAGATTTTTATGAGATTGTTCCGGCCGAGCCCTATACGCCGGCCGACCTGAACTGGCACGATACGCAGAGCCGTTCGTCGGTGGAGATGCGTGACCCGTCGTCGCGGCCGGCCATGGCCGGCACGCTCCCGAACATCGGGCAGTACGATGCTGTTTTTATCGGGTTCCCCGTCTGGTGGTACATCGCCCCCACCATCATCAACACCTTCCTCGAGAGTGCCGATTTCAGCGGCAAACCACTGATTCCGTTTGCCACCTCGGGCGGCAGCGGCATCGGCAACTGCGAACAGAACCTGCGCAAGACCTATCCCAAACTGCACTGGCTCCCGGGACGCCTGCTGAACGGCCATCCCTCGCGCGAAACACTCGCCACCTGGGTAGAAACACTCGGACTCGGCGGCAAATAGCAGCATTGGGGAATAAAATACGCCCTCAGCACCGCCTCCCTGTCTAAAAGGCAAATACCAGGTTCGCTCCGCACGTAAAGGGCTTGCCCCGCTGAATGAACGAATTGCCGAACGACTCGAAATAGAAGGCTCCGTACTTCGTGTTCAGGATGTTCCGCGCCCACAACTCCAGCCGAATAAATTCGTGGCGCAGGGTCACTTTGGCGTTCAGCAACCCGTAGAAGGGTTGCTGAACGTCGTTCGCTTCGTTCCAATAGATGCGTCCCGCACCCGTGTACTGCGCTGCAAACACCAACTGATTCAGCCAGCAGTTGGCCGGACTCCACGAATAGGCCGCTCCGACCGAAAAGGTGTGCTGCGGAACGTAGGGAATGAACTTGCCCGAATAGTCGAGAGTCGTGCCGTCGCTGTCGGTACCCCCGTTGTAGTCACGGAAGGTAGCGTGCGTGAAACCGTAATTGAGGTCGATGCTTAACCCCAGCACAGGCCGAATCCCCACGGAAGCTTCCACCCCGTAGCTCTCTCCCCGACCCGCATTGGTCAGAATACGCCCGCTGCCCCCGTCCACAAACTGGGTCAGCTGCACATCCTTGATGTCCATCCAGAACAGCGCCAACTCGGCATCCAAACGGCCGTCCCAAAACGTACCGCGCGTCCCTACTTCATAGTTCCAGGTCTGTTCGGGCTTATAGGCCAGGGCTTTGCGGATGTTACCCTCATCACCGGCCGCCTCGGCTTTCGTAACGGACCCCGACGGCCGTCCGCCCGTACTCCCGCCGCCCATCGACGGACGGGAGGCCTTCAGGCTGTCCTGCATCACCTCCGAAAACATCTGAATGTTGTACCCCCCGGCCTTATAGCCCTTGGCCACCGTCACATAGGTCATCACCTGCGGCGTGCACTCGTATTTCAACGAAATTTTCGGAAGATACTGCAAAAACTGCTGGTTATCGCTACCGGTCAGTGTTTTTTCGATGGGCATCTCGATGCCCGACGGGGGCAACATCGGAATGCCGCCCGGTTTGTTCTGTGCCAGCAGGGTCATCCCCATCGAGGTGTTGTATTTCAGGTACTGCTTTTCGTAATCCAACCGCAAACCCAAAGTCAGTGACAACCCTTCGGTCAACAGGTTGTTGAACGTAGACTGATGGAACAGCGCCGCCCCGACAGCCGGCGTGCGATAGGTCCCCGGATTGGGTATCTCGTCGTTGAGAATGGTCAGGGCTATCGGCATCTGAATGTTGTCGAACACGGGCTGTAAAATGCCCTGAATACCGTCCTGCTTGAAGAGTACATCGCCATCGGTCGTAAGGTTGTTGTAAAACCCGAACGCACCCACGGACCACTGGTAGTTCTGCTCCTTCACCGAACGCACCGTAATCTCCTGATTCACGGAGTGCTGGCGCTGCCGCTGATTGATGGTAAAGATGCTGGCAGACGTAAAGTCCTGGTCCATCCACATGTCGTCGTCCAACCACTGGTAACCGGTGTTCGAGGTGAGCAGTATCTTATCGGTGCGGTACTCGAACCGCAGCGAGTTATTACTCATCCGACGCATATAACTTCCCCGGTCGTTGTAGTCTACGTCCTGTGTCAGGCCCGTTGCCTTGTCGTAAAGTCCGTAAGCAAAGGCCCCCTGGTCCGTAAAATCGAAACTCGAAGCCAGCATGGCCGTCAGACGCGGATTGATGCGCCACTCCAACTTAAGCCGGCCGCCGGCCGACTGACCTCCATCGACTTTCTTCCCGGTATACGCATTTGTAAAATATCCCCCCTCGCGTTCATAATAGGCCCCTACGGTCAGCCCTACGTTTTCGTGCAACTTGGAGAGTTTCGATATCTTGACGTTCCAGTTTCCGTAGTTTCCGCCGCCAACGGAGAGTTTGTGCCCCTGATAATCAAATGCCGAAAGGGTATACACGTTGATAATCCCCCCCATGGCGTTCCGCCCGTAAAGCGTCCCCTGCGGCCCGCGCAACACTTCAATGCGCTGGATGTCCATAAACTCAAAATCGAAGGTCGACTTGTCCATGTACGGGATGTTGTCCACATACATGGCCACACTCTGTCCGCTGCTGCGGGCACCCACCCCACGCAGATATATCGGAGTAGTCATCTTCGAGCCGTAATCCGGAATAAACAGGTTCGGCACAAAGGCACTCAGGTCCTTGACCGATTCAATTTGGCGATTGTTGATTTTGGCAGGCGTAATAAGCGACGTAGCGGCCGGTACGCTCCACAGGTTGTCGGTCTCTTTGGCCGAAGAACGTATCACCACTTCATCGGTTTCGACTGTGCGTATCGAGTCCAACTCGACCGCTCTCCCGTCAGGAGCAGACGAACCTTTCGGAGCAGCCGTTGCCGTAGCAGCTATTGCCAGGGAAAAAATCACCGTGTAAAATCGTTTCATGGCATTCTATGTGGGTTACGGGTGCAAAGAAACGGGTTTCACCCAGCGCTGACAATCGCTATATGTAGTGATTTGTTTGTCCCAGCCCGACACACGACAGATGGCTTGCAGGAGCAACCCGATACCATTTTGTATTTGAACCGACTCGTGTCGGGCACAATGATTAAGATATGGACTGCTCGGCTGGAGTACCCAGCCGAGAGCATCCGGGAAAATTCGGATTGCCTTTGGCAATCCATCAGTCAGGCGCCGGACGGCTTACAGCCGTCGGGGGGCGGCGCCGACCAAAAGAGGCAGCAATGATTGTCCTCACCGCAGCGGTTTTGTAAAATACGCCCAAGCGGCTCTGCCGCTTCGGGGGGTGGGCGCAAGGTCGAAAAGGGTAGAGATTGATGGTTCGAGCCGATGCGGTTTCAAAAGAAACCGTCAGCCCGCAGGTGCCACGGGCACACCGACAGAGAGTTTGCTCGACGAATATGCGGCGGCCTGATGCCGTCCCCTTCGCTGGCTGCGAGGCGCAGAGACTCGAGCCGAGTCGTAACAAGCCACAAAGTGTTCTCAGGTCGGAACCGGTGGGTTTTAGGGTAGAGGCTGCTCGGCTGGGGTGCCCAGCGGCACCAGGCCTCCACCGGGGGTGGTTCCGGCCTGACAAAGGGAGTTTGCTCCGACTAGGTTTGAGACTATAGCGTAGGCACCCCAGCCGAGCGGTCTTCACTCTAAACTCCGCAGGCTGCGGCCTGGTGCCGCTCGGCACACGAACCGATTTGTGTTTACCCCATATTTCGCAGGCTGCGATTCGAGGCGAACCGTGTTTGCCAGTAGAATGCGACTTCGTAAGAAGTCGTGCAGGCCGAAGCCGCCCGGAGCGGAGGCCTGCTCCTTGCGGAGCAATCCCCGCCGGCTTCGACCTGATGCCGCTGGGCGCACGCCTGACGGATTGCCCCAGCAATCCGGGGCCGCTAGCAATCGAACCAACTCGTGTCAGGCACAATGATTAAGGTGGGCTGAAGTATGAACAGATTGAAATCTCGGTCAGCACCCTACTGCCGAGCCGTCGAAAGCAACCCGCAGGCTGCAAAAATATCCTCGCCCCGCGACGAACGTGTCGTGGTCAGGATACCCGCCTCGTTCAGCGAGCGATTCATCCAGCGCATACGCTCCTCGGAAGCTCCCCGAAACGGAGAATTCGGAATGGTGTGAAAACGTATCAGGTTGATGCGGCACGGCAACCCCCTCAACAGACGAACCAACCCCTCGACATGACGCGGCGTGTCATTCAACCCCTCGAACACAATATACTCAAAACTCAATCGCCGCTGATGCGCAAAATCAAACTCCCGCAACGCCGCTATCACCTCCCGAATCGGGTAGCGGTTTTCGACAGGCATCATCGTGCGTCGCTCCTCCCCGAACGGATTGTGCAGACTGACGGCCAGATGCACTCGGGACTCCGTCAAGAGGCGTTTCATGGCCGGAATCACCCCGACGGTCGAGACCGTGATACGCGTGGGACTCCACCCCAACCCCCACTCAGCCGTCAGCACCTCCACGGCCCGCAAAAGAGCATCCAGATTATCCATCGGTTCGCCCATGCCCATAAAAACCAGATTGGTGAGTTGTTCCGACTCCGGAATGGACAGTATCTGATTCAGGATTTCACCCGCCGTCAGGTTATGCTGAAAGCCCTGACGTCCCGTCATGCAAAAACGGCACCCCATACGACACCCCGCCTGCGACGATACGCAAAGCGTTGCCCGCTCCCCGTCCGGAATATACACCGATTCGATATACTCTCCCTCGAGGGTCGGGAAGAGGTACTTTTTGGTGCCGTCTACCGACACCTGCACCTCGCAGTGGGCGATACGCCCCACCTCGTAGCCGGCCTCCCGCATCCGCTCGCGCGCCGACAACGACAGGTTGGTCATGGCCGAGAGCTCCGCCACCCGTTTGCGATAGAGCCAGTCGGCCATTTGCCGGGCCGCAAACGACTTGAGTCCCATCTCCTCGGCCACCCGCTTCAACTCATTGAGCGAGAGTCCCGTCAGCCAATGATTTTCGTAACTGTGCTTCTGCATAACGTTCCATCGTTCATAACGGGCCGCCTCCCCAACGCTCGCTGTCGCGTTCACTGCGCCCCAACAAAAAAGGCTGCCTTACACCATCGTAAAGCAGCCTCGCGTGGAGAATACCGGGGTCGAACCGGTGACCTCTTGCATGCCATGCAAGCGCTCTAGCCAACTGAGCTAATCCCCCGTTCACGGTGCAAATATAGGTATTTTTTTTATATCACAAACATCTGCGCCTGCACAGTGTTGCATTTTCCAAATAAAACGCATAGCTTTGTGACGATAATCCATGTCTTGATTCAAAGATAACGCATTTAATTCTACTACTAACCATATGGAACTCAAAAAATCGCCCAAGGCCGATTTGGAAAACAAACGCAGCATTTTCCTCGAAATCGGTATTATTGTGGCTTTGGCTGCCTGCATCGGTATGTTCAGCTGGAGCCAAAAGGAACGGGTTGTCGAAATCGTGGAACAGACCCCCGTGGTGGTCGAAACCGAAATGACCGAAGTGACCGTTCAGGAAGACAAACGCCCGCCGGCACCGATGAAAACCCAGGCCGTAGTGCTCTCCGACCTGCTTAACGTCGTGAAAAACGATGCCAAAATCGAACAAACCATGAACATCCTCGACCTTGACGTGACCACCGACCTGGCCGTGGACGTAACCCAGTTCGGGGGGACCTATACCGGCGAAGGTGAAGTCGAAGAGGAAGAACCCGTGATTATCGCTGAAACCATGCCTTCGTTCCAAGGCGGCGATATCAATGCCTTCGCGCAATGGTGCGGGAAACATATCGTTTATCCGGCTGCCGCTGCCGATAACGGCTCGCAGGGGAAAGTAATCGTACAGTTCGTGGTCGAACGTGACGGCTCGATTAGCCATGTGACGATTCTGCGCGGCGTGGACAAATTCCTCGACGAAGAGGCTATGCGTGTGGTGAAAAGTTCGCCCAAATGGAGCCCGGGAGCTAACCGTGGGAAACCGGTACGTGTGTATGTACAGGTGCCGATTAACTTCGTGCTGGAATAGTTCCGATAGCAAACGAAAAGCGCAATCTCTCTGCGGGGTCGTAATTCCCCGGGAGAATGATAAACACGAAGAGCGGAGATTGAATATGGTTTCAATCTCCGCTCTTTTCTTGCCTTATCGCTGCCTCTGCAGAAAACTCCCAGACGGACAACGATGGATAAACCTAATTGGCTTGCAGCGAACCCGTGTAAGTCAGCGTGTTCCCCGAATTCGGGACCAGCGTCAGCGTAGCCAAACCGCTGTTCGTATCATAATTCAGGTGGAACACATACTTCACATTGGCTCCGGTCTCCGTCTGAAACACCACCGTCCATTGCGACCCGTTGTTCATGTCTTCCCAGAAGGTAAACTGAGTCGTGGTGAACTCAATCCGCAACGGAGCCAAATCCACACTGCCCGTAATATAAGGCAGACTCACCTGAATCGATTCCGGATAGACCTCCACATAGTTGTTCCACTGGTTCAGGGTCTGAGGCATTCCACCAATCGGCGTGCTCACCTGCGATGCCGAGAAGGTGAAATTGTGGTTCTGAAGCGCTGAGGTCAGCTGCTGAGTCATCTGTTCCTGGCGGGCTGCACGTTGAGCCGCACGAGCCTCTTTCGAGGTGTTGTTTTGCGCCATGGCCGCAGTGGCCAGCGACAACATCAAAACAGATAAAAAGAGTTTTTTCATCGTATTAAATTTTAAAAGGTTGGCTTAATTTTTTGTTTCTTGTATCAAATGCAACATCCGTGCCAAAAAATTGCACCAAATTTGCTGAATAATTCATACCTTGTCATCGACCGCCTGTGGTGACCTGTCGGGAGATGAACACCGGGGCAACCGAACCACACTGAACGTAAAACGTACACCATGCAGATACCACGTACCCCCCTGCTGCTGACCACTGCGCTGATGCTGCTGTCGGCTCCCTGTCGGCCCGCGGCAGCACAAAGCCTCGCCGCACCCGCCGCTGACGACACCAGCCGCGTACTGACCCTTCAGGAAGCCATCGACCTGAGCTATCGGCAGAATCCGGTTATCGAAGCCGAACGCATTGCCCACGAAGCGGCCATCGACCGACGCAAAGCCGCCTGGGGGCTGCGAATGCCCCAAATTGGCGTAAACGCTTCGTATACCTATATGTCGGAGGATATCAAAGCCTTTGACCTGAATGCCGAAAAAGATGCCGCCCTGCAACAAATCGGGCAGTTGCCGCTACCCTTCCCGATACCCTCCGAGATACTGCAGGCCGTCCAGAGCCTCGACCTGAGCCTGACCCTGCAGAAACAGCAGTTTGCCGTCGTAGGGGCTACAG
Organism: Candidatus Rikenella faecigallinarum; assembly: GCA_019113395.1. Classification (GTDB taxonomy): domain Bacteria; phylum Bacteroidota; class Bacteroidia; order Bacteroidales; family Rikenellaceae; genus Rikenella; species Rikenella faecigallinarum. Next base: position 17,968 of record DXHL01000034.1, on the reverse strand, counting down.
TGGCCGTACCGCTCTATATGGGCGGACGGATTAACGCAGCCGTGAACGCTGCCAAAATCAACATCGAAAAGAGCAGTCAGGAGGCCCTCCAGGCACAAACCGACCTTTTTGCCGAGGTGGTGGAACGCTACTACGGCCTGGCTTTGGCACGCCATGTGCTGCGGGTGCGGCAACAGGTGACCGAAGGGATGCAGAAACACCTGGACGATGCCCGCAAACTCGAAGAGAACGGCATGATTGCCTCCACCGAGAAACTCTATGCCGAGATGTATCTGGCCCAGGCACAAGGCGAGCAGAAAGCCGCCGAACTGCAAATCGGAACCGTCAATCAGGCCCTCTGCGCCTCGCTCAACCAGACGGCCGAATACCTGCCCATTACCTCGCTCTTCGTGATAGACGAGCTGCGGCCGTTGGAGTACTACCAACAAAAAGTCAAAGAGAACAGCCCCATCCTCAAACAGGTCGAACTGACCCGCCGACTGGCCAAAGAGGGCATTCGTGCGGCTCGAGCCTCGTTTCTGCCCGAAGTGGCGGCCATGGGAGCCGTCAATGCGTGGGACTGGCAACTGACCGAACTGGCTCCGCGATGGGTCGTTGGCGCAGGGATTAAACTGCGGCTGTTCGACGGCCTCAGCAGCGAATACAAACATGCCGCTGCGAAAAAAGACCTCCAACGCGTCGAAATCATGCAGACCAAGGCCGAAAACGACCTGATGACCCTCACCGAGAAACTCTACAACCAGTTGCAGAGTGCCGCGGCTGAGGTGCATGCCCTGGGTAGCTCAGTGGCCTTCGCCGAGTCGTACCTCAACGCCAAACAACGCGCCTTTGCCGAAGGGATGGCTCCCTCGTCGGATGTGGTCGATGCGCGGCTGAACCTCGCCAAAGCCCAGGTGGAACGGTTGGCGGCAGCCTATACCTTCGACGTGACACTGGCCCAACTGCTGGCCCTGGCCGGAGAAACCGAAACCCTCGGAAGCTACATGATGCAACCCGACTTCCAAATCATCACCAACGAATAACTCACTCACACCCATTCATACCTCAAAGACCATGAAATCAAAAGTCTATACCATTACGCTGATTATCATCGCCGTGATTACGGTGGTCGCGTTTATCGGCTGGTTTGTGCTGAAGCCCGCACCCTACATCATGCAGGGGACGGTCGAAGCGACCAGCTACAAAGTGTCGTCGAAGGTGCCCGGCCGGGTAGACAGTCTGACGGTCAAACGGGGCGATGCGGTGGTTAAGGGGCAGTTTCTGTACGGCATCCATTCGCCCGAGGTGCAGGCCAAACTGACTCAGGCCGAGGCGGCACAGGCTGCGGCAACGGCCATGCAGGACAAGGTCGATGCCGGGGCACGCAAACAACAAATCCAACAGGCCTACGAGATGTGGCAGAAGTCACTGGCCGGACTGGAACTGGCGCAAAAAACCTACAACCGTGTGAAAAACCTCTACGACCAGGGAGTGGTAGCGGCTCAGAAACTGGACGAGGCACAGGCCAACCTGCAAGCCATGAAAACCACGGCCACGGCGGCCGAAGCTGCCTACAGCATGGCCACCGAAGGGGCACAGTGGGAGGATAAGGCTGCGGCCAAGGCACTGGTTCAGCAGGCCGGCGGTGCGGTGAGCGAGGTGGAATCCTACGTGACCGAGACGAAACAGTATGCCCCGGTGGACGGAGAGGTGTCGAGCGTGATTTCCGAGAACGGCGAACTGGTCGGAACGGGCTATCCGGTGGTGACGATTGTCGATTTGTCGGACTCGTGGGTAGTTTTCAACGTCAAGGAGACCCTGCTGCCCAAAATCAAAATCGGTACCAAGTTTCAGGGCTATTTCCCCGCGCTGGACAAAACTTACGAGTTGACCGTGACCTACATTGCGGCAGAGGCATCGTATGCCACATGGGCCGCTACGCGCACCAGCGGGGAGTTCGACGTGAAAACCTTTGAGGTGCACGCCCGTACGGCGGGTGCAGTGCCCAACCTGCGGCCGGGTATGACCGTGACGGTCGATTACAACAGTCTGTAAGACCTTCGGCCGTCGCCATAATCATCTACCTGCCCTGCCCACAAAACACCCCTTTTTCCACACCCTAACACCAAATCCATGGGAGCTTTCAGAACAAGTCTTCAGCGAGAAATCAGACATTTCGGCCAAAGCCGGCTGCTGGTGACCTCGGCCATCATCCTTCCGGTGGTGATGACGGTGCTCTACGTGCTGATGTTCTGGAAGGGAACGGTCCACGACCTGCCGATAGCGGTCTATGACGGTGACCGCACCGAACTCTCCCGACAGCTGGTGCGGATGCTGGACGCAACCCCGACGGCCGAGGTGGCCTTCGAAACCGAAAGCATCGGCCAGGGACGCGATGCCATGGAACGGGGCGAAGTAAATGCGCTGGTGGTGATTCCCCGGGGATTGCAGGCCAACATACTGAGCGGCACGGGAGGCGCACAGATTTCAGCCGAAATCAGCGGAGCACGCATTCTCAATTCGGGCCTGCTCAAACGGGACATTACGACCGTTTTCCAGGCCTTTAACATCGGCGTGGAGACCCAGATGCTCGGCGCCAAAGGGATTCCGGCGGCAAAAGGATATGCCATGGCCTACCCCGTGGCCATGGACAAACACATCCTCTTCAACCCCTACGGCAGCTATGCCTACTACCTGCTGCCGGGGCTGCTCTTCGTGATGCTCGCCATTACGGTGAGCCTCGTGACGGTCTACACCGTCGGCGGCGAACTCAAAAACGGAACAGCCGCCGAATGGGTGGAAACCGCCGGAGGAAGCATTACCCGTGCACTGGCCGCTAAACTGACCCCCTATCTCCTCCTCTTCGGAGTGCTCTCGCTCTTTATCAGCACCCTTCTCTACCGCTTTATGGGACTCCCCTTCCAGGGAACTCATGCAGCTATCCTGGTGCTCGGGAACCTCCTCTTTATCCTCGCCTACATGGCCATCGGGGTGATGCTGGTGGCCGTCACCGCCAATATGCGCTTCTCGCTCTCCATGGCCGGAGGACTCGCAACCGCTTCGCTCTCCTTCTGCGGACTCACCTTCCCCGCCATCGCCATGTACCCCGCCATCGCTGCACTCGCAAAACTATTCCCGCTCACCTACTTCATCGACATCTTTATCGAACAGAGCCTTCGCGGTGCTCCCCTCGCACGCTCCCTCGGTGACATCGCCGCTCTGGGAGCCTTTACCCTCGCCATGGCCATCCTCATGCCCCGACTCAAAAAAGTCGCCCTTGAACCTAAATACTACGGGAAAGACTGATACCATGAAACGCTTCTGGAAAATAGCCAAAACCGAGTTCATCTCCATCTTCAAAGACGGAGGTGCCATGCTCATACTCTTCGGGGCGATGCTCATCTACGGGACGCTGTACCCGCTTATCTACGCACCGCAGGTGGTACGCGACTTTCCGGTAGCCGTCGTGGACCTGGACAACACCCCCGCCAGCCGGAAACTGACCCGAATGCTCGACGCAACGCCCGAGGCCGATGTACGGTACATGCCCCTGAACCTGGAGGAGGCTCGACAACTCTTTTTTGCACGGAAGGTCTACGGCGTACTCTACATTCCGCAGGGATACGGAAAACGCATTCTGGCCGGTGAACAAAACCACATCAGCCTCTATGCCGACGGGAGTTATTTTCTGCTATACAGCGATTTCCTGAGCGCCGTGAGCGAGGTGACGATGAGCGTCGGCGGCGAGATACAAATCGAAAAACTGACCGCTGCCGGAATGACCGAAAAGCAGGCCGAATGGGTCTCTCAACCCGTACCCTACGATGTGAATATCCTCTACAATCCTTACGGCGGCTATGCCACGGCCGTGATGCCGCCCGTGCTGATACTGATTGCCCAGCAACTGCTCCTTATCGGCATCGGTTTCGTGGGGGGAACCTGGTACGAAAAGGGAACGTGGAGACGCTTTCGGGACTACTCGGCCGTGCGGCTGACCCTGGCCAAGGCGACGGCATACCTCTTCCTCTACATTCCGCTGATGCTCTACATGTTCAGCTTCCAGTACAAGTTCTTCGGATACCCGATGAACGGAAACCATACGGACCTGCTGCTGGTATTCATCCCCTACCTGCTGTCGGTGATTTTCCTCGGGCTGACCTTCGGAGCCCTCTTCCGCCGCCGCGAAACCTCGATGATGGTGCTGATTGTCACCTCGGTCTTTTTCCTCATTGTCAGCGGTATCTCGTGGCCCAAGGAGGGGATGCCCGAGTGGCTGTATGCCCTGGGACGACTGGCCCCCTCGAGCAGCGGAATCGATGCACTGGTACGGATTCGGACCATGGGCGCTACGCTTCAACAGGTAGCACCCGAAATCATTACACTGTGGATATTAACGGGCGTATACGGGATTACGGCCGTGGTGGCCACCCGTCGTCGGACCCACGAACTGCGCACGGCAGCCGAAGCGGCACGACAGGAACGCAAAATGCGCGAACTGTCGTCAAACAACAGTTGAGACTTCTTTTGCGGGGGCCCTTTCTGCGCCCCGCTGCATGCAAATCCGGCGCGGGTAAAACGTGTCAAAAGAGTATTCAGGGCACGGGGTCGTAACCGCTGCCGCCCCACGGATGGCAACGCAGCAGGCGACGAATCGTCAGGTACAACCCTTTTATCGGCCCATGTTTACGGAATGCCTCCAACGCATACTGCGAACAGGTGGGCGTATAGCGGCACGAGTTAGGTAAAAAAGGGGATATGGCCCCCTGATAGAACCGTATCAGGAGAATAAAAGGCCAGGAGAGTATCTGTTTCCAACGGTTGGACATAACGAAAACGGCGCGCCCTATCCTTGAACGTCGGCTTGCCGCGCTGCCCGCAGAGCCGACACCTTTTGCAGAATGGTTATCATGGCCCGTTCCACGGTTCGATAGTCGAGCGGTTCCCCCTTGGCCACATACGAAAAGGCCATATCCACCCCCACCACTGCACACCCCTCACCCGGCTCGACAGCCAACAACTCCTTATGCAACCGATAGGCTTCCCGCATCCTCCGTTTCAACAGATTACGAGCCACGGCACGCTTGTGGTTCCGTTTCGGCACCAACACCATCATCCGCACTCCCCCACCCAGCTCCGTCCACCGACAGGTACACTTAATCGGATAAACCAAAAACGCCTCTCCGTGCGTGAAGAGGCGTCCTATATCGCTCCGTCCGGCCAATCGTTCCGCCTTGGGCAACGTGTAGCGCCCCGTGGTATTCGTTTTGCTGGACATGATTCTATCTGCTGCTTACTTGGCTGCCGCACGCCGAGAGACGGTCGTCTTGGCCGCTGCCGAGGCCGACTTCGCACGTGAAGCACTCTTCTTCACCACCGGAAGAGCCGGTGTCGGCATCTCCTTCACCCCGAACTCTTCGACCGATGCCCCTCCGTTCAATGCCGCGATATACTTGTCAATGGCCATCGTCAGCGACGGATACTTCGGCGTCGGAGCTATAATATCCACAGGCATTCCCGCTGCCAAAGCCTCGCGCGCCGTGGCATTCCCCAGAGTAGCAACAATCATCCCATCGGGCAGTGTCGCAAAGTGTTCGTGCAGCGCCTTGATATCCGCCGAACTGTAACAAGCCACCAAATCATACCGATTGAGGGCAATGTCCGACAAGTCGGCCGGCACGGTACGGGTCAATATCACCTTCGTATATTTCACCCCGGTACTGTTCAGCAGTTGCTGTATTTCGGGTTTATGAGGGTCCGACAGCGCCACCAGGAACTTCTCGTCCTTGTGTTTGGCCACGACCTCCATCAGGTCGGCAAAAGTCGCCTTTCCGAAAAATATCTTACGCTTGCGATAGACGATATACTTCTGCAGATAGAGGGCAATGGCCTCCGTCACGCAAAAATACTTCATGGTCTCGGGCACCGTAATGCGGCACTCTTCGCACAAGCGGAAAAAGTGGTCGATGGTTTTTCGCGAGGTGAAAATCACGGCCGTGTGAGCCAGTACGTCTACCCGTTGGGCACGAAACTCTTTCACCGTCACCCCTTCCACCGTGATAAACGGGTGGAAATCGATTTCGACTTTGTGTTTGGAGGTCAGGTCCGAGAAGGGTGATTTGTCAGAAGCCGGAGCCGGTTGCGAAATAAGTATTCGCTTTACTTTGGATGTATTCACCATTGATGTTAATTAATCCCACTCTTCCGAATCGCCAGCGCAATTATGAAGCTCACCGGCAAAATTTCGACGGCGCAAAGGTACAAAATCCATTGCAATTTAGAAAACAGGCGCAGCCTGAAGTATTTATATAAAGCGGTAAAGTGGTATAGAATCAGCAGGGCAAGTACCACGAGCCCCAACTCGAAGAGACGGCCGCTCACCCCGATAATGACGGCCAGCGGAGTATAACACAGGGCAATGAAGGTGATGTCTATGCGATTGATAAAAGTGATTTCGTGGAAGAGCTCTTTTTGGTCGGTGAGCCACCGCATCACCGCAAAGGCCACCCGACGATAGAGCACTATCAGCAGAAAAGCGGCCACCGCTCCGAAAAAGAGGTAGTAGCTCTCCACCCCGGGCAGTTTCAACTCCATCCAGGTCATAATCAGCGCCGCGCCACTGAGTACCGCCAGCGCCATGCCGCTGCGCAGCAAGTAGACAAAATCGGCTCCCTGACCCTCCATCAGGGTGAGGGTATCTTCGGTATTTCCGATATTTTTCAGGCAGCTCATCATGTCGCGGCGGAAACGGTACATGATATAACAATAGAAGCATATCAGCACCACCATTACCACCGAGGTCTGCCAGGGTTCACGCGGTGCTTCGACCCGATGAAGCGTGTGAGGGGCGAGGGTTTCGGCCAGGGTAGAGGAGGGGCCCCACACCTCGGCGGCCGAGGGAGCGGGTTGCAACAGCCAGGCCGTGTCGGGATGAAACGTGGTATCCGACGCCGACAACCGCGGAAAAAGCGCCTGCTGGAGTGCCTCGCCCACGGGAGTGGGACCTGTCAGCAGTTCATAGGATGTCAGAGGGCGTTCCATGCAGCAGGAAATAGGAAAGTGGCAGGCGTTTTTCTTGTCCTTCGCGGGATGCGGTTGAAAAGGGGCGACCAAAGGGGAGTGCCGAGTTCACTTTTCCACATCGTCTTTTTCGGACGGCGCAAAGGTACGACTTTCCGCCCGAACCGCTGTGAAAAAAGTGTGCATATTTCGATTTGCCGGTCTGTAACTGACTGAAGGAACGGGAAAAGTTATTTTCCGCTTTTTGTGTAAAAGGTGTTCGAAAAAATTTACAAAATGGAGGATGCACCCCTTGCAAGTTTGCATGGGAGGAGCGTATGCACAAATTTCGGAAGGATGCAAGGAGAAAATATTTTTTTTCATGCACAGCCAATGACCCGTTCTCAGGGTCGGTTATTGACGCGCGGCACAACGCATCCTTCTGTGCATATCACATGAGGGCGAAATGTCAATATCTTTTTCATCTTACTATCATTCATATACTTAAACAAGAAAATATTGTTAATCGAAAGTCCACAAAAAGTGAAGAATAAAATATACAACCGAAAAATCACCTTTTTGTCCACGCCATCCACAGCCATTCTTCTTCTTATTTATAAATTATTTATCTATTATCTATTCTTTAAATCTAAATGAAAAATCAATCGAGGCGATGGAGTGGGGGAGGGCCGAAACAGTTCTCCGAAGGGTGAGTTGTTGCCAAAAAAGTTGCCGAAATTTGGCCAAAATCCCGAAAAACAGTACCTTTGTCCTCCCGATTGGCCCATATGCTGGGCGGTTGGGTAATGGAAAGGAGGTTAAGTCCGTATTGATGAGTGGCATCGACGAGACGGCTGTGGAGCCGGAAACGCAGTCGGTGTCCGTAAAAGAAAGCACATCTACAGACATAGCGGCCGACCGGCTGCAGCGCAACACCAACAGCCTGCAGGGTCTGTGTCGGGCCGAAACGGGACGTGGTTCATATAGCGTCTCGGGGGTGCGTGAGTACCCAAAAATCTCCTGGACACAACCATTTTTTAATTTGATTAAAAACGATTATTGCCATGATTATCATGCCGATTAAAGAGGGCGAAAACATCGAACGCGCTCTGAAAAAATTCAAACGTAAATACGAAAAAACCGGCGTCATCAAAGAACTCCGCGCACGCCAGTACTTCACCAAACCCTCGGTGAAAAACCGCGTACAGCGCCTCAAAGCCATCTACGTGCAGAGCCTCCAGCGCGACGAAGAATAGGAACCGTTTTTTTCGGTGGGGGAGCGGAAGGGGAATCACGGCTCACAGGGCAGTGAGGTGACCCCTCTCCTCCGTCGAGGGAAAACGCCGGAAAACAGAGGGCCGTGTAGCATGTCTACACGGCCCTCTATCTGTTTGCGGGCCAGGTTCAGCCGCCCGAACCGAGAGACCCTTTCCGAAAACCTGTGCATATCCCGAAAAAAATCACTACCTTTCGGAACCGTTTTTTCGTTTTACACCTCTTTAACGAAAACCATCTGCCTGCCTTGAGCGATATCCGAAACATCGAAAAAGACAAAGAGTTCGAAGAACAGATTCGACCTCAGGAGCTCGGCGCCTTCAGCGGACAGGACAAAATTGTCGAAAACCTCTCGGTCTTTATCAAAGCCGCCATCATGCGGAACGAGGCTCTGGACCATGTCCTGCTGCACGGACCGCCCGGACTGGGCAAAACCACCCTGGCCAACATCATTACCAATGAGTTGGGAGTGACCATGAAGGTGACGTCGGGACCGGTGCTCGACAAACCGGGGGACCTGGCCGGACTGCTGACCAACCTCGGTGAGGGAGATGTGCTCTTTATCGACGAGATTCACCGACTCTCGCCCATTGTCGAAGAGTATCTCTACTCGGCCATGGAGGACTACAAAATCGATATCATGCTCGACAAAGGGCCCAGTGCCCGCAGTGTGCAGATTAAGCTCAACCCCTTCACCCTGATTGGGGCAACCACCCGTTCGGGGCTGCTGACCAGCCCGTTGCGCGCGCGTTTCGGGATAAACTGCCACCTGCAGTACTACGATACGGCCACCCTCACGGGGATTGTCAAACGGTCGGCATCGGTACTGGGGATTCCCATCGATGATTTGGCAGCCGGAGAGATTGCCCGCCGCTCGCGCGGTACTCCGCGTATTGCCAACGGACTGTTGCGACGGGTGCGCGACTTTGCCATGGTCCAGGGAAGCGGCGTGATTGAACTCGACATCACCCGCCGCGCTCTCGATGCCCTCGATATCGATACCCGGGGACTCGACCAGATGGATAATCGGATTTTGTCCACAATTATTCATAAATTTGGGGGAGGACCCGTGGGGCTGGGAACCATTGCCACCGCCGTCAGTGAGGATGCAGGGACCATTGAAGAGGTTTACGAACCCTTCCTGATTAAGGAGGGTTTCCTCAAACGGACACCCCGCGGACGCGAAGTGACACCCTTGGCTTATGAACACCTGGGGATTCCGCTGCTGGGGGGAGTGGCCGAACAGGGTCAACTTTTTTAACCCGCTCGATTAAACCTGACGCCCTGTTGGACGTCATACCTTTAGACTACTAATAACCAAACAAAACACCCATAAAACCAAACCAACCATGAAAAAAGTCATTCTGCTGATGGCCGCCCTGATGGCTGTCACCTTCAACGCCCAGGCACAGAAAAAATCGAAAGCCGAAAAAGCTGCCGAAAAAGCCAAACAAGAGATGATGACGGCTGCACTTATCGACCGTGTGATGCCCGCCAAAAACTTCCAGTTCGTACCCTACGAATACATCCAGCCGACAACCGGTACCACCACCATCAACCGCTACGAATACACCAAAGTACGCCCCAACTCGCTTGAAGTGTACATGGTGAACTGCCCGACGGTCAATACCAACCGTTACGAATGGGTTTCGTGCGAAAAGAAAAAAGATACCTGGATTGTGAAAATGAAAGCTGTGGCGGACAACGGTAACGACCTCAGTTTCGACTTTGCCGTGAACTCGAAATCAGGGGTGGCTACTCTGAAAGTACGCTCGAACAAAGCGCTCGACCAAAATAACCCCGGTTCGGCTAACTCCATTACGTATAGAGGGAATATCCGCGAATACTAGTATTGGACGGTTGCGGATGGGCAAGCCCCTCAAAATGGGGATTGATTGACTGCCCGAATCCATTGGAGGGAGGCTCCCGGGCGGGAGTTTCCCTCTTTTTTTACTCCGACAAACCTTATAGGGTTTTGAAATTCAAGAAATTTGACTATTTTCGTGTATGAACCTCTAAGAATCGAGAAGCCATGAAACGTTATCTGTATGCTATCTCCCTGAAAGCGGGGGTGCTGTTGGCTCTATTGGTGTGTATGGTTCACGAAGTGCAGGCCGCCAAACTCCTCTCACAGGAGGAACAGGTCGAACTGCAGGCTCGATTGCGCCAAACAACCCCGCGTCAGTTGGTGGATAGTTTGGTGCGGGGGATGGATTTTCAATTTATTCCGGCTACCCTGAACGGCCAGGTAGACGGGAAATATGCTATTTATAAATACCAGAATACGCCCGGTTTTCCGATGTGGTTGATGATGAACATGGGAGGACCCCTGACCGTCAATCGACGACTTTTCAGCGTGACCCGCTGCGAAACCAAAACCGTCGAGGGAGTTGAAGCCTGGGTCCTGGGAATGACCTGTGGAGATACGGTGAACGGTGCCTTTGAGCTGACCTTTGTGATTGAGGCAAATACCGGCAAAACCGTGATGACGGTCAATCAACTCGCTCCGGGATTGGCAGCCTTGACCGAAGAGGAGACAAACCGCAATCAAACCACTTTCATGTTCCAAGGGTATATCTTTCCGGAGTACCTCATGACCGAGTACAAAAACGCGCGCCAGAAACGCAACGCCGAAGAGTCTCAGGCCCTGGTGGACCGAATCGTACCGAAACTCGACTTCCGCGCTGGAACCTGGACCATTAACCCAACGCTCCTCGAGCGGCAGTTTGCGCGGCTCGTATATCTCGAAAAACACAACGACACGTGGTATATCCGCATCGAGTTTCCCGATACCCGAAACCGCTACCAAAAGACATCCGTTCTCGACTTTGCCATTCACGCTTCGACGGCCGAAACCTTCATTCGGACCGGTCTGTACGACTACCTCTATAAAAATTGGATGAATTATCCCGAAAAAGCGGTTTTTACCTCATCCAATTAACCATATGAAGCAGGAGTGGAGACGATACCCAAACAAAACCTAAATTACACTGTATGAAGAAAATGAATTGGATGCAAGGCTTGATATGTTTTGCAGTGATGGGGATAGTGACCGTTGCCCCGCTGTATGCTCAGGATGCCCCGACACCCACACCCGAAGAGGTCAATCAATGGGTCGAAGCCCGGAAATTCCAGTTTGTACCCAACCCGTTGCAAAACGAAGAGAGCCATGCCGCTATGGTGCAGGGGTATTTCTACAAAACACCCGGTTTTCCGCTGTGGCTCCTGATGGATATGGGAGGGGCCGTGAAGGTGGATGAACAAAACTTTCTGGTCAATGAAGCGAAGCAGGATGAAGACGGTGCCTGGATTATGAACCTGAGTTGTGTCGATTCGGTCAATGGCTTTTTCCAACTCGGTTTGGCCATTGACCCAAAGACCGCTGATGCCGTTCTGAAACTGGCTACCGCAACTGATGGAGACATTGCCATCTATCAGGGGAAAATTGCTCCGTACGAAGAGCGCGGAATGCCCGAGTTCAAAAACGACAAGCAACAGGAAGAGGCTATCCAAACGGCGCAAAGGCTTGACACCCTTGTACCGGCCATGAAAATCCATGTGAAACTGCGTTCGGAACTCTACGGTGCCAAATCGGAAGTCAATGTGCTGGGGGATAAAATCTGGCTGTGGGATCCCAGACAGTTCAGCATGACGGATTACGATGTGGTCTGCTGCGAAAAACAGAACGGAATCTGGTATGTTCGGCTGCGGTTGGCCGAAGGTACCGAAATGACCGAAGAGATGTACCTCGACCTGGCCATTGACTCCTGGACGGGTGATGTACATTACCGTCGCGGCTTTGCCGACAGACTCCGTGCCAACTGGATGGCGATGGTCGATGGTCAGGTGGACGGGGTGCCCGACCCGAATACCATGGACAAAAAAACACAACGAAAACTCAGTAGACCCGGGAACATTGGCATGCACAATGTCGAGTAACCGAGGCTGACAGGAGGCTTTTTCCTGAGCCCCTTTTCGCTGAAAATACGTACCTTTGCGGGTGGTTGGCATCTTTTTTCGGATGCCGACTGCCCGCTTTGTTTGAAACATCCACTCGCTATGGAAAAAGGCAAACTGACCGAACGGCTCGCCGAGCAGCAGAACGACCGTGTGATACTGGTGGCCATTGTGCGTGACCGGCAGGAGGTGCGTGAAGTAGAGGAGTATCTCGACGAGTTGCGCTTCCTGGCCGAAACGGCCGGGCTCGAAACGGTTGCTACCTTCCTCCAAAAGTTGCCGTACCCCGATAAGCGTACTTTTGTCGGAAGCGGTAAACTCCAGGAAATCAAAACATACCTCGAAGAGAGCGAAATCAGTGCGGTGATTTTCGACGATGAGCTCTCGCCGTCGCAAACCCGAAACCTCGAAAAAGAACTGGGAATCAAGATATTGGACCGCACGCGGTTGATACTCGACATCTTCGCGCAGCGGGCCACCACGGCCTATGCCAAGACACAGGTAGAGTTGGCTCAGCTGCAGTACCTCCTGCCGCGGCTGACGGGGATGTGGACCCACCTCGAACGGCAGCGCGGGGGGACAGGAACCCGCGGTGGGGCAGGGGAGCGCGAGATTGAAACCGACCGGCGTATTATTCGTGACCGCATTGCCCGCCTCAAGGAGCAACTTGTCAAAGTGGACCGTCAGATGGCTACGCAGCGCAGCGGACGCGGTTCGCTGGTGCGGGTGGCGTTGGTGGGGTACACCAACGTGGGGAAGTCCACCATCATGAATATGCTCAGCAAGAGCGAGGTCTTTGCCGAAAACAAGCTCTTCGCTACGCTCGATACCACGGTGCGCAAGGTGGTTTTGGAGAATCTTCCCTTCCTGCTTTCGGATACGGTGGGGTTCATCCGCAAGCTGCCTACTCAACTGGTTGAATCGTTCAAATCGACCCTCGATGAGGTGCGTGAGGCTGATTTGCTCCTTCACGTGGTGGATATTTCGCACCCCAATTTCGAAGACCAAATCAATGTGGTGAACCAAACCCTGCGCGACATTGGGGCAGGGGACAAACCTACGTTCATCATATTCAACAAGATAGACGCATACACCTACGTCGAGAAGGAGGCCGATGACCTGCTGCCCGAGACGCGCCAGAACTGGACGCTCGAGCAGTTGCAGCGCAGCTGGATGGCGCGAAACAGCGGTGTTCCCTGTATTTTCATCTCGGCACGCAACCGAACCAACATCGACCGCCTGCGCCGTGACCTCTACGGCATGGTGCGCGAGATTCACGAGGGGCGTTACCCCTTCAATAACTACCTCTACTGATGACGGGTCAAGCGCTTCAAGAGAGAATTTTTACGGATACTGCCACGCAGGCGGGATTCGATGCTCTGGCTCTGGATATTTTCCGTTTCCAGGCGGCTCATTGTGCGCCCTATCGGCAGTACCTCGACCTGCTTGGTGTTGAGCCGAGCGGGGTAGTCTCCGTGACGGAGATTCCATTTCTCCCCGTGGAGTTTTTCAAGAGTCGTCGCATCTGGAGTGCCCCCACGGACCTCCATCCCGAGGTGGTCTTCACCAGCAGCGGAACCACGGGCACCGAGACCAGCCGCCACGAGGTCGCTTCCGCCGAGCTCTACAATGCCTCTTTCACCCGGGGTTTCGAGCACTTCTACGGTTCTCCCTCCTCGTGGAGCATCTTTGCCCTGCTCCCCTCCTATCTCGAGCGAAGCGGCTCCTCGCTGGTCTGGATGGTGGAGCGTTTGCAGGCCCAAAACAGCGTTTCTGGTGGCTTCTATCTCTACGACCACGATAAACTGACCGCCGACCTGCAAAAAGCGGCTCAAAACGGCCAAAAAATTCTCCTAATCGGGGTGGCTTTCGCCCTGCTGGACTACGCCGAATACCTCGCCTCCCGTTCCCTCACCCTCGCTCTCCCGTCCGACGCCGTCGTCATGGAGACCGGAGGTATGAAGGGAAAAAGGCGCGAAGTTTCACGTGAAACCATTCATGAGGCCCTCTGTGGGGCTTTTGGGGTGAAACGGGTCCACTCGGAATATGGCATGACCGAACTCCTCTCCCAAGCCTATTCGGACGGAGAGGGACTCTTTCGATGCCCCCCCTGGATGCGGGTGGCGACACGCGACCTCCAAAGTCCGCTTATGCCTGCCGAAACGGGAACGGTAGGCGGAGTGAACGTCATTGACCTGGCGAACCTATGGTCCTGCTCGTTCCTGGAAATTCAGGACAGGGGAGTGGTCTATGCGGACGGGTCGTTCCGTGTCCTCGGACGAATCGAAGGAGCACAACTCCGCGGATGTAACATGTTGGTCGAATAATTCAGGCAGACACTATGGCATCGGCACTCCAACTCCTTCGAAAACTCGCCTCGCAGACCGCTGTCTACGGGATAAGCGCTATCCTGTCGAAATTCCTGAACTACCTCCTGACCCCCTACCTGACCCGTGTGATGCCCGATGCCACCTACGGGCAGGTACAGCTGCTTTACGGGATTATTCCCTTTGCCAACGTAGTGCTGACCATGGGCCTCGCGACAGGCTATTTCCGCTATGCCGCCAAGTGCCAAACCCTGGACGACAAACGAAAACTCCTCTCCACAACCTGGGGAGCGGTCAGCTTTATGGCTCTGCTCTTTGGTCTGTTGATGGGGATGGCCAACCACTCGCTGGCCGAGGTGATGCGTCTGGCACCCGCCTGTGTGGCAGCCATGACCGCCCTGATTGTGGTGGACAATGTGGCGGCCATACCTCTGGCGGCACTCCGAGAACAAGGTAAGGCGGTTTATTACACGGTGGTGAATGTCTCGGGGGTGGTGGTCAATCTGGTGACCTGCATCCTCTTCTACACCTATATCCCGGGAGCCTCCACCAATCCCCTGTGGGTGCTGGTGGCCAATCTGATTGCCAGCACGGTGTCGCTCCTGCTCCTGCTGCCCCATACCCTGAGGTGGGTCTCCAGAGCCTTCTCGCTCAAACTCCTGCGGAGCATCTTCACCTACTCCATCCCCCTGATGATGGCTGGGATTATGGGGGTCTCGGGCGACTTTATCGACCGGCAGCTCATCTACTACATGCTGCCCGCCGGAGAGGCCGATGCCCAACTCGGTATCTACACCGCCGTAGCCAAAATTGCGGCCCTGCTGATGATTTTCCGCCAAATCTATACCCTTGGAGCCGAACCCTTCTTCCTCCAGGGCTTCTCGAAAGAGGACTTTCGGGCGGCCAATGCGGCGGCAACCAAGTACTTTACCATTGCCGGCATTGCCATCTACCTGGTTCTGGCGCTCTTTTCGCGTGAGTTTGCCTATATCGTCGGGGCCAACTATCGGGAGGGGATGGGTATTCTTCCGCTGTTGCTGCTGGCCAACCTGCTGGCCGGGATTCTGGTCAATCTCTCCTTCTGGTACAAGGCCGCTGACAAAACACGTGTGGCTATCTATATCACGGGGTTCGGCGTGGTGATTACGCTCGCTATCAACATTCTGCTTATCCCCTCGATGGGGTACTACGGGGCAGCCGTGGCGCGTGTCGTGTCTATGTTGCTGATGGTGACGCTCAGCTACGCCCTCTGTCAAAAATACTTCCCCGTGCCTTTTGACCTGCGACGCATAGGCTTCTATTTCCTCCTCGGGGGAGCGATTTACGGGTTGTCCTATGCTACGGCCCTGCTGCCGACAGCGGGCCGTCTGACGCTCAATTTTTTACTACTTTTGATATACCTGGCCGTGGCCCTCAAGGTTGAGTTGGCAGGCCGCCCACTATCCACACTATGGAAAAAGTAAAAGTCATCAACCTCTCTTCCAATCCGCTGCCCGAATATCAGACGGCGCAGGCCGTCGGTCTCGACGTGCGGGCCAATACGTCCGAAGCGATAACCATTGCTCCTCTGGAACGCGTCATGGTTCCTACTGGCCTCTATTTCCAGATACCCGATGGGTATGAGATACAGGTTCGTCCGCGCAGCGGGCTCGCTGCCAAGCACGGTATCACGGTTATCAACACTCCGGGAACGATTGACCCCGACTATCGCGGAGAGTTGAAGGTATTGCTTGTGAACCTCTCGAACGAGCCTTTTGCACTGCAACCCGGCGAGCGGGTAGCGCAGTTGGTTTTTGCGCGGTACGAACGGTTGGCATGGGAAGAGACCGTCGAGTTGGAGGCTACCGAGCGCGGTGCGGGTGGTTTTGGGTCTACGGGGTTGAATTAGGAGTGATTATGCACTGCAAGGCACTGTTACGTACTATATTAGGGCTTTTCTGCGCTGTGCTGTTGATACTCTCCGCAGCGGGTGCACAACCTTCGCAGCGGGAGTTGGAGCGTGCGTCGCGATACTATCTGGAGGGCGTTAAGCGGCAGAATCTTGGGACGCTCCGCGAGGCGGCACGGATGTATGAGGCTGCGTTGCGCGTGGTGCCGCACCATGCCGCGTCGTATTATCGCCTTTCGGGAATCGCCCGTATGGTGAATGAGCCCGAGACGGCGTTGCGATATGCCCGGCGTGCCTACGAAATCGACTCGCTGACTGTGGACTATGCCGACAACTATGCCCGTATGCTAACGTTGGTGGGCGAGTACGGCAAGGCGGATACCCTCTTTACACGGATATTGGAGCATGACCCGTCGAACGCTGAGGCAGCTTCGCTCCTGGCACTGATAAAACTGCAGGATGGGGAGCTTTCCACGGCGCTGCAAATGATTGACAGTGTGGAGGTGCGCGGGGGCATTCGCCCCGTTCTGGTTGATGCCAAGCGGACGGCACTGATTCGCCAGCAGCGCTATGGCGATGCCTATGACTACATGACGGAAGTCTGCCACCAGATACCCGAAGAGGTAACCTTTCGGATTCAGTTGGCCGAGTTGGCGGCAGCCCTCTACAAGGACAGCGTTGCGCTGGTCAATTACCATGCGGCCATAGAGCTTGATTCGACGGCTGTAGCCCCTCAAATGGCGCTGGCTGAGTATTACCGAATCAAAGAGCAATACACCGATTTTTTGGAGGCTTTGGTGCCTTTGTTTGCCAATCCGCTCTTTGGCGCCAGGGAGAAAGAGGAGTATTTCGATACCTATGTGATGACGCTGGCGGAGCCATACAGACGCTATTATGTCTATATGCTGCGCCTGGCTGATGCCGTGAGGCGGTCGGCCGAAAATGACGATGCGCGGGCCTTTTATGTGCGTATGTTGCTCTATGGCGGGCAGCTCGATATGGCTCACGATTTTCTGATGCGTAGGATTGACGAGGGCGGTGCACCACTCCCTTTCTATCGTGATATCATCGAGTTGGCACAATATCGCGAGGAGCCGGATACGGTGGCCAAGTACCTTCAGTTGGCCAAGCAGCGTTTTCCGCGCGATGCCGAGTTGGGTATGACGCTTCTCTTCACGCAGTTTCAAAACGGAGATACGCTGGCCGCGATTGAGACGGCACGACAGGTGATTCGCTACTCCGAGAATGATTCGATTACCAGCGCGGCTTATGGATTCTGCGGTGATATGGCTCACCTGAGGGGAGATAATCGCTCGGCCTATCGCGACTACCGCAAAGCACTCGCTTTGCAACCTGATAACCCATTGATTCTAAATAATTTTGCCTACTATCTGAGCATTGAGGGGAGGAAACTCGATGAGGCTCTCGAGATGGCGCATCGCGCCAATCAACTCGATGCGCACAATCCCACATACCTCGACACGGAGGCTTGGGTATTGTATCGCCTGGGACGTTACGAGGAGGCGCAGACCCTGATGCGGCAGGC
>DXHL01000033.1 GCA_019113395.1 Candidatus Rikenella faecigallinarum | reverse complement strand
CCGTGCCGGCCTACTTCAACGACTCGCAACGTCAGGCTACGAAAGAAGCCGGTGAGATTGCCGGTCTGAAAGTGGCCCGTATCATCAACGAACCGACGGCGGCTGCCCTGGCCTACGGCCTCGAAAAATCCGACAAGGATATGAAAATCGCCGTATATGACCTCGGGGGTGGTACCTTCGATATCTCCATCCTCGAACTGGGCGACGGGGTGTTCGAAGTAAAATCGACCAACGGCGATACCCACCTCGGCGGGGACGACTTCGACCACGTGATTATCGACTGGCTGGCCGAAGAGTTCCAGGCACAGCACAACGTTGACCTGCGGAAAGACCCGATGGCTCTGCAACGGTTGAAAGAGGCTGCCGAAAAGGCTAAAATCGAGCTCTCGAGCGCTACCTCGACCGAAATCAACCTGCCCTACATCATGCCTATCGACGGCATTCCGCAGCACCTGGTAACGACCCTCACCCGTGCCAAATTCGAACAACTGGCCGACAAACTGATTCACGCTACCATCGAACCCTGCCGCAAAGCCCTCGAAGATGCCGGGCTGACCGCTTCGCAAATCGATGATGTGATTCTCGTCGGGGGTTCGACCCGTATCCCGGCTATCCAGCAGGTTGTCAAAGAGTTCTTCGGCAAAGAGCCCTCGAAAAACGTAAACCCGGACGAAGTAGTGGCTATCGGTGCTTCGATTCAGGGCGGGGTGCTCACCGGCGAAGTAAAAGACGTGCTGCTGCTCGACGTGACCCCGCTGTCGCTCGGTATCGAAACCATGGGCGGCGTGATGACCAAACTCATCGAAGCCAACACCACCATCCCGACCCGCAAATCGGAAGTCTTCTCGACTGCGTCGGATAACCAGCCTTCGGTGGAAATCCACGTACTGCAAGGCGAACGCCCCATGGCACGCGACAACAAGACCATCGGACGGTTCCACCTGGACGGCATTCCGGCCGCTCCGCGTGGGGTGCCCCAAATCGAAGTGACCTTCGACATCGATGCCAACGGTATCCTGAACGTTTCGGCCAAAGACAAAGGCACCGGTAAGGAACAGAGCATCCGTATCGAAGCTTCGTCGGGGCTGACCGACGCCGAAATACAACGGATGCGTGACGAAGCCAAAGCCAACGAAGCCAAGGACAAAGAGGAACGTGAACGTGCCGACAAACTCAACAGTGCCGACTCGCTCATCTTCAGCACCGAAAAACAACTGAAAGAGTACGGCGACAAGATTCCTGCCGACAAGAAATCGGCCATCGAAAAGGCACTGAACGGGCTGAAAGAGGCTCACAAGGCACAAAACCTGGCCGACATCACCAAATACTCCGACGAACTGAATGCCGCATGGCAGGCTGCTTCGCAGGACATCTACAACGCCGGCGGCGCTCAGGGCGGTGCCAACGCCAACCCGGGCGCAGGAGCCGCAGGGAACGGTTCGGCCGACTCCTCCAAAGAGGAAGGTCCGCACGACGTGGAATTTGAAGAGGTGAAATAGTCACCGCACACAACACTGACAGGCGCTCTATCCGGCATCGCCGGAGCGAGCACCTCTCTTTTTACGGGTATCGAACGGCATAATCCACCTTACGGATGAATGCCCCTTCGGACACCCCCACACACAGAAACCCAACAGAGACAAAACCCACTATCCCATGTTCAAACCCTTGTTCTTATCTCTGGCCGCCTTGTGCAGCATGGCAGGATGCTCCTCGGAATCACCGTCAAAATGGCAGTTGGTCTGGGAGGAGGAGTTCAACGGCCCCCTCGACACGACCACCTGGTCGAAAATTCCACGCGGAAAACCCGAATGGGCACAGAAAATGTCCGATAACCCTCTCTGTTATGACCTGCGCGACGGGAACCTTATCCTGCGGGCCATCCCCAATTCGGACACCACCGACTCCGCAGCCTTTCTTACCGGAGGGCTCTACACCAAAGGCAAACGCGCTTTCCACGGCGGCAGGCTCGAAGTACGGGCACGCCTTCAGGGTGCACAGGGTGCCTGGCCCGCCATCTGGCTCAAACCGTTCGAAGAGGAGAAATATCCCTGGCCCACGGGCGGCGAAATCGACATCATGGAACACCTGAACCACGATACGATAGTCTATCAAACCGTCCACTCCTACTACACCCACAACCTCGGCCACAAACAGAACCCGCCGCAGGGCGGCACGGCACCCATCCAACCCGAGGAGTACAATACATACGCCGTTGAGATGTACCCCGATTCGGTGGTCTTCTTTGTCAATGACCGCCGCACCTTCAGCTATCCGCGCCTCACAGAAGGGCCGAAGGAGCAGTTCCCCTTCGACCGCCCCTACTACCTGCTTATCGACATGCAGTTGGGCGGCAGCTGGGTCGGAGCCATCGACCCGAAACAGGTGCCCGTAGACATGGAGGTCGAATGGGTGCGTTATTACCAGGCTAAACCTTAGTCGTCGGACAACATCGGGCACCGCACGACGCAAAACGCAGCGAGGCGGGTCTCTTCGGAAGAGACCCGCCTCGCTCATTTTCCATGCACGCCGGAGAACCCGCCCCCACTACACATTGAACAGGAAGTGCATAATATCCCCGTCCTGCACCACATACTCCTTCCCCTCAATCCCAATCTTACCCGCCTCGCGACACGCCTTCTCCGAACCCAACGCCACATAGTCGGCATACTTAATCACCTCGGCACGGATAAAGCCCCGTTCGAAATCGGTGTGGATAATCCCGGCCGCCTGCGGCGCCTTGGTCCCCTTCACATAGGTCCAGGCGCGGGTTTCGTCCGCCCCCGTCGTGAAGTAGGTCTCCAGGTTGAGCAGCGCATAGGCCGCCCGTATCAGCCGCGAAACCCCCGACTCCTCCAATCCCAGGTCCGAGAGGAACATCTGACGCTCCTCATAGCTCTCCAGCTCGGCAATATCGGCCTCCGTAGCCGCCGCCACTATCAACATCTGCGCCCCCTCCTCGCGAATCGCCTCGGCCACAGCCTGCGTATGGGCGTTCCCGCTCACAGCCGACCCCTCGTCCACATTGCAGACATACAACACCGGCTTGTTGGTCAGCAAGCACAAGTCGGCCACCAGCTTTTCATCCTCCCGATTGTCCAGCACCACCGTCCGCGCCGACCGACCCTGCTCCAGCGCCTCCTTGTACCGTACCAAAATCTCATAAAGCCTCTTGGCACTCTTGTCCCCGCCGCTCTGAGCCTGTTTCTGCACCTTCCCAATCCGGTTTTCCACCGTCTCCAGGTCCTTGAGTTGCAGCTCGGTGTCGATAATCCCCTTGTCCCGCACCGGGTCCACCGACCCGTCCACATGCGTGATGTTCCCGTTCTCGAAGCATCGCAACACATGAATAATGGCATCCGTTTCCCGAATGTTCGCCAGAAACTTGTTCCCCAGCCCCTCGCCCTTCGAAGCCCCCTTCACCAAACCCGCAATGTCCACTATCTCGATGGTCGTCGGAACCACCCGCTTCGGATTGTCAATCTCCACCAACTTGTTGAGCCGCTCGTCCGGAACGGTTATCACCCCCACGTTCGGCTCAATGGTGCAGAACGGGAAATTGGCCGCCTGTGCCTTCGCATTCGACAAACAGTTGAAAAGGGTCGATTTGCCCACATTCGGCAAACCCACTATACCACATTGAAGTGCCATATCGGTTTCTTAAAAGAAGATAATGTTTGTATGAGCCTCCAAAGATACGCCTATTTTTATACTTTTTACCATTTTCACCCCCTCTCACCTCGAATCCCCCCGCACAGCACAAACATCATCCAACCGCTTTCCCTTCACAAATGAACTGAAACAATCTGCCCGGCATGAAAAATAGTGTCAGAAATTGGAGGTTTCATTTTTTTTTCGTAACCTTGAAGTCAAATATGGAGTATTGTTCATGGACAACGCCTTACTGAAACAACTCATCGAACAACATCGCCGTGTGGTGATTCCCGATTTCGGAGCCTTTCTCAAAAAAGAATCTCCCGAAGGAGAATCATTGGTATTCAGCCCGTTCCTGCGCAAGGATGACGGCATGGTTACCGATGCCCTGGTGCAGGAGTACGGAGTCGAAACGGACGACGCCCGGGCCATGGTCGGCGAGTTTGTCATCTACCTGCGTCAATCGCTGGCCTCGACAGGCAGATACTATATCGAAGGAGTCGGGATGCTGAAAGCCGATGCCAACGGTACCGTAACCCTCGTGGAGGGTGAGACCCCGGAACCGGAAACCGTCGAACCCGAACCGATACCCGAACCGAAACCGACACCCACGCCGGTACAACCCATTCCTCAACAGGTACAACAAGGCCCGGCCACAACCTACAACCGTCCGGTACAGCCTACCCCGGCACCGGTACCAACACCGACACCCATGCCCGGAATGACCCGGCCGCAGTCGATACAGGTGCAGGCCCCTGTGCCGCCGGTTCAGCAGATACAACAGACACCGCCCCCGACACCTCCCGTACCGCCCGTGCAGCAAATGCCGTTGCAGACGGGAAGCTATACGGGCGTACCGCCAATGCCCATGAACGGCGGTTATGTCCAACGGGGAGCCATACCCGGTCAACAGCCCTATCCGCCCGTGCCACCCGCAGGACAGCAACCCCTGCCCGGACAGATGTCGCAACGCAATATGCAGCAGCCTCCTCTCGGCGGGCAGCCTACGAATACTCCGCCTGCCATGCGCGGCGGGCAACCACCGGTTCCGGGACAGATGCCCCAGCGGAACATGCAGCAGCCCATGGGAGGCGGTGCACCCTCCATGCGCGGAGGACAGGCCGTGCCGATGGGCGGAGGAAATGTACCTCCGCGCGGGCCGCAGGAGGCACGCGGGCAACGGATGAACCCACAGGGCGGAAACAACGGACGCGGACCAGGCAATCCCGGCGGCCCCAATGCCAAAGCCCAACAGGGACAACGGCGCCCGATGCCCCCCAAACGTAAACAGCCCAAAACAAAAACCGACATTTGGCTGATTGTGGCGATTATCGCCGCATTGATTGTGATTGCCATTATGGTCTACGGGTTTATCAATACGGGACACGGTGACCTCGACATGGAGATGATTAATGCCAATATGGCACCGATTGAAGATACCGTAACCATTGTCGTGCCGGATGGCGGAGAGAGTGTGCAATAACTTTGGGAATATTCAAGAGGCGATGTTTGGCACAATCCATGTATAATATCATGGTATCTCGAAGCCTAAACGTTCCGTAAATAACTACGCTCACCACACACTGACACACCGCAAAGAGGGAGGACGCGTTCCTTCCTCTTTGCTTATATACAGATATACCCCGTTCACTCCCTCTTTTTCAAAACGTACCCATGACACCTCCGATAAAACGTCTAATGCAGCTGTTGCTCCTGCTCCTCGGCTGTCCAGCCCTTACCCTCGCCCAACCCCGCACCTTAACCTTCGACCGCGACAGCACCGGACAACTCTCCGCGACCCTTGCCCACCACACCCTGTATCGCGACGGGGTACGCGGCACGGCGCTCGACCTGAGCGCCCGAGCCGCCTGCCGCACACCGTTGGTGCTCGACTCGATGAGCTTCACGGCCAACGGCAAACAAATCTACGGCATCGCCCTCTGGGTACGTACCCCGGCAGGAGCACTGCCGGGGAGCGCTGGTGCGGTCATTGCCACCAACGTGGACAAAACGGCCAAAGCCGGCGGTTTCACCATCGGTGCATCGGCCAACGGTTCGTGGTACGCCGGGTTCACCGACAACAACGGCAACAGCCTCTGGTACGAGCCCACCCCCGCCCGACAACCCCTGAACGACGGCCGCTGGCACCTGCTGGCACTGACCTACAGCAAACGGCTCGACAAGGCCCGTTTCTACTACGACGGACAGAACGTCGCCATCTACAACCTCAACGAACTGGGCCCCATCAACGGACGGGGCAAAATACGGTTGGGTGGCGCCGACAGCACCGAATGGAACGCTTTTAACGGCCAAATCGACGAATTCACCCTCTACGACCGCATCCCCACCCCCGAGATGCTGTTTCGGCTCTACTCGTCATACTACACGCGGGCCCGCCTGACCCCGCTGCCCGACAGCCTCGCAGAACTGAAACTCATGGCCTTCAACATCTGGCACGGGGGCCGCGAAACCGGTGCCGAGGTAGGCCCGCAACGCGTGGCCGACCTCATCCGCCGCTCGGGTGCCGACGTGGTGGGACTTATCGAGACCTACGGCTCGGGACCGGCCATTGCCGATGCACTGGGCTACTACCTCTACCTGCACAGCTCGAACCTCTCTATCCTGAGCCGGTATCCCATCGGCCGGACCTATGATTTTTTCCATCCGTTCAACTGCTCGGCGGCACGCATCCGCGTCAGCAAAACGCAGGCCATCCACTACGTCAATCTATGGCTCCACTACCTGCCCGACACCCAGCAACAGCTGGAGCAGGGCATGAAACCCGACTCGATAGTGGGACAGGAGTGGACTACCCGTGCCGGGGAATTGAAACAAATTTTGCACGATGCCGATTCGGTGGGATTTCTTTCGGGCGATGTGCCGACCTTCGTATCAGGGGATTTCAACAGCGACTCCCACCTCGACTGGATACGGGCCACACGCCACCTCCATCGGGGATATGTCCTGCCGTGGCCGACCAGTCAGTTGATGGCCGATGCGGGTTTTCAGGATGCCTATCGGGTTTGTTACCCCAACCCCAAGACACACCCCGGTATCACCTGGTCGCCGCTTATCGACGCGGCCGACAGCAGTGCCCTGCGCTACCGCATCGACTTTATCTACTACAAGGGGCCCGGTGTAGTGCCGCGCGAGGTGGAGGTCATTGACACCCACCCGATACGTTACCCGTCGGACCACGCGGCAGTGGTAGGCACGTTCGACCTTCCTGTTCACGCGCTGCATTAGAAAAAGCGGAAAATCCGAGAATAATCCCGTACCTTTAGGGTCGTTTGCCGCGAGGCTTCACCCCACGAATACCCACAAACCGCATGAAACGCTATTTGTACGGCCCGCTGACGCTGATGGCGGCAGCGGCCACCAGTTGCCAAAGCACCATGACCATTCAAACGAAACCCTATCCCGAGACCCGTCGCGACACCACCGTGCGCGACAACTACCACGGGACGATAGTCGCAGACCCCTACCGTTGGCTCGAAGACGACAACTCGGCCGAAACGGCCGAATGGGTCCGCGCACAGAATGCCGTCACGCAGGATTACCTGAGCCAGATACCCTACCGTGACCAGATTCGCGAACGGCTCACCCAGCTCTACGACTACCCGAAGGAGGGAACCCCGTTCCGTGTCGGAGAGTACTACTTTTTCTACAAAAATGACGGTCTGCAGAACCAGAGCGTCCTCTACTACCAGAAAGGGCTGGACGGGACGCCCGAGGTCTTCCTCGACCCCAACACCCTCTCGGATGACGGTACCGTGGCCCTGAACACGGTCACCTTCTCCAAAGACGACCGCTATGCCGCCTACTCCGTCTCGAAATCGGGCTCGGACTGGGTCGATATCCATGTCATGGAGGTCGCCACGCGCCGACAACTCCCCGACAAAATCGAATGGGTCAAGTTCAGCGGAGCCAGCTGGGGCGACGGAGGGTTCTATTACAGCCGCTACGAAGCCCCCGCCCCGGGCACCAGCGCCTACTCCGCCAAAAATGAATTCCAAAAGGTCTACTTCCACCGTCTCGGCACCGCACAAACCGAAGACCAGCTGGTCTACGAAGACCGTCTCCACCCGCTGCGCTACTTCTCGGGTGAAGTGAGCGACGATTTCCGTTGGCTCTTCATCGTCGCCTCCGAAGGTACCAGCGGCACCGAAATCCTCTACAAAGACCTCACCCACCCCACCGCCCCGTTCCGTACCCTCTTCCGCGGTTTTGCGAACGACTACGCCATTATCGACTGCCGGGACAATCAGGCGCTGGTGCTGACCAACGACAATGCACAGAACTTCCGCCTCGTGTCAGTGGACCTGACCGCTGCGGAGCCTGCCGCCACCATGAAGGACATTATTCCGCAGAGCGACAACCTCTTGCAGTGTGTCACCACGGCCGGCGGGTCGCTCTTCGCCGGATACCTGAAGGATGCTTCGAGCCGCGTCTGCCAATACACGCCGAGCGGAACGCTGGTGCGTGAAATCACCCTCCCCGGCATCGGCACCGTCAGCGGGTTCGACGGCAAGGCGGACGACAAGGAGGTCTTCTACGGCTTCAGCAGCTTCAACGTGCCGCCCACCTCGTACCGCTACTCGCTCGCCGACGGAACCTCGACCCTCTACCGCCAAACGGAGGTATATTTCGACGTCTCGCAGTTCACCGTCGAGCAGGTCTTCTACACCTCGAAAGACAGCACACGCATACCGATGTTCCTGGTCTACAAAAAAGGTCTCCCGCGCGACGGCAAACGCCCCGTCTACCTCTATGCCTACGGCGGTTTCAACATCAGCCGCACCCCCGGGTTCTCGCCCTCGAACATCCTGCTGCTCGAACAGGGCGGAATCTATGCCCTGGCCAACATCCGCGGCGGCGGTGAATATGGCGAGGCCTGGCATCGCGCCGGAATGCTCGACAAGAAACAAAACGTCTTCGACGACTTTATCGCCGCCGCTGAATACCTGATTGCCGAAAACTATACCTCGCCCGAGCACCTGGCCATTGCCGGAGGGTCGAACGGCGGGCTGCTCGTCGGTGCCTGCCTCACCCAACGCCCCGACCTCTACTGCGCCACCTTCCCGATGGTCGGCGTGCTCGACATGCTGCGCTACCACCGCTTCACCATCGGCTGGGGTTGGGTGGTCGAATACGGTTCGGCCGACAATGCCGCCGACTTCCCCTACCTCTACCGCTACTCCCCGCTGCACAACATCCACCCGGGCACCTGCTATCCGCCGACACTCATCATGACCGCCGACCACGACGACCGCGTGGTACCGGCCCACTCGTTCAAGTTCGGCGCGACGCTACAGGCGGCTCAAGGGTGCGACAACCCCATCCTGCTGCGCGTCGAGGCCGATGCAGGACACGGAGCCGGGAAACCCGTCTCGAAAACCATTCAGGAGCAGGCCGACATCTGGTCCTTCTTCCTCTGGAACGCCGGAGTGCGGAAACTGTAAAGCCCCTCTTACCTCCACACTTGTATTATGCTGCGTTCGTTGGGCTCTGTTTTCATGCCCCAACGAACGCTTTTCGTCCCACCACACACCTTTAGAGATACTCACATGATATACTGCGCCGAAGCCTCGCTCGAACAGGTGGCTCTCCACCATGTCGGCAACAAACTCAACGACGACGGTATCCTTCTGTCGCAACGGCTGCTCGAGGTCAGCGACACGGTACGCGAACTGCTGCTCACCTACTTCACCACCCCCTTCACCAAAGAGAACAGCGCCGCCGCATCGGAATACTACCACCTCTACCACGACAACGACCTGTCCCTCAACGAGGTTTACACCTATGCCAGCCGCATCTTCGAGGCGGCTCCCGAGGAGCTCGACACAACCTTTTACGACCAGTCCGTCGCCCTGGCCCAACACCTCTATGCCCAAAGCGAGCACCCCAAAATCAAAGGGGGAGAGTTTTATGTCGCTCTTCTGCGAGGCTGCATTGTGGATGGCGAGACGGTCGATGCCGTGGGGCTCTTCAAATCAGAAAACCCGGAGACCTTTCTGCGGGTATGGCCTGCGGGTGACGGGTTTGAAGTGGAGAGCCAGCGGGGTATCGACATCCATCGGCTCGACAAGGGCTGCCTGATTTTCAACACCGAACGCGAGAACGGCTACCTGGTGGCAGCCGTGGACAACACCAACCGCACCGAAGCGCAATACTGGATGGACGACTTTCTGCACCTGCGCCAGCGACAGGACGACTACTACCAGACTGCAGCCGCATTGGCCCTCTGCAAGAGTTTTGTCACCAAACAGTTGCCGCGCGAGTACGAGGTCTCGAAAGCCGACCAGGCCGACCTGCTCAACAAGTCGGTCGCCTTTTTCAAGGAGAACGAGCGTTTCGACCTCGGAACGTTTGCCTCGGAGGTTATCGGCCAACCGGAGGTCATCGAGAGTTTTCAGAGCTATAAGACGGAATACGAGCAACAGCACGACACGGTGCTCCCCGAACAGTTCGACATTTCGTCCTCGGCCGTCAAACGGCAGTCGCGGGGGTTGAAAAGCGTCATCAAGCTCGACAAGAATTTCCACATCTACGTCCACGGCGACCGTCAGCGCATCCAGCGGGGGTTCGACGAGGCGAGCGGGCTGCACTACTACCAGCTCTTCTTCGACGACGAAGCGTAACCGATGAACCACACGGAATATACTGTCGAACGGATTGTCGCGACGGATGACAAATGGGCACACCGCGACCTGCTTTTGCTGGCCGACCCGTCGGAAGCGATGGTGGCCCGTTATCTGGCCCACAGCGACATGTACCTCTGGCGCATGCCCTCAGGCGTCGTGGTTGGTGAAGCCGTCATCGACCCGCACGGCGAGATAAAAAACCTCGCCGTCGCACCCGCCTTCCAACAACAGGGATGGGGGCGGCGGATATTGGACGACCTCTGCGCCCATTATGCTGAAAAATTCCCCGCACTGACGGTGGGTACCAGCGAGGGCGGCGTCTCCTTTTACGAACGGTGCGGATTCCGCTATTCGCACACGGTCCGAAACTTTTTCACGGACCACTACCCCGAACCGGTGATAGACGAAGACGGCACTCGGTGTCGGGACATGATTTACCTGACGCGGACAACCCGATAGAGAGCCTTCTGCCTTTTCCCGTCAGCAAACGATTTTCCACACCCCCGTCCGTTTTCGTTTTCCACCACGAGCGGCTCGCACATCCGCTGAAGATTCCGTATCTTTGACTCCCGTATGATTGACTTCCAAAAGAAAACCCTCTCCAACGGACTCACCGTCATCGTCCACGAAGACACCTCCACCCCCATGGCGGCGGTAAACGTACTCTACCGCGTCGGGGCCCGCAACGAGGACTACGACCACACGGGCTTTGCCCACCTCTTCGAACACCTGATGTTCGGCGGCTCGGTGAACATCCCCAGTTACGACGAACCCGTCCAGCTGGCCGGAGGCGAAAACAACGCCTTCACCAACAACGACTATACGAACTACTACCTGGCTCTCCCGAAGGAGAACCTCGAAACGGCCCTGTGGCTCGAGTCGGACCGCATGCTGTCGCTGGCCTTCAACGAACACAGCCTCGACGTGCAGCGCAAAGTGGTGGTCGAGGAGTTTGCCCAACGCTACCTCAACCAGCCCTACGGGGATATCTGGCTGCTGCTGCGGCCGCTGGCCTACGAACGGCATCCCTATCGCTGGGCCACCATCGGACGTGACATTGAACATATCCGTCAGGCCTCCATGGAGCAGGTGCGGGCCTTCTTCGACCGCTACTACAAGCCGAACAATGCCATCCTGAGCATTGCGGGCGACCTCCGTGCAGAGCGCGTGTTTGAGTGGGTCGAAAAGTGGTTCGGCGACATTCCTGCGGGTCGCCCGGTGCAGGACGACATTCCCCAGGAGCCCGAGCAGACTGCCCCGCGACGGCTCGAAGTACACCGTCCCGTACCGGCATCGGTTATCTATATCGCATTCCACACGGGTCCCCGCCGCAGCCGCGAGGTGACGGTATGCGACGTCATCTCCGACCTGCTCAGCAACGGCACCTCTAGCCGGCTCTACCAACGGCTGGTCAAAGAGTCCCCCCTCTTCTCGAACGTCAATGCCTACATCTCGGGCGATGTGGACCCCGGGCTCTTTATCGTCACCGGGCACGTGATGCCCGACGTACCGCTCGACGAGGCCGAACAGGCTCTTTGGCAAGAGCTCGAACGGATGAAAAACGAAACCGTCGGCGAATACGAATTGGAAAAGGTCAAAAACAAGTTCGAGGCAAACAACGTCTTCGGCGAAATCAACGTCCTGAACAAGGCGATGAACCTGGCCTATTTCGAGATGTTGGGCGATGCGGCGTGGATTAACAGCGAAGTGGAGGAGCACAACTCGGTCACCACCGACGAAATCCGCTCGACCGCACAACGCATCTTCCGCCCCGAAAACAGTTCGACGCTGCGCTACGTAGCCGACCCTTCGGCTGCGCCCACTGCATCGGATGAGGCGTAACTGCGCCCATATTTCCAATTTCCTCCCGCACCAAAGCGCTACCACAGAGAGACCATGTTAGACCGCACCATACAACCCCCGTTCCGCATCCCCGACCGACTCGATATCCCGACGGCCCAAACCGTCACCCTGTCGAACGGCATCCGATTGTGGACCATTCACGCCGGAACCCAACCGCTCATTCGGCTGAGCCTGGTGTTCCGTGCCGGCACCCGATACCAGTCGACCGCCTTCACCGCCTCGGCTGCGCTGAACCTGATGAGCGAAGGAACTGCCCGCTATACAGCAGCCCAAATTGCCGAGTTGTTCGACTTTTACGGCATCTACTACGACACCTCGATTGACCGCGACTATGCCGTGGTGACAGTCAGCTGCCTCAGCCGCTTCCTCCCCAAAACGCTGGAGATACTGGGCGAGATACTCTTCGAACCGCAGTTCCCACCGCGGGAACTGGAGATTTATGCCTCGAAACGCAAACAACAGCTCCTTATCGAACGCGAAAAACCTTCGTATCAGGCTCGGGAGCTCTTTTCTCAAGGGTTGTTCGGCGCCGACCACCCCTACGGACGCAGCTCGGCCGCCGCGGAATACGATGCGCTGACCACCGACCTGCTGCGGAATTTTTATGAGACCTACTACACGGGCGGCAACCTCTTTGCCGTGGTTTCGGGCGACCTGCCGACGGCTCATGTAGAGACCATCCGTGCCTTTCTCGACCGTTTTACAGCCACCGTACCGCCTGCCGACCCGGGCGTACCCCCCACCCACTCCACGCCGCTGCTGCGCGAAAAACGCGACGGAGCGCTCCAGTCCTCCATCCGCATCGGCAAGGTGCTCTTTCCCAAGGGGCACCCCGACTTCAACGGCATGCAGGTGGCGGCCACCATACTCGGAGGCTATTTCGGTTCGCGGCTGGTCAAAAACCTGCGCGAAGAGAAGGGATACACCTACGGCATCTACTCCGCCATGCTGAACATGCAGCACACAGGCTACTTCGCCGTGGCCTCGGACGTAACGGCCTCGGCCACCGATGATGCGGTGGCCGAGATTCTCCGCGAAGTGGAACGGCTCCGCACGGAACCCGTGCCGGCCGCAGAGCTCGAGATGGTGCGCAACATCATCATCGGCGAGATGATGCGCATTCTGGACGGTCCGTTCGGGATTGCCGACGTGACGATTGAAAACGTACAGTGCGGGGCCACCAACGAAGCCGTCTCCGCCTTCTTCGACGAGGTGCGGAGCATCACCCCCGAACGCATTCGGTCGCTGGCCGAGCAGTGGCTCGACCCTGCGACCTTCACCACCGTGATTGTCGGTGCATAAGCCTCGCTCCGACACCCCATACCCCCAAAAACAACCACGCTATGTATATCGCCATCGCAGGAAACATCGGCAGCGGCAAGACCTACCTCACCGAGTTGCTCAGCGAACGCCTCGGCTGGGAGGCGCAGTTCGAAGAGAGCGAAAACCCCTATATCGGTGATTTTTATGAAGACATGCACCGTTGGGCATTCAATCTTCAGATCTACTTTCTCGGCAAGCGCCAGCGCCAAATCGATGCCATCGCGGCACGGCCCGAGGGTGAGCATGTGGTAGTGGACCGCACCATCTATGAGGATGCGCGTGTCTTCGCCACCAACCTCCATCAGGCAGGTCTGCTCGCCACGCGCGACTATACCACCTACATGCAGCTCTATGAGTTTACGGTGGCCAACCTGTTGCGCCCGACCCTGCTGGTCTACCTGCGTGCCTCGGTTCCTACGCTGGTGAGCCAGATTCAACGTCGCGGACGAGCCTACGAAGCCTCTATCGATGCCGACTATCTCGAAGGACTGAACCAGCTGTATGAGAGTTGGATTGCCGATTATGACGGTCCGAAACTGATAGTGGACGTGGACCGCGAGGATTTTGTGACGGACCCTGCGGCCCGCGAAGCGATTCTTTCACGCATCGAACAGCATGTCCATGGTCTCGAACAATAACACAAACAAGATGCAGACCGCTCTGCCTGCCGCTTTTGTCGAGCAGGTCGGCACGACGCATCCGGGACTGGTGGAGAGTCTCGAGACAGAGTCTCCTGTCAGCGTGCGTTTTAATCCGACGAAACCGTATCGACTGCCGGCCTCGCTGGCAGGCTCACCCGTGCCGTGGTGCGAGGCGGGCGAAGCCTGCTACCTCACCGAACGACCCGTGTTTACGACCGACCCGGCCTTTCATGGCGGCGCTTATTACGTACAGGAGGCCGGGTCAATGTTCGTGGGCTGGCTCCTGCGCAGGCTGATGGCACAGGGGGAGGTACCCGCGACTCCGCGGGTGCTCGACTTGTGTGCTGCCCCGGGCGGAAAAACCACCCATTTGGCCTCGATTGTGGGCACCGAGGGGATTGTGGTGGCCAACGAGGTGATTCGCACACGCGCCAAGACACTGGCCGAGAACGTCCAAAAGTGGGGTACGGGCAACGTAGCCGTTACCTCGAACGACCCGACAGCCTTCGGGCAGGGGCTGCCCGAATTTTTCGACGTGGTGGTGGTCGATGCCCCCTGTTCGGGCGAGGGGATGTTCCGCAAGGATATGGGCGCACGGGCCGAGTGGTCGCCCGAGAACGTACAGTTGTGTGCGGCCCGGCAGCGTCGCATCCTCAGCGATGTTTGGGAGGCATTGCGCCCCGGAGGCATCTTGATTTACAGCACCTGCACCTTCAACGCACAGGAGGACGAAGAGAACGCCGCCTGGATAGCAGAGGAGTTGGGCGGTGAGCTCCTCCCCATGGAGGATGTTCCCGCAGGTATCGAGGTTGGAACGCTGCATGGAAATTCTGTCGGATGGCACTTTTTCCCCCATCGCGTGCAGAGCGAGGGATTTTATGCGGCCGTCATCCGCAAAAACGGCTCCGCCCCGCGCCATACCCCAAAAGCCAGGCCCTCACGCGCCCTGACCCCTGTTCGGGGGCAGGGCGAGGGTCGTTTGGCGCAATGGCTTGCGCCAAACGACCCCGTCGAACACTATCGCCTCGCGAGCGACGAAAAAACCGTCTACGGTTTTTCGTCGCCGATGCTCGAAACCGTGACAGCACTGCTCAACGGTCGTTTCATCCTCCTCTACTCGGGCGTTCAACTCGGGGAGTGGATACGCGAATCGCTCAAAGCGAGCCACAGCCTGGCCCTCTATGCCGGCGTGAACCGTTCCGCTGTGCCAACGGCAGAGCTCACCGAAGCCGCTGCCCTGGAGTACCTCCGCAAAGGCAGTTCCGCAGCACTTCTGCCGCCTGACCTGTTTGCCGAAGGGCTCAACCTGGTTACTTTTCAGGCAATTGCCCTCGGATGGGTCAAACGCATCGGCGGACGATACAACAACCTGTATCCATCCTCGTGGCGCATCCTGCACTATTAAAGCGCAGACAGAGCCACCTCATTGTCACAGTCACATGCCCCCGAGACCGTGACATTACCCCCCGCGTCCCTTTTATTTTCAGTTTTTGCGAAAAACAATCATAATAATTCGTACCTTTGCGCCGTTCGTTACCACGGACAAGCAAACATATCGTGGAAAGATTTGGGTCGATTGCAACCACGCGAAAAAATGCTAAAGCACACGCACCCCTCGGTACTCGGGGCTGTTTGAAGCAATCCGCTTCGGTGCGCTTTTCTCTTTTGCCGGTTGCCAACGGGGCCTCTTCGCAGAGTTTTTCTCCCTCGTACCATTTCCCTCTTCCCTGCCACGGTTGTCTGCTTCAGCAATGAATGTCAAACG
This sequence comes from Candidatus Rikenella faecigallinarum, assembly GCA_019113395.1. Taxonomy (GTDB): domain Bacteria; phylum Bacteroidota; class Bacteroidia; order Bacteroidales; family Rikenellaceae; genus Rikenella; species Rikenella faecigallinarum. The sequence goes on along the minus strand of DXHL01000033.1, from coordinate 43,904 downwards.
ATTAAAACCGTATCAACCCAATGGGATACCTCTTCACATCGGAATCCGTGTCCGAAGGACACCCCGATAAAGTAGCCGACCAGATTTCAGACGCCATTCTCGACGAATTTCTCCGCCACGACCCCCAATCCAAAGTGGCCTGTGAAACCCTCTGCACCACGGGACTGGTGGTGGTCAGCGGCGAAGTGAAATCGAACGCCTACGTCGATATTCAGAATACCGTGCGGGGCGTCATCGAACGCATCGGATACACCCATGCCGACTATATGTTCGAATCGAAATCGTGCGGCGTGCTGTCGGCCATTCACGAACAGTCGCCCGACATCAACCAGGGAGTCGAACGCGCCGAAAAGGATGAACAGGGCGCCGGCGACCAGGGCATTATGTTCGGCTACGCCTGCCACGAGACCAAAGAGCTGATGCCGGCCTCGCTGATGCTCTCGCATATTCTGCTGATGGAGCTGGCCGACATCCGTCGCGAGATACCACAAAGCGGCGTGATGGCCTACCTGCGCCCCGACGCCAAATCACAGGTAACGGTCGAATACGATGACAATCACCAGGCAAAACGCATCCATACGATTGTTATCTCGACCCAGCACGACCCCGATGTCACCCAACAGCAAATCGAGGCTGACGTGCGCAACATCCTGATGCCCCGCGTCAAGAAACGGCTCGAAAAACGGGGTAACGCACTGCTGCTGAGCCTGATTCACGACGACTACATCCTGCACGTCAATCCGACCGGAAAGTTTGTTATCGGGGGGCCGCACGGCGATACGGGGCTCACGGGCCGCAAAATTATCGTGGACACCTACGGAGGCCGCGGAGCCCACGGCGGGGGAGCCTTCTCGGGCAAGGACTCTTCGAAGGTAGACCGTTCGGCCGCCTATGCCACCCGACACATTGCCAAAAACATGGTAGCGGCAGGAGTAGCCGAAGCGGTGCTGGTGCAGGTGGCCTATGCCATCGGCATTGCACGGCCTGTCAGCATCTTTGTGGACACCTACGGCACCTCTCACGTCGGACTGACCGACGGCGAGATTGCCACGAAAATCGGAGAACTCTTCGACCTGCGCCCGGCCAAAATCGTGGAACGTTACGGCCTGAAGAATCCGATATTCTCGCCCACGGCGGCTTATGGCCATTTCGGTCGGGAGCCGTATGTCGAAAACGGCATCCAATTTTTCGGATGGGAAAAATTGGATGAAGTGGAACGATTGCGCGCAGCGTTCGGGTTGTAGCAACAAACCCGAACGCTGCGGAAACGGCAGGTTTTGAAGCCCCGGGCTTCAAAACCTGCCGTTTCCTTTATACCTTTGCAACAAAACGACGCACAACACCATGGAAGAACAGATACAACAGGCGCTGGAGGTCCTCAAGCGAGGAGGCCTCATCCTCTACCCGACCGACACGGTATGGGGCATCGGCTGCGACGCGACGCAGGCCGATGCCGTGGCCCGTATCTTCGCCCTGAAACGACGCGACGACGCCAAAAGCATGATTGTCCTGCTCGACCGCCCCGAACAGGTGGTACGGTGGGTGCAGGAGGTTCCTTCGGTGGCGTGGGAGCTATGGGAAGCGGCCGAAGGCGCCAACCCGCTGACTCTGATTCTGCCCGAAGGACGCGGCGTGGCCGAAAACCTCCTGCCTGCGGGAAAAACGCTGGCCATCCGACTCGTACAAAATGAATTTTGCAAACGGCTGATTCATCGTCTGGGGCGTCCGCTGGTCTCCACCTCGGCCAACCTGAGCGGCGAGCCTACCCCGGCTACCTTCGACCAAATCCCCGCCGTGATTCGCGAAGGGGTCGATTGGGTTGCAGACACCTCGATGGAGGAGCCCTCAGCCACCCACAAGGCATCGTCCATCATCCGGCTGGACAGGGACGGCAGCTTTACGATTCTGCGAGCCTGAGAGGAGACAGTCCACACCTCCCGTTTCGGCTTTTTTGTTATATTTGTATTCTACTTAACCCAACGATTTATCAATACCCAATCCAACATGAGCTACAATAACGACCCGCGTATCGTGATGACCCTCGATGCCGGGGGTACCAATTTTGTTTTCGGCGCCATCCGCGGCTGCGAAGAGGTGGTGGAACCCATCCATCTGCCCTCGGCAGCCAACAACCTGGAATTGAGTCTGGCCAACCTGGTCAATGGTTTTCACGCCGTACGGTCACGGCTCAAGGAGGCTCCCGTGGCCATCAGTTTTGCCTTTCCGGGCCCGGCCGACTACCCGAACGGCATCATCTGGAACATCGGCAACCTGCCCGCCTACAAGGGAGGTGTTGCCGTAGGACCGATGCTGGCAGCGGAGTTCGGCATTCCGGTCTTTATCAACAACGACGGCGACCTGTACGCCTATGGCGAAGCCATCAGCGGCTACCTGCCCTGGGTGAATGCCCAACTCGAAAAGGCAGGAAGCCCGAAACGCTACCACAATCTGGTGGGGCTGACCCTCGGTACGGGCTTTGGCGGGGGGATTGTCCGCAACGGCCACCTCTTCCTGGGCGACAACTCGGCGGCTGCCGAGGTGTGGCTGCTGAGCCAACGCTATCACCAGGAACAGAACATCGAAGAGTCGATTAGCATCCGCGCCGTTCGCCGTGTGTACGGCGAACTGACGGGAACCCCTGCAGACAAACTCCCCACTCCAAAAGACATCTACGAAATCGGAACCGGCGAAAAAGAGGGCGACCAGGCTGCTGCCCAGGAGTCGTTCCGCCGCATGGGACAGGCACTGGGCGATGCGCTGTGCAACGTGCTGACCATCGTGGACGGGATTGCCGTCATTGGCGGCGGTGTGGCCGGTGCCCGCAGCCTCTTCGTTCCGGCCATGATGGACGAGATACACAGCCACTTTACGGGTGCTACGGGCGCATCGTTCCCGCGTCTGGCGCAAAAGGCCTTCTATCTGGAGGATGAAGCCCAGATGGCCGAATTCCTGCAGGGCGAAGTGAAACAGATTCAGATTCCGAACACCAACGAACGGGTTACCTACGACTCGATGCCCCGCGTGGGTATCGGTTTCTCGCGCATCGGGACGAGCAAGGCCATCAGCATCGGGGCTTATGCCTTTGCGCTGAGTGCGCTGGACCGGGCGTAGGGTCAAGTTTTTTTCGCATCCAACATGTATCAATCATGCGCGGGGCCTTTATATGGAGGGCTTCGCGCATGATTTTTTGCATGTTGATTATTTTGTACGTAAAAATCGCGTCCAAGAATTTGTAAAATTCAAAAAGCATTCGTACCTTTGCACACGAAATAAGACCGCGGGGTGGAGCAGTTGGTAGCTCGTTGGGCTCATAACCCAAAGGCCGGAGGTTCGAGTCCTCCCCCCGCTACTAACAAAAATGGGGATTGTTATCCAATGATAACAACCCCCATTTTTGTTAGGGTTCTACCGAACATCTGAAGCCTCCCAAAAGTGCATGCGGGCTCCTCCAACAAGTGGAGGAGCCCGCATGCGCAGTTATCATAATATCTCCAGAGCAACTACCCCAGGTAGGTCTTCAGCTGTTTGCTGCGCGAGCTGTGACGCAAACGACGTATCGCCTTCTCCTTAATCTGACGGACACGCTCACGCGTCAAACCAAACTTCTCGCCAATCTCCTCGAGGGTCATCTCCGAAGTCCCAATCCCGAAGAAATACTTCACAATATCGCGTTCCCGCTCCGTGAGGGTCGAGAGAGCCCGTTCCACCTCCGTCGAAAGTGACTCGTTGATAAGGTTACGGTCGGCATTGGGCGAATCGTTGTTCACCAGCACATCGAGCAGGCTGTTGTCCTCCCCTTCGGCAAAAGGAGCATCCACCGAGACATGACGCCCCGATACACGCAACGTATCGGCCACCTTCTCCTTCGGCAGGTCGAGCACCTTGGCCAGCTCTTCCGGCGAGGGGGTACGTTCGTTCTCCTGTTCGAAGCGGGCAAAAGCCTTGTTGATTTTATTGAGCGAGCCGACCTGATTCAGCGGCAGGCGCACGATGCGCGACTGTTCGGCCAGTGCCTGGAGTATCGACTGACGAATCCACCACACGGCATAGGAGATGAACTTAAACCCGCGCGTCTCGTCAAATTTTTCGGCCGCCTTAATCAGCCCGAGGTTCCCCTCGTTAATAAGGTCGGGGAGGGTCAGCCCCTGGTTTTGGTACTGTTTGGCCACCGAAACCACAAAACGCAGGTTGGCTTTGGTCAATTTTTCGAGGGCTTCCTGGTCCCCTTTTTTGATACGCTGGGCCAGTTCGACCTCCTCTTCGACGGTTATCAAATCTTCACGACCAATCTCCTGGAGGTATTTGTCGAGTGAGGCGCTCTCGCGATTGGTGATGGATTTGGTAATTTTTAATTGTCTCATTTATATTGTTTTGAGTGTATTTCGCAGCGATTGGTTTATAATATACGCACCGCAGGAGAAATTGTTTCACCCGCACAAACATATTCTATAACAAAATTGCCTGCACGCGCAGTACGTGCAGGCAATCCTTGTGTTAGCATTCGGCTGTTCCGCGCTATTTTGTGGCTGCGAAAGCCGTTCTCGGGGTATGGCTGAGGCCGTACACTAAAAGGTCCTCACCACCGTCCCCACTCTCACCGCGCCGTTACTCCCGCGACGGAAGCGCCAGGTAGCTGACAATGCGCCCGTCGGGATAAATCCCGTCGATGGACTGCACCTTGTCGGTAATGCGGTTCAGGTCACTCACACGGCTAATCTGCACATCGTTAATGGCGGTGATGATGAAGCCGCGTTGGACGCGCGAACGGGCCAACAGACCATCCGACTGCATATCGACCACCTGGATACCGCCTCGAATATTGAGGCTTTTCTTCTGTTTATCGGTTACTTCACGGAATGTCGCCCCCAGTTCTTCGACCAGATTGACATCCTCTTTTTTGACAAGTTCCGTTTTCCCGGCACGGTTGCGCAGCGTCACATCGAACGTTTTGACCGTTCCGTCGCGTTTGACCGTCACCTTGATTTTGTCGTTCGGACGCAGTTTGGCAATGGTCTCCTGCACATCGGCCGTCGTGTTCATGGCCCGACCGTTGATGTGGGTCAGCACGTCGCCCTTCCTGATACCCGCAGCCTCCGCAGCCCCGTCAGCCACCACCTCGGCCACATAGATACCACCGGCTTCCGTAATTCCGTGCTCTTTACCGAAGCGTTCCACCCAGTCCGAAGTAATGGCCTGGAACGAGATACCCAGCATAGCACGCTGCACCACTCCGTATTCGCGCAGGTCGGTCACCACCTTGCTGACAATCGACGAAGGTACGGCAAACGAGTAACCGGCATAGGCCCCCGTCGGCGATTTGATAACGGTATTGATACCGATAAGTTTGCCTTCGGTAGTTATCAATGCCCCGCCGCTGTTGCCCGGGTTCACGGCCGCGTCGGTTTGAATAAAGGATTCGATGCCCATCTGTGAGGGGAGCACCCCGAGGCTGCGCCCCTTGGCGCTGACAATCCCGGCCGTCACGGTCGAAGTCAGCCCGTAAGGGTTCCCGATGGCCAGTACCCATTCGCCGAGCCGCAGGGCTTCCGAATTACCGAACGGGATAGTTTTCAACTCCTTGGCGTCAATCTTCACCAGGGCAATGTCGGTCGAAGGGTCCGTCCCCACCAGAGTCGCCGTATAAGTGGAACCGTCATGCAGGGTCACAATCAGTTCGTCGGCATCCTCCACCACATGGTTGTTGGTCACGATATAGCCGTCGGACGAGATAATCACCCCCGAGCCTCCCGAACGGCGTTCCTGCTGTTGGCTTTCGGGTTGGTTTTGGCGCGACTCCTGTTGCGGGCCGAAGAAGAATTCAAAGGGGTCGAAACCGCCGCCCCACGGATTGGAGTAGGAACGGACGGTATATTTCTGTCGGTTTTCAATGTTCACCACCGCTTCCACGCCCCGTTCGGCCGCCACGGTAAAGTCGGGCAGGATACCCTGCGTAGCTGCGGACGAGTCATCCGACACAAAATGGTTCGGCAGGGCCGAATCGGCATAGGTCACGGCCACGGTCGAGCGTTCGGCAGCCAGACGATTGGCGGTCAGCCGCCCCACACCGTATGCTGCCAGGGAGCCTGCCACTACCGAGAGCGACACGCTCAGAATAATCCATCGTTTTTTCATCGTTCGTTGAATAAAATGTTTTTCAGTTACGAGTGTAGATGTTTATTCCAGAGGCAACCGTGTTTTTTATTCAATAATATAAAGATAGGCTTTGTTTCAGAAAGAAACGTCTCCGCAAGCGAAAATGGTATGTGACTGCACGAAAAAAATGCAATACTTTCCGCTTCGGCACGAAACGTTACAGTGCATTGATACGCAACAGTTCATCCAGGTACCGGCGGTCGTTGGCCAAGCGGGGCACCTTGTTCTGTCCGCCGAGTTTTTCACGTTCCTGCATCCAGCGATAGAAGGCCCCCGGACGTCCCACCACCAGTCGCGGCATCACCAGCGTCGTATCCTTAAAGCGTTTGGCAGCATAATCGGAGTTTACCTCCTGAAGCGTGTGATCAAGCACATCGACAAATCGCGCCAGGTCCGACGGCATCGTTTCGAACTCCACGAACCACTCGTGTCCTCCCTTGGCGTTCCCCTCCATGAAGACCGGAGCCGCCGTATAGTCCGACACCCGCGCCCCGGTGGCAGCCGAGGCCGCAGCGATAGCCGCTTCGGCGTTATCGATGATAATCTCCTCGCCGAAAGCGTTGATGTAACTTTTGGTGCGCCCCGTGATACGGATTTTGTAAGGCGAGAGGCTTATAAACTCGACGGTGTCGCCAATCATATAGCGCCACAGTCCTCCGTTGGTCGAGATAATCATGGCATAGTTCACCCCCATCTCCACATCGGCCAGAGTGACGGCTTTCGTGGGGTCATGCAGCTCTTTGACGGGCAGGAACTCGTAGAAAACACCATAATCGAGCATCAGGAGCATATCGCGCTGCGAGAGGTTGTCCTGCAAGGCAAAGAAGCCCTCCGAAGCGTTGTAGGTCTCCATGTAACGCATTTGGGAGGAAGGGATAAGCTGCCGATACTGTTCGCGGTAGGGGGTAAAGCTGACCCCGCCGTGGATAAAGAGCGAGAGGTCGGGCCACACCTCCAGCAGGTTGCCAGCCCCCGTGTATTCGAGCATGCGGTTCATCAGCACAAGGTTCCAGGAGGGCACTCCCGCAAAGGCAGTTATCCGTTGACGCGAACAACGGCGGCAGATGGCCTCCACCTTCTGTTCGAAGTCGGGAATCAGAGCCACTTTCATCGAAGGTTCACGCACCCAGTTCACCCACCGAGGGGCATTGTGAATCAAGATGGCCGAGAGGTCTCCGCTCTGAGCCCCTCCCCCCATCACATCCAGCCGGTGGCTCCCCCCCAGGGTCAGGGTCTTGCCGCTGAAGGCCTTGCTCGCGGGGTTGTTGTAGGCAAACACGGCCATCACGTCGCGTCCCCCGCGGAAATGGCACAGTTCGAGCGCCTCCCGCGTCACAGGGATATACTTGCTTCGGTCGGCCGTCGTGCCCGATGACTTGGCAAACCACGCCACGCGCCCCGGCCACAGGATATTTTCTTCCCCGGCCCGTATGCGGTTGATATCGGGCTGGAGCTCGTCGTACCCCACAATCGGTATCTTGCGTTGGAAAGCCTCCACGGTACAGAAAGCCCCCAGCCGATAACGTTTGAAGTATTCGGTTTGTGCGCCGTAGCTCATCAGGAGCCGGAACTGTTCGAACTGCACCTCCCACGGGAAACGGCGAAAGCGTTCAATGGCCTTGAGGCGTTTGGAGTAAAAGGAAGCTACCAGTGAATTGGTCAGTGACATAGCGTTATGCTTAGAAAAACCGCAGAGCGACTGCCCCACCCCTCACCGTTCACCGCCACGGTCAGTAACCCGCTATTTGAAAATCAGCTTAATAATATCATTTCCGTTGGCCAGGATGACGATGCCGAAGACGATAATCATCCCGACGAGTTGGGCCCGTTCCATGAATTTGTCGCTCGGGGTGCGTCGGGTAATCATTTCGTAGAGGATGAATACCATGTGTCCGCCGTCGAGCATCGGGATAGGGAGGATATTGAGCACGGCCAGCATAATCGAGATAAGGGCCGTAATCTGCCAGAACGAGAGCCAGTCCCACTGTCCGGGGAAGAAGTTTCCCATGGCGATAATCCCGCCGACCGATTTATAGGCTTCGGTTTCAGGCGAGACGATAAGTTTGAGTTGTTTGAGGTAGCTGCCGATGGAGGTAAAGGCCCGTCCGCACCCGACGGGAATTGCCTCCAGGAAGGAGTATTCGCGGGTGCTGATGGGATAGAGGTTCGCCAGATTGACTCCGGCCAGATAGACTCCGACCTGTCCCTCGGCCGACACGGGCACCGAGGCGGTCAGGGTCTCTCCACCCCGCACAAAGGTCACCACGGCCGTATCCCCCTTGTGGTCGGCAAAGGCCGTGCGGAACTCATCGAACCACCGCATCGGGACGCTGTCCACGGCCACCAGCGAGTCGCCGGCCATCAATCCTGCCGCGGCAGCTCCCCCCTCGGGAGCCACTTTTCCCACCACAAACGGCGTTCGCAGGGTCAGGAACGACTTATCCTTGAGCATGGACTTGATGTATTTCGGGTCGATGGTCACGGTCACCGTTTCACCGCCACGCTCCACCTGCACCTGTCGGGCATCGTCCAGCAATATCAGCGACGGTATCTGGGCATAGTTGTCCACATATTCCCCTTCGACCGTGAGGATTTTATCCCCGTCGCGGAAACCGATTTCGTGGGCCACCTCGCTGAACATAAACCCATGCTCCACATCCTTGGTCTTGATGTAGGAGTCTCCCCAGGTATAGGTAATCCCGATGTAAATCACAATAGCCAGCAGGATGTTCATCAACACCCCTCCCACGATAATCAGCAGCCGCTGCCAGGCGGGTTTCGAACGGTACTCCCACGGCTGGGGTTCACTCTTCATCTGGTCGGTGTCCATCGACTCGTCCACCATCCCGGCAATCTTGCAGTAACCCCCAAAGGGCACCCATCCCATGCCGTATTCGGTTTCGCCAATGCGGAACTTGAATATCGAGAACCAGGGATTGAAAAAAAGGTAGAATTTTTCAACCCGCGTGTGGAAGAGTTTGGCAAAGAGAAAGTGCCCGAACTCATGCACCAGCACCAACAGCGAAAAGCAGGTTATCACCTGCAATACTTTAATGAAAATCTCCATTTATACGGTTTAATCTGTTCCTTATTTTTTGCACTTCGTATGTGCCCTGTTCCACACTCCCTCACGCCGCATGCCACCCCCGGCCACATACCCATATCCTACAAGCACCCCCGAGCCACCTCACGCGCCTCACCATCCAGCGCCACATACTCTTCCAGCGTGGTCGGCCGGGTCGGTGCCACCCGTTCCAGTGTCGCCCGCACCACCCGATAAATATCGGTAAATTTCACCTTCCCGCCCAAAAACTCGGCCACTGCCACTTCGTTCGCCGCGTTCAGCACACACGCGCCGCCCGCGCCATACGCCCCTTCCAGCACCTCATAGGCCAGTCCCAGACAGGGGTATTTCTCCGCATCCGGTTCTGCAAAGGTCAGCGCCCCCGCCTCCACAGGTGAGTAGCTATTCCCCCCGACCACCGGCAACCGATAGGGGAAGGTCAGCGCATATTGTATCGGCAGCCGCATATCGGGCACCCCCATTTGCGCCTTGAAGGCACCATCCCGAAACTCCACAAAGGAGTGTATGACCGACTGGGGATGAATCACCACATCAATCCGTTCGGCCGGCAGGTCGAAGAGCCAGCGCGCCTCCATCACTTCGAATCCCTTGTTCATCATCGTGGCGCAATCGACCGTAATCTTACGCCCCATGCTCCACGAGGGGTGTTTGAGGGCCTCCTCGGCCGTCATGTCGGCCAGCCGTTCGGTCGGCACGTCGCGGAATGCTCCGCCCGAGGCGGTCAGCACCAGCCGTTTCACCGACGAGGGCTGCTCGCCCACCAGACACTGGAAAATGGCCGAGTGCTCCGAATCGACCGGAATAATCGGTGCCCCGCACCGTCGCGCCTCACCCATCACCAACTCACCGGCCACCACAAGGGTCTCTTTGTTGGCCAATGCTATTTTTTTGCCGGCCCGTACGGCCGCCAGCGTCGGAGCCAATCCCGCAAAACCCACCATGGCCGAGACCACGGTATCCACAGTGGTGGCCACCACCGACATGGCCGCAGCCTCCGCCCCCGCATAGACCTTAATCGGTCGGTCGGCCAGCGCTGCCGACAGCGGCTCATAAGCCGCTTCGTCGGCTATCACCACGCAGTTCGGTTCGAACTCCGCCGCCTGCTGCGCCAGCAGTTGCCAGTTGCTTCCCGCCGCCAGCATCTCCACCTCGAACAGGTCGGGATAGGCCCGAACCACATCCAGGGTCTGGGTTCCTATCGAGCCCGTAGAGCCGAGGATGGCAATCCGTTGCCGCCGACGCGCTGAGGCCGACATACCGTCCGTAGTGTGCTGTTGCATGGGAGAAGGTTAAAAAACAATATAGTTTTCGGGATCTACGGCAGTCCCGTTGTACCACAATTCAAACGTCAGATGGGGTATCTTATTGTCCAGCAGCTGTCCCGTCAGGGCTACCGGTTCACCGGCTCTCACCGGCTCGCCCACACTCTTCATCACCTTGGCCACCTGCTTGTATATCGAGACCATGTTACCCCCATGCTGAATCACCACCATATTGCCGGTTTCGGGACTCCATGCCGTCAAAATCACCGTCCCGTCCAGCACGGCCAGCACCCCCTGATTGGGCGACGGGGCGAGCTGCACGCCGTAGACTCCGCTTTGCGGGGCAAACGGTTTGACCAATACGCCCTTCACGGGCGGCATCATTTCGAACGTTGCTTCCGCCCGCACACGCCCCCCATCCTCTTCCAGACGATAGGGTGAACCTTCGCGGGTCATCTGGTCGCGCAGCACTGAGTCGAGTTCAATGCGTTGAGCCACGCTGCCCCTCACCCCCTGCCGGCGAAGGGTATCCTCCCCCGAGACGGGAACCTGCCCGTCCAGGATTTTCGCAAAATTGGCATGATAATCGCTCCAGCGCGACACCTCGGCCGAAAGCGAGTCCAGTTTCATAATGTTGGCAATCAACGCCTCGCGCGAGCGACTGCCGGGGTATCCCGGAATAAGGTCCAGCACCGGCGTATAGGCCACCGTAGTCAGCGCCACCGCAAAGATAATCAGCAACAGCGCCACCACGGCCAGCACCAGATTGATTCGGCTGACAAAGACGTGCCAAATCTCCTGTCCGGTCCGTACGTTTCGTAAAGAGAGTTTATTTCGTTCGCGGAGGTATCCGACAATATCTTTCAGTTTCATAAAAGGGTTTTATGACCTACAAAGATAGTTTTTTCCGCGAAAACCGTTCTGTTCCGGCATCACATATATCTATGGAGGTATGACAAGACGGTTCGGATGCCGAGCGGTACCCGAACCGTGTTTACCCTGTACGTTGGAGGCTGCGCCCCATGATACCAGTCGGATGGAGCCCGAGAAGATGCGCGGTTTTGTAAAAACCGCCGACCGTTGCACCCGGCGGCGAAGCCGCTCAGGGGGGTGGGCGCAAGGTCGAAAATATCTGCCGAAGGCATTGCGTCGGCCCGCAGCCAGCGAGAGGGGTAGAGGCCAAGTGTCGTTTATTCGGAGTGCCCGCGGCACCTGAGGGCTGACAGTTTCTGTTGAAACCGTATCTCCTCGGACAACCATTTCCGTCATTTTCGGTCGGCGCCCACCCCCCGAAGCGGCGAAGCCGCTTGGGCGCACGACCGACGGTTTCTTTGAAACCGAATCTTTTGTCACTCACTTGCGCAACACCTCGACCGGGTTGGTGCGTGCCACCCGCCACGACTGCCAGAGCACCGTGCTGCCCGCGATAAGGAACGTCACAGCACCGGCCACAAAAAAGAGGGTCCACGACAGCGACACCCGATAGGCGTAGCCTTCGAGCCAGTCGCCCATCAACTGCAGGATAATCGGCACCGCCACCACAAAAGCCACCCCGACCCATTTCAGAAACGCTCCCAACACCAGCCTCAACACTTGAGGAGTTGTTGAGCCGAAGACCTTTCGGATGGCCACTTCGTGCTGTCGTTTACGGGTGTAGTGTGCAGCCATGGCCACCATGCCGAGCGTCGCCAGCACCACCGCCACCACCGACAGCGTCCCGATAATGGCGACGATTTGCCGCTGGCTGTCATACATGGCAGCGATACGTTCATCCAAAAAGGCTGCATCGAAGGTTTCGCCGCCCGTCAGCCGGTTGTTGAACTGCCGGATACGTTCCCGCACGCCGTAAGGGTCGCTTTTGGCAACCTGCACCAATATCTGATAGGGTCGTTCATAAGAGGGAAGGGTCGAGATAACGGCCGGCCCGACCGGTTGGGTGTAGTCCTCGAAATGGAAATCCCGAACACGTCCCTTGATTTTGAGTTTCAGTTCGCTGTTCAGGGGATACTCGCTGGCATCGGGAGCCAGTCCGAGACGCCTCCAGGCGGTCTCGTTGAGCCACACTCCGTCGGCATCCTCCACCCCCGTGCGATGCAGGACCTCGAAACGCATCAGGGAGAGAAAGGCCGTATCGCCCTGAAACTCCCGTATCGAGAGCCGTTCGCCGTCGGGCAGCGTCCACTCATTGACCCCTCCGCTCTCGGTCGGATAGTAACGCACGAACGATACGCGTTCGACCCCCGGTATCGCCATCAGTTGGTTTCGCAGCGTCTCCTGACCGTCGGCCAGCACCAGCCAGTTGTTATTCATTCCCAGGATACAGCGGCTCTCGAAGCCCAGGTCCTGGGTCTGCATGTAGCGCACCTGTCGTCCGATGGTGAGCGTACAGCCAATCAGCACGATAACAATCACATATTGAAAGACTATCAAGGCTTTGCCGAAAGTCAGGCGATGGACGGGCGGCACCTGTCCGCGCACCAGGTCGATGGGTTTTTGGCGGCTGACGACCATCGCCGGCACCACGCCCGACACAGTCCCCACCACCAGCCAGCCGACCGTCAGCCCCACTAGATTGCCTGCGGTGGCACCGTCAGCCAGCCCGACGGAGGTGTGCAGGATGGAGCGGAAAACAGGTTCGGCCAGTTTGGCTAGCCCGAGTCCCAACAGCAGCGCCACGCCGCAGAGTATCAGGGCCTCCAGCACAAACCCAGCAAACAACCCTTCGCGCGTCTGCCCCAACAGCCGGCGGACAGCGGCCTCTTTGATGCGGAATTCGGCTTGTGCCACCGAGAGGTTGATGTAGTTAATCATGGCGAAGACCAGAACCAAGAGGGTCGTCACCCCGAGAATTACAATGAACGTGGAGCTGTTGCCTCGAAACAAGCCGGTGGTGTCGGCCGTGCTGCGGAGGTAGATTTCGTGCAGGGGGACCAGTTCGACGCTTTTGGCCTCTTGATTGACAAAGAGGGGGTCGCCAATCTCCCGGAGCAAGTCCGGAATTTCGGCCGTGCGGGCCTGCAGGTCGGCTCCGGGCCGCGCCAGCACATAGGTCGCATAGGAGCGTGTGGCGAAGTCGTTGAAGTTGGTCTGGAACAATCGGTCTTCGGCCTGCATTTTCGCCATCGGATAGATGATGTCCACCGGGCGGAAGTGCGAGTGCTCCAGGTCGCGTATCACGCCGCTGACCGTATAGCCGGCTTGGGGATGAGGGGAGGGTCTGACCTGCTGTCCCAGAGCGGGTTGCGTGCCGAAGAGTTTGCGGGCAAAACGTTCCGAGAGCACGATGTTATTTTTAGCCAGAAGGGCCGTGTGAGGATTCCCTTCGACAAACTGAAAGGGGAAAATGTCGAAAAGCGTGGAATCGGCATACCATACATCCCCCAGATAGAGCTGGTCGGTGACCGGCGAATAGAGTTGCCCGCCGGGATAGCCCCATATGCGCACGGTACTCTCCACCTCGGGATAACGGGTTTCGAGCGCCGGAGCCACCGGAGACCCGAACGTGATGCCGTCGGGCCGTTCCAGCCGATAGATACGGTCTGCATGGAGATGGTGTCGGTCTACACTCCACTCGTCCTGAATATAGAGTCCGACGAGAATGACAAACATCAGGGCCACGGCAAAACCGACCAGATGAATCGCGGTATGCCCCGGATGGGCGCGCAGCGAGCGCCAAAAGGTTCGGAGAGCTTGTTTCATGGTTTTCGGGAGATTAGGGTTTACATTCGTTCTTATCACCCGCGGTCGGCGGGAGGGAGAGACTGTCATCCCGTTCTTTGGCAAACGCCATGCCACGAATTATAAAACACTGCAAATCAAATGATTAAAAACCGACATTTACAACCCAGTGTCAAAGAATTAGACACTCGGTGTCTAATTCTTTGACACACCCGCCCCCCTCCCCGCCTCCCTCACCTCCCACAACCCCAATCACCGCCCTGAACACACCCCACAACCGACACCCTCCCCCGCCAAAAAATTCGAACGGTGGGATTATTTCACGGAAATCGTATATTTGTATCATTAAAATCTTTCATCTAACACTACTGCTGACTACTGATATGAAACCTACTCTTCTGGTCCTGGCCGCCGGCATGGGCTCACGCTACGGCTCCCTCAAACAGATGGACGGCATCGGACCCAATAAGGAAGCCATTATCGACTACTCAATTTACGATGCCATCCGCGCCGGATTCGGCAAAGTGGTCTTTGTCATCCGCCACAGTTTCGGCGCCGAGTTTCAGGAGGTCTTCAACGCCGAACGCTTCGGCGGCAAGATTGCCGTGGAATACGTGTTCCAGGAACTCGACGCGCTGCCCGAAGGGTACAAGGTGCCCGAAGGCCGCGAAAAACCGTGGGGAACGAACCATGCCCTGATGATGGGAGCACCGGTGATTCACGAACCCTTTGCCGTGATTAACGCCGACGACTTCTACGGACAAGATGCCATTGCCCAGATGGGCCGCTACCTGGCCGCCCTCCCCGAAGGCTCGAAAGGTGAGTACGCAATGGTGGGCTACGAAGTAAGCAAAACCCTCTCGGAAAACGGTACCGTATCGCGCGGCGTTTGTACCGTGAGCGGAGACGGCTACCTGCAATCCATCGTGGAACGCACCAAAATCGAACGCCAAAACGGCCAAATCGTCTACATCGAAGAGGACGGAACCCATCCGCTGGCCGAAAATACCCCCGTGTCGATGAACCTCTTTGGGTTTACGCCCGACTACTTCACCTATTCGGCCGACTTCTTCCGCCCCTTCCTGGACCAGGCCATCGCTTCGGGAAATCTCAAGGCGGAATTTTTCATTCCGCTGCTGGTGAACAAGCTCGTCTCGGAAAAAACAGCGAAACTGAAGGTGCTCCACACCTCCAGCCCGTGGTTCGGGGTCACCTACAAGGAAGACCGTCCCGCCACGGTGCAGAAGGTGCTCGACCTGATTGCCGCAGGGGTCTATCCGCAATCGCTGTGGGGAAAATAGGTCTGCACATCGGATAGGGGCAGAGCACCCCAAGCCGCACCGACACCGACATACCGATTAACTGCTACTACCCTCCCCGACACGCCCCTCAGGCGTGCCGGGGAATCCACCTAAACCACTCTTTTATGAACGAAATAACCCAACAGGTCTGGGGGTTTACTCCGGTCTCACCGTCGGGTGAGGGCGGCGGTGAGCCTGTGGTGCTCTACACCATGACCAATGCCAACGGCGCCTCGGTGCAACTGACCAATTACAGCGCTGCGATTGTGGGGGTGACGGTGCCCGACCGCCTCGGCAAAATGGCCGACGTGGTGCTGGGCTACGACCGCTGGCAATCGTACATCGCCGACGGCCCCGCCATGGGCAAGAGCGTGGGACGCTACGCCAACCGCATTGCCAAAGGCATCTTTACCTTAGAAGGAAACACCTGTCAGCTGGCCATCAACAACGGCCCGAACCACCTGCACGGCGGCCCCACGGGGTTTGCCAATCGGCTGTGGGAGGGGCGTGTAGAGGGTGACCGCGTAGTCTTCGGCTACCACGCCGCCGACGGCGAAGAGGGATACCCCGGAGGCCTTTACGTCGAGGCCTGCTACGACTGGGACGATGACAATACACTGGCCATCACCTACTATGCCCGTCTGGACGACGAGGCCACGCAGCCGACGATTGTCAATCTCACCAACCACGTCTACTTCAACCTCAACGGCCACGACAGCGGCTCCGTGCTGGGCCATACGCTGACCCTCAAGGCCTCGCGCTACCTGCCGACCGACGAGACGGCCATCCCGCTGGCCGAGGCTCCTGCTTCGGTCGAAGGGACGCCGATGGATTTCCGCACTCCGCATCAACTCGGCGAACGCATCGACGACGCTTCGTGCCAACAGTTGGTGTGGGGCAAGGGGTATGACCACTGCTGGGCAATCGACGGCTACCCCGAGGTGGATTCCGTGCTGAAAAACACCACCCTGCTGCCTGCTGCCGAGCTCTACTCGGAAGAGTCGGGACGCTTCGTCAAGGTGGCCACCACCCAGCCCGGTATTCAAATCTATACGGGCAACTGGCTGAGCGGCTGCCCGCAGTCGAAGAGCGAGGGGTATGCCTACTCGGACCGCGACGGGGTGGCCATGGAGTGCCAAGCCTTCCCGAACACCCCCAATCGGCCGGATTTCCCGAGCGTGGTGCTGCACCCGGGCGAGACCTACGAACAACATATCAACTACGAATTCGGAACACGGTAATCATTATCTTGCTCCTAACATTTTTTCTTTGAACGACATAATTAACCCAAATAATCGTTATGACTAACAATCAACAAATCAACTACACTGGACCATTTATCACAATGGTTTTCCTGTTCTTCATCGTCGGCTTTCTGACTGTCGTGAATCAACAATTCCAAAGTCCTCTCCAAGAAGCTCTATTGAGCAATGTTGGAGGACTGAAGAATACACTGGCCGTCATGGTTACTTTTGCATGGTTCCTCTCCTATCCGCTCACTGGCGGTATCGGAGCTCGCATGGTGAACAAACATGGATACAAAAACACCATGGTACGCGCACTTGTGGTTGTAGCTGTAGGATGTGCTATTTTTGAAGCCTCCGTGCTCCTCCAGAAATTCTCAGACGGGATTGCTATTCAGTTTGGTGACACCTCAATTCCCTATGCCTATTTCTTGTTCCTTATTGGAGCTTATGTTGTTGGAGCAGGTGTCACTATCATGCAGGTCGTTATTAATCCCTACCTCATTGCCTGCGAAGTCAAAGGTACCAGCGACGTACAACGACAAAACATTGGCGGCTCGTCCAACTCGATTGGGACAACGCTGGCTCCGTTCTTCGTCGGAGGTATCATTTTTGGCGGGGCTACCGTGGTAACGCTTGATAACCTGATTATTCCATTCATAGCCTTTATAGTAGTTATCTTGCTCGTTGCCTTCCTTATTACCAAACTCAAACTACCCAATATCGCCAATACCACGGCCGAAGGCGGTGAAAAACTGGAGCGTAGCATTTGGTCATTCCGTCATTTGACCCTGGGCGTTATCGCAATCTTCATATATGTCGGTGTCGAAGTTTGTGTCGGAGCCAACCTCGTCATGAATGCCAAAGCAGAAGCTAACTGGATAGAATTGGCAGCTACGATGGGCTCGCTCTATTGGGGTGGTATGCTGGTCGGACGTCTGATTGGCTCGGCCATCAGCAAAGTACCTGCGCGTACACAACTTACTGTAACCTCTATTGCGGCAGCTCTGCTCGTAATTGGTTCGATGCTGACAGATTGCCTCTGGCTGCTTGTAGCCGTCGGACTGTTCCACTCGGTAATGTGGCCTTCTACTTTTGCACTGGCCGTGAAAGGACTCGGCAAATACACCTCGGCTGGTTCTGGCGCTCTGATGATTGGCGTACTGGGAGGCGGTGTCATGCCGCTGCTCCAGGCTGCATTAGCTGACTGGTGGGGAGGCGACTGGACGGCAACTTGGATTATTGTCATTATCGGTGAAGTTTATCTGCTTTACTATGCTTTACTGGGCAGCCGTATCCGTAAACAAGACCTGATTGCCGAATAGATTGTACCATACAATGCTTCATCACTATGGACATTACCAAAGTTCGAAATAAATTCAAAGAACTCTACGGCACCGAAGGCGCCGTATACACCTCGCCCGGACGAGTAAACCTCATCGGAGAACACACCGACTATAACGGCGGGTTCGTACTCCCCGGAGCCGTCGACAAAGGCATGGTGGCCGAAATCAAATTCAACGGAACCGACAAAGTACGAGCCTATGCCCTCGACCTCGGCGAAAGCTCCGAATTCGGCCTCAACGAAGAGGATGCCCCCAAAGAACAGTGGGCCAAATACCTCTTCGGCGTCTGCCGCGAACTTATCAAACGGGGCGCTACGATTCAGGCCTTCGATACGGTTTTCAGCGGTGACGTGCCGCTGGGAGCCGGTATGTCGAGCTCCGCAGCTCTCGAATCCACCTATGCTTTTGCGCTGAATGACCTGCTCAACCTCGGATTCGACAAAATGACCCTCGCCAAAGTGGGACAATCGACCGAACACAACTACGTAGGAGTGAAGTGCGGCATTATGGACCAATTTGCCTCCATTCACGGCAAAGCGGGACATCTGATGCGTCTGGACTGCAAAACCGGCGAATTTCAGTATGTGCCGTTCGACCCGGAGGCACACGGATACAAGGTGGTGCTTATCGACTCGTGTGTAAAACACGAACTCGTAGGCTCCCCCTACAACAAACGTCGCGAAAGTTGCGAACGCGCCGTCAAAGCCATCCAACGCAAACATCCCGAAGTGGAGTTTCTGCGCGATGCCCAACCCGAATGGCTCGAAGAGGTTATCGGTGTCATTTCGCAGGAGGATTATATTCGGGCCAAATATGCCATTGATGAGGTACACCGTCTGCTGGATGCATGTGTGGCCCTGGCGGCCGGCGATTATGAAACCGTCGGACGGAAAATGTACGGTACGCATATCGGCATGAGTGTCCTCTACGAAGTGTCGTGCGAAGAGTTGGACTTCCTGAACGAAGTGGCCAAAGAGTGCGGCGTAACGGGTTCCCGTGTGATGGGCGGCGGTTTCGGCGGCTGCACCATCAATGTGGTTCCGGCTGCCAAATACGATGACTTTATCAACACGGCCAAAGCGAAATACAAAGAGCGTTTTGGCATCGACTGCAAGGTCTATCCAGTGGTGATATCGGACGGCGCCCGTCGGTTGGCGTAACGGTTTCGGTCGTTTCGCCGTCGAGGCGAAACGACCGAAATATTTCACGGGACAGAAAGGAGAAAACTCCTTTCTGCCCCGTGAAATATATTTAGGGGATGGTGAGCACCAACTCACCATCCCCTAAATGTTCCGTTACGCCCCTACTCTTCGAAATGCCGGTGCAGCCCCTTGAGTTGGAAAGCAGAGATGGCCATGGCAATCCCGGCCATCACAAACGACACCCCAACCCAAATCACCACGGCTTCGACACCAAACAGAATCGGTTGTGCCAGAATCATCACCGAGCAAATCAGCAGCAAGACCCCGACAATAATCGTCCACACTCCGCCGCTCACTTTCAGGGAGGTGAGATTAGCCCCGACTCCAATCATTCGGAAACTGCGGAACAGAAGCCAGAAGCCCAGGAAGAGGGGCAGCGAAGCCGCTGCAATAGCGGGGAACATAATCAGCAGCAGCCCCAGCAGGATTTCGATAATCCCCCCGGCCATAATCCAACCTTTCCCCATGGCAGGGTTGGTATTCGAGGCCGCTACCACGACACTGACAATGCCCGAGACCAGTACCAGTACGGCAAAGGTCATGGCCATGGCCACATAGCTGATTCCGGGATAGGCAAAGATAAAAATCCCGGTTCCGAGGACGGCAATCCCCAAAAGAAGCAGGAGCCACCAGTTTTTGACCGCGTGTTTCATGCGTTCGACGCGTGCCATCAGAATTTGTTGCATAATTCAATGATTTAAGAGGTTATTATTCTTTGGATTTATGTCATTTGATATACAATAAATGTGCCAACCGCCGTAATTTTTCACAATTCCACTTCACTGGCTGCACACTGATTGTAGCATAATGATTTTTCTGTCCCCATCCCGGTTCGGAACCCGGCAACAGACGTCGGACAAAGTGACAGCATGACACACCGACTGACCGAAAAAAACGTATCTTTGTCTGTTGAGAACTATGGAACTGCAAAGCGTTAAACAACGATTCGGGATTATCGGAAACACTCCGGCACTGAACCGCGCCCTGGAAGTGGCTCTTCGTGTGGCTCCTACTGACCTGAGTGTCCTGATAACCGGCGAGAGCGGTGTGGGGAAAGAGTTTTTCCCGCAAATCATCCACGCCTACAGCGCCCGAAAACACGGGAATTACATTGCCGTGAACTGCGGCGCCATTCCCGAAGGGACGATTGACAGCGAACTCTTCGGACACGAAAAGGGCTCCTTCACGGGAGCTACCGACAGCCGTAAAGGATATTTTGAGGTGGCCGACGGGGGAACCATTTTTCTGGACGAGGTGGGCGAGCTGCCCCTGACAACGCAGGTACGGTTGCTGCGCGTATTGCAGAGCGGAGAATTTATCCGTGTGGGTTCGTCCAAGGCGCAGAAAACCAACGTGCGTGTGGTGGCTGCCACCAACGTCAATCTGCGTCAGGCGGTCAAAGCCGGGCGATTTCGGGAAGACCTGTACTATCGACTGAATACGGTTCCGATTACCGTTCCTCCACTGCGCGAACGGCAGGGAGACATCCATCTGTTGTTCCGCAAGTTCTCCACCGACATTGCGGCACAGTACCACATGCCGCCGATTACGCTGACCCCCGACGCTCGAAAGATATTGGAGAGTTATCGTTGGCCGGGGAATGTGCGCCAGCTCAAAAACGTCGCTGAACAGATATCGGCAGTCGAAGAGCAGCGCGAAATAGACCCCGACACCCTGTTGCGCTACCTGCCCGACTACGCGGCACCCACCACGCAACTGATGCCGCTGCCCGCGAACGGCAGCGGCGAGTTTGCCAACACCACGGAACGGGATATTCTGTACAAACTGCTGTTCGACCTTCGAGGCGAGGTGTCTGAACTCAAGGGGATGGTGGCAGAACTCACGGCACACCAGACACATACCGCGACTCCACACACGACCGTCGGGTATCCGAACACCCTGCCGATGAAGGTGGGCGACACGGTGCTGCCGGCAGCACTGGTCTCCTCGCATCCCGAAGCCTCGTATATCGATACCGCGGCCGAAGAGATACTCCCGGTCGAAGAGGCTCCTGCCGACATCCGTCCTGCCGTGCCCCAAACCAAAGAAGAGGCTCAGCGGGAGGCCATTGTCCAGGCCCTGCGCCGCAACCACGGACGACGAAAAGAGGCCGCACGCGAACTTTTTATATCCGAACGAACCCTCTACCGAAAAATTAAAGAGTTGGGGATTGGCGATGAGGATATTCGAGCATAATTTCGGGTTCGTTCCTCCCGTTTTACGGCTGTTCGGGCAGCTGGCTGACCGCGCACCCCACACGTTGTGCCTACCCTCCGCCAACCACTACACACGCCATACACGATGATAAAGAGACACTCCCTGTTCCTGCTGTTGGGCCTGATGCTGCTGGTCACGAGCAGCTGCTCCGTCAAATACTCCTTTTCCGGAGCATCGGTCAATTATGCCCTGAGCAAAACCGTTTCGGTCAGCTACTTCAACAACATGGCCGCCATGGTGGCTCCGCTGCTAAGCCCCACGCTGACCGACGAACTCACCAGCAAACTGGCCAGCCAGACACGGCTTCAGGTGGTTCCCGAGGACGGCGACTTGAGTTTTTCGGGTGAAATCACGGGCTACAGCTCCGACCCGGTGGCCATTTCGGGGGATGAATATGCCATTCAGAACCGCCTGACCATCACCGTCAAGGTCAAGTTTGTCAATAAGAACGAGCCGCAGTACAGTTTCGAAAAAACGTTCAGCAACTACGGTGACTACAACACCGATATTCTGTTGAGCCAGGCCGAAAACACCCTGATACCGGAGATTGTCGAAAAACTGGTGGACGATATTTTCAACGAAGCCCTATCCAACTGGTAAGTTTATGGAAAACCCCATCGGACCCTATCTGGACGACTACACCCGCCTTGAGCAGCCGGGCGTGGCGCTTCAGTTATATGAACTGGTACTGACCTATCCGTGGTTTACGCTGGGTCGGTATCTGCAGTTGCGAGCATTGCGGGCCACGGACGAGGCGGGATACAGACGGTTGCTCCGCCAAAACGATGTCCGATTGTTTACGCATCCCTGGCCCGGAGTACTGCTCGAGACAGGCCCCGTCTCCCTTGCCGACAACTTCTCGTGGGGCGCTGCAAACGACCTGCCGCCGTACACGGGAGGTGACACCCCGTCCCAGCCCGACACGGTGAGCATCATCGACCAGTTCCTGAGTAACGACGAGCACGGCGAACGCATGATGCCGGCTCCCTCGCCGGAGGACTATCCGCAGGAGGACATCTCGGTTGAGTCGGTGACCGACGACGGCGAAAATGCCACCGAAACACTGGCCGCCATCTACCTGAATCAGGGGATGCCCGACCGTGCCATCGAAATTTATTACAAATTAAGTTTGAAATATCCGGAAAAAAGCACTTACTTTGCAGACCTGATTGCCCGTGTGCAGAGTCAATACGGCCTCGGGTAGAGAAACACTCGGATTTTACACACAGAGATACACACACCATGTACGTTTTCTTCATTGTATTGATTATTATCGCCAGCTTCCTGATTATCCTGACCGTGCTGGCTCAGAACCCCAAAAGCGGGATGGCTGCCAACTTCGGCGCTTCGAACCAGGTGATGGGGGTACGTCAAACGGCCGATTTCCTCGAAAAACTGACGTGGGGATTGGCGATTGCGATTGTGGTACTGAGTTTGGCGGCTACGATGGCCATGCCCAGCGGAGACATCAGCCGCAGCAGTGAAGGGGTACAACGTGCGTTGGAGAACCAGACTGAGGGTGGTGTACAGAATTTCCAGATTCAGAACGTAGGGGCTTCGACGCCGGCTGAAACGTCGGAAGCAAACGGAACGCAGGCTCCCGCCACGGCTCCGGCTCAGGAGACGAAATAATGCAGGGAAGATAGTACAATCTTTCCTCGGCTCACATTGCGATTGAGGAGAGACTCCATGCTCGGAAAAACATACGGGCGGTTCGATAAAGCGCTATCGAACCGCCCGCTTTTTTGCAGGAAACTCTGGAACCGCCAGCCGCCTAACGGCACAACTATGCTCATGCAACGCCCGCACAGACGCTCCAATACAAATCACACTATCCCGACCGCCCTAAAAGCGGAACATCACCGCAAACTGCAACGCCACCGATTCCGACCACTGTCGGAGTGACGTACGGTCCACCTCGGTCAATTTGACCGAGTGCGCCTGATAAGCCACCGAAAGGCTGTAGCCGATGTCATTGCGGCCCACATAAGCTGCCCCTGCGGCAAACCGCATCAACATCCCCTTGTCGGAGAGTTGCATCGACTGATTGTCGCTATAGGTACTGGAGGGGAAAGTGTACCCCAGCCGCAGGTCGGCAAAGGGTCGTATGCCCCGATTTCGAAAATAGCCCCGCACATTGGCAAACACCGAACATCCCGTCGTGTTGTTCTCACTTCCCCAGACACCTGCTCCGCTCCCCAGTCGCTGAATATCCAGCATACTGTTCATACCAAATCCAACTCCCGCAAAAAGGTACTGAGTAATCCCATATCGCACATTCAGCCCCACTTCGTAACGGTCCAGCGCATTCCGTCCCACGCCAAAGCCGTAATCCCCGTAGATACCGAACTCCCATCGCGAAGGGTCTTTCCAGTTGGGGTCAAAGCGTTGTTGAAAAAGCCAGGCATCGGGAGCCTTGCGCCACCGCGCCTCGGGCCTGTCCCGCCGCACAGCCTGCACATCGGGATACCAGACCGGTTTACTATGGGTGCTGTCGGTCTGCATTTCCACAATCATACCGTCGTGGGTCATATAGACCACCTGACCGGCCACTACCGAGCCATTGTCGAGTTTCAGCTGTACCTCTTTTTTCGGCATCGGTTGTCGTCCGAGGGTCTGAGCCGCGCCCGGCAGCGTACTCAGCAAGAGGCCGAAGAGAAGCAGATGGAGTTTCATGGTCAGCTTGCATTGAGGTTTGGTGAAAAATAGCAAAAAAAGAGAAGAAATGCAAACGGATGAAAAACAGGTCGGGATTCGCCCCGTTCACAGGGGTGAATCCCGACCTCAACAAACCTAACGTTCTGTAGGGCTGCTTAGAAGCGCAGGCCTGCCGTCAGTTGGAAGACGTTGTTCCGTGCATCATAATCTTTCATGGCGTGGGTCACCCCAAAATTATACCGCGCATCGAGCACCACAGGCCCCACGTTGTAAGAGATACCGACCGGGATGGAAAGTTCGGCAGTGTGGAAAGCATCCGTTACATTATCACGGTACTTCGTGTCACCTACTTTAGTGACTTCATTAGCCCCGAGGCAAAAACCGGCCTGCACGCCGGTTTTGAGGGCCAGATTTTCCGTCACGTAGAAGTTGGCAAGCACCGGCACGTTCAGATAGTGACTGACAATGCGATTTTTGACTTTTACGTCCAGAAAATCATCATGCCAGTTGTCGGCAGCTCCCTGGCGGGAATAGAGTGCTTCAGCCGAGAGTGCGAACCAGTCGTTGGTGCGCAGTTCTCCGAAAAGACCCGCCGTAAAGGCGGCTTTGCGGTCCATGCCGACTTTGCTCATACCCGAGACGTTGAGACCACCTTTGGGCCCCCAGGTAAATTCCTGAGCCGAGGCGACCGTGGTGCCGGCGGCAAAGAGGGCGGCTACTGCTGCTGCGGAGAGAATCATTTTTTTCATAACCATAGTTTTTTTAGTTAGCTTTTTGTATTAATTATTTGCTACGTTTAACCGAGCCGCCTACGCATATCAAATTCTTTGCCAAAGTAAATTGAAGTCGTATGACGTTCGGTTGAATGGTTATGAGCAAACCGCGTGCCGATTTTTTTTGCAGTTGTATTTCGTGTAAGAAATCGAGTCCCGGACGGCCGATGGCCTTGTAGGCGGCCTCTTTGGCACACCAGACCAGCAGAGCGGGATTTTCCGGAAAGAGTTCTGCGGCCAGGGTGAGTTCGTCGGGTGCGGCGATGCGCCGGGCAACCCGTTCAGCGGAACGGTCAGAGAGTTCGATGTCGATTCCGCAGGGCGTGTCAGCCGTCAGCAACGCCACCCAGCCCCGCGTATGGGAAATGGATATGTGACAGGGGACCGTTCCCCCCACCAGCCTCGGGCGTCCGTCGGGGTCATACCCGACCTCTCCGCCCAGCACCTCCCGCACCAGCACCCGCGCCCCGAGCCACTCCAGTCGTCGCTGCTCCGCCTCCGGAGGGAATGCCGCATAATGCGCCGCATCCTCCGCTCCCAACGCTGCCCGCGCCAGCAACTCCGCCTCTGAAAGCCCCTCCAGCGACAACAGGTACAGCGACCCGCCGCCGACTTCACCGTAGCAGGCACTATGCTTCGCTGCTGTCGCCATCCGAGGTGTCGTGGCTAATCAGAGTAACTTCGACCTGCGTGATGCGGCGGTTTTCGACGCGCAGGGCCTTCAATTCGATGTTGTCGAAATTCACACTCTCGCCCTCGCGGAAAAACTCGCCCCGAATCTCCAGCATCAGCCCCGCCAGCGTATCGGCATCGCCCCGCACCGCATCCAGAAAGTCGTCGGGCAACTCCAGCACCCGCAGGAAATCCCCCAGGTGGGTTCGTCCCTCAAAGAGGTAGTGGTTTTCGTCGATTTGCTGGTAGGGAGCCGCTTCGACATCCGATTCATCGGCAATCTCGCCGACAATCTCTTCCAAAACATCCTCCAGCGAGACAATCCCGAGGGTTCCCCCATACTCGTCCACCACCACGGCGATATGAATCTTCCGTTTCTGGAAATCTTCGAGCAGGTCGTTGATTTTCTTGTGTTCGGGGACGAAATAGGCGGGTCTCAAGAGTTGCTGCCACCCGAAATCCGCGCCCTCGTTCAGGTGCGGCAGCAGGTCCTTGACATAAAGAATCCCTCGGATGTCGTCCAGGTCTTCATTGTATACGGGAATACGCGAAAAGCCGCTTTCGACCACCGTCCGCCGCACCTCGTCGAACGATGCCCCCTGTTCCAGCGCCACCACATCGATACGCGGTTTCATAATCTGGTCGGCCTCGGTGTGGACAAAACGGACGATGCCCGTCAGCATTTTCTTATCCTCGTCGGAGTCGGCCTCGGCAATCTCGATGGCATCGGTCAGTTCGCTCATCGAGAGGTTGGTCTGTTTTCGGGCCAGGGCGTTGGTCACCGCCCCTCCGGCCCGCAGCAGCAGGGCCGACAGCGGACGGAACAGCCGTTGCAACGACAAGAGCGGCCGTGCCATCCGCTGAGCGAATGACAGGGTGTTGTAGGCCGCAAAGATTTTGGGCATAATCTCCCCGAAGAGCAGCAGGATAAAGGTGACAATAATCACCTTCACGATAAACTCCAGCACGGAGGCCGACCCGAACTGAACGATGTGGTCGATAATGGAGTTGGCCATCAGGATAGCCCCGATATTGACCAGATTATTGGTAATCAGAATAGTGGAGAGAAGTCTGTCCTTATCGTCGAGCAGCGTGCAGGCCGCTTTGGCCGCGGGGGTCTGCTCCTCTTCGAGTTGGCGGAGTTGGGCGGGGGTCAGGGAGAAAAAAGCGGTTTCAGAACCCGATACGAGTGCCGAGACGGTCAACAAGGAAGCCAGCACCAGCAGCATCCAAATCAGGTGAGGGGTAAAGGGCAAAAGTTGAACCCCTTGTAAACAGGTATCCATAGTTGGGGCAAAGATAGGTATTTTTTGTCCATTGGGCGGTTGCCGCAGGCGGAAACCTCCTTTGCCGCGAGATTATCGGCAGGAATGGCAGAACGGACGGCGATTTTTGGGTTCGCCCGCTTGCCGAGCCGAACTATTCGCTATCTTTGCTTTGTTCTCGTCAGGGGCCTCGGGCTGCTGACATCCTGAACACGCATCACACGCATCACTCCGTTCACACAACCATGAGCTACCTGGCCCGCATCACACAGTCTGCACCGACAGCCATTGTGCTGTTGGTAGACCGGTCCGGCTCCATGGTCGAACCCATCTGCTGGAACGGCACCACCTGTACCAAGGCCGAAGCCGTGGCAACGGCTATCAACACGCTGCTCTCCGAACTCATTGCCCGCACACGGCGCGCAAACGGCTATCTGCCCTACTACGACATTGCCGTATTGGGTTATTCGGGGTCGGAGGTACGGTCGCTGCTGCCGACGGTGGGGAGCGACCATTTTATGACCCCGGAGCTGCTGGCCGACAATCCGGTGGAGGTGGCGGAGGTGCAGCGCACCCGCACATTACCGGACGGACGGCAGGTCACCACGCTGATGCGTGAAAAACGGTGGGTACGTGCGGCAGCCGAGTGGAATACGCCGATGGTGGCGGCATTCCACGAAGCCCATGCGCTATTACGCGGCTGGTGCGGACGACACAAGGGGCAGCCGTGCTATCCTCCTACGGTTATCAACATCACCGACGGCGAGGCTACGGACGGAACGCCCGAACAGCTTGCCGCCGCCACGCAAAAACTCCGTGCACTGGAGACGGCCGATGGGGCGGTGCTGCTGTTGAACATTCACCTGAGCGGTTCGGAAGCCCAACCGATACTCTTCCCTTCGTCGGAAGAGGAGATGCCTGAAAATCGGTATGCCCGGCTGCTCTACCGCATCTCCAGCCCGATGCCCGTCCTCTACCGCGACGAAATCGCCCTGCTGAGAGGCCGCTCCTCGACCGAAATTCCCCGCGGCATGGGCTTCAATACCAACATGACCGACCTGGTGCGCATGATGAACATCGGGACGGCTACTTCCACGCTGCTGCTATGAGTGCCCCACACCTTATCCTGCCGACCATCGGAGCCTATGCCGAGGCTGTGGCAAATCCCGAGGGACGTTTTGCGACCCTGCGCGGTGTACGGGGTGTGACAGACAGCCGCGGGGAGTTGTCCTACACTTGTGGAGCGGGACGGGTAACGTTTCGGGTTGAACTGGATGGCGAGCCGTACGACCTGACCTGCTTTACCACCCCTGCCGCCCTGGGTCAGGGGGAACAAAAGCGTTACGGCAACCTTTTGCCGCGAGAGCTATATGTTTTTCGTGCGGACGGCACGGGCGACTACTTTCCGGTGGCGGTGCGCAAGACGCACTCCCCCAATATTCCCCATATCGATTCCCCCTCGATAACAGACCCCCAAACCCCAACCGCACTCGGCGAATGGAGCGAGGGACTGCAGGTGGCCGTGCTCGGTGACCGTTTCGGTTATCTCGACCCAAACGGTCTGTGGGCAATTGAGCCGCAATTCGTGTGGGCCGGAGACTTCTGCGAGGGGCGTGCAGACGTGACGCTGCCCGCCCCAAACGGAGAAGAGGGAACACTCATGGGACTGATTGACCCCAACGGAGCCCTGACAATTCCGGCCGTGTATGATGACCTTTCGTGGGACGGTTCCCGCTACGCCTACGTCGAACGCGACGGGCGCCACGGCTGCCTGGACCGCACGGGACACACGGTGGTGCCGCTGGAGTATGACTGGATGGGAGAGTTTTCCTATGGATTTGCGGTGGTATCGCGCGAGGAGCGATGGGGATACGTGGACGAACGGGGACAGCTGGTCGGAGAGGGTCTTGCCTATGCCGATGCCCGCAGCGTCGGGGAGGACGGGATAGCCGAAGTGCGGCTGTCGGGGAGCGACACCTACACCCCTGTCCGCCTTTTCTAAGCCCCAATCACAAAAAAATCACCCCCGCACATTTCGTAAGAAAAAAATCGTATACTTGCATCACATAACCATTCTGTTTCACACTACACCTTATGAAACCAGCCAAGGATTTCCGTTCCGCCGCCGGCGAGGAAACCACTCGGAAAAACACCAAGCTCAGCCCCATCCGTAAAAGCGGCAAAGAGCGTCACACCCTCTACAAATCGCTCGATGACGACCAGGAGGAGGATGCCGAACTGATAGCTTACCGCAAACAGGAGTCCGCGTTCGACTACATGGATGACGGCGAGGAAGAGGACGACGCACGCTAAGGCCCGTTTCGCTCGACCATTGACCATTCGGACAATCGATTCCATATCCTGCCACAAACCCTGCAACGTCACCTCCTCCTTGTACTTAACGGAGCGTAACGGCAGGGTTTTTCGTAAATTTACATACACACCACAAACTTCGACTCAAACACAACCGCCATGGAAAAATTCATCATCGCCAACAACACCCCCGTACGCTATGCCGATGCCGGCAAAGGGACTCAGGCCGTACTGCTGCTGCACGGCTATCTGGAGTCAATAGAGGTGTGGGAAACGTTTGCAGGCGCTCTGGGCAAGCACTATCGGGTGCTGCGCATGGACCTGCCGGGACACGGTTTCTCGGATTGGGGCGGACGCGAGGTTATCACCATGGAGTATATGGCCGATACGGCCGCTGCCGTGCTGGAGAGCGCAGGGGTCGAAAAGTGTACGGTCGTCGGGCACTCCATGGGCGGGTATGTGGCGCTGGCGCTGGCCGCCAACCACCCCGAACGGGTCGAGGGGCTTGTGTTGTTCCACTCGTCGCCCAACGCCGACACCCCCGAAAAGGCTGCCAACCGCCAGCGCGAAATCGAACTGGTCGAAGCCGGCAAGAAAGAGATGCTGGCCCGCGTCAATCCTGGCAAAGGGTTTGCAGAGGCCAACCAGAAACGGTGTGCCGAAGCCATCGAAGACCTGGCCGAACAGGTGATGCTGACCGAAGATGAGGCCATTGTCGCCATTCTGAAGGGGATGTCCGAGCGCAAGGACCGCAACGAACAGATGCGGCAAATGAAGATTCCGCAGTTGATGATTTTCGGTCGGGGCGACAACTACATTCCCGTAGCGGCTGCCGAAAGCATGGTGGCGGCACAACCGCAGGCCGACGCAGCATGGCTCGACCAGTCGGGACACATGGGCTTTATCGAGCAGCCGAAAGAGTCGGAAGATATTTTAACCGCTTTTTTGGGAAAAGTGGCACATCAATAGGCCTCGCGGGACTATTGGGTTCCTGAACCGTTATTCTTTGAATCATACACCCAACTCTAAAACCTGTTATCATGAAAAGAGCGTTATTCCTTCTCGCCGCAGGGCTCTCCGGTGCCCTTGCTTTGGTGTCGTGCGGCTCCAAATCGACCGACACCCGGACATTTCACGGCACGGTAACCCGCATTGCTGACGACCAACTGTTGCTGACCACCTCGCCCGGCGACACGCTTGTGTTCGGGACCACTGACCTGGACAGCACCACCCGTGCCGACATCCTGCCCTCGGACATGGTCGAAGTCCTGGCCACCCCGACCGTAACCGATGGTGATACAACCTATCAGGCCCAAACGGTACTGGTTCAGGCACGTTCGCTAACACGGGCGATTTTGGGCACCTGGACCGAACCGATACCGGGTGCGGTCGAAGGCCGCCAGGGCATCCGGTTCAACGAGGACGGCACGGCAGCTTCGGTGGGCATGGCAACACTGGTATTTCAGCGTTGGAGCATGCCCCTGACCAACACCGTGGTTCTGGGCGGCGAAAGTATCGGGAACGGACAGACCATTGCCTTTTCGGATACCCTGACCCTCACGAAACTGACCGCCGATTCGCTGGTGCTCTCCCGTGCGGACGGAACCGCAGCATGGCGCCTCGGACGGCAGGAGTAACGCCAAGACATTTCGCGGAATATCTGCGTCGGTCTTCTTTTCCCCTGAGGGAAAAAGAGACCGACGATTTTTTATACCCTGCCCGCCTTTCCGCCTCACCCGGCGCCCTCGAAATTTCACCTAAAATTATCCCTGCAACGCATGGAAGAACCGAAAAATGGTTGCATCTTTGCACCACCTTTGGGGAATGCGGAAAATCCGCCTCGCGCGGATTGCCCTCCACCCCACCCAAGTAGCGCAGTTACTTAACCGAAAACCGTTTAATCCGGCGTAGATGAAAAACAAATACATTGACCTCATCGAGCAAACGTTCGAGTTTCCGCAGGACGAGTTTTCCGTCGTGGACAACACCCTCAACTTCCACGACGTGCCCCTGATGGACATCATCAAACAGTACGGCACTCCGCTGAAAATCACCTACCTGCCCAAAATCAGTTCCCAGATACAACGGGCCAAAAAGATTTTCAACGTGGCCATGGCCAAAGTGGACTATCGGGGTAGTTACAACTACTGCTACTGCACCAAGAGTTCGCACTTTTCATTCGTACTGGAAGAGGCCCTCAAGAACAAAATCAACCTCGAGACCTCCTCGGCCTATGACATCCACATCATCAACGCCCTGTACGACGGCGGGATGTTGGACAAGGATACCTATATCGTCTGCAACGGCTACAAACGGCCTCAGTATGTCGAAAACATTGCCGGACTGATTAACAACGGTTTTATCAACACCATTCCGGTTATCGACAACAAAGAGGAGCACGAGTTGCTGGATGCCGCCATCGAGAAGCCGTGCTACGTGGGTATTCGCATCGCCTCGGAAGAGGAGCCCAAGTTCGACTTCTACACCTCCCGACTGGGGATTCGCTACCGCGAAATCAAGAACTACTACCTCGAAAAGATTAAGCCCAATCGGAAGTTCCGCCTCAAGATGCTCCACTTCTTCATCAACACCGGCATTCGGGATACGGCCTACTACTGGAGCGAGTTGTCGAAGTGTCTGGCGGTCTACTGCGAGTTGAAAAAGGTGTGTCCCGACCTCGATTCGCTGAATATCGGAGGCGGATTCCCGATAAAAAATTCGCTGGCCTTCGACTATGACTACGAATACATGGCCGAAGAGATTGTGGCCCAAATCAAGACCTACTGCAACACCAACGGCATCGAGGAGCCCAACATCTTTACGGAGTTCGGGTCGTTTACGGTGGGCGAAAGCGGGGCAACGCTCTTCTCCATCATCAACCAGAAACAGCAGAACGACCGCGAGTTGTGGTACATGATTGACTCTTCGTTCATGACCACCCTGCCCGACACCTGGGGTATCAATCAGCGTTTTATGATGCTCCCCATCAACAACTGGGACAAGGAGTACCAGCGGGTATTCCTCGGGGGGCTGACCTGCGACAGCGAGGACTACTACAATGCCGAGGCGCATCAGAATGCCATCTTCCTCCCGAAACTGACTCCGGGCGACACGCAATACATCGGTTTCTTCCATACCGGTGCCTACCAGGAGTCGCTGGGGGGATACGGAGGTATCCAGCACTGCCTGATTCCCGCTCCGAAGCACATTATCATCGACCGGGACAAGGATGATAATGAGTACTATACACGGCTTTTTGCCAAGGAGCAGAGCTATCGTTCGATGATGCGGATTTTAGGCTACTAGGTCCATCCTGATTTAGATATGCAGGCGGGGTCCCCTATATGGGCGACCCCGCTTGTTGTGATTGGGTGACCGGGAAAACGTCACGCGTCGAAGAGATTTTCAGTTGCACCATCTCCCGATACACCGTCACTATCCCCACCAGTTCCACCTCACCCGCGGGCAAAAGATAGTCGGCAAAGGTGGCATAGGGTGAGGTATAGACCTGCAAGCGGTTCCCGTCTGTCCCGACATAACTCTGTTCGCCGCTCCATGTGGCGACCCCTCCCTTCAAGAAACGTCCGCCCGTCACGCGCACCAACCGCCCGGCCAACGCCTCCGACACCTCGAGCACGGTGACCCGCAGCGTATCGACAGGGGCGATAAAGGATGAGTCGGTCCGCGTTACAATCCGCTGCAGCACCGCCTCCGAAGCGATATAATCTATCCCCGTCGTGTAGTTCGGTTCGGGCGCTCCCACTGCCAGCATCCCCTCCCACTTGCCAACGCGCAGCCCGTCGAGCCGTACCGCCACGGTCGTGCCGGGCTGCCAGGCCGAATAGGTGTCGTATGTGCCGGTGAGAAGGGCCAGCGGGGTCTCTCCTTGCTGAATAACCACCATTTTATAAATGTTTCCGGCCGAATCCGACGTGGTAACCCGCCCGCCGACCACGGTGCCGTCAGGCAGGTCATGTCCACCCTCAGCATAAAAACGTGCCACCGCCGAGAGTGTCACATTGGGTCGCAGAGCCCTTTCAGGAGCGTCGGGCAACTCCCCGAAACGGTTGTACCCGCAACTGCCCAGCAGCACAGCAAGAACAGATAACACGACCTGCGCAACACCTCTCTTTGTAGTGAGTGAAAACATAATTATCGAAAAATCGTCAGCAATCGCCCCCGCGTTTCCCGCGTTGAAGGTATAGTGCCGGTGGCAACCCGTCGGTTCGGCGCCCAAGCGGCTTTGCCGCTTCGGGGAGGGTGGCGCCGACCGAGAAAAAGCGCAGTATATTAATTGGAGTGCAAAATGCGGCTTTGCCCCCAAAGGATTACGGCCGAGAATCATTTAGCCAAAGCCGCCCCTTCATCGCCATGACCCGCTCGTAAGCCTCCACTATCCGCTCCCGCGGGATACGCCCCTGACGCACCAACGAACAAAGGATATTGACCGTGCGGGCTGTCAAATCCGGCTCGTAAACCGAGCCGTTGTTCCCGATGATAATCATATCGACTCCGGCATTGACCGCCAGTTCCAGCGCCCGTTCCAGTGAATAGTGGTCCACAATGGCCCCCATGTTCAGGTCATCGGTAATCACCACCCCGCGAAAACCCAACTCGCCCCGCAGGATGTCGTGAATCCAGCGTTGCGAGAGTGAGGCCGGGTAATCGGCATCGACCTCGCGATGCAACAGGTGCCCCACCATCACAAAATCGGCATACCCCTCACCGAACAAGGCCCGATATGGAGCCAATTCCCGTTCGCGCTGCCAGGTACGGGTAATGTCGGTCAGTCCCAGGTGGCTGTCGTTTTGGGAGCTGCCGTGACCCGGAAAGTGCTTAAGAGAGGTCAGCACCCCTTCATCGTGCAGCGCTTCGACCCACAATCGCGCCTGAGCCGTCACCACAGCGGTATCGGCCGAAAAACTGCGCCCGAGCACCCCGATAACCGGGCAGCGCGGATTGACGTTCACATCCACGCAGGGGGCAAAATCGACGTTGATACCCGCCTCTCGACACATCCGTGCCGTGCGACGCGCCCAGAAGCGTGTGGTGTCGGGATGATTGACACGGCCTTGACAGGCCGCGCTGACACTCGTCGGGAAACCGTAGGTCGGTTTGAGCCGATTGACACGTCCGCCCTCCTGATCCACGGCAATGAGCAGCGGCGGCCGCCCCGCACGGGCAGCCAGCCGCTGCAGCGTGTCGCTCAGCGCGCGAAGCTGCTGCGGCGAGCGGATGTTCCGACGGTTCGCAGCCGTCGGAACATCGCGGTCGAAATAGATAACTCCTCCTACGCCCAGTTCCTGAACCGCCTGCACAACTTCGGCCGTTGCGTCGTAACCGCGGAAGCCCGCCACAATCATCTGTCCCACCTGCTCCCGCAGCAGGAGGCTGTCTTCCTCCGCTGCGGCTGTCCGTCCCGTGCTCTGCCCGAGGAGCAGACCTGCCGTTAGCAGGAATATAAAAAATCGTCGCATAATACCCGTGAACTATTCGTCCAACTTAAAACGCATCCGAAGTATCCCGCTGTCAGGATTATAGTCGGTCGAAATCATCCGCAAATGTCCGATTTCGGCCGTATTGGCCACGTGTTCCCCGATGCAGGGGCAACGGTCGTAATCCCCCACGCACACGATACGCAATAAGGTTTCGGGCCCCTCTACCGCACCCTCGGGCAGTCGTGAGAGGTCGAACTCCGCAGCAGCTGCCGCATACGGCAGCTGCTGCGTGGTGACCGCCTGATGACGGTCGATTTGCTCGTTCACGGTGCGGACAACGGCTTCAACCTCCTCGGCTGTCAGGTTACGGCCTACGGTTCGGAAGTCGAAATCGACCTTCGATTTTTTGCGTTCGAGATGGGTAGTCACCGCCCGACCACAACCGAACATCCGCCCCATCGTCCCCCCCATAATATGCTCGGCGGTGTGCATGGCCGGCGGATAGATTTTTTCGCTCATATTCAAAAGATTATTCGGTCGGGAAAACATACACCATGCCATCCCTGTCCGGAAAAACCAAGGGTTTCTTTGGAGATAAAGCCCCGCCCTTAGAAATTACTCCTCCCGTTTCACAATATCGCGCAACGGAATGGCCTGGAAAGCCATCTGCGCCACACTGCTCTCATACAGAATCCCCACAGTCTCGGGGTCAATCATCGTCAGACACGAATACCCCCACCCCGGTTCTTCGTCCAGCAGGAGCTGGTTCTCGGGCAGCCACGTCCGCCCGTGGTCCAGACTCGCCTTAATGGTTATTTTCGAGCGGGTGGTCGTGGTGTCGGGATTGGCAAACAGCAGAATATCCCGTCCCAACGCATTCTCGGCTGCCGGCACCTTAATCAGGCTGGCCATGCAGACCGGTTCGGGCAGGGCGCTGCGCGACGTAGGATGTTCCTCCCACGTGCGCCCCATGTCGCGTGTCACACATATCGCCCGACTGTCACCCCCATTGCGCCGCATGTTCAGCATCAATACTCCCGGCTCCAGTTCCACCACCTGAGCCTCGGTCGTATTTTCGAATGCCGGCGCCCCAATGGTCCAGGTCTGCCCGTTATCACGGCTCCACACAATCGAAGCGTAAGGCATATGGGTCGAGTCGGTCCACTGTATCGGGAATACTAACGTACTGTCCGCCATCACAATACCCCGTCCCGGACCCTGCAATATCAGATGCCAGGTCGGGTTTTTGATTTGTTCCGTAATATTCAACGGTTCCGACCAGCTCATCCCGTCGTCATCGCTGTACACCAGCAGCACCTGTCCGGTCTGCTCCTCGGGGGTCATGGCATGGTTGCGCGAGGCCCACCAGCCGCGGCCGCCCCCCATCCCGTGTGTCCACAGCGCCATCACCCACACCCGTCCCCGATAGGGGTCTACCACAATGGCAGGGTCCCCTACCCCGTTGTGCGAACGGGGCAACGACCCGTAACCCGTCATATCCATAATCCGCTGCATCGGTTCCCAGGTCTGCCCGCCGTCCGTGCTGCGGCTCAGCCCCACCTGAATATCCTCCTGCAGGTCAATGCTGTTGTGGTTGCGCACGTCATACACTCCGAGCAGCGTCCCCTGCGGCGTGGTGGCCAGCCCCGGGATGCGATAGGAGTTTACGCCGTCATCACCGGCCGTACGCACTGCCACGGCCAGTCGATGCCCGTCGGCCGGATGATTGCGATTGAGCCGTGCAGCCCGTTCCCCGTCCAGTTCCACCCGAGCCAGTGTCGGACGGAACACATGCGTCAGGGGCGTGCTGTCCGCCACCGACAAACTGACATAAAAATAGTTGGTCCACGGGAAGAGTTCCTGGTCAAACTCCAAGGTCATGGAACGCGCCGCCACGGAGTCTTCGGCCAGCCGAATGGCATAAGCCGGGTGGTCGAAGATGGTCTGTCCGCCGCCATACTCGGCCATGGCATGGGTCAGCCCCGAGGATGCTGTTCGCGAGCCGAGCATCGAGGTTGTCCCTGTGTAAAACACCCGTACAGCCTGGATATAAGGCAGGTCTTCTTGCGGAAAAT
Organism: Candidatus Rikenella faecigallinarum; assembly: GCA_019113395.1. Taxonomy (GTDB): domain Bacteria; phylum Bacteroidota; class Bacteroidia; order Bacteroidales; family Rikenellaceae; genus Rikenella; species Rikenella faecigallinarum. The sequence continues at coordinate 7,222 of DXHL01000033.1, read as the reverse complement.
CGACCGTCACACCGGTCATCCGTTCCCCACTCATAGTGGGGCTGACCCGCAGGTCGAAGATAATGTTGTTGGCACGGCCCACCACTACAGGAATGGTCGGTTCATGGATAAAAACGGTTTGCGCAGCGGCCATTTGCACCAGCACGCTGCCGCATGCCACCAGAGCCAAAAATCGTTTTTTCATAACGGTTCGGGAAGAGAAAAAGAGTGGGTATATCGGTGTTTGTTGTTATCGGTTCAATGGTTTGTCGGTCCAATCAAACTCAAAAAAGCCCTGCTCCTGCAGCACCTCCAGATAAGCACGCGAGAAGTGGAGGTTGTCTGCCTGGGTGTATCGCCGCTCGGTAAAAATACGCGCCAGGTTGGGCAGGTCGTTTTCGCGTAACAGTTTCTGTGTCTCTTCCGATGCTTCCCGCTCGGCCCACAGCGTATCTATTTGTTCTGCGGTATAGTCGTGGTAGGTATCGCGATGCACCACACCCTCCAGCGGCAGACGGTCGGTCAGAGGGGGCAGCGGCTCGGCCGGATAGCCCACCGCCACGGTTGTAACGGGAACCACGCCCTTGGGCAACTTCAGAATACGCACCAAATCGGCCGCCGTATAGGTCGTAGTTCCCAAATAGCAGATTCCCAGTCCGTGTGCCTCGGCCTCCAGCGAGAAGTTTTGTGAGGCCAGCAGGGCATCGATAGCCGCATTCACAAACCATTGCAGGTTGTCATAAGCCGGTTCGGCCGCCCGCTGCCGACACCACCGACTGAACCGATGCACATCGGCACAAAAAGTCACCAGCGCCGCTGCCCCCGTAGCCGCAGGCTGATTGAAGTGGCAGGGCCCCAATTCGGAAAAAACAGGCGATTCACACGAGGTCACCACCATGCTGTACAACTGCATGTTGCCTACGGTCGAAGCCCGCGAAGCCGCTTCCAACAGTTCGTTCATAACCGCGTCGGGGATAGTTCGTCCCGACTGAAAATGCCGCACGGAGCGGTGATTGAGGATTTCGGGTATCATAATAGACAAAGATAGGGAATGCGGGGTGGCTGTCCAAACCGAAAAAGAGTGTCCAAAGGACTTTATACACTCCAGTAGTCACGTTTTGTCTGTGAAGGTTCGGCCAAAACCTACCAAACGAAAAGCGAAGGCTTAATAAAAGGAGAGATGGTGTATCTTTGCCCTGAAAATATTTCCTCGCCATGAAACACCTTCTCTTCTCGAAATATCAGGGTGCGGGCAACGATTTCGTGCTGCTCGACACCCGTTCCCATAATCCTCAACTCACTACGGAAGAGGTCCGCATTTTGTGCGACCGCCGTTTCGGCATCGGCGCCGACGGGCTGATGACCCTCGAAAACGACCCGGCGGGCAGCGACTTTTACATGCGTTACTACAATGCCGACGGGGGAGAATCGACCATGTGCGGTAACGGTGGCCGTTGTATTGCGCGTTTTGCCGACCACCTGGGCATCGGCAGCCGGGTCAAACGGTTCAACAGCAGCGACGGCTTTCACGAAGCCGCGCTGCTGGATGACGGGCAAATCCGTCTGCAGATGATTGATGTGGAGGAGGTTCGTCCGCTGACTGACGGCCGCTCGTGGTTTGTCTTCACGGGGTCACCGCACTACGTGGAGTTTGTAGAGGATGTCGATTCGGTGGATGTGGCTGTTCGGGGTCACGAAATTCGCCATCGGGCGGATTTCGCGACCATCGGCGGCACCAACGTCAATTTTGTGCAGGTCGTCGGTGAGGGTCGCCTGAAGGTCCGTACTTTTGAGCGGGGTGTCGAAGCTGAGACGCTGGCCTGCGGCACGGGGGTTACGGCTTCGGCTCTGACTGCCCATGCAGTCCTTCAACCCGGCTGTACCGCTTTTGCCATTCAGGCTCAGGGCGGTAACCTCTCTGTCACATTTACCCCGACGCCCCCCCATGGTTTTCAGCAGGTATTCCTCACAGGGCCTGCCGAACGGGTCTTTACGGGTGAGATTTATCTGTAATAAACAGTTCTCCGCCTTCAGTAGGCTTTGGCCTGAGGGGGGTGCCGCTATGCTTTTTCGGGACGCAGTCGGTGGAAAGGGACCAAGAGCATTGTTTTTCAGGTAGGAACCATCAGATTGGGACCAATGAAGTATGGGGTAGACACGAGTCGGCTCGTGTCTACCCCATACTTTGTATCCACCCACAGATTTATCCCTACCGATGCCGACGGGCCAGCTCCCGCTCCAAATCGGCCAGCGATAGCCCGTTGGCCTCCAGCAACACCAACAAGTGGTAGACCAGGTCCGAAGCCTCGTAGACCAAATCTGCCTTGTTCTGCGCCACCGCCTCGATAACCGTTTCGACCGCCTCTTCACCCACCTTTTGGGCAATTTTGTTCACGCCGCGCTGGAAGAGTTTGGTCGTGTAGGAGGCTGCGGGCATGTCACGGTGGCGTTGTTGGATGACCGACTGGAGGTAACGGATAAAGCCTTCCGTTTCGGTCGGCGACTCGGTAAAGCAGCTCATGCTGCCCGTGTGGCAGACGGGACCTGCCGGCACAACCCGTATCAGCAGCGTATCGGCATCGCAATCCATTGCCGTCGAGACAAGGGTCAGGTAGTTGCCGCTGGTTTCGCCTTTGGTCCAAAGGCGTTGCTTAGTGCGGCTGTAGAAGGTGACACGCCCTTCCGAGATGCTTTTTTCGTAGGCTTCGCGGTTCATGTAGCCGAGCATCAGCACCTGCAGCGTGCGGTCGTCCTGAATGATGACGGGCAGTAGGCCGTCACCGTTTTTCGTAAAGTCGAGTTGGTCGATTTCGGGTATCATGGTATTTTCTTTTTGAATTGTTCGTTAGCAAGAGATTAGAGCCGCACGGGAATAGCCCGTTCGCGAAGTGCCCGTTTGAGGGTCGGAATGGGGATTTCGCCGTAGTGGAAGATGGAGGCGGCAAGAGCCGCGTCGGCACGCCCGAGCGTCAGCACCTCGGCAATGTGTTCCACCGAGCCGGCCCCGCCCGAAGCGATAATCGGAATGGAGAGTTCGTCGGCCAGTCGGGCAAAGGTTTCGCAGGGGTATCCGTTTTTCGTACCGTCGTGGTTCATCGAGGTGAAGAGGATTTCGCCGGCTCCGCGTTCCTGCGCCTCGCGAGCCCAGGCGAAGAGTTCACGGTCGGTCGGTGTGCGTCCTCCGTGGGTAGTGACCACCCACCGTCCGGAGTCGTTGCAACGGGCATCGATGGCCACCACAATGAATTGGCTGCCGTAACGTCCGGCAATCTCGTCAATCAGTTCAGGCCGCCGCACGGCAGCACTGTTCACGGTCACCTTGTCAGCTCCGGCGAGCAGCAGCCGCCCGGCATCATCGGCCGAAGCGATACCTCCGCCCACCGTAAAGGGGATGTCAATTTCGCGGGCAATGCGGGCGACCAGTTCGGCAAAGGTCTGCCGCCCTTCGACCGTGGCGCTGATGTCGAGGTAGACCAGTTCATCGGCTCCTTCGTCGGCATATTTGCGTCCCAGTTCAACGGGGTCGCCCACCCGTTGCAGGCCGACGAAATTGACCCCTTTGACCGTTTCGCCGTCGCGCACGTCGAGGCAGGGAATTATTCGTTTTGCAAGCATTGTTCGAGTTCCTGTAGGGTAATACGTCCTTCGTAGATGGCTTTGCCGACAATGACGCTGCGCAGTCCCAGCTCATCGAGCCGTACGAGGTCGTCGCGGGAGGAGATGCCGCCGCTCACGATGATTTCGATGGCAGGAAATTCCTGTTGGAGAGCCGTGTAGAGGTCGAAGTTGGGCCCCGTGAGCATCCCGTCGCGCGAGATGTCGGTACAGATAACCTGCTTCAGTCCGTACGCTTCGAAGCGTCGGATAAGGGTCTGCACATCGGTTTCTGCTGCCTCCTGCCATCCGTTGATGGCCACGCGTCCGGCTTTGGTGTCTGCTCCGAGAATAACGGCATCCGCTCCGTAAGCGGTCAGCCACCCTGCAAAACGGTCCGGGTCGGTAATCGCAATGCTGCCACAGATGGCCCGCCGTGCTCCTGCATCGAGCACCGCCCGCAGAGCCTCTTCGGATTTGATACCGCCCCCATACTGCACCTCCAGCCTGGTGGAGGTGGCAATTTTGCGGAGCGTGTCGAGGTTTTGCGGCGCAGCGGCTTTGGCGCCGTCGAGGTCCACGACGTGGAGCCGACGGATGCCCAGCGCTTCGTAGCTGCGCGCCACCTCGAGCGGGTCGGCGGCATAGACCGTCCGACGGGCATAGTCGCCCTGCGTCAGCCGCACACATTGGCCGCCGATGATGTCGATGGCCGGGATAATCTCTATCTTCATAGGGCAAGGAAGTTAGCTAAGATACGTTGTCCGACGGCGCCGCTCTTTTCGGGGTGGAACTGGCAGCCGTAGAAGTTATCGCGATGGAGCGACCCGCTGAAGGGGATACCGTAGTGGGTTGTGGCAGCCGTACAGTCGTTCAGGTCGGCTGCGTAGGAGTGGACGTAGTAGACGTATGCCCCCTCCTCCACTCCGTCATAGAGGGGTGAGCGGAGTTGTTCGACTACGTTCCACCCGACGTGAGGCACTTTGAGGCCTTCGACGGCAGGGAACCGTCGTACCCGATTGGGGAAGATACCGAGGGCAGGGGTATCGCCCTCTTCGCTGTGGGCACACAGCAGCTGCATCCCCAGGCATATCCCCAGCACGGGACAGCGCAGGGAGCGCAGCGTCTCGACAAGCCCGCGGTCGCGGAGTTGCTGCATGGCGGTAGCCGCTTCGCCCACGCCGGGGAGCAGCACCCGCTCGGCTGCGGTGATTTGTCGGGGGTCGGCCGTAAGCGTGTAGTCTGCCCCGAGCCGCTCCAGCGCATTGGTCACCGAACGCAGGTTCCCCGTTCCGTAGTCAATAATTGTAACCATCTCTTTTTGAGATTTATTCCATTATAACAGCCCTTTCGAACTGGGCAGCGAGTAGTCAAAGGGTTTTCGTTCGACGGCCATCCGCAACGCGCGGGCAAAGGCTTTGAAGATACCTTCGATTTTGTGGTGTTCGTTCCGCCCGCGTGCCACAATATGGAGGTTGCAGCGGGCCGCTTGAGCAAAGCTGTCAAAGAAGTGTTCGAAGAGTTCGGTCGGCACATCGCCGATGCGTTCGCGTCGGAAACGGGCATCCCACCGCACGGCAATCCTCCCTCCGAAGTCGAGGAGCACCAGTGCACGACTCTCGTCCATCGGCAGGGCAAAGCCGTAACGCCCGATGCCCCGCTTGTCGCCCAATGCCCGACGGAAAGCCTCACCGAGCACCAGCGCAGTATCTTCGATGGTGTGATGCTCGTCTACGTGTAGGTCTCCCTGAGCCTCGAGTTGCAACGAAAAACCGCCATGGTGAACGATTTGGTCGAGCATGTGGTCGAAAAATCCGAGCCCCGTTGCGATGTGCGACGGCGCAGCGTTATCGAGGTCGAGGGTGGCCGTAATTTCCGTTTCGCGGCTGCGTCGCGTGACCGTCACGCGACGCCCGCTGTCCGACTGCGGCACGGTTGCCGCGTTACAGGGTTCGTCGATGTGGGTCAGCGCATCTATCAGCGCATCATTTTCGCTCGGCGTCCCCACCGTCAGCCGCAAACATCCCTCGCACCCCGCAATGCGCGAACGGTCCCGCACAATAATCCCCCGCTCTATCAAGCGGTCATAGACCCTGCGCGGTTCGTCGAACCGCACCAAAACGAAGTTCGCATCCGACGGAAAGACCCTCTTCACCAGCGGGAGTTTTTCGAGTGCCGCCACCAGTCGTTTGCGCTGTTCGACGAGCGTGGCAATCTGTTCGCGGCGCACTGCTTCGCGTTCCAACTCCTGCAACACCAGCCGTTCGGTAATCACATTGACCGAATAGGGGTATTTGATACGCTCCATGGCGGCCACAATCTCCGGGTCGGCAAAGGCAAAGCCGATGCGGATGCCGGCCATCCCCCACGCTTTGGAGAGGGTTTGCAGAACAACAAGGTTCGGAAACTCTGCCAGCCGCGGCAGGAACCCCGGGTGGTCGGCAAAGTCGATATAAGCCTCGTCCAGCACCACTATGCCGCCAAAGCCTCGGATAACCTTCTCGACCTCGTCGGGATTCAACAGGTTGGCCGACGGATTATTCGGCGAGCAGAGGAAGATAAGTTTCGTTCGGGGCGTAACCCGCGCCAGCAGGTCGTCAGCCACCAGCTCGAAATCGGCCGTGAGCGGCACCTCCACGAGCCATACATCGTTCGTGGCCGCCGCCACCCGGTACATGCCGTAGCTGGGCGCTATCGAAAGCGCCTCGTCCTGCCGCGGTTCGCAAAAGACGCGAAACAGCAGGTCAATCGGCTCGTCACTGCCGTTGCCCCCGACAAAGATACGGTCGGGCGTGAGGCCCCGCATCTGGGCTACCCGTGCCCGAATGCGTTTGTTGTGCGGGTCGGGATAACGGTTGAAGCCGTTGTCGAACGGGTTTTCATTGGCATCGAGATAGATGCCCAACTCCCCCTCATACTCGTCACGGGCAGTGGAATAAGGAGCCATCTGCCTGATATTTTCACGAAAGAGCGATGTGATATCCATTATTGCCTTTGGCTTGCTGTTTCTCGGCATAGTCGAAGTATTTCTGTGCATCATATTTTGTTGGTGCGCCACCAAACAGGCTGTTTAGGAATCCCATTCTATATTATTATCCATTCAACTTGTGAAATTGTCTGCAAAGTTACGCTTGAAAAGTGCAAATTCAATCAAATGGACAGAAGTTTTACTTTGATTAATAATACCAACCAACTTATGAATACAAACTATTATGTAACAAATAAAGCTGTCTGTTTCTGATATCTCATCACTATCTTAAAACAGCATTCCATCGTTTTGATTCCTATACCAGGATATGAAATGAGAGAAATCATAGATTTGAGATTATCGTTACGAAGTGCATTGTTTATGGTTTCAATCTGTCGCTTCTGCCGAATATGAGTTACTTTCTTCAATTCATCGTATGGAATGGATAACCATTTTTCTCGGAATGTTTCAAACATGTCATCTGAAGCCATAGGATCATAATCGTAAATCTCAACAGGAATATTGCATTGCGACAAATAGCTTACCATGAGTGTTCGGACAATGTCTTTATCAAGTCCACCGTTATGTGTTCCCAACATCGGGAACGCAACGGATGTAATGCCGCGTTCCTCATATGTGTCAACAAACTTTTTCAGTCCTTGTTCCAGATACTCAATTTTG
>DXHL01000003.1 GCA_019113395.1 Candidatus Rikenella faecigallinarum | reverse complement strand
GAATCTGGAATCGGCGGGACAGTTTGTTGTAGGTCAGCGATTCGATATCCCCATTGAGCGTAGTTTCATTCAGCCGATTGGGGAACATGGCTTCTTCCGGGAATCCACTATTTCCCGCACGAAGAATCACTTCGACAATTTGATTTTTTATACTATACATAGGCCATGTCTCTATGGTCGAAATATTTTTAATACAACGAATATAGAATGCACTATTCCATCCTTCGTTTTTCATCGGAGAGAAATGGGTGTGTCCTCTCTGGTAGTTCAGATAGTAATACTTTGCAGATGATTCGTCAGCTGCAACTCCACTTGCCAAAGTAGAGGACCAATGGGCATGCGGAATAAAGGAATCCTTTCCTGTAAACGCTGGACTGATTGCATACAGGAAACGTAATTCGTTCAATGTAGGTAATCGCCATCCTCCTTCCTGCTGTTTTTTTGTATTGCAACGATTGAAAGCATCTATCCATGGTCCTGTATGTGGATAGTCCGAGTCAATTATAAAATGAGCCCCCATGTCCAAAGCAGGATTGGTGGCCTGCGTGCCCCCCTTGATGTCAATCCATTGCCCGTTTTTCTGATACTGGAAGACGATATATCGAGTATTGTCCGGGTCAGCATTGTATGGTATGGTCAAGTTGATAGGCGAATTGGCCGATGCATTGCCTGACGCCAAAACGGTATTGCTGCCGACAATGGCACGCACAGGAACACTGGTGAAATCGCCGGTGATGGTGATAGCATAGTTCCCACCTTCCGCTGGAATACCCGATGAAGGGTCAGGAGATATCGACACTCCATCAATATATTGGCCACGTTGGGTGTAGGTGTACGTTTTGGTCTTGTCTCCATATTGAACCGTTACCGTTACCGTGCGGTTTACCCAGGTGTAGTTTGCATTCACCAACACATTTCTTTCCCGGGTCTGGTAGGTGATTGGTTGCTGAGTCGTTGTAGTCCCCGGATTAGCCGTAGCGCTCCACTTGCCATTGGATGCCAATGAAACCGTAATGGACTGAGCCTTGCTGGATAGTTCCGTACCAACAGTCGGGGACACCGAAGGCTCACCGTAGAATGCCGGGATGGTACGATACAAAATGGTGGTTCGAGTGTCATACACATTGACCTCCCCATTTTCCTTTTCTCCTACGGATTCAAAACGGGCAACGACATTATATACATTGCCGGCAGCAGGTATACCATCCTGACCTGTGTAGGCCTTTGGCGTGAAGGTGACAGAGCATTCTGTCGGCTGGCGGTCACTCCCTCCCACCTGTACATTGTCAGGTTCATGGGTTGCGGATGACACGACATACTCTTTGTCCGCACCTTCATAACTGAACCTCCATTGGCTGTTGACGGTAAAGGTAACCGTGCCGTCTTCGGCAGTTGGAGCATCCCCAAAATCGATTTGGTCGGGCGAGAATGCCGTGAACCCGGGTACGGGTTCCAATCCTGAATCCGGATGCCACCCGATAATGGTGTTTTCGGAAGTTCCATCCAAACCACCGACCTCGACTTCAAAGCCGTCATAACCCACTTCCATGGAGCCGCTGTTGAAGCCGGTAATGGTCAGTTGCGCCCAATAGGCGTTGTTGGCCCAAAGGTTGTAGTCGTCGATATTGTCATTCCCCAAATAGACTTTGTAGTAGACCTCGGTCTGTGCTCCACTGGCAGTCTCCTTAAGCAACCCTTTGATTTGGATATAAGTACAATAGTTAGCTTGTCCTTCCGGAGCTGTAAAGGCACTTTTATCCTCTGCGGAGGTTGCTGTCCCAGTGCCACGTCGGTTCGGTGCAATGTACCATTTCAGGTTGGTTGTTTCACCAAAACCGGAGACTGTGGGGGTGTAATTTCGGAAGTTGGCCGCATCAGCCGCAGGGAACAATGTTTCCTGGTAGGTGTTCGATGCGTTCAGCGGACTATAGGAAATCTGTGTCGGGGCATTGTGAATCGACACTTCCTGGAGTTCCAAATAGGGGTATGAGTCCGATTTGGAATAGGGGTTAATCAGCACCAGGTTCATTCGCGCTACCAAACGGGTCAGTTTCAGTGCAAAGGATTGTGCTCCGATAAGTGAGATAGGCATATTGACACTCTCTCCAGACATGGGCAGGGCAGTCGAAGCATCGTCCGGTAAGGACGTCCCGGCTGTAGCGGTTACATCGAATGTCCGTTTCCGAAATTCGGAGAGTTTCGTGCCATCCGGGAGATTGGTTGCGTTCAGGGATTCCGGAGCATTGGCTACCACGACAATAATGGCATGGTCACTTTGGGACAGCATGGTCGAGATTTCGACCATGGTATTACTCTGGTAGATATCGCTCCCCGAAACATACTTGCGGTATACAAGCGTACCATCGGCTCCCGCGTCACTGCTTTCCATTTCGAATTGCAGAATCCAAGCGTCTTTGACCAAGGTTTCGTCAGGCCCTGACCCGGCTTTTGTTTGTGCCGTGTTGCCCAGCGTTTGTGCCAGCGGCTCAGCGGCCGTTTGGGAGAGTGCGTTTTGCTGCGTGTTGGACGATGCTGTCACGGTCAGGCGGCCGTCAGCCAACAGCGCAATGCGCATGGGAACGAGTTCCTCTTCCTGCGGTGGCGTTGGCACTTCGTCTTGAGCCTCTTCCGAGCTGGTCAGGTTGGATTGCGAGCAGGAGGCAATTATCATTGTCAGGATAACCATGCTCCCGAGGAGTGCTTTTCGAGCGTACCTCCAACCATATCTTTTATTGCCGAGTTGTTTCATAAGGCAAACTATTTTCAGTCAAGTATTGTCGCTGCGGGACAATACCGGTGTGTTCTATCTTGAGGATGCAGTGTCAAGGTGTTCTGCATGCAGGGTGTCTTTTCTATTCCTGGTGTTTTGTTCCGGGTGCTTTTGCTACCACTCATCCCGGACACAGCGGACATTCCGGGAACTTGTTTTGGTGCCGGTGAGGTCTGTGTAGCCGTTATCGAAGGCTACGTGCCATGCCCAATAGTCACTGCTGCTAACCTCCGATGCAGCCCAATAATCTGCGCTAGTCGAGAATGGTGTAAAGTCGCTCTGCTGGTAGAGGTACGACGAACTAATGGGCTTGGCGGAACTATCTCCCACTCCCGTATCATTTACATATCCTGAGGTTACAGAGCTGTTTGCTCCCATGACCCAAATCAGCATCAGTTCTCGCTGACTTGGCAAACGCCAGTCATCGCAATCTTCTTCTACTAAGTTGTCGCAATAGCTGACGGCATCAGCCCATTCCACTGTGTTGCTTTGTCCCTGTGCCTTTTGTACCCTGAATTTACGCGCCATGCGGTTGTCCGTACTCTTTTCAGTCCCGGTAGCTGATGCAGTCAGTTTGTCTGGGAACAAGTTAGCCTCATCTACACCCCCGTTCTCATCTCGCAGGACAATGACTACTCCGCCATTACTTGCCGTCGTGATATAGGGGTAGGTTTGTTCGGTGGTTTCCTTGTCCTTGATGCAGCGCATATAGTAGCTCTGGCTAGTGCGATTGAATGCTGTTTTACCAATGTTGAAGTCCACGTACCACATCATGGGCGTGACGGCTATCTCACTGTTTTGTGTTGCCGACCAATAGTAGTCATTTACGAACGCTTCGTTATTGGAGAAGTATGGTGCAAGACAATACAAGTACATCACCTCGTTCTGTGTCGGCAACCGCCAACCTTCACCCTTATTGCTGCAATAGGTACTGGCATTAGTTGACCATGTGACCGAACTTTTCGGGTCAGGTGAAACCACGAAATTTCCATTTATGTCGGTGTTTTGCGGGCTCGTTATCTCGACTCCCCAACCGTTGTTACCCCAGTCCTCTACATCTCCACCGCCGTATTCAGGATTGGAGGGGTCCAGGTCTCCGGATATCTTTCCACCGTAGTTCCAAGGGGTTGTGCCGACTTTTCCGAAAACTACCTGTGAGTCACCGTTGCGCACTGTAACTTCATAGGTGTAAGCAGTCCCCGCTTTCCAAGCGTTAATGAGTGAGGTCGGGAATTCGGTCGTGATTGTTTTGTCGTCGATAAGGATGTGCAGTTGGACAGCACCCGGATTGATAGTGGCTACCGGTAAGAGCAGGAAATCGTAAAGGACGCCCTCTTCGGAAAGGGTTTTTGTCGCGGAAATGATAACTCGTCCGCGCACGGCCGGCAAGATAGTCGGCGTTTCGGTTTCAAGGTTTAGGAAACCATCGACATATATCACCTGGTCTTCCTCAGCCACCGTGTTGGCATCTGCAATCTGTACGGCTTCAATTTTCCCTGCTCCGAGGTAAGTGGTAGGGTCAGTGGCAGGAGCTTTGCTGAAGATGAGTTTCACACGGGTCATGGCGTGCTGCATATTCAGAAACATGGCTTGGGTATGTGTCGAGTGCACTTTGTCCCGTTGCCAAACCACATCATTCGTGTTCACATCGTATGCACCTGCGACAAGAGGTATGGAGTCCATGAGCAGTTTACCATATTCCGAGTAAGGGAAATATGCAGTTAATGTCGCCTCGTTCTGGTATAATGTGATGGGGTCTCCGTCGATGACCCACTTGGTGATAATATCACCTTCTTCCGGAGTGTAGGTCACCATGCGGTTATCAACCGGTTCGTAGGAGTCGCCGCGCAGAAAGAGTCCCAATCGGTCCCCATCGGAAAATTGTGTGCTGAGCCCGTTTCCTGTGCTGATAGCTTTGCTGTCGGGAGTGGAGTTCGCTTCAATTTGGGATGAACCGTTGGACCAGTTGGCTTCTGCAATGGAGAGGAATGCCGGTTGTGCAGGTTCCGCAAAATTGCGATTCTTTCTCCGACAGCCTGCCAGCAAGACGCATCCGCTCAGCAGAGCAATGCAGGCTAATTGTGCAAGGGTTTTGGATGAGTATGGGTTCCAGGTTTTCATGGTCACTATCCTCTCGGTTGGGTTGTATGTGGTTCCGACGCGCTCAGGGTGTCGGATGGGGTCTGTTGTTCAGTATGTTTTGGGTCTGTGTCGGTGGTCATCGCCCCCGATGGCCTTGGTTGGCACAGAAGTTGTAGAGGTCTCTTTTCGGCAGGCCTGTGTTTCCGTAGGTTAAAAAAGGGGGCGGGCAGTCCCGCTGGCGGGCGCGTCGCCCCCGAGGTTCCGACACCGTGTGAGGGTGTTTTCCGTGCTGTCGGTCCGCCGATGTCGGAGGAGCGGAGGGACAGAACTCAAGTAGAGCGGTGTACGGCGTCGCTGCCGTAGCTCATGAAGTAGCGTTATTCGATTTCCATGTCACCACCGTTGGCTTCAACCCAGTCGGTCACGGTCACGGTTTCGATAGAGAGCGAGTTGCCGGTGAATTTCACGGTGTAGGTGTAGCTCTTGCCGGCTTCCCATTTGGTAACATTGTCACCGCTATTGACGGTGAACGGAATAGCATAACCTACAGGTGAATTGGCAATGTCGCCTGTAGCTACACGAGCGATGTGAAATACCACTTCCATTGCAGTAGATTTTGACCCGTCGTTAGTAATCGAAATCGGGTACACCAGGTTACCTACTTTGGATGAAGCTCCAATAGCTGCGACACCGTCACCCACTTCATTTTTTTGCATTTTGTAGTTGGTGATGGTACGGTCGATTTGACCACCGTCAGCACCCGGAGTGATTGTACCATCCTTCAGCGCCATTTTTGCATACGGAGCATTCAGCTTCAGGTCAGCACCCTGGGCTTTGTTTTTGATGGTGTAACCATCCAAACGGTAGTAGCTGGTACCATCACCTTGTATTGCCTGTTGAGCGTCCTGCGAGGTGTAGACGATGAATGCCACACGAGCCAGGGCGTGGTTCATCACCAGTTTGGCTGTGGTCGTGGTAGCTGCACCTACAACGGTTTCTGATACATCTTTGTGATACATGTAGTCTTTTTCGTCGTCAGCCGTAGCAACTTTCACAGCGTCACCATCATAAGTCGAAGCGTCGATAGCGCCAGTGAGCAGCAGCGGGATTTGCAACGTAGTAGCATCCCCGTTGCCTTCCAGCACGGTTGCAGCTTCTTCTTCCGTTACATACGGGTAGTAAGCGTACACTTTAGCCGTTTCACTGTTTTGGAAGAGCAGCAGTTTGGTGTTTTCGTCTTCGTCTACCGAAGCCCAGATGTTAGCACCGGCAGCATTCGAGAAGCGGACGTTACGACCGCTGGTGTAGTACAGATAGTTACCATTACCCGAAGTGTTACCAGGCGTAAAGTCATTCGTAGTAGTCGTACCGTCAGCCAGGTGTACCCCGATAACTGACCCAACAGGCAGGGTAGAGCCATCGATAGAAGATTTGGTGACCGACTGGCTCGGAGAGGTGGCAATCGAGGTCACGATGTTCAGCTGTTCGCCCGGACCGGTCGGAGCGGGTGCGCCTTCTTTTTTGCTACAACCGACAACAGCAGCGGCAGCAAGTGCCATTACAAAAAACTGTTTCATGTTTTGTGAAATTTGGTTAATGAAATTGGTTAATTGGTAAATGTGTTTCTTTTGTTTCCGTTGGTTTTGTGTGTTGTTCGTAGTGTCTGTCTTGTGGCTTTTGGGTTTTGGGTTGGTTAATGATTCGTTTGGTCTTTATTCGTAACAGTGTAAAGACTGTCTCTGTCAGTAATACGATGTGTCATTACATTTCACCGCCATCCACCTCATCCCACCCGACTACGGTCACCATACCCGTCATCAGTTCCCCCTCTACGGGCTCATGCCCGTCATCTTTTATCTCCAGCTCCAACTCAAAGTCGATTACGGGGTTTCCTTCCGCCTCTGCCTTTTCGACCGCATCCTTGATGATTGTCGTTATGTCACGGTCTACATAAATCGGAGGCTGGTCTGGATTCGTCTGCTCAATGTATCCCTCAAAAACATACTCGTCATCCGGGTTGAATCCGAACACATACAACGTGGCCAAGAAACCGTCACTCTCCCGAGTTGTCTCACACAACGCCGTCCGCGAAGCCTGACCCGTCGATTGCCCCTCCAACATATATACCTCAGGCACAATACCCGAAAGGGTAACTTCCATGCTGTCGGCATCCTCCATCGACAAATTCGTGAACCGACAATGGAAATTCAGCACATATCCAATGGTTTCCGGTATCAACGTGTCGTGCTTTTCGTAAGCAAATTCTACCGTGGTCTGCGGGATAGAGTCCCAGTACAGGAACCCCTTGGCCTGACCTATCAAAGGATTGTCAGCCTTGGTCCATACCCTGGCTGCCTGAGCCTGCTGCTGCCGCAACGCCTCGATGCGCGTGACCAACTCCGGCGTTGCAACATCCTGTACTGTGGCAGTAGCCGTCCGGCTGCTTTCCAATCCGCTATAGGTCAAACCCTGCATACGGTCGTTAAAGGTCAGTACTTCGTACCGTCCCTGTGCCAGCATCAGGGCTGTCCCTTCCCGCGGCGTGTCATACGGATAGCAGTTCCCGCTCTCGTGGTATAACCGCAGGTGAACCTGCCCCCGACACGCATCGCTCTCCACCTGATTGACCCAATCGTAATCAAAATAATGTGGTACCGGACAGCGACTGATGTCTTCCTTGATACAGGACCACCCCAACGCTACGGATATCAGAACCGCCAGGTTCCGAAACCATCGCGCTACGGGCCGTGTGCCGGTGTGGTTGTCTTGTTTCACGCGTAACATGGATGTTTATAATAGTATTTGCGCCATTTTATGCGCCATATTGTTAGTCGGCCGAGATTTCAGTTTTGGGTTTCCGCCCTCGCGAACGCCGTACCACGCTGCTGTCCTGCTGACACAAATAGCGATAAAAAGCCCGCTGGTTCAAGCCTACCAGATTACATACCTCGGCAACGGATAATTCATTGTGTTCCTGGTATATAACAAGAGCCATCTCCAGTTTGCGTTTCATTTCGGGACGAACACCTTTGGGGCGTCCAACCGGTCGACGCACAGGAGTATTGTTGGTCGAGGGGCTGGATAGGCGGTTCTGCAGGTCGTAAAGTCTTCCTATCAGACCATAGAGTCCTGCTCCCTGTGTTGTTTCAGCGCTCAGGCTGAACCAGGGCTCTCCCACAGAACGGAAGGTGATGCCTCGTTTTATCATCCATTCTGTCAGTCTGAACAACTCGTCAATGGTTTTGCATACGTCCTCTATGCTGAGCACTATAATGGCATCTTTCCGTTTTGCCATCCCCAGCATGCGATTAAATTCGCGGTCCCCTTCTGATTCGAAGAATATGTTCCCGCTGGAAGCGCCAGCCTGGATCAGAAAGCCTATATTCCGCTGCCAATCATCCCTGCCGCCTGTTCTGAGATATCCCCATGTGACGTTTTTTGTCGGTGATTCCATAAATCTAATTTTTTAACAATCAGAAAGTTAGTTTGTGTAAAGGGTGCAATTAATCGAACGATTATTTGCATAATGACATAAGTGACACTTGATTATCAATTAAATAAGTATATGTATTAATACTGCCTATAATAGCGAACCACCTGATACGGATAGATTTTCTGTACTCTGACAAAGAAAAATTCATATTTAGAGTACAAACTGAAAGTATAATTTGTATCTTTGCTCAATGCAATGGTAATTAAATGTTCATTTATTAGAACATACAGCCGTCTTTTGAATTTTCTTTGAAACTCGAAAGTGTTTTTTATTTTTGTATCCGAAATAATTACGATTCTTGGTGATATGAGAAAACTTTTTCTAATCTTCTGCGCCGCTGCTGCCTCGCTCTGCTCCGCAGCATCGGCCCAAAAAATCTCCATCTTCGAAAATACGCAGGTCCATGCCTTCGGAAATTATGACGAGACGCTTGACAGTGCCGGGGTCCTCCATGCGGGTACCGGGCGCTATATCTTCAAAAAGGTGAAATTCCCGACCTATAAGCGCACTACGAAAGCGACCATTACGCTGACGCTGGCTTCGAACGGCGACCGCTGGGACAAGTCGGGCTCATGCTTTGTGATACCTGCGTGCGACGACCCGATGCAGATGATGCTGGGGAAGGCTCCGTTGGCTCCGGGTGCGGACAGTACGTTTATGGGTGTGACACCTCAGGGCGGAAAGGCTCCTTATGTAGAGTTGTTGCGATTTATGACACCCTTTGGGGTGGGCTATTTCAGCGATGACAAATTGCATCGCAAACCGGTTTATATCCCCTTCTGGGAAAAACAGGTTCAGTGGACTCAGGATATTTCGCAGTTGATTTCGCTCATGCAGGGTGAAGCGTGGGTAGGCATCTGGATTGACAGCTGGACAACGGAAGGGTATGTGGTGTCGTTGGATATTACGCTGGACGAGAGTCCGCTCGCGTGTGACAAGGCGACTCCGAGTGTGGTGATTCCTGTCTTGAATACAGTGCCGTATATTGGGTCGCAGAGTCTGGCTACGCGTTTTGCTTCGGAAGACATCACGGCCGAAATTACCGTGCCGAAAGGGGCTAAGAATGCGCGGCTCTACTATATTACGACCGGTCACGGGGGGCACTCCGGCGGGGATGAGTTTACCAAACAACAGAACCTGGTCTTTGTGGACGGGGAACCGGTGCTCGATTTTGTGCCGTGGCGTGATGACTGTGCCTCGTTCCGCCGTTTCAATCCCGGGTCGGGCGTGTGGCTGATTAAACGCAACGCGCCTTATATAGGACATGATGACGAATATCATACCAAGGAGATTGAAGAGTCACTGGCCTCGTCGGACCTGAGCCGCTCGAACTGGTGTCCCGGGTCATGCATCGTGCCCGAGTGTGTGGCGTTGCCCAACCTGACTCCGGGGACGCACCGCATTACGGTCAGCATCCCGAATGCCCAAAAAGCCGTAGGGAACGAGATGAACCACTGGCTGGTGAGTGCATACGTGGTGTGTGACTTGTAGCGGGGCGGGGCAGTATTCCTTCGTTGGTGAAGAGATAGACCGGTGCGCTGTGCAGCGTGCCGGTTTTTTCGTATCTTTGCGCCCAAATCTTTTTGATGCGGGCTCGCTCGACGAAGAGGGACCCCGCCTGACATAGAACCCGACATTATGGCAACTCAGAAACCCTCGATACCCAAGGGTACCCGTGACTTTTCGCCCGTGGAGATGGCACGGCGCAACTACCTTTTCGATACCATTAAGAGCGTCTTCCGCCGCTACGGTTTTGCACCGCTCGAAACCCCCAGCATGGAGAACCTTTCCACGCTGTTGGGCAAGTATGGTGACGAGGGCGACAAACTGCTCTTTAAGGTGCTCAACTCGGGTAATTTCCTGAAGGGAGTGGACCCCGAGGAGATGCAGGCAGCCGTGGAGAGTGACAACCCGGTGGTGTTGGGAAACAAGATTTGCGAAAAGGGGTTGCGGTACGACCTGACGGTGCCTTTTGCGCGCTTTGTCGTGCAGCATCAGAACGAGTTGGTCTTCCCCTTCAAACGCTACCAGATACAACCCGTTTGGCGGGCCGACCGTCCTCAGAAGGGACGCTATCGGGAGTTTTACCAGTGTGATGTGGATGTGGTGGGGACACGTTCCCTGCTCAACGAAGTGGAGTTGATTCAAATCGTGCAGGATGTCTTTGGCGCGCTCGGGATTCGGGTGGTACTCAAAATCAACAACCGCAAGATTCTCTACGGAATATCCGAGACGATTGGCCATGCCGACAAGATGATGGACATTACGGTGGCCATCGACAAACTGGATAAAATCGGGCTCGAGGCTGTTAATGAAGAGTTGGCTTCCAAAGGGTTGGGGGCGGAAGCGATTGCGCAACTGCAACCGATTTTGGAACTGAGCGGTACGAATCGCGAAAAGCTGGCCGCCATCACCTCGATTATCGGGGCGAAATCGCCCACGGGGTTGAAAGGGATTGAGGAGGTGACCACGATTTTGGATTATGCCGAAGCGTTGGATGTGACGTTGCCCGTAGAACTCGACCTCTCGCTGGCTCGGGGATTGAACTACTATACGGGGGCTATTTTCGAGGTGAAGGCTCTGGACTTCCCAATGGGGAGCATCTGCGGCGGAGGACGGTACGACGACCTGACCGGTATCTTCGGACTGCCCGATACCTCGGGCGTGGGGATTAGCTTCGGGGCCGACCGAATTTACGATGTGTTGTTGGGGCTGGACCTCTTCCCCGAGGAGACCATGCGCAACGTGCGGGCACTGTTTGTCAATTTTGGCGGAGTTGAAGAGGTGGGAGCCATGAAACTGCTTACGGCCGTGCGTAAAGCGGGCGTGGCGGCAGAGATTTATCCCGAGGCCGTGAAGATGAAAAAACAGTTCGACTACGCTCAGAAACGTGAGATTCTCTACATGGTCTTTGTGGGCGAGAGCGAATTGGCGGCACAGACGGCAACCGTCAAAAATATTGTGACGGGCGAGCAGTCGTCGGTGCCCTTCGAGGCAGTGGCCGATTTCCTGAAACAATAAATCCATTCTCAGGGGCGTTTGTCATCGACAAACGCCCCTGACTATCTATACTCTTTATGCGTATTAATCAGACTTTTACATGGTTCGCCTCGCTGTTTTTGGCGATGCTGACGGTAGCCCCGTCTGCTGCCCAACGACGCACGACCACCACACCGCGCATCGAGGATTTGCCGCGCCGACCGCTCGATACCGTAGCAACCCCGGACCCCGATACCCGCATTATCCTTTTCAGCAATAACACCTGGGAATATTATCGGCCTGCGATGGAGCGGTTGGACGAACTGCCCGTCTATCGCAACAACTGGGATACGACGTCGGTTTTTTCGTATCGGAACGTGGAGTTGGAGGACCTGCCGCAGGTGGTTGAACTGAAGTTGATTGACAGCCTCAGCCAGTTTTGCTCTCCCGTGCGGGGAAAGGTTCTCTCGAAATACGGCCCGCGACGTCGGCGCAGCCACAACGGTATCGATGTGCCGATGAAGGTGGGTGAGCCTGTCATGGCAGCCTTTGACGGCAAGGTGCGTTACTCGCGTTACAACACCGGCGGGTTTGGTAATCTGGTGATTATCCGCCATCCCAACGGACTGGAGACCTGGAGTGCCCACCTTTCGAAACGCAATGTCGAAGTGGGGGACTATGTGAAGGCGGGGCAGGTGATTGGTTATGTGGGGGCAACGGGACGAGCCTACGGGCCGCATCTCCATTTCGAGGTGCGCTATTGCGACCAGACTTTCGACCCCGAGTTCCTCTTCGATTTCGAACGGGGGATGCTCCGTTATCATACCTTTGCGCTCGAACGGTCGTTCTTCAACATCCATTCGCGCGCTTCGGAACTGTTGGACGAAGAGGATTGGACCGACCAGGAGATTGCCAACTCCCTGTTGGCCGAGGCCGACGACTCCACGACGATTCGGGCGGCTCAACCGAAGCCGGTGGCTGCCGAACCGGTGTATCATATTGTGCGGCAGGGCGATATTTTGGGGCGGATAGCCATTCGCTATGGCACCACGATTACGAAAATCTGTCAGTTGAACGGCATCGACCGCAACAGCATCCTGCGGCTCGGACAGCGGTTGCGGGTGAAGTAGGGTGTGCAGTTTCTGTTTAGCGGGTGTGGGCACGGCAATTTTGATAAAAAATGCCGTGCCCACACGCTGTTTTTGCCTCTTGCGTCCCCATCTTCCGACCACCCGCCGAAAATCACGAAAAAAACGTATCTTTGAACGTCGAAATCTATATCCATCCCATGATACTACTCTTCCGTAGCGACAACACCATCTATGCCGTGCAGGCTACCACGGCGCTGGCCAAACAGGATATTGACAAACTGTGCTGGTTGTTCGGCAATGCCGAATGGCTCGACGTAAGTTCCGTGAGCGGCATCTTTGTGGGGCCGCGGCGCGAAATGATTACGCCGTGGAGTACCAATGCGGTTGAAATCACCCAGAATATGGGGATTCAGGGCATTACCCGCATCGAAGAGTTCCGCATGGTGGACAGCGAAACGGCACCCTATGACAAGATGCTGAATCGCATGTACCGCACCATTGACGGTGAGGTCTTTACCATCGACAAACAACCCGAACCGATTGTCTATATCGAGGATATCGAGAGCTATAACCGCGAACAGGGGCTGGCCCTCAATCCGGACGAGATACAGTATCTGAAGGACCTGGCGGTGAAAATCGGCCGTCCGCTGACCGACAGCGAGGTGTTTGGTTTCTCGCAGGTCAATTCGGAACATTGCCGCCACAAGATTTTCAACGGTCAGTTTGTGATTGACGGGGAGGAGAAACCCGAAACACTCTTCAAACTCATCAAGAAGACCACGACGACCAATCCCGGTCGGGTGGTGTCGGCCTACAAGGACAACTGCGCGTTCCTGCAGGGGGCTGTGGTTGAACAGTTTGCTCCGGCCACGCACGAAGGACCGGATTACTTTGTGACGGAGGATTTTGAAAGCGTCATCTCGGTGAAGGCCGAAACGCACAACTTCCCGACAACCGTGGAACCGTTCAACGGGGCGGCAACGGGTACCGGCGGTGAGATTCGTGACCGCATCGCAGGCGGGAAAGGGGCTTTCCCGATGGCCGGTACGGCCTGCTATATGACGGCCTATCCGCGTCTGGGCGACGACCCGAAAGGACGCTCTTGGGAACGCGATATCCCGGCGCGTAAATGGCTCTACCAAACCCCTGAAGACATTCTGATTAAAGCCTCGAACGGGGCTTCGGACTTCGGGAATAAATTTGGGCAGCCCCTGATTACCGGGTCGCTCTACACGTTCGAACATCAGGAAAACGGCAAGACTTTCGGCTTCGACAAGGTGATTATGCTGGCCGGGGGGATTGGCTATGGCAAAAAGGTCGATTCGCTCAAGGATGAACCCGTCGCGGGCGACAAAGTGGTGCTGCTCGGGGGGGATAACTACCGTATCGGGATGGGCGGTGGCGCCGTGTCGTCGGTGGCCACGGGCGAGTATGCCAATGCCATCGAACTGAACGCCATTCAACGCTCGAACCCCGAGATGCAGCGGCGGGCTTACAATGCCATTCGGGCCCTCTCCGAAGAACCGAACAACCCGATTGTCTCCATTCACGACCACGGGGCAGGGGGACACCTGAACTGCCTCTCGGAGCTGGTGGAAGCGACCGGTGGACGTATTGACCTCGATAAGCTCCCTGTGGGCGACCCGACCCTCTCGGACAAGGAGATTGTCGGCAACGAGTCGCAGGAGCGGATGGGGCTGGTGATGAACGAAAAGCATATCGACAAACTGCGGGCCATTGCCGACCGCGAACGGTCGCCGATGTATGTGATTGGTGAGACCACGGGCGATATGCAGTTTACCTTTGTGGACAACCGCACGGGCGAAAAATCCATCGACCTGCAACTGAGTGCGATGTTTGGCGAAGCGCCGCGGACGGTGATGACCGACCATACGGTGATTGATACCTACAAGGCTCCGGAATACGACGTAAACCGTATTGGCGAGTACCTGACCGATGTGCTGCAGCTTGAAGGGGTGGCCTGCAAGGACTGGCTGACCAACAAGGTGGACCGCTCGGTGACGGGGCGTGTGGCAATGCAGCAGACAGCCGGGACCATGCAGTTGCCGCTGAATGACTGTGCGGTGATTGCGCTCGACTTCCAAGGTACGTATGGGGTGGCAACGGCTTTGGGACATGCTCCTGCCGCTGCGGTGGCTGACCCGGCGAAGGGGTCGGTGCTGGCGATTGCCGAAGCCCTGACCAATATCGTCTTTGCGCCGATTGTCGGCGGACTGGAAGGCATCTCGCTCAGTGCCAACTGGATGTGGCCCTGCAAGAACGAGGGTGAAGATGCTCGCCTCTATCGGGCCGTGCAGGCGGCCAGCGACTTTGCGCTCGACCTCAAAATCAATATCCCGACCGGGAAAGACTCCCTCTCCATGACTCAGAAGTATCCGGATGGACAGGCTGTCCTGGCTCCGGGCACGGTGATTATCACTTCGGCGGGAGAGGTCTCGGATGTGAAGAAGTGTGTGCGGGCCGCGCTGGACGAAAACTACTGCGAAACGGGCAGCGCACTGCTCTATGTCGATATGACGGGCGGTGAAGATTTTCTGTTGGGCGGTAGTGCCTTTGCGCAGGTGGTTGGGGCCATAGGGTCCTCGGTCGATGTACCGACCGTTCAGGATGCGGCCTACTTTAAGCGGGCTTTCAACGCTGTACAACAGTTGATAGAACAACACCATGTGTTGGCGGGACACGATGTGTCAGGCGGCGGGCTGATTACGGCGTTGCTGGAGATGGCCTTCGGGGGTAATCGTGCCGGGCTGGACGTCGATTTGAACCCGCTGCGTAACAACGACCTCGTTAAACTGCTCTTCAGCGAAAAACCGGCCGTGCTGCTCCAGGTAGCCGACGCTGAGGCAGTGGTGAACGAACTCGACAAATACGGTGTGGCCGCACAGGTGATTGCCCGTGTCAATGGCACTCGGAAATTTACCCTGCGTCACGGCTGCTGCGAAAAAATGGTCCTCGATATCGACCAGTTGCGCGATGTGTGGTACAAGACTTCGTACCTGCTCGACCGCAACCAAAGTACGCCGCAACTGGCCCTCGAACGCTACGAAAACTACAAGAAACAACCGCTGTACTACGATTTTCCGGCTGCCTTTACCGGGATACTGGCTCAATACAGCATTGACCCCCATAGGAAAACGAAAACAGGTATCCGTGCCGCGATTATTCGTGAAAAAGGATGTCAGTGTGACCGCGAAACGGCATGGGCCATGCACCTGGCCGGATTCGATGTCAAGGATGTCCATATGACCGACCTGATTTCGGGTCGCGAAACCCTCGAAGATGTCAATCTGATTGCCTTTGTGGGTGGCTTCTCCAACTCGGACGTGTTGGGCTCGGCCAAAGGTTGGGCCGGGGCGTTCCTCTTCAACCCGAAAGCGAAAGAGGCTCTCGACCGCTTCTATGCCCGTCCCGATACCCTCTCCATCGGTATCTGCAACGGGTGTCAGTTGATGGTCGAATTAGGGCTGATTGCTCCGAAATCGGACGAAGAGAAACCCCGTATGCTGCACAACGATTCGCACAAGTTCGAATCGCGTTTCCTGGGTGTGAAGGTGCAGCCCTCTCCGTCAGTGATGCTGCGCTCATTGGAAGGGTCGGCACTCGGTATTTGGGTGGCGCATGGCGAAGGAAAATTCCACCTGCCCTATGCCGAAGAGCATTACCATATCCCGATGAAGTACCTCTATGCGGAATATCCTGCCAATCCGAACGGCAGTGATTACAATGCAGCGGCTATCTGTTCGGCTGATGGTCGCCACCTGGCGATGATGCCTCACCTGGAACGTGCCATGCGGCCGTGGAACTGGGCTTACTATCCCAGCGAGGCTCCGCGTTCGGAGGATGAAATCACCCCCTGGATTGAAGTCTTTGTCAATGCCCGTGAGTGGGTGAAGGAACATAGACGGTAGGACGATTATGGTTCTGAAGCTATTCTGAGGTTATTACCGCAGACCTCGGGATGAATCAATATGGGGATGGACATGGTTCCATCCCTTTTTATAGGTACTTACCTCGTTATTGAACAGCATTATGAATATTGAAACGGTTCGGGAGTATTGTTTGTCGAAAGCGGGTGTCACCGAGGCTTTTCCGTTCGACGAAGAGACGATGGTCTTTCTGGTAGGGGACAGTGCCCAACGGCAGGGAAAAATATTCCTCTTATGTGCTTTGGAGCGTCCGGATTACCTGCTGATGAAGTGTGACCCGGATTGGGCCGTCGAGTTGCGCGACCGCTATCCGGAGGAGGTCGAGCCGGGATGGCATATGAACAAGCGTCATTGGAACGGGGTCTATCTGACAGGGCCTCATTTGACGGATGGTGATATTCGAGGGATGATAGACCATTCGTATGAGTTGGTACTGGGGAGTTTTTCGGGTCGTTACCGGGCGTTGTTGGGGCTGTAGGTTTTTTGGGGGGTGGCCGCAAGGACTGTTTTCCGGGCGGCGACGGCAGCACGATTCCGCCTGATGCTTATAGTGGAACTATCCCCGTCCCGATATACGATATCAATGGAGAAACAGCAACCATCGCCAATGTACTTATTGAAGATATCATATCAGGGACAAATACATTGTCGTATAGTATTCAAAATCCCACAACATTTATTTGTAATCCTACAGCCCCGTATGACTGGTATACGATTTCAGGGTCTCAGAACAATACATTGTGGGGAGCCACAACCAAAAGTGTCTATGACCCGTGTCCCACTGGATGGCATGTACCACAAGACGGGACTTGGAATGATTTTTATGACGAGAATGCCCCATACTACATTTTAGGGGTTCAAACCGTAACCGGCGATTACAATATGACTAATGGCAGAGTATACAAAGCATTGACATGGTATTCATCTGGAGGTTATCGCACATACAGCAACAACACTTTACGACTCGTAGGGTTGAATGGGTATTGGTGGTCGTCCACTCCGTCGGATACGCAAAGCAAATATTTTTATTTCTTTAGAAACGCTGTTCGCCCAAGTAATCTTTATGGCCGTGCGTATGGCTATTCCGTCCGTTGCGTTCAGGAGTAGCGTAAGGGGGAAGGGAAGGAGCGGGATAAGGGGGAGTAATCCGCAGGGGTATCCGTGTAGGGGAAGAGGGGGAAGGCGCAGGGAGCAGCTCAGGCTCTCCCGGAGGGAATAGAGCGCAAAGAGCAGATAAACCCCAAGCGAGGAAAACCTGACCCGAGCAATACACTAGGACGGAGCCAGTGGAGTTTAGGGTAGAGGCGGCTTGGCTGGAGTGTCCAACGGCATCGGGTTGCCTCGGCAACCCGTCGGTCCGAAGCCACCCCAAGCGGAGGACCGAAAACAGCCCGGCTATTTTCATTCCCCCGCTGGCTTCGGCCTCTCGTTAGGCCTGCCGCAAATGCTTTCGACCTTGCGCCCATCCCCCGAAGCGGCAGAGCCGCTTGGGCGCATAGGTCGGCAGTTTCTGACAAAACTGCACCCTGCTTGGCAAACACAAACGAACCGAAAGCCTGCAAAACATGAGGCTACCATAAGTCAGTTCGCGTGCAGAGCAGCACTGGTTCTCCCTATAAGAGCGACTGCGGGCTATGCGTCTTTGGGCGAAGGCGCATTTTGCTTTCTAAATATATGTATTTTCGGGCAGCGCCATAGGAGCGAGACGCTGACCGAAAACGAGAGACTGCAGTTCTTTAGAAATCTCAACTCTGCAGCACCACGACCCTGTGCAGGTAAACGGTATCGGACGATGCAGACGGCGCTAATCTACGGATGGGGTGGCGGAGGAAGATTCTGAGGAGAGAGAAACGGTAAAGGTTGTTCCTTCGCCGATAACACTCTCGAAAGAGATAGTTCCTCCCAGCGATTCGACAATCTTACGGGACAGAGCAAGGCCTAAACCGCTGCCGCTGCTTTTGGTGGTGAAGTTCGGGACAAAAATTTTGTCGCGAATCTCTTCCGGGATGCCCGGTCCATTATCGTGAAAATGGATGTGTACCCACTCTTGGGATAATGTCAGTGAAATGTCGATACGGGCTTCCCTTTGGCCGCTCATGGCTTGCACCGCATTTTGGCAAATATTGACAAAAACCCGTGTGAGGTGGTCGGAATCGGCCGTGACCCAAATCGACGGAATGGGAGTCCCGTCATCCGTTTGGGGTGTGTGCAGCGTGACTTGGACATGCTCCTGGTCATCATACAGTTTTGCCACGTGGCTGACTAAAGGAATCAAGTCGATACGGGTAGGATGGCCCTCGCCCAGTTTGGCAAAATCTGAAAATTCGCTCGCAATTTTGGTCAGCAGGTCGATTTGTTCGAGCAGCAGAGTCAAGGTCGATTCCACCCGTGCATTCAACTCCTCGCCGCTGTGGTCGTGCATGTAGCGTTGCAGCATCTGTATCTTCAGCCGCATCGGGGTCAGCGGGTTTTTTATTTCGTGCGCCACCTGCCGGGCCATTTCACGCCAGGCCCCTTCCCGTTCGCTGCGGGCCAACTGACGATAACTGGCCTCCAGGTAGTCAATCATCGTGTTGTACTGTTCGACCAGCATGCCCACCTCGTCGCTGATTTTACGACTCGACCCGACAGCATCTATTTTTTGCATTTTGGAAATGTTGCCCATCGCTTCGTGGAGTTGATTGAAGGGCTTGGACAACAGGCGGTATAGAATTTCCGACAGTATCACCGCTACGCAGAGGATGATAAGAAACAGATTCAGAATGTCGGTCAGCAGTTCATGCTGTTGGAATCGATTGGTATTGCTTGAACTTTCGTAAGCCAGATTCAGGTAGCCTTTCAATTCCCCTGCGCTGTAAATCGGCGCAAAAGCCGATGTGTAGCGGCGGCGATTGAGGTCGGCCACATAGAGCGGGCGTTTCAGGTAGTGGAGATAGCGATAAGCCGAACTGTTCATTCGCGGGGGGAATAAAAATTCCGGAGTAGACGACCCGATTAAGTCGCCATTGGTGCTGTAGATGTTGATGCTGTATCCGATATCTCGGTTTTCGCTTTCGAGCCACGTGCGTACAAGGGCGGCATCCAGAGGTTGGCTGCCCAGAAATTGAGATAAACTGCGACCCAATCGTTGAATGTTGTTATTGATAAATTGTCGTTGCTGGTGTTGAAAATTGGTCAGGGTATGGTTTACGATAACCAGTGTCACGGCCAGCATGGCGAACAGAACCACACCGATAACCACGGCCCGTATTTTGAATGTCATGCGTGTGCCCAGGCGTTGGATGTTGAACGTGTAGCCGGACATCTCCAGCAGCAAACCGCACAGGATATAGAGCAGTATGAAGATGTAAACGTAGAGCGACACGGCATCCAGAACAGTGGTGGCTTTTCGGCTGATGACCAGAATGCCGGGTTGTCCGTTTTGGTCGTAGTAGTTGTATAGGAAGTGCGTTTGTCCGTCCCGCGTCAGGAAGGTGTCGCGCCCCGGGGTGACCAGGGCGGCCATCCCCTGATAGTTGTTCCCGTTGTTGTGTTTGAATGAGATTTGGTGGGAGCTTATATGGGCATAGGTGAAGTTACGGAAACGGGCATCGAGACTGAGTTCTCCGTTGCGTTGTTGTTCGGAGCTCATCAGGGCCTGGTCGTGCGGCGAGGTGGCCAGGATACGGGCATAGAGTTTTTGGGCATTGTTTTGCGCGGACCAGTTTTCGCGGGTGGCAAAGTATGCGATATAGGCGCTGAAAATGACCAGGGAGAGGATAAAGGAGCCATAGTGTTGGAAACGGTGGCGTATGGCCTCAGCCCCGGCGGAGGCTAAATAAAAGAGAATCAGTATATATCCGGTTTGGCGGATTTGCGTTTCAATGGGGTAGAGCAGCAGGAGTATCAGGGCTGTTGTAAGGAGGGTTCGCAGGATGAGTTTTCGGGTACCGAAGAGGTAGCGTGCGGTGTTGGCTATCAGCACCCGGATGCTGACAAAGAGGATGGTCAGCAGGTAAAACATCGCTGAGGCGAACGATAGCGCGAAGATGTCAGAGATTTGGATATTGATTTTCGGGGTGTAGATGGAGAGAATGAGGGCATAGTGGAAAATGGAGATAATAACGGCCACCACGGCGCTGAATAGTAGAATCGCAGCTCCTTTCCCCGTACGGTTAAGCCGGCGGTATTGCCAGTTGAGTTTGGCTCGCACCTGAAACAGGTAGGCGGCGTAGATGAAAAAGAGACTGTAACTGAGCAGCAAGTCGCCCAATGAGCCGAGAGTGTAGTTGTGTATGCCGTAAATTTTGCTGAACAGGGTGCCGTGCGGGTTGGGTAGTCCGCTGTAGTAGAGTCCGATGCGCAGCAGCACGAAAAGGAGCATCAGCAGACCGGCATTGCGTAAGACGTTGTGGCGGGTGGTGCGTAGTCGGACGTGGTTCTTGATGTATAGGCCGAAGAGGAGAATAGCCCCCCAGCCGCACAGTTCGGCCCACCAGGGCATGTTTTGAATCGGTAGTGCCTCGATATAGAAGGAATATCCGTCGGTTTGAACGGGGAGGGCCTGCGGATGGCGTGCACGGGTGCTGTCGCTGTCGGGCAGCAGGCGGATGCGGGTGTCGGGAAAGAGGGTGGAGTTGTACCATCCGCTGAGTTCGTTGTGCAGGTCGATGGCTACGACGGCACTGCGCCCGTTACGGGCCTCGGTGTGGGTAAGGATTTGGTGGGTTCCGATTTGTCGGAGGGTGGAGGAGGGGGTTAGCCAGAAACGGTTTACGTTGGCCTGGTAGATGTAACGCGACCAGTAGACCATCGACGAGTCGCGGAAGAGCAGCAGCGAGACGCCTTGTTTAGACCAGGGGGCGGTTCTTTCGTCTAACCACAGGCGGTGGAGAAAGAGCGAATCGTCGGGGGTGGTGAGCCACGCTTCGACCGTGGGCTGTGTCGCTGCGGTGATATCGTGCAGGGTACGGGTAATGTGTCGGGTGTTGGGGGGTGCCGTATTGCCGATGCGCACCAGGGTGTAGAAGAGGTTGATGCTCAGCAGTACGATGACCAGTGGCAGCAGGGCGGGGCGTATCCAGCGGCGCAGGCGGATGCCGAACGTGCGGAAGAGGTTGGAGGAGCGGGGAAGGGGACGTGGCATGGGAAACAGAAATCGAAGGGAAAACAGTGACCGGGGAGCCTGAGAGGGGTGGTTAGCGGTGGTGGTAGGGTTCTCCGTTGAGGATGGTGAAGGCGCGGTAGAGTTGTTCGACGAATATCAGGCGTACCATCTGGTGTGAAAAGGTAAGGGCCGAGAGGGATAGTTTTTCGTTGGCGCGGGCGTAGACTTCGGGAGAGAAGCCGTAGGCTCCTCCAATGACGAAGACCACCTTGCGGGTGCCGCGGTTCAGCAGTCCCTGCAGCCAGTCGGCCAGGGCAACGGACCCGGCCGGTTGGCGACCCTGTTCGTCGAGCAGGACGACCCAGTCGCTCGGTGCCGTGCGGCCGAGTATCAGTTCGCCTTCGGTGCGTTTAATCTGCTCTTCGCGCAGGCTGCGGGCGTTTTTGAGTTCGGGAATGACGCTGAACGTAAAGCGTGTGTAGTGTGCCAAACGCTCCGTATATTCTCGGATGCCGCTCTCGAGCCAGCTGCCTGTGGTTTTGCCGACGACGATTAATTCGATAACCATGGGGGTACAGAAAAGGTCACTTTTTACAAAGCTACAAAAAGGAGGGCGGATTCCTCTCGCATTTATTTCCTATTTTTGCATTTCGGCCCTCTGTGTCTGCGGGGCGGCTTCGTGCGCACGATAATCTGTCCAAACAAACATACACACGATATGGAAAAAGCCTACGAACCTTTTGTCGATAAACTGATTGAGCTGGCCATTGCCGAGGACATCGGCGACGGTGACCATACTTCCCTGAGCTCCATTCCGACCGACGAGCGCGGACGGATGAAACTGCTGATTAAGCAGGCGGGGGTGTTGGCCGGCGTTGAGGTGGCCGAACGGGTTTTCCGTCGGTTGGACCCGACGGTGACCTTTGAACATATACGGAAGGATGGCGACCGGGTGCAGCCGGGCGATATCGCTTTCTATGTTGAAGGGCGGCTGATTACGTTGCTGCAGGCCGAGCGGATTATTCTGAACATCATGCAGCGGATGAGCGGCGTGGCCACCCAGACGGCCGTCTATGCCGATGCGCTTCGGGGGCTGAAAACCAAGGTGCTCGATACGCGCAAGACTACGCCCGGCATGCGGGTACTGGACAAGATGGCTGTGAAAATCGGCGGAGGTGAAAACCACCGCATCGGGCTGTTCGACATGATTTTGCTGAAGGACAACCACATCGACTTTGCGGGGGGTATCGAGAAGGCGCTCGCCGGGGCGCGTGCCTATCTGAAGGAGAAACACAAGGCTCTGAAAATCGAAATTGAGGTGCGTTCGCTGGAGGACATCGACCGTGTCTTTGCGGCCGGCGGTGCGGACCGTATCATGTTCGACAACTTCACGGTAGAACAGACGCGTGAGGCGGTCAAAAAGGTGGCCGGGCGGGCCGAGACGGAGTCGTCGGGCGGCATTACGCTCGAAAACCTGCGGGCATATGCCGAGTGCGGGGTGGACTATGTCTCGGTGGGGGCGCTGACCCACCAAATCAAGAGTCTGGATATGAGTCTTAAAGCAGTGGAATAGCGATGGTACGACGGATATTCTTTTGGACACTGGCGATGGTGGGCAGCCTGTCGGTATGGGCTGAGTCAGCTCACACGGTGAACTATGACGATATTGCGAAGGGGGAGTTGTCGGCTCGTACGGTGCGCGGGTTGCGGCCGATGGCCGACGGAGAGCACTATACGACGCTGGACGGAGGTAATGTGTTGCGGTGGCGGTACGCTACGGGAAAACTGGTGGATACGCTTTTTGCGGCTCCAGCGGATTTTCCGCGGGTGGAGGGTTACGAGTTGAGTGACGACGAGAGCAAAATGCTCCTCGTGACGGGTCGGGAACCTATTTATCGTCATTCGGCGCGGGTATCTTACTATGTGTATGACCGGGGTACGGGTGCGTTGCGCCCGTTGTCGCCGAACGGCAAGCAGCAGGAGGCGACCCTTTCGCCGGACGGTCGGCGGGCCGCTTTTGTGCGGGATAACGACCTCTTTGTGGTGGACCTGACGGGTGACACGCTGGTGGAGCGGCGGGTGACGCACGACGGCAAGCGAGGCTCGATAATCAACGGGATTCCCGACTGGGTCTACGAGGAGGAGTACAGCTTCGCCCGCGCCTACGAATGGGCACCCTCGTCCGATGCCATTGCCTTCTACCGCTTCGACGAAAGCCATGTCAAGGAGTACTCCATGAATACCTTTGGCGGCAAACTCTATCCCGAGAACTACAACTTCAAATACCCGAAGGCAGGCGAACGCAACTCGATTGTGGAGGTCAAGGTCTATCGCTTTGACCAGGATACGACCCTGACGGTCGATTTGATGTCCGATACGACCGATATCTACGTGCCGCGTATCGGGTGGACCGATGACGGTCGGGTGGTGGTGCACTGGCTGAACCGCCTCCAAAACCACTATCGGGTGCTGTTGGGCGATGCCCACACGGGGGCTACGACCCTGCTGTACGAAGAGCGCAATCCTCGCTACATTGAGCGCATCAACAACGAGACGGTGACTTTCCTGCCCGACGGAACGGGCTTCCTGGTCAAGAGCGAGCGGAACGGATGGATGCACCTCTACCGCTACGACATGCAGGGCCAACTGGTCAATGCGGTGACGGACGGCGAATGGGAGGTAACGGCACTCTACGGCATTGACCCGAAGAAGGGGTATGTCTACTACCAATCGACCGAGGGTTCGCCGTTACGGCGGAGAGTCTATGCGGTGCAGCTGGACGGGACGGGTAAAAAACAACTCTCGCCCGACGATGAGGTGGGAACGCACCGCGGCGTCTTTGGGCCGGGATACCGCTACTGGATTGATTATTTTTCAAATACAACGACTCCGACCGTGGTGACCCTGCGTCGGGTGGCCGACGGACGGGCTGTGCGGGTGCTGGAGGATAACGGGATGTTACGTTATCGGATGGTCGATGGGCCTAATCCGCCGCGTAAGTTGCAGAAAGAAGCGTTTTTTGAATCTGTCGAGACATCCGACGGGACGATAACGGGATGGGGATATGTTCCCACAAAGCGGTTGATACTGCCGCACAAAGAGTTCTTCACCTTCACCACGCCCGAAGGGGTGGAACTGAACGGCTATATGCTCAAACCGATCGATTTCGACTCTACGCGTCGCTATCCCGTATTGATGACCCAGTACAGCGGCCCGGGGTCGCAGGAGGTGGCCGACAGCTGGGGCTGGTCGTGGGAGACGGCTCTGGTGGGTGAGGGGTATCTGGTAGTCTGTGTCGATGGGCGCGGCACAGGGTTTCGCGGTGAAGAGTTCCGCAAGTGTACCTATGGAAATCTTGGGGCCCTTGAGGTGCAGGACCAGATTGCGGCTGCGCGGTACCTCGGCACACTGCCCTATGTGGACTCGACCCGTATCGGTATTTACGGCTGGAGCTACGGAGGCTTTATGGCCCTGAACTGTATCCTGAAGGGGGCTGATGTCTTTGCACTGGCCGTGGCCGTGGCTCCCGTGACTTCGTGGCGTTACTACGACACGATTTATACCGAACTCTACAACGGATTGCCTCAGGATAATGCTGCTGGGTATGATGATAACAGTCCCATTCATTTTGCCCGCCTGCTCAAAGGCAAACTGCTGCTGGCACACGGTACGGGCGACGACAATGTCCATATCCAGAACAGCTATGAGATGATTGAGCAGTTGGTGCGTGCCGATAAGGATTTCGAACTGCTGATATATCCGGACAAGAACCACGGGATGGGCACTTCGCGTGACCACCTTTTGCGGCGGGCTATTCGGTTTATTCAGGAGAATCTGTAGCGGCTTATTGGGCCACTTCGCACTGCTGCAATAAGTTTTGGGGCCTTGTTTGAATACCCGTTGGTATTCAAACAAGGCCCCAAATAGTTGACAGGAGGGAGGGTACCTTCCTCTGCAATTATTTCACCAGCTTGGCAAACAGCGGCCGCAGGCTCACCATATCGTGCACGATGCGAGGCAGTTCGGCAATCGCCACGCGCTCCTGCTGCATGGTATCCCGATGGCGAATTGTCACGGTGCCATCTTCGAGCGACTGGTGGTCTACCGTGAC
Organism: Candidatus Rikenella faecigallinarum; assembly: GCA_019113395.1. GTDB lineage: Bacteria > Bacteroidota > Bacteroidia > Bacteroidales > Rikenellaceae > Rikenella > Rikenella faecigallinarum. The sequence continues at coordinate 15,849 of DXHL01000003.1, read as the reverse complement.
GCAGAGCGGCGTACCGATGGCGTCCTGGCGGCGGTAGCGTTTCCCGATGCTGTCTTTTTCGTCATACTGTACGTAGTGGTCGAATTTCAGGTCGTCCACAATTTTGCGTGCCACCTCGGGCAGTCCGTCTTTCTTGACCAGCGGCAGAACGGCCACCTTCACCGGAGCCAGTGCTGCCGGGAAACGCATCACGACGCGTTCTTCGCCGTTGTCGAGTTTCTCTTCGGTATAGGCGGCCGAGAAGACCTGAAGGAACATACGGTCCACCCCAATCGACGTTTCGACCACATAGGGGGTGTAGCTTTCGCCGCTCTCGGTGTCGAAGTACTGGATTTTCTTGCCCGAGAATTTGGCGTGCTGCGAGAGGTCGAAATCGGTGCGGGAGTGAATCCCTTCGACCTCTTTGAAACCGAACGGGAATTCGTATTCCACGTCCGTAGCTGCATTGGCATAGTGGGCCAGTTTTTCGTGGTCGTGGAAACGGTAGTGTTCGTCGCCGAAGCCCAGCGCACGGTGCCAGCTCATGCGGAACTGACGCCAGTGTTCGAACCACTGCATTTCGGTTCCTGGTTTGACGAAGAACTGCATCTCCATCTGTTCGAATTCACGCATGCGGAAGATAAACTGACGGGCAACGATTTCGTTGCGGAAAGCTTTTCCGATTTGGGCAATCCCGAAGGGGATTTTCATGCGGCCCGTTTTCTGGACATTGAGGAAATTGACAAAAATCCCCTGCGCGGTTTCGGGACGCAGATAGACCGTGTTGGCGCCATCGGCCGTCGAACCCATCTGGGTCTGGAACATCAGGTTGAACTGCCGTACGTCGGTCCAATTCTTGGTGCCGCTAATCGGGCAGACGATTTCGAGCTCTTCAATCAGTGCCTTCACCCCTGCCAGGTCATTGGCGTTGAGCACTGCGGTCATCTTTTCGTGTGCCGCATCGCGTTTGGCTTTGATGTCCAGTACGCGTTGATTGGTCGTCACAAACTGTTCGCGGTCGAACGCATCGCCGAAACGTTTGGCTGCCTTGGCAACCTCTTTTTCGATTTTTTCGTCCTGTTTGGCAATCCAGTCCTCAATCAGTACGTCGGCACGATACCGCTTCTTGCTGTCCTTGTTGTCGATAAGGGGGTCGTTGAAGGCACCCACGTGGCCCGATGCCTCCCAGGTCTTCGGGTGCATGAAGATGGCCGCGTCAATCCCCACGATATTGTCGTGGAGTTTGGTCATCGCATCCCACCAGTAGCGTTTGATGTTGTTCTTCAGTTCAACACCCAGCTGACCGTAGTCGTAAACGGCAGCCAAACCGTCGTATATCTCGCTCGAAGGGAAAATAAACCCGTACTCTTTGCTGTGGGCAATGAGTTTTTTGAAAAGTTCTTCCTGTGTCATCGGTCTTGAAAATTTATAGAGAAACAAAGGTAGTTATTTTCGGGATTTTCCGAGCGGCATTATTTGGATTCGGCGGGGAAATGGGGTGTTTTGGGCGAGTTCCGTTTGACGATTTTGAGTGTGCCGTCCTCGGCTACCCATTCCGGTCCCCGTTCGCGCAGGTGGTCGGCCATCTGTTGGCGGAAAGAGGCCATGCGTTCGGTCTGTTCGGGTGAGGCGTGCAGGTCATGACACTCGTACGGGTCTGCCTCCAGGTCGAAAAGCTGTTCGGTGCCGTTGTTGTAGAACCAGATGTACTTATACGGTCCGTCCACCAGCGCCACCCAGCTGCTGCCTCCGTAACTTCCCGTGTGTTCGAGGTCGAGGGTGGTGCGCCACGAGGCGCGCGAAGGGTTGCGCAGCAGACTCAATATCGACTCGCCGTCCACAGCCTCAGGTATCTCGGCCTCTGCGGCATCGAGAAAGGTCGGGAGAATGTCCCGTATTTCGACCAGTTCGTCCCGTGTGGTGCCGCGTTTGACCTTCAGGCGCATCCCCTGTGGCGGACGGACAATAAAGGGCACGTGGGCCGACCCTTCGTAGGCGTAGGTCTTGCGCCAGTGGTAGTGGTCGCCGAGCATGTCGCCGTGGTCCGAGACGAAGAGAATCAGCGAGTTGTCGTACAGGCCACGCGCCTTGAGGGCGGCAATGATTCGCCCGACCTGTTCGTCGATGAAAGAGACGTTCGCCGCGTAGTATTTGCGTGAGTTTTGGGCGTAATCCGCTCCGAAATCGCCGTATGCGGCATCGGGGCGGCGCAGCGGGTCGTGGCCGTAGCGGGTCGAATAGGTCGAATCCCAGTCGCCGGTGGCCGGGGCGGAGAGCGTTTTACCCTCGTACAACTCTAAAAACCGTTTCGGGGGGTCGTACGGGCTGTGGGGGCGGGCAAACGAGACCTTCAGGAAGAGCGGCTCGTCGCGGTCGTAACCTTCGATAAGGCGCACGGCCCGCTCACCGGTCCACCACGTCGGGTGCAGTGTGTCGGCCAGTGGATAGGCTTGTGCGCTGTGGCCGTTCCAGTCCATGTGGCTCGAATCGGGGTTGAGGCCGGGGGCTACGCGTGCGAACCATTGCCGATAGTCGCTCACAAAGCCCGGGTCTTCGACACGTCCCGATTCGTCGAGCTCCGTAGCGACAAAACCCCGCAGGGAGCGTTGCGGATGCCAGTGCATCTTGCCGATGCCGTAGCTGTAATAGCCGGCATCGGTCATCAGTTGGGGCAGCTGAACAGGGTATTCGGGTGCGATAAACGGCACGTAGCCAATCAGTCCGTGGTGCCAGGGCGCCTGTCCGGTGAGCAGCCCCGCGCGAGCCGGTGTGCTGCTCGGGGTGGAGCTGTAGCCGTGGGTAAAGAGCACTCCGTCGGCTGCCAGGGCATCCAGGTTGGGGGTTTCAATCTCCGAATTGACCGCTCCGATGTAGTCGAATCGGTGCTGGTCGGTCATGATGAGAATAACATTGGGGCGGTCGTGCTGTGCAGCCGCAGCCGTCCCTAAGGCTGCCAAAGCTGCCAGAGTTGAGAGGGTTTGTTTCATGAAACGATGGGTTAGTGGTTCAAAGGTACGAAAAGGTCGGTTTTATTCGTTATTTTTGCGGTGGAATTATGGGACGTATCCTCGCGATAGACTATGGGCGCAAGCGGGTGGGGTTGGCGGTGACCGACCCCCTGCAGTTGATAGCGACCCCACTGGCGACGGTGGCGGCTCATGAGGTGGTGGAGTATCTGCAACGCTATGTGGCGGAGAACGAGGTGGAGCGGTTTGTGATAGGGGAGCCTCGTCAGATGAACGGCGAGCCGTCGGAATCGCAGCGCTATATCACGCCGTTTGTGAACCGTTTGCGGAAGGTGCTGCCCGAGATACCGGTGGTGTTCTACGACGAGCGTTTTACGTCGGTGCTGGCGCATCGGGCCATTATCGAGGGTGGGGTGAAGAAGATGACGCGGCGCACGGACAAGGGGTTGGTGGACCGGGTGAGTGCGGTGATAATCCTGCAGTCTTATTTAGAGTCGGCAGCGGTACGGAGCGAGCGAGGGTAGACCTCCGTCCCGAGACAGTGAATGTTAATACGGAAAAAGGAGAGAAAAACCATGATATTACCGATTTATGTGTACGGGTCGTCGGTGTTGCGCGAAGTGGCGCAGGACATTGATGCGGCGACCTATCCGAATTTGAAGGGATTGATTGACAACATGTTTGAGACGATGTTTGAGGCCGATGGGGTAGGGCTGGCGGCTCCGCAGGTGGGGCTGCCGATTCGCCTCTTCTGCATCGACCTGACCTCCGTGGCCAAGGAGATTCCCAAGGGGATGCCGCTCAAACAGGTCTTTATCAATGCCGAGATTTACGAACGGAGCGGGGCAGAGGTGAAGATGGGCGAAGGGTGTCTGAGTCTGCCCGGGCTGAACGAAGATGTGGTGCGGCCGTCGAAAATTCGGATTCGCTACCTGGACGAAAAGTTGCAACCGCGCGATGAGGAGTTCGATGGATATCCGGCACGGGTCATTCAGCACGAGTATGACCACATCGACGGCATCGTCTTTACGGACCGCGTGGCGCCGATTCGGAAGAACCTTATCAAGTCGAAGTTACAGGCCTTTACGAAGGGTAAGTATCGGGCGTCGTACCGTTGCAAGCTCGGCAAGTAGGGAGCGGGATTTACGTTTGGGGCCGTCGGAAAATGCATTTCCGACGGCCCCAAATGCTATGGGTCTCTTACGTATTTAGTTGCTGTTCCGCGCATCGACTCCCCACAATAACTTGTTCCGCAGGGTCTTGTAAAAGGAGTTGCCCGCAGGGCGTATCACCCGCAGCCGATGGTCGGCACGCGATAACTCAAAAGTACTCCCGTTGGCCACCATCCGTTCGCGGTTGTCAATGGTCGCGATGGCTTCACCCCCGTTGCGGGTGCCCACCGTCAGCCGTATTGCACTGGTGTCCGGTACTACCAGCGGCCGTATGTTCAGGTTGTGCGGGGCAATGGGCGAGAGAATGAAACACCGACACCCCGGTGCCAAAATGGCTCCGCCGACACTCATCGAGTAGGCGGTCGAGCCGGTCGATGTCGAGACAATCACCCCGTCGGCCCAGTAGGTTGCCACATGTTCTCCGTCCACGGCAATTTCGACCGAAATCATCGCCGTGCCGGCCTTCTGGAGCGTAAATTCGTTGGCCGCCAGCCCGCACGCATCGCCCGCAACCTGCAGCAAGGTCCGCTCTTCGACCGTGTATTGTCCTTCGTGCAGTTCATCCAGCGCCGTGGCAATCTCCTCCAGGGCAACGGCCGCCATAAAACCCAACCGACCCGAGTTAATCCCCAATATCGGAATCGGATGTCCGCCCATTTTGCGGACGGTGCTCAGGAAGGTGCCGTCACCCCCGAAACTCAACGCCAGGTCATAACCCTCGACCGAAGAGGGGTTCAGTGTATAGGGGAGCCCGCGCTGCTCCAGCTGCTCGGTGATGACGGGCAGTGCCGGATTCTCGGGACGCGAGTACAGGGCAATTTTCATAAACGGGTGGTTCAAAATTTCGTATCTTTGTCGGCTGCAAACGTGTGGTGCGTGAAACGTACCGCGGCCGCTCAGAACGGCGTGGTGGTTCCCGTAGGGTTGCAGACCCGATGAAGACAAAAATACTCAAAAATTATGACCAAGTTAAGCGTAAACATCAATAAGATTGCGACCCTGCGCAATTCGCGCGGAGGAAATATGCCCGATGTGCTGGAAGCAGCCCGGAATATCGAACGTTTCGGCGCGGAAGGCATCACGGTCCATCCCCGTCCCGACGAACGCCATATCCGCTATGCCGACGTGCGGGCACTGAAACCGCTGCTAACCACGGAATTCAACATAGAAGGTTACCCGGGTGGCCGTTTTATCGACCTGGTGAACGAGGTGCGGCCGGCACAAGTGACGCTGGTCCCCGATGCTCCCGACGCCATCACCTCGAATGCCGGCTGGGATACCGTGAAAAACCGAGACCTGCTGCGCGACATCGTGGCACGGTTCAAGGAGAACGGCATCCGCGTCTCCATCTTTGTGGATGCCGACCCGCGTATGGTGGAGGCGGCTGTGGCCACCGGTACCGACCGTGTCGAACTCTACACCGAGGCCTACGCCACGGCCTATGCCGCTGACCCGGCCCGTGCCGCGGCTCCGTTTGTCGAAGCTGCCCGAACAGCCTGTGACTGCGGCCTCGGGGTCAATGCCGGCCATGACCTCAGTCTCGAAAATCTCGAATATTTTGCGGCGCACGTTCCGGGTCTACTGGAGGTCTCCATCGGCCACGCCCTTATCTCCGAAGCCCTCTACCTCGGACTCGAAAATACCGTTCGCCTTTACCTCCAAAAACTCCAAAACGCTGTCCATGCCCAACGCTAACCGAGCCCTGACAGACCCGCTCTTCCGCAAAATCGGAACCATTGCCGACCGTCGCGGAGTGCAGGCCTATGTGATAGGCGGTTTTGTGCGGGACTACTACCTGATGCGCCCTTGTACCGATATTGATGTGGTTATTGTCGGGGGTGGAACGGGTGGCGGTATTGCCGTGGCCGAAGAGCTTGGACGCGAGACCCACAGCAAAGTCAATGTCTTCCGCAATTTCGGAACGGCCATGCTGCGCGTGGGGGAGTGGGAGGTGGAGTTTGTCGGCGCACGGCGCGAGTCCTATCGTGCTGACAGTCGCAAACCCATCGTGGAAGACGGCTCCATGGAGGATGACCAGCGGCGGCGCGACTTTACAATTAATGCCATGGCTTTCGGGCTGAATGCCTCGAATTTCGGAGAGTTGGTAGATCCGTTCGAGGGAATGGAGGATATGGAGGCGCAGCTGATTCGCACGCCGCTTGACCCCGATACCACCTTTTCGGATGACCCGCTGCGGATGGTACGAGCTATCCGTTTTGCCACGCAGCTCGACTTTCGTATCGAACCCGAAACCTTTGCAGCCATCCGACGCAATCGGGAACGCATCCGGATTATTTCGCGGGAGCGTATTGCCACGGAAATCGAAAAAATCATGTCTTCGCCGCGTCCGTCGAAGGGTTGGCGGCTGTTCGACGAATGCGGGTTGCTCGAATTGATTTTTCCACAACTGGTGAAACTCAAGGGGGTGGAAACGGTACGCGGACGAGCGCACAAAGACAACTTCATCCATACACTCAAGGTCCTGGACAATATTGTTCCGCATACGGACAATATCTGGCTGCGTTGGGTGGCCCTGTTGCATGATATCGGGAAACCCCGCACCAAAGCGTGGGACGACCGTGTCGGCTGGACGTTTCATGGCCATGAGGTCGTGGGTTCCAAAATGATTCCGGCCATTTTCCGTGAGCAAAAACTGCCGCTGGACGAACGAATGAAATATGTGCAGAAGTTGGTTTCTTTGCACCTTCGTCCGATTATCCTCTCGGAAGACGAAGTCACGGATTCCGCCGTTCGTCGATTGCTGTTCGAAGCGGGTGACGATGTGGAAGACCTCATGACCCTTTGCGAAGCGGATATCACCTCGGGTAACGATGCCAAAGTGCGGCGTTATTTGGCCAACTTTGCACTGGTGCGCCGCAAAATGAAGGAAATTGAGGAGAAGGACCACATTCGCAATTTCCAACCGCCCATTACCGGTGAATTGATTATGTCCACCTATGGTTTGCCGCCGTGCCGTACCATCGGGGTTATCAAAGAGCAAATCAAAAATGCCATCCTTGACGGGGAAATTCCGAATGACTATGCTGCAGCTTATGCGTTGATGGAGCGTTTGGCGGAGCGTGAAGGCCTCCAACGGGTTTCGCAAGAGTCTGTCCGCTAAGGTGGTTGTCCGTGTGGTGTCGTTGCCATATGGCACGCGATTCCGCTTGTATCCACGACAAAGCGGTTGCGGGGCAACCCGGTATTCTGTTCGGCACTTGAGCCGACTCGTGTCAAGCCACAAAGCGTTTTCAGGACGGAACCAGTGGGGGATTGCGCTTTAGCGCAGGCCTCCACCGGGGGTGGTTCCGGCCTGCACGACTGCTCTCGCAGTCGTCTTCGCTTGGCATTAGGAGTTGATAAGTTATTGTTTGGCGCGCCAGCTAATTAATGTCTGAGAAAATACGGTTGCGTAAGCAACCGTTGCAGGCCGAAGCCGCCCCATGCGGAGGCCTGTTCTGAGGCGAGCATGCTGCGCCGGCTTCGCCCTGAGGTGTTAGTTTCACACATCCAACTAATTAATATTCGGCAAAAGCGGTTGCGTAGCAACCGTGTCAGGCCGGAGCCATGGGGCTGCTGAGGCTTGGTGCCGCTAGGCACTCCAGCCAAGCAGCCTTTACCCTAAACTCCACTGGCTCCGGTCCGGTACTGCTCGGGTTAGGGTTTCCTCGCTTGGGGTTTATCTGCTCTTTGCGCGCTCTTCCCTTCGGGAGAGGCTGAGCTGCTCCCTGCACCTTCCCCCTCTTCCCCTACACGGATATCCCTGCGGATTACTCCCCCTTATCCCGCTCCTTCGATTCCCCATCACCCTACTCCTGCACGCAACGAACGGAAAAACCGGGTGTTCGCAAGCCTGAACGATTAAGGCTAATACCGTTTGCCATATAAAAACGTAAACTGTTAATACTTGTGTCATCCACTGTAATAGTCAAGTAGTATCCATTCCTGCCAACAGAATACAATGTCCCCTCTTCATAATCGCGATAGCCGGATGCCGGATACCATGTCATATGGTTATACTGTCTACCGTTCGTCTCTGTGTATCCCCCATCTGTAGTTTGATTTCCCTGAATATAGTAGGGGAACGTTATGACTGAAAAATCATTCCAAGTCCCATCGGTTGGGACTCGCCATCCCCTGGGACATGGGTCATATGTGCCCTTGATATTGTTATCTCCCCATAATAAGTCATTTTGATAGGTTGCATCCAGGACGTACCAATCTGAATTACCCATAATAAAATGTAACGGATGTTGAATTGAATACGACAAAGTATTATTCTCATTCAAAACACCTTCAGCTGAAATGTCCACTTTACAATATCCATCCACATCTTCCGTTAATGCCGTTGAACCGTCTGCTCCATGCAGGTTGATTGTCACAGACCCGGTGTTGCCATCCGGTAGTATCGTGCTGCCGTCGGCACCCGGAAAAGCGTCCTTGCGGCCCCACTGGTACAAAAGAGCGCTTTGTGTGTGAAAACGGTAACAAAATTCCTCCTTCTCCGGCCGTCGGTGGCGAGGTTTTCTCCTGCCAATTCCGTACCTTTGTGTATACTAACCCTTGTGATTATGATTGAGAGAGAGCAAACGGATTTTTTCCTGGTACAGGCGTACAATGCGGCTGTGAAAGCTGGTGCCAAGATTATGGAAATCTACACCCGCTATGACGATTTTTTTGTGAGTCTCAAAGCCGACAGTACCCCGATTACCATCGCTGACAAAGAGGCGCATACCCTTATCAAACACCACTTGAGCGCGACCCGAATCCCGCTCCTGTCGGAAGAGGGACGAGACCTCTATTTCGATGAACGACGCTCGTGGGACCTCTTTTGGATGGTGGACCCGCTGGATGGCACGGAAGAGTTTATCAAACGAAACGGCGAATTTACAGTTAATATCGCTCTGATGGTGGATAATGCGCCTTATTTGGGCGTTATCTATCTGCCGACGACTGGAACTATCTATTTCAGTGACCCGGACCGCGGCTCCTTCTGCAAAACGGAAGTGAAACCCGAGATGAGTGCCGACTATTCGATTGCACAGATTTTCGCCGGAGCGCGACGTTTGCCGTTGGTTCAGGAGCGGAACAAACCTCTGAAAGTTGCCTTGAGCCGGTCGCATGAATCGGAGCAGGTGCGCGACCTTATCCGAAAACTCCAGGACCAGATTGGAGAGGTGCAGATTGTGGAGTACGGCAGTTCGTTGAAGATGTGTTTGGTAGCGGAGGGGTCGGTGGATTGTTATTTGCGGACGACACCCACTACGGAGTGGGATACGGCGGCCGGAGATGCCATTGCACGCGGGGCGGGGGTGAGAGTGGTGTCGTTGGCCGGAGAACCCCTGCACTACAACGAAGAATCGTTGCAAAACCCGCCGTTTATCTGCTTAACGAGATATGTCAGTGACTATGACTGGAGACAATAACCTGCCACTGAATTTTTCGCCTGACGATGTCGGGGTGGCGAATGGGAACTATTTTGGATTGCCGTTCGCGGTGGAGCAGGCCGAGTTGGTGCTGTTGTCGGCGCCGTGGGATGTGACCGTCTCGTACAACCATGGAACAGCGGCTGCGCCTGAAGCGATAGTTGAGGCTTCGACCCAGGTGGAGTTGCGGGACGTGCATTATCTGGAGGGGTGGAAGCGGGGGATTGCGACGATGGAGGCGGACCCTTGGATAGCCTCGACGGGAAAAGCGTTGCGGACGGAGGCGGAGCGGGTGATAAACCATTTGGAGGAGGGGGGAGCGACGAGTGATGGGGAGATTGCAGAGGCTTTGGCAGCGGTGAATGCCGGGTCGCAGGAGTTGAACGAACGGATTTACCGGCAGGCGGCCGAGGTGTTGGCCGGGGGCAGGCTGGCAGCATTGGTGGGAGGTGACCACAGTACGCCGCTTGGGTTGATGCGGGCGGTGGATGAACGGATGGCAGTGCGGGGAGAACGGTTCGGGATATTGCATATTGATGCCCATGCCGATTTGCGGGAGGCGTACGAAGGATTTACCTATTCGCACGCTTCGATTATGTACAATGCGTTGCAACTCCAGCAATTGGAAAGATTGGTGCAGGTCGGGATACGGGATTACTGTGGGGCGGAACGTGAGTTGGCAACAGAGAGCAACGGGCGTATTGTGCAATTCGATGATTATACGCTGGCACGGAATGGTTTTGAGGGGATGAGTTGGCGGGAGCAGTGTGCGGCGGTGGTGGCACAGTTGCCGCAAAACGTGTATGTCAGTTTCGATATCGACGGACTCTCGCCCGACAACTGCCCCGGAACAGGGACCCCCGTGCCCGGGGGATTGTCCTATCGGGAGGCGGTTTATCTGTTGGTACAGGTGGTGGAGTCGGGGCGGAGCATCGTAGGGTTTGACCTGACCGAAGTGGCACCAAGTGAGGGCGACGGAGAGTGGAATGCCAATGTGGGCGCAAGAATACTGTACAAATTGTGCAACCTCACCCTCCTTTCCCATAAAAAAGAATAGACCAAGTCTGGAATAACGAACTAATTTTTACTTTTCCTCCTCTTTGCGCGGTTCTGTCGGGACCCTGCCGGAACCGAACAACTCGATTCTATGCGTAAAATTCTGCTTTTCTCTTTCTTCCTGATTCTGGGGCTCGTCGGCTCGCAAACCCTTCCGCCCATCCTCGGACAGGAACACTTCCCGCTCTTCAAGGACATTACCACCACACTGCTCTATGTCTGCCTCGCCTTTATCATGATTAACGTCGGGCGAGAGTTCGAGGTCGAAAAAACACGGTGGCGCAGCTATGTGAGCGACTATTTTATCGCGATGGCAACGGCGGCGCTGCCGTGGTTGCTGGTGGCGGTGTACTATGTGCTCGTATTGCTCCCTGCTTCATACTACGGGGATTGGGATGCCTGGAAAGAGAGCCTCTTGCTCAGCCGTTTTGCGGCACCTACGTCGGCCGGGATTCTCTTTACGATGCTTGCCGCCATCGGGCTGAGGGCCAGCTGGATGTATCGCAAGATACAGGTGCTGGCCATTTTTGACGACCTGGATACCATCCTGCTGATGATACCGCTCCAGATTATGATGGTCGGCTTTGACCCGCAGGTGCTGGTTATTCTGGGCGTTGTCACGATACTCTTGGGCTTCGGATGGCGACAACTGGCTCGCTATGACATGCGGCAGGAGTGGTGGGCCATTCTGCTCTATGCCGTGGCGGTCATATTCCTGACATGGCTGGTCAATCGCCTCTTCCATATCCATATCGAAGTGCTCCTGCCGGCTTTCGTGCTGGGGATGGTGATGCGCCACAAACATATCGAAACGCGCACGGAACACGCGGTTTCGACCGGGATATCATTCCTCTTTATGCTGCTTGTGGGACTCAGCATGCCCTTCTTTATCGGGGGAGGAATGGATGCCTACGCGGCTCACTCGCCAGTGGAGCACGGTGCACCCTCGATTCTGGGGGCACAACCCATGATGTCGTGGGGCATGATTGTGCTGCATGTGGTAGCGGTGTCGCTGCTCTCGAACATCGGGAAACTGGTTCCGCTCTTTTTCTACCGCGACCGCCGATTCGAAGAACGGCTGGCCTTGTCCATCGGGATGTTTACGCGCGGTGAGGTAGGAGCCGGGATTATCTTCATTGCCCTGGGGTATCGCATTGGCGGGCCGGCGCTGATTATCTCGGTGCTGACGCTGGTGCTCAACCTGATTCTGACGGGTGGCTTTGTGGTGTGGGTGAAACGGTTGGCCAAGAAGGTCTACGGTGATGGTGCCGAGGGGCAGCATCCACAGGTGGTCTAAGGATATGGTTCCTAAAATGCACGGGGGCCTGTTGTATTGCATACAACAGGCCCCCACTACATTCGGAAGGTCTCTACTGCTGTCCCGGCGTCTTAGGCTCCCAGCGGACATCCTCCGCCCCATAGTCATATCCCAACCTCCGCCCCAGGGCATAGAAATAGTCCGAGAGCCGATTGACATACTGCCGTACCACGTCGGGTACCGTCGGATAGTGTTCGGCAGCCGTCACGATACGCCGTTCCGCCCGCCGGCAGGCCGTCCGACACACATGACAGTACGACAGCATCGGATGCCCGCACGGCAGCGTAAAGTGGCGCAACTCGGGCAGCCCCTCCTGCAACCGGTCAATGGCCCGTTCCAATCGGGTCACATCCTCCGCATAGAGCTGCGGCAGTTTCTCGAGCATCGTATCTTCCGATGCCAGGAGCGATGCCCCGCTCATCAGTCGGTCGAGCACCCACTCCAACTCCGAACGTATCCCTTCGGCGTCGGCAGCGAGCAGGTCATGCAGGTATCCCACATGGGCCATCAGTTCGTCCACCGTTCCATAAGCCTCTATACGCGGGTCGTTCTTGGCCGCCCGCGTTCCCCCGACCAGCGAGGTTGTCCCTTTGTCTCCGGTACGTGTGTATATCTTCATGCTGATATGCTTATGCTTCGTTTGCCAATGCAGGATGCTCATTGATGTGGTCCGATTCAATGACCCCGTCGCGCAGCCGCACAATACGCCGCGCATGCAATGCGATATCCTCTTCGTGAGTCACCACAATCACCGTATTCCCCTCGCGATAAATCCGCTCGAACAGGTGCATGATATCAATTGATGTTTTGGTGTCGAGGTTCCCGGTCGGTTCGTCGGCCAATATGATGGAGGGATTGTTAATCAATGCCCGTGCCACCGCCACCCGCTGCCGTTGTCCCCCGCTCATCTCGTTGGGACGGTGCTCCATGCGGTCGCCCAACCCCACGTTGAGCAGTGCCTCTTCGGCCCGTTGCAGACGTTTCGACTTTGCTATCCCCGCATAAATCAAAGGCACGGCCACATTCTCCAATGCCGTGTATCGTGGCAACAGGTTAAAGGTCTGAAACACAAAACCAATCTCCTTGTTCCGTACTTCGGCCAACTCCTCTTCGTCCATGTGGCTCACATCGGTTCCGTTCAGCACATACTGCCCCGAAGTCGGCGTATCCAGACACCCCAAAATATTCATAAGAGTCGATTTACCCGACCCAGACGGACCCATTATCGCCACATAGTCGTTGCGCCATATCTTCAAATCGACTCCCGCCAAAGCGTTTACCTGTTGGGTCCCCACTTCGTAGGTTTTGTATATGCGGTCAATCGAGATAATCTCCTGTCGGTTTTCCATGGTATGCGGAAAAGATTAATTACGGATGCGGAAAAATTGTTTTTGCAGTTTCGGGTCGAAAAAGAGTACCAGCAACCCCTGCAAATGTGCCACCACAACGTGCGTTTGTCCTAACCACGCCTCAAAGGCATGCCGTTCGTCGGCCGACCGAAAAGGCTCACGCAACACGACTATTTCTTTATTCGCTGTTTGCAACAGCTCGTTCACGTTATTCACTATCGCTACCCGTTCCTCTCCGTAACGCCGAACGATTGTGTCGGGCAGTTGTCGGCGCTTTGTGGGTAGCACCACCTCCCGAATAAACCGATACATCATGGGGGAATGAACGGTATGTCCCCGCCAATGCGTAGCCCGCAGAGCGTGTTTCAGCCGTGTGTATAGTTGATAGCGATTCATACGGAATAGACCTCTGCCAATGGGTTGATGTTACAAGTCTGCCGCCCGTGCCGCGGGTGCCATATCCAGTCCGGCAAACTCTTCCCGGAGGTATTTGTAATATCCCGTAATGGCAATCATCGCCGCATTGTCGGTGGTCAGATTAATGGGTGGCACATAGGTTGCCCAGCCATATTTCTCACCAGCCGTCGCCAGGGCTGCCCGAAGCCCTGAATTGGCCGACACCCCACCCGCCAGCGCAATCTCCGTAATATCGTATTGTTTGGCGGCCTTAATCAGTTTGTTCATGAGGATGTCGATGATGGTTACCTGCAACGAAGCGCACAAGTCGGCCTTGTGTTGTTCGATAAAATCGGGCTCTTCTGCCACGTGGTCGCGCAGGAAATAGAGGAACGAGGTCTTCAGCCCGCTAAAGCTGTAATCAAATCCTCCGACGGTCGGTTTGGCAAACTTGAAGGCCTTAGGGTCTCCCTCCTGCGCCAGCTTGTCAATGAGCGGTCCTCCGGGATAGGGCAGCCCCATCACCTTGGCACACTTGTCAAAGGCCTCACCCGCAGCATCGTCTATCGTACTGCCGATAATTTCCATGTCAAGGTAGTCCCGCACCAGCACAATCTGCGAATTTCCGCCCGATACCAACAGACACAGGAATGGAAATTTTGGTTTTGGTTTGTTGGGGTCATCCGGTCGGGTCACAAAGTGAGCGAGTATATGTCCCTGCAGGTGATTGACCTCCATCAGGGGTGTATTTTGCGCAATGGCAAATCCTTTGGCGAAGGATACCCCCACCAGCAGTGAACCGAGTAGCCCGGGCCCGCGCGTTACGGCAATGCCGTCTACCTGTTCGGGCGTTACTCCGGCGCGTTTCAATGCAGCATCGACTACCGGGACGATGTTTTGTCCGTGTGCCCTCGAGGCAAGTTCGGGTATCACGCCTCCATATTCGGCGTGTACGGCCTGAGAAGCAATGACATTGGAGAGCAGCACCCCGTCGCGAATAACGGCTGCGGAGGTGTCGTCGCAAGAGGATTCGATACCGAGAATGGTAATTTCCATGTAGTCAGGACAGAGGTTAAGTCTGAAAAACAAAGATATGAATTTTTCGGTTTCTTAAGGCGGTTTGGGGGGTGGATTCCAGTGGGGCCGCAAGGACTGTTTTCCGGGTGCCGACGGCAGCACGATACAAACAACCATGAATATTCCTAATGCCGTATCTATTGTCATATATGGAACGAATGAAGAGGTGCTTGTTGAAGGAGATAAGTTCGGGATAAACTATGTAGATATTGCATCTCCCGGGGTTATCAATGAAAATAATAGTTTGACTTACAGCATTAAACATCCTTTAATGTATATATATCAGGAACAAGAGCCTCAAGATTGGTATACCGATAATCCACTCTATCAAAACAATGCGTTATGGGGTGTAGAAGGGTCAAATAAGAGTAACTATGACCCATGTCCCAATAAATGGCGCATGCCCTCAGAACAAACATGGAATGATTATTCGACATTGAGTGCACCTTATTATGTACAAGGACAGCAGGCTTTCACAGGAGATTATACCGTTTCTAACGGGCGGCTTTATAATGCTTTGGCATGGTTGCCTGCAACAGGACGTCGGGAATACGGGTCAGGTCCCATTAGTCGAGTTGGTAATTTCGGGTATTATTGGTCTTTAACCCCTAAGAATAGTTCTGCATCCAATTGCCGCATATCTATGAGTAATTTAAGTCCTAATTATGGCAGTTTTCGAGCAGGCGGTTTTTCTGTTCGTTGCGTACAGGAGTAGCGTGCGGAGGAAGCAAAGGAGCGGGGTAAGGGGGAGTAATCCGCAGGGTTATCCGTATAGGGGAAGAGGGGGAAGACGCAGGGAGCAGCTCAGGCTCTCCCGGAGGGAAGAGAGAGCAAAGAGCAGATAAACCCCAAGCGAGGAAGCTATGAACCGCGAGGCGAAAAGAAATCACGCTACGCAGCCTCGGTTTCGTCAGAAACCGTGCGGGCCGCAGCCTCGCCCCGCGAAGGCCCGCAAAGATAGTCTTCCGCCTATCTTTCCGCACTCTTCGCAGGCTGCGACCCGAAGATTTCAAATACATCTTCAATAATTGGCGGAGCAAACTCCCTTTGTCAGGCCGGAACCACCCCCGGTGGAGGCCTGCGCTAAGGCGCATTCCCCCACTGGTTCCG
>DXHL01000032.1 GCA_019113395.1 Candidatus Rikenella faecigallinarum | reverse complement strand
AACTCCCCTGGGCACTTTTGCCTTACTTCGATAAACCATGCTTTATTAAGGATAGAGAGGAAGCATCCTTACTTGTGCATTATTTTTACGAGGCAAAATTAATCCTAATCTTACGACAGGGCGTTCTGTTTTTTGGTCATTTTATTAGTATTTTAGACAGAATGCATCGTGCGCACTATATTCTTTCGAATTTCGCTGGGCGGACCTCCAAGATTCTTTTTGCAATACTGATTAAATGATGAAGGAGATGAAAATCCGCATTCATACATAATATCTTTTAGTGTTTTTTCAGGTATTGTTAAGCATTCCATAATGCGCGCGCACATACGTTCCTGAATCCATTTTTTCGCCGGTTTGTTGAACTCTTCCAAAAATTTTCGCTGGAAGGTTCGTCTGCTCATATGTGTCAGTTCTGCCAATTCGGAGACCGTTGAGACCTCAGTAGCCACATTCATGATGATTTCGCGGAACGACATGGATTTTCCGATAATGGGATAAAAAAAGGTTGCGATTTCTTGTTTGGTATAAAATCCATGTATGTACAGGAAGAGTTCCTGATGCTTGATAGCGTGTAAATGCATGCAGTTGACTCCTGCACGAATGCTGTAAGTGAGCAGGTCCAGGAACATTCCCAGCGGTTCGCGTATGGGCAACGAGTCAAAATGATACGCATTGTCGTCACACAGATGGCGCAGAGCCTGTAGTTTCATTTTGTCACAGGCGCTGATAGGCTGGGTGAACACAAAATCAATCCATTCGGCATCGTTCAATGCCTTACCGCTAAAGGAGGCGCCACCGGGGATAAATATCATCTCATCGCAGTGAAATGTTTTACCCGTGTACATGTTGCAATTCAGAACTACGGAGCCTTTACGAAGAAACAGCAGGTGATTGAAACGAGGCAAATTGAGCGACAGTGATTCACCTTGTTGAAACGTTGAGAAATGGAAGCCGGTTCCGATATCAATCTTAAAATGCGAGCACGTTCGGTGTTCGTTGGGATATTGCAACTTCGAGGAAATCATGATATGACTCATATCTGTACATATTTAGGTAATTCTGTTTCAGAAATGTTTCAGTTCTTGTCCAAATAAGCTTCCGAGATTCAGAGGTTTAGTTGTTCGTCATGTCATTTTTATTGTCAGCCACATGCCTTTTGAGAGTTAAAGAGTTTTAAGGGTAGGTGTTAATTGCTGATTTCCAGGATTATGCTTCAAATTTTTGGTTGCTTCCTCTCTATCCTTAATAGAGACAATGTTTTCCGGGTAAGTCTGTGGGGCTAGAGTGGTGCAAAATGGTACGATACAGAATATGAGACAGAAATTATTCATATGTATTTTTTTGATAGGCTCTGTTGTCTCGGCTTTTGCTCAGGGGCTGCATAAGTCGGACACTGTCTCCATGAGAGTCTATTATCGCCAGGGGTATTCGACGTTTGACCCCCTGTACAAAGACAATGAAAAGAACTTGCAGCGTTTCCTTTCTCAGGTGCGGTCTATCCAACAGGATTCGATGGCTCGTATCCGTACCATGAGGATTGTGGCGGGAGCTTCTCCTGAAGGGTCATATAAGGCCAATCAGGTTTTGTCACAAAAACGCGCTGCCAGTATTGCGACGGTTTTAGGTCAGTATATGCCGGAGATGCGTGATTTTTTCCGGATAGAGCCGGTGGGTATCGATTGGGGCGGGCTAGAGCAGTTGGTGGCGCAATCCGATATGCCTTATCGTGACGATGTATTGTCGGTGTTGCGGAATACGCCTGAGTGGGTGATAAAGGACGGTGTGGTGGTAGATAGCCGGAAACGACAGTTGGGAATGATGCATAACGGGAAGGCTTGGTGGTATATGTATGACCATTTTTTCCCCGAGTTGCGTGGAGCCGGTGGGCGTATCGTGTGTGAAGTGGAATATGTTCCAGAGCCAGTAGTTCCGATTGCGGAGCCGATAGTGAAGCGTCCGGCGGACTCGGTTATTCGTATGCCTGACCCGGTGATTGAGCAGCCGGAACCTGTGACGGTACACACTCCTCAGCTGTTCTATATGGCCTTGAAGACCAATTTGCTGTATGATGTGGCGTTAGTGCCGAATTTGGGGATTGAGTTTTATGTCGGTAGTGGTTGGAGTTTGACGGCGGACGGGATGTTTGCCTGGTGGAAGACTGACAAAAAACATTATTACTGGCGAGTATATGGTGGAGAGTTCTCAGTCCGCAAGTATTTCGGGCGTGCAGCTCAGCAGAAGCCTTTGAGCGGTCATCATTTGGGTTTGTATGGCCAGTTGTTGACGTACGATTTTGAGTTGGGTGGCACGGGCTATTTGAGCAAGTTGAGTTATGGCGGGGGTATTGAGTATGGTTATTCGTTCCCCATCGGGCGTCGGTTTAATTTGGATTTGGGTGTGGGTGTAGGCTATCTGGGTGGAGAGTATAAGAAATATGTACCGATGGATGACCATTATGTGTGGCAGCAGACGCGTCAGCGCCATTGGATAGGTCCGACCAAAGCCGAGATATCTTTGGTATGGTTGATAGGTCGGGGGAATTATAATAAAAGAAAATAAGGCATGAAGACAATGAAACATTTGTTGTGTGCGCTTTTGCTGGGATGGTCCGCGTTGGGGGTTATTTCATGTAGGCATAAGGATTTGTGTTACGAACACCCTCATACTGGGAAGTTGAATGTAGTTTTTGATTGGAGTAACGCTCCGGAGGGAGATTCGGAAGTGTCGGGTATGTATTTGTATATGTATCCGGCGAGTGGAGGGGCTCAGCAGTTGTTTTATCTCGGCAAAGAGGGTGGAGTAGTCGATATAGCGCCCGGGACATATCATGTGATAGCAATCAATTCGGATACGGAGGCAACGCGTGTTCGAGGTGAGACAGCTTGGGAGACTTTTGAGTTGTATACGCGAGAGGCGTCAGTGTTGGAAGGGATGACGTTCATGTCAGTGACGGGGGATAATGTGCCGAAGGCCGAGGGAACGGAAGGTCAGCGTAATGTGTTGTGTCCGGATTGCATGTTTTGTGTGCGTGAGCGGGACATTACGGTGGTTGAGGTGACGGAGGGGCAGACAGTTGTGTTGTATCCGGAGATGGCGACGTGCATGTATACGTATGAAATTCGGAACGTGGAGAATTTGGAGCATTTGTCGGATGTGAGCGGTACGTTGTCGGGGATGTCTCCGTCGTATTATGTGGGGATTGACCAGGTGCATTCGGAGTTGTCGACGTTGCCCTTTTCGACGCAGTCGGACAATGTCTCTACGCTTAGCGGAATGTTTATGACTTTCGGGTGCCCGGTGAATGCATCGAAGGCAGAGGAGGAGCATCAGATGGTGATATATGCGATTATGAGTGACGGCAGCCAGCATTATTTCACGTATGATGTGACGGACCAGGTTCACAATGCGCCGGATCCGAGTCGGGTTCATATCGTGTTGGACGGGTTGTCGCTTCCGAAGCCGGCTGACCCCGGTGATGGGATGCAGCCTGATGTGGAAGATTGGGGGAATGAGGAAGAGGTGGAGATTCCGATGTAGGTGGACAAATGAGTTAATCCATGGGGTGTTTTTGACGCCTTAGTTACATAAGTTTAACCTTTTATTAACCAATTAACAATCAAACAGATGAAAAGAATTCAAATTGTTGCATGCTCGGCACTGGCGGTCGCGCTGATGGGCAGCTGCTCGAAGGACCAGGTGACCCAGGAAAATCCAGGGAATGCAATTCGATTCAAATCTATCACCAGCTCTGCAACGAAAGTTGCCGAGACAACGACCGGTGATGTGACAGATTTTAAAGTCTATGCATTTACTGGTACATCACCTAGTTTTACTCCATTTTATACTGATGTATATACAAACAATGGCTCAGGGTCTACTTATGTTTCTGATAATGGGATAACCCATTATTGGCCGGCCGACCAAACCACAAACTGTGTGTTTACTGGTTATTCTCCGGCAGACCTGTCTAATTCTTTTGTGGCAGCTCCCACGGATAATGTAACGGACCCAAGTCAGGCTGCAACGCGGACCATTTCAGGTATTCAACCCAAGCAAAATGCCGCAGACCAAGTGGATCTCTTGGTTTTTAGAGGTTGGGGTAGTGCAGCAAATAATGCAACTGATGGGGTGACTCTTTATATGAAGCATGCCATGTCGCAGATTCAAGTAAAGGCTGTAAACAGTGATGCAACGATGACGGTGAAGGTTAAAGGTGTTAAGGTGGTGGCTAAAAATAAAGCGAATTTGGCACTGCCTGATAATGGCACGTCTCAAAGTGTTGCTTTTGCAATAAGTCATTGGGCGTTGACGGATGATGCTGACTATACTTCGTATTTGTCAATGGGCGCAGAGACTCCTATGTCCACAGATGCTAGTGCTCCTACAGATTTGATGTATACTAACGGCGGTTTTATGCTCATTCCTCAGACTTTGGCATCATGGTCGGGAGGAACTACCACCGACGGTGCGTATATTGCTGTGCTGTGTCAAATCTCACAAGGTGGGGCCCAACTTTATCCTTCAGGGGCTGGTGAATATGGCTATGCGGCTGTAGCGATTCCGGCAGGAACGACATGGCAGCCTGGTATGAAGTATGTTTATACTTTGAAATTCTTTGACAATGGCGGTGGCGGTGGTACGCAGCCTCCTGTGGACCCGACTGACCCGACTAATCCTGAGCCTGAAAATCCTGGAGAACCGGTTCTGGGTAACCCGATTAAACTGACTGTAGATGTAACGACTTGGGCCGATGGACTTAACCTTGGAACGACTCCTGATGCAGGTGATGTTGCCATGGAGTAGTCAGTGATTTGACGTACTGCTATCGAATAACCTCCGGTTCGGCGGCTGAGGCCACCGGCCGGAGGCTTTTTCGCTCCACCACATACCACACCCCGAATCCCAATACGCTATTAACTAACCATTCTGAGGAAAATGATTTACGGATATTTTAAACTCAATGCGAATATCAATAATGGCCATAAAAAATTAATCGCAATCATTCAGACCGGAGCGCAACCCGAAAACATTTGCTTCGATGCGCTCGGCTCCTCCGCTGAACTTACCAAACTGATGACTACCCTCAGGCAAGGCGATATGCTCGTGGTGTATTCAACGGTCGATATCGCAACTGCCCCTGCGGAACTCACTGACATGATGGACTTCCTGGGAAAA
The DNA here is from genome assembly GCA_019113395.1 of Candidatus Rikenella faecigallinarum. GTDB lineage: Bacteria > Bacteroidota > Bacteroidia > Bacteroidales > Rikenellaceae > Rikenella > Rikenella faecigallinarum. Next base: position 144,478 of record DXHL01000032.1, on the reverse strand, counting down.
CTTGGAGTCAGTTTTGTGGTTGTCGCAGAACCGTGGCTATCCTCTTCTGCTCAACCCGAAAGGAACGGAAACCCCGAGCGAATCCTCCCGGCCAATACCCATCCACGCCACGGAGAGGTACAAAAAAAATCGGTGGGACGCCCCAAAGGACCCCAACGGGATATTATTCCTAAACTCGACCTGGCACTTAACCTCTACCACACCGCACACCACATGTCAATCCGACAAATATGTGCCATGGCAAAATTGAACGAAAGAACATTCTACCGCCATCTGGAACGAAAAGGATATCAGGTTATCAGAAGGCTTAAAGGACGAAAACCCACCAAAAAATACGTCGAATACCTTCCTTAAACCGCTTCCTCTTACACGGTCCCTTGACCATACTTGGCGCAAGTCTTCTAAAAGGCATCCAAACTCCGCTTTTTATCACTATTTTTGTTCCGTTATTCAGGTGAGCGGAGAAAACAATCCATCCCACTTTCCGTGGAACTTGCCGATGATTACGACTTGACGCTTTAGCTATGGAACCCATTATAGAACCGGTTGCGCGTGAACTCCTCGAAGCGGAGCTCACCCCCGAACGCATCTGGCGCAAAACGAATAAAGGAGGTAATATCCTCTACACGCTGACCGCGGACGAGTGTCCAAACGTCATGCGCGAAATCGGACGCCTCCGAGAACTCTCCTTCCGGGACGGCGGAGGTGGAACGGGTAACAGTATGGATATTGACGAATTGGATACTGTCCCGGGCGGGTACACGCAACTGATTGTTTGGGACCCCGTCGAACGCGAAATTATGGGCGGATACCGCTATATCATTCCGCGCTCTTCCCATCCGAAATACCTCTCCACGGAACACTATTTTGACTTTAGCGATACCTTCCGCCAAAAATACCTCCCCTATATTCTGGAGCTCGGACGGTCGTTCGTGCAACCCAAATACCAGTCCCGCAACAACCCCAAAAGCCTCTTTGCGCTCGATAACCTTTGGGACGGGCTGGGAGCCATTGTGGTGCGCAACCCCGATGTGAAATACTGCTTCGGCAAGGTCACCATGTACGGCGACTACAACCGACAGGCGCGTAACCTGCTGCTCTATTTCCTCAAAAAACACTTCCCCGACCGCGAAAACCTCGTTCATTCGCGCTTCCCCGTCGAAATCGACATCAACGAAGCCGAAATGGAAGCTCTCTTTGTGGGGAAAGATTATGCCGAGGATTACAAAATCCTCTCGCGGCGAATCCGTGACTTCAACGAAACCATTCCCCCGCTTATCAACGCCTACATGAGTCTTTCGCCCACCATGAAGGTCTTTGATACGGCACTGAACCCCGACTTCGGAAATGTCGAGGAGACCGCTATCCTGATTACCCTCAGCGAACTCTACGTCCAAAAGGTAGAGCGGCACCTCTCGAATATCGAATAACGCGTTTTTGTCGGCTGTGTCGGGTAGCATGTTTGCCCTTTTGAAACGGTGGGGGCTCGACCCCTTTATTCTCTCGCTCTTTGCCGCTATCGGACTGGCCTGCCTCCAGCCCGCATGGGGCGCACAGCACGACGCCTGGTCGCCCGCAGAGGTGGCCGGATGGGGCGTCGGTGTCATCTTCTTTTTCTACGGCCTCAGGCTCAACCGCGAAAAACTGCGTGTCGGACTCCAAAATGTCCGCCTCCATACGCTGGTGCAGCTGACTACCTTTCTCCTCTTCCCGCTGCTGACGCTCGCCGTCATGCTCGGCTTTGACATACACCAAAACTACTACCTCTGGCTCGGAATCTTCTTTATGGCGACGCTCCCCTCGACAGTCTCGTCGTCCGTCGTGATGGTCTCGATGGCAGGGGGATATGTGCCCGCGGCCATCTTCAACGCCTCCATCTCCAGTCTTATCGGGGTCTTTGTGACGCCGCTCTGGATGTCGCTCTTCCTGACCGCCGGACAGGACGCAAACTCCCTGAATGAGGTGATTCTTAGTCTGGTTTTTCAGGTGATTGTCCCCGTAGGTGCCGGAATGCTCCTCCACAGATGGTGGGGAGCCTTTGCCGAAAAACACAAACGGGCACTGAACTTTTTTGACCAAGCCGTGATTATTGCCATTGTCTACACCTCGTTCTGCGAATCGTTCGCCCTGCACATGTTCGACACGGTCTCGTGGAGCCTCCTGGCGGTGCTGATTGTGGGGATGACGGCGCTCTTCTTTGCGGTCTACGGAGTGGTGTGGCTCCTGAGCCGCTGGCTCCGTTTCAGCCGCGAAGACCGTATCGTAGCCCTCTTCTGCGGCTCGAAAAAATCACTCGTACACGGTACCGTCATGTCCAAAGTGCTCGTGGCGGACCATACCCTTACGGGGGTGCTCCTGCTGCCGATAATGATTTACCATGCCATGCAGCTGGTGGTGGTCGGGATAATCGCCCGACGCATGGCCGCACACTCCGATGCAGGCCGATGAACGGGAGGAAACGGCCCTGTCATGCGTCGCCCGCACCGGCAAAATAACAGGAAACACAAAGGATATCGCCCGATAGTGCGGAATGCGGGAAAAGAGGTGCAAATCACGCAATAAAAAGGTACCTTTGTCTGTTGTAGAGACTCCGTCCGGAGGATTCAGGGTATGTTATTTCGCAAACGACCACATAAGCATCCCCAACCCGAGGAAACCCCCTGGGTTGAGCCCGAGCACACGCCTGTGGAGTTCGCTGAGCCGGAGAGTGCTCCGGCCGACTGGCGGGAACCAGACGCGCTGCCCAGCCCCGAGGAACAGACCGATGACGCCCCGGAAGCTGACGGGGCGGAGCAGCTCCCCCGAAGACGGAAACGGGGGATTCGCATCGGACAGTTTTTTACGGGAGGTGTCCTTTCGCAGGAAGAGTTTACGCGACGGCTCCCTGTGATTGTCTACATCGTCTTCCTGATGCTGCTCTACATCGCCAACGGATTCCACATTCAGCACAAGCACAGCGAACTGGACCGCATTGCCGATGAACTCAAACAACTCAAAACAGAAGCCGTCACGGCCTCGGCCGTGCGGATGACCCTCACGCGGCAGAGCGAAATCGAACGCCTGTTGCGCGAACGAAACCTCCCCCTGTCGGAGAGTACTACCCCGTTGCGTGTGATTGAGGAGTAACCGCCCCCCCCCCGCCATGAACCCGATGCCCCAGCCCGAAACCCCTGCTCCCACCCCGGGACAACCGCAGCGAAGTCCTATCAAGGAGGCTATCCTGCGGCGTGTCAAGGTGCTCTATATCCTCTTTCTGCTGCTGGGGCTGATGGTGGTCGGGAAGGTGGTGTGGATTCAGGTGGGCAGCGAAGGACGCGTGCTCCGTGACCTTTCGGACAAATACAGCTACCGTACCGAAGTGATTGACGGTGCCCGGGGAGATATCTATTCCGATGACGGACGGCTGCTCGCCACTTCCATCTTCTACTACGAACTGCGGATGGATATGGCGGCCGGAGGATTGACCCCGGAGCTTTTCCTGCAAAATGTCGATTCGCTGAGTCTGTGCCTTGCCCGCTTCTTCGGGGACAAAAGCTACGCGGAGTATAAAGCCGAACTCCTCAAGGCGCATGCGCAAAAAAAACGGTACCACCTTATCACCCGCCGCAAAATCAACTTCCTCGAACTGCAACAGGTCAAAACCTTTCCGCTCTTTCGACTCGGAGCCAATCGGGGTGGGTTCATGGCCGTTGAGACCAACCGAAGGGTCTATCCGCACGGCTCGTTGGCACGGCGTACCATCGGTTTTGTAAATCAGTCCGGCGTGAAGCTGGGTATCGAGGGCGGATTTGACGACTACCTCAAAGGGACACCCGGACGAACCCTCAAACAGAAAATATCCGGCAACTTCTGGACCCCGATAGCCAGTGACCAGAATGTTGAACCGGTGGACGGGCTCGATGTGGTCACGACCCTGAACATCGAGATGCAGGACATGGTGCAGCGGTCGTTGCGGGAGTGGATTGTGGAGGCCGAAGCCGACTGGGGCTGTGTGGCGGTGATGGAGGTCTCGACGGGCGAAATCAAGGCCCTCTCGAACATCACCCGACGCTCGGACGGCGAACTGGTCGAAGACTACAACTACGTTATCGGGATGAGTATGGAACCCGGTTCGACCTTCAAACTGGCTGCCCTTATCGCCCTGCTCGACGATGCCCACATGCCCCTCTCCACCTCCATTGACACCGAAAACGGGGAGGCGCAAATCGGATATGTCAAGGTCATCGACTCGCATGCGGGAGGCTTCGGACGGCTCAATCTGCAGCAGGTTTTCGAGAAATCCTCCAACATCGGGATGGCAAAAGCCGTAAACCGTGCCTACGGCACGCAACCGGCCAAATTTGTGAATGCCATCAACCGGCTGGGTATTCATAAACCCCTCGGACTTCAGCTCGCAGGTGAGGCCCGCCCTCTGATTAAACACCCTGCCATGAAAAACGGCTGGGACGGAACCACGCTGACGATGATGTCCTATGGCTATGCGGTGCGGTTGGCCCCGATTCACACCCTCACGCTCTACAATGCGGTGGCGAACGGCGGGGTGATGGTGAAACCTGTTTTTGTGCGGGAGCTGCGGCAGTATGACCGGACGGTGCGGCGTTTTCGGACCGATACGCTCAACCCCTCCATCTGCTCGCCGACGACCCTGCGGGGAGTCCAACGGGCGTTGGAAGGGGTGGTCATGAACGGAACGGGCAAGCTGCTCCAAAACCCCAAGTACCGCGTGGCGGCCAAAACGGGAACGGCACAGGTGGCCATTGGCCGCAGCGGTTACACCAGCCGTTCGGGGGGGCGGCATTACCTGGGGTCGATGGTGGGCTACCTGCCGGCCAACGAGCCGACATATTCGATTATTGTCGCCCTGAAGACCTACCACCCCGAAGGGTCGAAAAAGCCCTACTACGGAACGGCTCTGGCAGGGCCTCTCTTCAAAAGGGTGGCCGACGAGGTCTATGCCATGCACTACAATGTCAATCAGCGGGTTACACCGCGGGCGCAACCCTATGATCCGGACCTGCGCGCGCTGCCCGGGGCGTCGGCGGAACTGGGTGAACTCTTCCGTGACCTGAAAGTGGCCGGGGTGCCCCGTCTGCCCTATGAAGGGGTAGTGGCGCTCGATAGCGGAGGACGGGTCTTGACGCCGGCGCCGATGCCCGTGACGGCCGGGGTGCCTGATTTTCGGGGGCTGACGCTCGGTGAGGCGCTCGAGGTGGCCGAAAACGTCGGGCTGAAGCCTCGATTTATGGGTATGGGGGTCGTGCGGCGGCAGTCGCTCGAAGCAGGAATCCCCTTTGAACAGGGAACCGAAATTTTAATTACCTTGGGAAAATAACGGCAGGACATCAGGATGAGGCTCCCTCTGCATACCATTACGTTCTGCTGACGCAAACTACATCGGAAAATGTCGCCTCGCGGTCGAAATATCTTTAACATTCTGCTACTGGTACTGTTGGTAGCCTACCTTGTGGTGGCTGCTCGATACTGTTCCGTCCGCGAGGGAGAGTTGCGCTGCGCGGAACTGCAAATCGAAATCCGGGACAGCGCCCGCCATCGGTTTGTCACCCCGGACCATGTCCGCCGCTGGCTCGCCGACAGCGCTCTTTCGCCCATCGGCATGCCGCTGCGCGAGATAGATGTCTATGCCATTGAACACCTCATCGAAGCACAGGACTACGTCCTTCAGGCCGATGCCTACATCTCCATCGACGGGCTGCTACATGTCACCCTGACGCAGCGCTGTCCGCTCCTGCGGGTGGTCAGCGAAACCGGCCACAACTTCTACCTCGACAGTACGCTGGTGTTGCTACCTCCGCAAGCCGAAAGCCCTGCGGCGGTGCCGGTGGTCAGCGGACGACTGCCGCTGGGATTCCCCACTGACTATTTTGGTCGTTTGGATGAAAAAAAGTTTCCTCAGGAGCGGGAATTGTTGTATAATCTCCTTAACTTTGTCCATCAGGTAGATACCGACCGTTTTTTGACCGCGCTGGCCTCCCAAATCTACTATGACAAAGGGGAAATGTACCTCCTGCCGCGTGTCGGAAAACAAATCATCCGCTTTGGCCCAGTGACGGATACGGCCGAAGTGGCGGCACGGCTCCGAAAATTGTCGAAATTCTACCAAACCGCCTTCGGCGACCAATGGTGGCGCCAAGCCTCGGAAATCGACCTGCGCTTCCAGGGACAGGTGGTGTGCAAGGGAATGCCGGTGACGGAACCTGCCAACAGACGCAGCAGTCAGAACAACACGACACCATCCTCGCAAGACGCAGCGCCTGACGATGAGGATACAAACCTAGAGACCACACACGAAATATATGGACAATAACGAATACGTTGCAGCGGTAGACCTCGGGACGACCAAGGTCGTGATGGCCGTCGGCCGCAAAGCCGAAAAAAATAAAATCGAAATCGTCGCCCTGAAAGAGGTGGCCTCGAACGGCGTCATGAAAGGAGACCTGAAAAACATCGAACAGGCCTCTCAGGTGCTGCGCGAGGTGAAAACCAAACTCGAACAGGAACTCAAAGTGGTGGTCCGCGAAGCCTACGTGGGAGTTTCGGGGCAGCATATCCAGTGCAACCGCACGCAAGGCTATGTGACCGTGCAAAACGTGACCGATGCCGGAGTTACCGAGGTACGCAAAAGCGATGTTGAACGCCTTATCGACGACCAGCGGAACGCCTCGCTGCCCGCCGGGAAAACCATCATCAGCATCCTGCCCCAATCCTATACCCTCGATGGGGACGACGATATCAGCGAACCCGTCGGCATGGAGGGACGCAAACTCGAAGCGAAATTCAACGTCATTATCGGCGAGGAGACCGCTATCGAACGGCTCCGCCGCTGTTTCCAACGTGTGGGGCTTAAATTGGCCGGCATTGTGCTGCAACCGCTGGCCTCGGCCGAAGCCGTCCTCAGCGACGACGAAAAGGAACTGGGGGTGGCCGTGGTGGATATCGGAGGCGGGACGACCGACATCTGTGTCTACTACGACAAGGTGATTCGACACCTGGCCGTTATCCCCATTGGCGGGAATATCATCAACAAGGATATTCGGGCCTACGGAATATTGGAACGGTACGTTGAAAAACTCAAAACCTCGTTCGGTGAAGCCGTTGCAGAACGGACCCCGACCGACAAATACATCAACATCCCGAGCGTGAACGGACAGGCACCCAAAGAGATTGCCGTCAAGACCCTGGCCGGAATTATCGAAGCGCGCATGTACGATATTATCGACTATGTCAAGGTCGAAATCGAACGCTGCGGATACAAAGGGAAACTGGGAGCGGGCATTGTCCTGACCGGGGGCGGAGCCAACCTGAAAAACCTCGACCTGCTCTTTAAGATGCATACCGGAATGGATGTGCGGGTGGCGCAACCTACCACCTATGTGGCGGCTGAATCGGCCGAACTGGTCTCGGCTCCCAAATATTCGACCCTTACGGGGATTATCCTCGATGCGGTACGCAAGGGACATTACACCGAAATCGACGAGCAACCGGCTGAACCCGTGGCACTGCAACCCAGTCAGAATATGGCTGCTGCGGCGGGGACTGCCGCAGGATATGCCTACAATCCGACGGCGGGAGGTGATACGGTGTCGGGGTATGGCAATCCTGCCGAGTATGAGGGCGAGGCTTACGGGCAGGGAGTGGATAACAATGCCTATGGAATGGAGAGTGAGGCACAGGGATACGACCCTGCGGAAGGGGATGAGTATATCGACGACTATCCGCCCGAAGAGGAACTCCGCGTGCGCAAACCCAAATTCTCGGAACGATTCAAAAGACTCCTCGGCTCGATGTTCTCCGAAGAGGTCGATGATGACGACAGCTACTAATCGGCTTTACATACGAGAGGACCTTCTGAACAGCTCAATACGGACGCGTATAATATAAATTGATACCATGGTTGAATTTGAAGATATCGAACCCGTCAGCCCGTCGATTATTATGGTCGTCGGCGTTGGGGGTGGTGGGGGTAATGCCGTAAACCACATGGCCAAACTGGGGATTGCCGATGTGTCGTTCATGGTCTGTAACACCGACCAGCAGGCGCTCAATCGCAGCCCCCTGAAAAATAAAATCCCCCTGGGGCAGACGCTGACCGAAGGCCTTGGGGCAGGGAATAAGCCCGAACGCGGACGGGCGGCGGCTGAAGAGAGTATCGAAGAGATTAAGGCCGTATTCCGCGAAAACAACACCAAAATGGTTTTCGTCACGGCGGGGATGGGCGGCGGTACGGGTACCGGAGCGGCGCCCGTGATTGCCAAGGCGGCCAAGGAGATGGGGATACTGACGGTGGCCATTGTGACCATTCCGTTCAAAACGGAAGGAAAGCGGCGAATCATGCAGGCTTTGGAGGGGATTGAGGAGATTCGACACAATGTGGACTCGCTGCTGGTAATCAACAACGAAAATATCCACGAAATATACGGAGACCTGACCCTCTCGGAGGCATTCGGGAAGGCCGATGATATTTTGGCGACGGCAGCGAAGAGTATTGCGGATATTATTACGCAGGACTATCGTATTAATGTCGATTTCGCTGACGTGCAGACGGTCATGAAGGATAGCGGCATCGCCCTGATGGGGTCGGCACGCGGTAGTGGCGAGAACCGGGCGTTGGAGGTGGCCGAGGCGGCTGTGAGCTCGCCACTGTTGAACCATCGTGACATTTCGGGGGCCAAAAATGTGTTGCTGAATATCACCTCCGGCAGTAAAGAGGTGACCCTGACCGAAACCTATCAGATTACGGAATTCGTCCAACAGCGGACCCATAACAACAACCAGACCGACCTGATATGGGGTGCCGGAACGGACGAAACCCTCGGCGATGACATTCGGATTACGGTGATAGCCACAGGGTTTGACATCGACAGTATCCCTGCCGTGCGTGACCGCTATGCCGAGGTGGTGGGCAAGACTCCGAGCGGGGAACGCAATCAAACTGCGGGGAATGCCGCTGCAGGGCAGACTGCCCCCCGTAGAGAGACGATTTCGCTGGTAGACCTGGATAACAACGCGGCGAAGAAGAAACCCAAGGTAGAGACTGACGGCGCCGATGATTTTGCGGTGGTTACGCATCATGCTCCAACGGAGAGTGCTACCCCGGTGAGTGGCAATGAATACGAATATGGGGCAGGGTACGGGAATGCGTCGTATGCCCCGAATTACTATACGAACCCTGCACCCGCGGCGGAACCCATTGTTGTGGAACAGCCTGTTTATGCACCTGCGGTGGATATGCCTCAGGAGACGGGCTATGCCTCTTCGCAAGCAGCCGCTCCGTCGGAAATGGAAATCCACGACGGCGGCTTGAATGTCGTGGGGGAAGGAGTGTCGGGAAACGGAAGTAATGCTGCGGAGGAACAACGAACCGAAGTGAATACTCCGGTCGTAGAGGCGACCGAGCCGGTGGAAGAGGTGGTGGCTCCTGTTACGTCACTGACGGAGGATGAACTCGAAAATATTCCGGCGTTTATTCGACGGCGGATGAAGGTTGAGGCGGAATCGCTGCCTGCAGGGAGTAAAGTCTCGCGTGAGACGTTGAAAAGCGATTCGACAAGCAAGAAACGGGGAGGCGGAGATTTGTTTGATTAGTCTTCCTGCGCATATATTGGAGACCTCGAAAGGTCGATATTGAACAGGTTTCGGGCGGCATACTCAAAGTCTTGAGTATGCCGCCCGAAATGTTCGCAGGGGTGACGTTGAGGGGGCAATCTATCCCAACCACAAGGTCTGTACCACATAGACCGCAGCTCCGGCCAAATAGCCGCTCAAGGCTACTAACGACAGATTCTTCAGGTACCACATGAACCGAATGCGTTCGAGCCCCATAACCACTACACCCGCCGCCGAACCGATAATCAGCATCGACCCACCGACGCCGGCACAGTAGGCCAGGAACTGCCAAAACGCTCCGTCCTGCACGAAAGCGGCGGCATAGGTCGGGTCTGCGGCCGCTACGACCGTGGCAGCATCCAGAGTGGGGTAGGTGGCCATGGCTCCTGCCACCAGCGGGACGTTGTCAATCACCGACGAAAAGGCGCCTATCATCAGGTTAATCAGATAGATGTTGTGCAGTTTCTCATCGAGCCATATCGAGAGGCTGTGGAGTACGCCCGATGCCTGAAGGGCGGAGACGGCCAACAAAATACCGAGAAAAAAGAGAATTGTCGGCGTGTCGATACGTTGCAGGACATCCGGAATGCGCCGTTTGGCGGTTTCGGGAATGTCGCTTTTGCGTTTGTACATCACCTCGGTGTAGAGCCACATCACCCCCAGTGCGGCCAAAATGCCCATAAAGGGGGGCAGGTGGGTGATGGTCTTGAAAATCGGAACACAGAGCAGACAGGCTACACCCAGAAGCAGAATCGAGAGTCGTTCGCGTTCGGAAACGGCCGTTTTCCCCTCGACATTCGTATAGTAACTGACCTCCCCGTCCCGAACCATGACGGCAGCCAGTTTGTAGGGTGAGGCGGGTGTGACTTCGCCGTGCAGCCACCGCTGTACAATCAGTACGGGAACGACAAAGGAGATGAAACTCGGCAGAAACAGGTGCGGCATCAGTCCCGAGGTGGTGACATTGCCATTGACCCACAGCATGATGGTGGTCACGTCGCCAATCGGCGACCAGGCCCCGCCACTGTTTGCCGCAATGATGATAATCCCGGCAAACAGCCATCGCTCTTTATAGTTCCCGATGATTTTGCGCAGCAGCGCTATCATCACAATGGCTGTGGTGAGGTTGTCCAGTATGGAGGACATGAAAAACGTTATCAGACCGATAATCCACAGCAACTGTTTTTTGCGGCGGGTGGTAATGCGGTTGGTGATGATGTTGAATCCGCCGTGGGCGTCTATCAACTCCACAATGGTCATGGCCCCTATCAGGAAGAAGAGAATCTCGGCAATGTCGCCCAGACTCTCGACAATCTGTACCTGTTGGACATACTGAATGGCCTGCTCGCGAAGCGGCAGGGAGGCCAGGGAGGGGTTCTCCTGCAAAAAGAAGCGGAAAGCGGCCGTATCCGCCACACACTCCGGGGCTATCACCATGTAGATTACCCACAGGGCAGCGGCTGTGAGCAGGGCAGTGGCCGCTTTGTTGATTTTCAGCGGGTGTTCCAGCGCGATGCACAGGTAGCCCACTAAAAAGAGGAGAATCATTAAGGTTATCATGAGGATGGTTTGAGTTGGCTTTCTTTACAATAATCGTAAAAAAAATACCGGTCTATTGTGCCTCATGGGACGGGTGGTGACAAAATGGAGAGTTTCGGCCCCGTTTTGCTGGTTCCGTTACGGTAAGGGCAAGGGCTCGTCATCCTCCTTTACCAACTCGTAACGACGGTTAAACAACAGGGTCACAGTACGGTTCTCTTCCAATCCCCGGAGTCCGGTTTGGTATCCTTTGGCAGTGCGGTCGAGCGAGGCGATGAAATAGTGTGGATAGTGGGTACGGATGTACTGTAGGATCTTGCTCGGTATGGTCGAAGCGGGGAGGGCATGACGGAGTCCTTCGATGCGGGTCCAGTTGCCGCGACCGTCGAACTCAATGCTGCCGCCGCCTGCCAACAGCACGCTGTACTCTTTGTGTAGAAAACGATTCTCGACGGTTATCTTTTTGATTCCCAATGTGGCAAAGTGTTTTCTTAGGAAATTCTGTGCCGGTGAGGGCAGCAGGGCTGTTTGTTCTGTCAGGGTGAGGCTGTCGCCACGTACGGCTGTGTGAAGGGTCGCCAGGAGGATGAGCAGCAGGAGAAGGGGTCGGAGCATGGCAGGAAGAGGGATATCTGATTTTCTGATGAACTGCTGAATAGCAAAATCTGTGCAAAAGATGTTTTGCCGTAAAAAAGTGAGGCAAATTCACATATCACATCGAAAAGAGTGTCACGTGATATATGAATTTACCTCGCGGTGTAAATATCTGCTCTTGCGGCAGCGTCAAGGGAGTGTGCCACACCCCGTTATTCATAGGGTCTTTCGCCGGGTAACCCCGCAGCCTATTCATTCAGAATGGCCAATGCTTTGTCCAGTATCGTGCGGTCGTCGAGGGTCACAATCCCTCCGTCCGGTCCCTGTTCAATATGCAAACCCGATGGCTTTCCTTCGCCCGGTTTATAGTGCGTCCCGCCGAAATAGTTGCGGACCGTGTCCACTTCCAGTCCCAATTCGTCCGCAATACGCTGCATGCTACCGCTCGGCAGGCTGTCTTTAATCCGCCGGAGCTCGTTGAAAGTTATGGTATTCATAAGCGGTTAGGTTTTAAATTCTCTATAAAGTAACATAAATTTTATGGCATTTCAAAATCCCAATCGCGATTTTTAGCGTGATAAAATAAAAATTTACTCCCCGGCGATGAGTTTTTGTAAACGGGTGGCGATTTGCGTGTTGTCCAGCCGTCCGGCGAAGTGCTCGGCGCCAGCGCCTATGGCAAAAACGGGCACATAGGTTGCCGTATGTGCCCCTGTGGTCCAGCCTACCCCGGCGTGACGGGCCAGCAGGGCAACGGCTGCATCAGCCGTTTTCTTGGGGCGGGAAGCGTACACGGCGGCCAACTCTGCCCATTCGGCCTCGGTTATCGGCACTCGGGTGCCGAAACCGAGGCTGTCGCGCAGCGTCTCGCAGGCGGCCGACCAGTCGGCCGCCTGCGAAAGGGCTGTCGAAAGCGTGCCGACGGAACAACGTTGGGCGCTCAAAAGACCATAATAGGTGTCGTAGCCCAGATGACCTGTTCCCAGCCCCAGACCGCCGGTCTCGTGGTCGGCCGTAACGACTATCAACGTTTCGTCAGGGTGTTCGTGGTAGAAGTTCAGAGCTACGCAGATGGCTGAGTCAAAGTCCTTGACCTCCTCTACCAGCGATGCCGCGTCGTTGCTGTGCGCTGCCCAGTCGATTTGTCCCCCTTCGACCATCAGGAAAAATCCTTTGCGTTCGCCACCGTTCTGCTGCAGAAAATCAATAGAACGGCGCGTAATGGCCGGCAGCGAGAGGTCGCCCTCCTGTCGGTCGATGGCCAGCGGCAGGTTAGCCGGGTTGCACCCCTCTTCCTGCATCAGTACGGCGCGGCGACCGCTAATCGCGCGGTCGCCGCGGGTGAGGCGGTAGCCCGCTTTCTCTAGGGATTCGTATATGGAGGGTTTCCCGTTTTCTTCCGGTTTCACGAAACCCGCGCCTGCATAAAGGTCCAACCCCGTGGTCGGAGCCTCCTGCGCAATCTCATAGTAGAGGTTACGGGTTGGCTGGTGGGCGTAGAAAGCGGCAGGAGTGGCATGGTCAATGCTCACCGAGGTGGCGACCCCCGTGCGCATACCCAGCTCGCGGGCGGTTGAGGCGATGCTGGTGAGCGCCTCGGAACGGGCGGCATTCATGCCTATCGTTCCGACTGAACTTTTTTGGCCGGTGGCCAGCGCCGTTCCGGCTGCAGCCGAGTCGGTCGTGCGGCGGTTGGCGCACCACGTCGTGGCGAAACCTACGGTCGGGAATTGCGTGAAGTGAAGTGCCGAGAATCCGACCGAATCCCCCGACGCTTCCGCCAGACAGGCCTCGGTCAGGGCCAGCGCATTGTGGCCCATGCCGTCGCCGATGAAGTAAAAAATGTACTTGGGCCGCTCGCTGCCGTAGCTGGCGAGGCTCCCCAAAAACAACAGTAAAAACAGGATGCGTTTCATGGTTTGTTGGGTTAATCGTACCCAAAGGTACGGCATATGCCCCAAATTTTGGGGTTATTTTTTTGTAAATCGACCGTCCGGAAAGTCGGGGGACGGAGTGTCGAAAAGAGTATTCGGATGAAAAGGGTGGTATGGGATACGACAGGGGGAAGAGAAGACGTTATGGATAGAGTTGTCCGGGTTCCTGACCTGCGGGCATCGTCGGAGTGTCAAAAAGTTGTACCTTTGTCCCTTGAAAACCGATTCGCATGGCTAACAAAACCTTCACCAAAATACGAAACTACATTGCCGACCCGGCACATCATCGTCGCATTACGGTTGTCTTTTGGACGGTGCTGATTATCCCTCCCGCCATCTTGGGTATCCTGCTGCTCTTAATCGGGCTGGGGGCTTTCGGGAAACTCCCCACGTTCGAAGAACTCGAAAATCCCCGCAGCAATCTGGCTACCGAGGTCATCTCGGCCGATGGCGAGAATATCGGGAACTTCTTTATCGAAAACCGTTCGTATGTCGATTATGGCGACCTGTCGCCCAATCTGGTGGCTGCGCTGATTGCTACCGAGGATGCCCGTTTCTATACCCATTCGGGGATTGACTTTCAGGGGTTGGCCCGTGTGGGGGTCAAAACCGTCTTGCTGGGTGACCGCGGACAGGGCGGGGGCTCGACCATCAGCCAGCAGTTGGCCAAAAACCTCTATCCGCGTGACACCACCAACAGCTCCGGACTGGCCAAGGTCGGGAAACTGGTCATCTCCAAACTCAAAGAGTGGATAACGGCCGTGATGCTCGAACACAACTACACCAAAGAGGAGATTGTGGCGATGTATCTCAATACGGTGGCCTACGGGTCGAACGCCTACGGCATCAAGTCGGCGGCAGCGACCTTTTTCAACAAGACTCCGGCGGAACTCACGCCCGAAGAGGCTGCTCTGCTGGTGGGGGTGGTGAATGCTCCGACGCGGTACAGCCCGGTGCGAAATCCCGAGCGGGCGCTCCAACGGCGCAATACGGTGCTGGAACGTATGGGAAGTGCGGGTTTCCTGACCCGTTCGCAAGTGGCCGAATACACGGCACGTCCTATCGAGCTCGATTACAATCCCGTCTCCCACAACGAAGGAACGGCAACCTACTTCCGCGAGATGCTCCGCCAGTACATGACGGCCGAAAAACCCGTTCGCAAACAGTTCCTCACCGAATGGGACTACGAACAGGAACTCGAGCGTTGGGAGAACGACCCCCTCTACGGCTGGTGTCATAAAAATACCAAAGCCGACGGTACGCCCTATAACCTGTATAAGGACGGGCTGAAAATCTACACCACCATCAACTCTCGGATGCAAAAGTATGCCGAAGAGGCCGTGCTGGAACATATGTCCAAAACCATCCAGCCGCTTTTCGACCGCCAACGGAAAAATACCAAAACCATCTTCTACAGCATTCCCAAAAGCGAGCAGGAGAAGATTATGCGGCGTGCCATGCTCCAGAGCGACCGCGGTCGTGCCCTGCTGCACATGGGGATGAACGAGGAACGGGTGCTGGCCGAGTTCGAAAAGCCCATCCCGATGAGTGTCTTTACCTATGCGGGTGAACGCGATACCGTGCTCTCGCCCAAAGACTCCATTCTGCACATGAAGTCGTTCCTGCGGGCCGGCTTTATGACCATGGACCCCTCGACGGGGTATGTGACGGCTTACGTGGGCGGTACCAACTTCCGCAATTTCAAGTACGACATGGTGCGGCAGGCCAAACGACAGGTTGGTTCCACCATCAAACCCTTTATCTACACCTTTGCTTTCGACATACTTGGGTACAATCCCTGTACGCTGGTGCCGAACCTGCCGGTAACCATCGAAACCCCGCAGGGACCCTGGTCGCCCAAAGAGGCGGGCAATGTGGAACAGGAGGGCGAACTCCACCCGCTCTACTGGGGGTTGGCCAACAGCCGAAACAATTACTCGGCCTGGATTATGAAACAGGCTCAGCCGCAGGCCGTGGCCGACATGATTCACAAAATGGGTATCGACAGCTATATTGACCCCGTGTATGCGCTTTGTGTCGGGACGCCGCAGGTGTCGGTCTTCGAGATGGCGGGTGCCTTCAGTACCTTTGCCAATCGGGGGGTGCACACCGACCCCATCTTCGTGACCCGTATCGAGGATAAGCAGGGGAATGTGCTGGCCTCCTTCTCGCCGCAAACCCATGATGCCATCAGCGAACAGACGGCCTACACCATGCTCGACATGTTGAAACGGGTCGTCACCTCGGGAACGGCCGGACGGTTGCGCTACCAGTTCAACCTGAGCGGTGACATTGGCGGGAAGACGGGAACCACCAACAACAATGCCGATGCCTGGTTTATGGGTGTGACGCCGCAGGTGGTGGCTGCCACATGGGTCGGAGGCGAAGACCCCGCCACACACCTCCAGAGTGCGGCGGACGGCTCGCGGGTCGCATTGCCCATTTTCGGGCTTTTCATGACAAAGGTCTATGCCGACAAATCCCTCGGGATTCGCATGGACGATACCTTTATGGAACCGATTGGAGTCGTGAAATACGATTGCGACCCGCAACAGGTTATCGAGGTGCCTGAAACATCTGCTACGGGAAGCGGCGACGGAGCAGTCGATGAGTTTTTTCAATAGCCGTTTATGACGGCAGAGTCGAGGAGGTGGTGTGAGGGGGCGGAACGGATTAGAAGACAGAGTATATGCAAGCCTATTTGGATTTGTTGCGGCACGTCCGCGACCACGGTATTCGCAAAAGCGACCGAACGGGGACGGGAACGATAAGCGTTTTCGGCTATCAGATGCGTTTTGACCTGAACGAAGGTTTCCCGTGTCTGACGACTAAAAAACTCCACCTGCGGTCGATAATTCACGAACTGCTCTGGTTCCTCAGCGGGGATACCAATATCAAATACCTGAATGATAACGGTGTGACCATTTGGGATGAGTGGGCCGACCCCGAAACGGGTGACCTGGGGCACGTGTACGGCTATCAGTGGCGCAGTTGGCCGACCCCCGACGGAGGGCATATCGACCAGATTGCGCAACTGGTCGAGTCGCTCAAACACAATCCCGACAGCCGCAGGCATATTGTCAGTGCCTGGAACGTGGCTGATATCCCGAACATGGCACTCCCGCCCTGCCACGCCCTTTTTCAGTTCTATGTGGCGGACGGAAAACTCAGTTGCCAGTTGTATCAGCGCTCGGCAGACCTCTTTCTCGGGGTGCCTTTCAATATCGCTTCGTATGCCCTGCTGACCATGATGATGGCTCAGGTGACGGGGCTGCAACCCGGAGAGTTTATCCATACCCTGGGCGATACGCATATCTACCTGAACCACCTGGAGCAGGTGGAAACCCAATTGGCGCGTACGCCGCGTCCCCTCCCCACGATGCGCATCAATCCCGAGGTGAAGGATATCTTCAGCTTCCGATACGAAGATTTTACCCTCGAAGGATATGACCCGTGGCCGGGTATCAAAGCGCCCATATCGGTTTGATTTTTTTGAAGGATTGGTTGTGCTGTGCGGCCAATCCTTATCTTTGTGTATTCACATCACAACTAACCCAATATGAAAAAAACACTCTTTTTACTGGGCCTGCTACCTATGCTGGTCGGGAACTGCAGCGCTAAAAGCACTACACCTCCTCCGCCCGATTACGGAGAAACGAACACTTCCTATGTCGAATATTTTACGGCCTGTCTGAATGGTTCGACGGCTCCGTACACGGCATCGGCTCCGCTCACAGCCGACGAGGTGTCCAAAACGCAGGAAATCGTCTGGAATTCGTGGCGGGCTGCCAACGGCTCGTTTACCGAAGACAAATTGGCCGAGTTGAAGGCGCTGACCCAAACCCAAAGCGGCAGCTTTGACCTTACGCAGTATGAACCGAATGCGGTGATGCCCTATTACTATGGGACCAAAGGAACCGCAAAACCCGACGCCGGGTGGCCGCTCTTTGTCTATATGCACGGCTCGGGGCCCAAAGCTCACGAGTGGAGTACGGGTTACACGATTTGCTCGCGATTTAATGATGCACCGTCAGCCTATTTCATTCCGCAGATTCCCAACGAAGGAAACTATTACCGTTGGTGGCAGGTGGCCAAGCAGCGGGCTTGGGAAAAACTCCTGCGTCAGGCCTTCATCTCGGGCGAAATAGACCCCAATCGGGTCTATTTCTTCGGCATCTCGGAAGGTGGTTACGGAAGCCAGCGGCTCGCATCGTTCTATGCGGACTATCTGGCTGCTGCCGGACCGATTGCCGGGGGAGAACCGCTGCAAAATGCACCCGCTGAAAACTGTGCCAACATCGCCTTCTCGCTACGCACGGGAAGCGAGGACAAGACCTTCTCGCGTAATGTCCTGACCCAAAATACGCTCGAAGAGTTTGACCGCCTCGAGGGACTTCATCCCGGCTACTATGTCCATAACGTGCAGGTGGTACCGGGGGCTACCCATACCACGATTGACTACACGCCGACCACGCCCTGGATGAAGGGCTATACGCGCAATCCCTATCCCAAATATTTCTTCTGGGAAAACTTTGAAATGGACGGGCAGTATCGCAACGGCTTCTACAACCTTTATGTGAAGCAGCGTTCGAACGACAATACCTCGTCGCGTTCGTGCTACGAAATGAACATTGAAGGGAATACGGTGAACCTGACGGTGACGACTGTGACCTACAAGGTTACGGAGTCCGATGCGATGGGGATTCCGCTCCGTTATGCCAAAACCTATACTCCGGCCACCAAAGGAGAGGTGGTTATCTACCTCAATGACCAACTGGTCGATTTGAGTCAGCCGGTCACCGTGATGGTCAATGGCCGCGAGGCTTTCAAGGGTATGGTAGAGCTTAATGCGGATAATTTGGTGAACAGTTGTGCCGAGTTCTATGACCCGATGCGTCTCTACCCCGCATCTGTCGATGTAACTATTCAGTAACAGGCTGGCCTTCTTCTTTATGATGCGGCGGGTGGCAGAGCTATGGCTCTGCCACCCGCCTGTTTTTTTCGCCCAGGCGAAGGATATTCTCGGAAACTTTACCTGCTGGTTGTAGAATCGGATATTGTTCGTATATTTACGAACAATATCACACCTCCATGAAAACCAAAGATTCACTCAATCCCGAGCAGATTGCCCGCGTGGCAAAGGCGCTGGGACATCCCACACGCATTGCGATACTGCAGTTCCTGTTGCGGCAGCCCAGTTGCTTCTTTGGCGACATTCACGAGGTGCTCCCCATTGCGAAAGCCACTGTCTCGCAGCACCTCAAGGAGCTCAAAGAGGCGGGGTTGATTCAGGGGGAGATTAAGGCCCCGAAGGTGAAATATTGCATTCATCGTCAGCACTGGGAGGAGGCGCGGAGGTTGTTTGCTGCCTTTTTTGCCGAGGAGCCGGCGGGAAGTGTTGCGGGCAAGGGATGCTGTGAGTAGTTGATAATTACGATAAAGGAGGGATTTTTTACCTTTTATGTTCGTAATTAGGCGAATAACGAACAATCAGAGTGAATACCAAATACAAACCCTAAAACAAGTAAAACAATGGAAATCAAAATCTATGGTCCCGGGTGTGCCAAATGTCAGGCCACGTGGCGCGTAGCCCAAAAAGTTGTGGATGAGGCCGGACGAGACGATGTGCAACTGACGAAAGTAACCGACATGGAACAACTCCTGGCGGCAGGTATTCTCACGACTCCGGCTGTTGTAGTAGATGGTGTGGTGCGTATCAAGGGACATGTGCCCTCGGAAAAGGAGTTGAAAGAGGTGTTGGGGTGGTAAGCCTCGAGCTTTTGTGAACTGTTCTGAAGATAGACTGAACGAACCATGATACAGGATTTTGCCGATTGGGTGGTGTATGGCCTGATGGGGCTTGACCCGGCAGTGCGCTGGGCTGCCGCACTCCACTTCTTCCTTTATGACACCCTCAAGATTCTCCTGCTCCTCTTCCTGATTAGCGTCGTGATGGGCATTGTGAACGCCTGGTTTCCGGTTGAACGGTTGCGAAACTACCTCGCAAAGCACCGTCTCTACGGCTTCCAATACCTGCTGGCAGCCCTCTTTGGGGCTGTCACGCCGTTCTGCTCCTGCTCCTCCATCCCGCTCTTTATCGGCTTTGTCCGCGGCGGGATTCCGCTGGGGGTCACCTTCTCGTTCCTGATTACCTCGCCCCTTATCAACGAGGTGGCAGTAGCCATGTTCCTCGGAACATTCGGCTATCAGGCAACTCTGGCCTATATCCTGAGCGGTCTGGTGCTGGGCTCCGTGGGCGGATGGGTGCTCGGACATCTTTCACTCGAACGCTACCTCAGTGACTGGGTCCTGCAGCAACAGCAGCACGCCTCTCTCCAAACCGAACGCTGGGAGGAGCAACATGCCTCCTTCGCCGAGCGACTGCCCGCCATCCTGCGGGAGGCGCTCGGCGTGGTACGCAGTGTGTTGCTCTATGTGTTGCTTGGAATTGCTGTCGGAGCTCTGATGCACGGTTATGTCCCCGCAGGGTTCTTCGAGGAGTATCTGGCTCGTGACCGCTGGTGGAGTGTGCCGCTGGCGGTCGGAGTCGCCGTACCGATGTATGCCAATGCAGCCGGTGTCGTCCCGATTGTGGAAGTGCTGGTGGCCAAAGGTATTCCGCTGGGTACGGCCATTGCCTTTATGATGGGGGTGGTGGGACTGTCGCTCCCCGAGGCCATGCTCCTTAAAAAGGTGATGCGATGGCAGTTGGTGGCCATTTTCTTCGGTACCGTGACAGGCTTTATTATTCTCTCAGGATACCTGTTCAATCTGGTCCTGTAGGGGTATAAAAAAGTTCGGGGCTCACACCATCACGGTGTGAGCCCCGAACGCTTATCGCAAGGTCGAGCGGACGACTACATCATGCCGCCCATACCGCCCATTCCTGCCGGCATGGCCGGAGCAGGATTCTCTTCTTTAATGTCAGCCAGTACACATTCCGTGGTCAGGAACATCGAGGCTACCGAAGCGGCGTTTTCCAATGCTACACGAGCCACTTTCGTCGGGTCGATAATCCCGGCTTTGAACATGTCTTCGTATTCGTCGGTGCGGGCGTTGTAGCCGAAGGCACCTTTACCTTCCTTGACTTTGTTCACCACGACGGAACCTTCGCCACCGGCGTTGGCCACGATTTGGCGCAGCGGCTCTTCGATGGCGCGTTTCACGATGTGGATGCCGGTGGTTTCGTCCTCGTTGTCACCTTTGAGTTTTTCGAGGGCTTTCGTAGCGCGGATGTAGGCTACACCACCACCCGGGATAATCCCTTCGGCCACAGCGGCACGCGTAGCGGCCAAAGCGTCATCCACACGGTCTTTCTTCTCTTTCATTTCTACTTCCGTAGCGGCACCCACGTAGAGGACTGCCACCCCGCCGGCCAGTTTGGCCAGACGTTCCTGGAGTTTTTCCTTGTCGTAATCCGAGGTCGAGGCTTCGATTTGTTTGCGGATTTGAGCGACGCGGTCTTTGATGGCATCTTTCTTGCCGGCACCGTTCACGATGGTGGTATTTTCTTTGGTCAGGGTCACCTTTTCCGCCGAACCCAGCATGTCGATGGTAGCCCCGTCGAGTTTCAGGCCGGTCTCTTCGCTGATAACCACCCCGCCCGTCAGGATAGCGATATCCTGGAGCATCTCTTTGCGACGGTCACCGAAGCCGGGAGCTTTGACAGCCGCGATTTTCAGCGTACCGCGCAGTTTGTTGAGCACGAGCGACGAGAGGGCTTCGCCGTCTACGTCTTCGGCAATCACCAGCAGCGCACGACCACTCTGTGCAACGGGTTCCAGCACCGGCAGCAGTTCCTTCATCGTCGATACCTTTTTGTCGGTAATCAGGATGTAGGGTTTTTCGAGGTCGGCTTCCATTTTTTCGGCGTCGGTGATGAAGTAGGGCGAGATATACCCGCGGTCAAACTGCATCCCTTCCACCACATCCACATGGGTGTCGGTACCTTTAGCCTCTTCCACGGTGATGACCCCTTCTTTTTTCACTTTGCTCATCGCTTCGGCAATCAGTTTCCCGATGGTCGAGTCGTTGTTGGCCGAGATGGTCCCCACCTGTTCGATTTTGCTGATGTCGTCGCCCACTTTCTGGCTCTGTTTCTGGAGGTCGGCTACGACAGCGGCAACGGCTTTGTCAATCCCGCGTTTGAGGTCCATGGGGTTGGCGCCTGCCGTTACGTTTTTGATACCGGTCGAGATGATGGATTGTGCCAGCACGGTAGCGGTGGTGGTACCGTCCCCGGCATCGTCATTGGTTTTCGAGGCGACCTCTTTCACCAACTGTGCACCCATATTGGCCACGTTGTCTTCGAGTTCCACCTCTTTGGCTACGCTCACCCCGTCCTTGGTGACGTGCGGAGCACCGAATTTTTTGTCAATCAGTACGTTGCGACCTTTCGGGCCGAGGGTTACCTTCACTGCATTAGCCAGTGCATCCACGCCCGTTTTGAGTTGTTCGCGGGCTTCGGTATCGAATATGATTTGTTTTGCCATGGTGTTTCGAGTTTTTTAAGAATAAGTGTGTGTCGTGAAACAGATTAGATAATCGCCAGAATATCGTTTTGTTTCATAATCAGGTAGTCTTTGCCGTCGACGGTAATTTCCGTACCGGCATATTTGCCATAGAGTACCTGGTCGCCCTTTTTGACCTCCATTTTCACGTCGTCAGTGCCCGGGCCTACGGCTACAACGGTTCCTGCCAGCGGTTTTTCTTTGGCGGTTTCAGGGATATAGAGACCTGAAGCGGTTTTTTCTTCTGCCGGTTTCGGCTCGATGAGCACGCGGTCTGCTAACGGTTTGATTTTCATGGTGTGTAATGAATTATGTTTTTATTTTACTTGTTTGTTCCAAAACAACGCTTGTGGGTATTGCATATACTGTGCCAAACCCGGAATGAGCGGGCATTCATGACAAAATGACAGCCCGCAGGCTGCCATTTTGCAAGGTAGATATGTCATTGGCGTTTGGGAATGCAGAATGCGGAATAGTACCCGCTATCTCCCTGTTGGATTAAAGTTGTCCCCCGAACTCCATCAGGTAGGCTTTGATAAATTCGTCAATCTCGCCGTCCATCACCCCGTCTACATCCGAGGTTTGGTAGTTGGTGCGGTGGTCCTTGACGCGGCGGTCGTCGAATACGTAACTCCGAATTTGGGAACCCCACTCGATTTTCTTCTTTTGCCCCTCGAGCTCCGCCTGAATGGCCTGACGTTTCTCCATCTCGATCTGGTAGAGCTTCGACCGCAGAATGCGCAGTGCATTCTCCTTGTTCATAATCTGGGAACGGGTCTCGGTATTTTCAATCACAATGCCGGTCGGAATGTGGTAAAGCCGTACGCCGGTCTCCACCTTGTTCACATTCTGTCCTCCTGCGCCGCTGCTGCGGTAGGTGTCCCACTTGATGTCGGCCGGGTTGATGACGATTTCAATGGTGTCGTCCACCGCGGGCGAGACAAAGACCGATGCAAAGGTCGTTTGGCGTTTGTTGTTTGCGTTGAAGGGCGAGAGCCGTACCATGCGGTGCACGCCGTTTTCACTCTTGAGATACCCGTAGGCGTAGTCGCCCACGAACTCTATCATGGCCGACTTGACCCCGACCTCGTCGCCATCCTGAATGTCGAGTGCCTTGACCGTATAGCCGTTGCGTTCGCCCCAGCGGGTATACATCCGCAGCAGCATCGAGGCCCAGTCGAGCGCTTCGGTACCTCCGGCACCGGAGTTGATTTCCATGATGGCTCCCATCTTGTCCTCTTCGGAGCGGAGCATGTTGCGCATTTCGAGCGCCTCGATAAGTCCCAGCGCACGGTGATAGGCCGTGTCCAAATCCTCCTCCGAGGCAGCCCCCTCCTTGATAAATTCAGGTACGAGCGACAACTCATCCATGGCCGTGGCAATGGCATCGTACTCCGTAACCCACGACTTGATGGCGGCTACTTTTTTGAGCTGGGCCTGTGCCTTCTCGGCGTCGTCCCAAAAGTCGGGCGCCAGGGTCAGCGCCTCTTCGGTTTTCAGTTCCTGACGTTTTCCGTCCAGGTCAAAGATGCCTCCTCAGCGCATCCTGGCGCCTTACAAGCTCTTTAATCTGTTCTGTGGTAATCATTTCGAATGGTTCTTTTGAGTTTACGAGTGTTTGGGGTGGGGCAGCGTGTGGCGGGTGCGCAGTTGTTCGAACAACCGTTCTCCCCATACCACTGCCATGGCCATCACGACCCGCGGCACTATCAGCCCAAACAGCCCCACCCCGAGAGCCGCATAGAGCAGCGTATCTTCGAGCAGGGAGTGGTTCATGGCCGCGTGTGCGTTGAGGCGTCGGGCATCGCGTAGCGGGATGTTGCCGTTTTCGACCTCGCCAATCATGACCGAACTGCCGTAAGTCAGTCCCAGCGTATTGAGGACAATCCAAAGGAAGGCGCATCCCGGGGCCAGACCGAAGGCCTTCATCAACGGGGCCAGGGGTGTGGTGAGGTAGCCAATCCAGTGAAACTCGCGGAGAATTTGCTGGAGGATATTGAGGCTGACGATGATGACGAACATCAGCGGCAGCAGTTTGGCTTGTGCCAGTGCCCAGTTTTGCATGACGGCGGCAAAAGAGGTATCGGCCACGTCACGGTGTGCCAGCAGCAGCGTGCCCGAGTACCCCTCGGGGAGGATGCGGTTCAGTATCCAGGCCGTTAGGAGTGCCATGGTGACCCGCAGGGCGGCCATTCCCCACGCCGAGCGGCAGCCCGCTTTGCGTTGTACGACCGATTCGACAATCAGATTGTGGGCGATAAGGGTCATTACGGCCAGTATCGTGACGCTGCGGTAGTCGAGGTTAAGGGTTCCCATAACACCGATAGCTGCGTAAATCGAGGCTGACATTCCCGTGAGAAAGGTCAGCACCCCTTCGCCGTTGAGTCCGATGTGGGAGAAGGCGGGGGTGAGCCACTCCGAGAGGGTGGCAATGACGCCGGCCCATTGCAGTAGTGCCACCCCAAAGGTAATGGGCAGCATCATCTTCACCAGCCACCACCAAGTGCGCACCCCGGCTTGAAAGCCGCGTTGCGCACAGGAGCGGGTGCGTATGGCTACGGTATGAGGCATGGGACTGTGGAGCGAGTTGTTACCGTTTGATGCGGAGGTAGTTGCAAAATTCGAATGCCGGTGTGTGGTCTGTTGCCGGGTGTGCTTCGTGCCA
This sequence comes from Candidatus Rikenella faecigallinarum, assembly GCA_019113395.1. Lineage (GTDB taxonomy): Bacteria > Bacteroidota > Bacteroidia > Bacteroidales > Rikenellaceae > Rikenella > Rikenella faecigallinarum. The sequence continues at coordinate 119,612 of DXHL01000032.1, read as the reverse complement.
GGTCAGGCGCCACTCATCGGGGTTCACCGTCGGAAAGAGAGTATCTCCCTGCGGTGATGCCGCAATTCGGGTCAGGTAGAGGCGGTCAGCCAGAGGCATCGCCTGCCGATAGATTTCCCCACCCCCAATGATAAAGACCTCCTCGTCGGTCGGCTGAAACGGCGCCAGGGCTTGTTCCAGCGATGCAGCCGTCACTACCCCTTTCGGCATAGCCAGCGACGTGTTGCGGCTCACCACCACATTCGTACGGTTCGGCAGCGGCCGGCAGCCGAGCGATTCGAAGGTTCGGCGTCCCATCACCACAGGGTGTCCCTGCGTGGTGCGTTTGAAGTATTTCAGGTCTTCGCTGATGTGCCAGGGCATCTGGCCGCCGTTGCCGATAACCTGGTTTTCGGCAACGGCAACGATGAGGGATAGTATCATGGTTCGGGACGCTGTGGAGTGGTTCATTCGGGCCGTGGCGAGAAGGGGACTCTCTGTACGGCATTCTAAAGAGCAGGAGAGTACATGGAAACTCTCCTGCTCTGTTGTCTTTTAATAAGGGCTACGCCAGAGCGGCCAACTGCTCCTCGAGCGCCTTTATCTTGGCCTCGGCATCGGCCTGTTTGGCCCGTTCGTTGGCAATCACCTGCTGCGGTGCATTCTGTACGAATCGCTCGTTGGAGAGCTTTTTCATGACACTGGCCAGGAAGCCGCGCGTATAGTCTAACTCCTTGGTTAGCCGTTCCCGCTCGGCAGCCGTGTCAATCATCTCGCCCAGCGGAATGAAATATTCGGTCGTCTTCACAATGAACGATGCCGCCCCGCTCGGTTTCTGCGCTCCTGCCGCCATGGCCGATACGCTGCTCAGGTTCCCCATCTTCACAATCACCGCCTCAAACTCCGCAGGGTAGTTCTCGTCGGCCGCATAAATCAACTCCATCGGCTCTTTCTGGGCAATGTTCTTGCTCTTGCGCACGTTGCGGATACCGCTGACCACCTCTTTGGCCAACTCGAAGCGTTCCACCAGTGCCGACGAACGCTCCGTCACGGGCAGCGAGGTGTAGCGGCTCACCATAATCGACTCCTTCGGTCCCCGTTCGGCCACGTAGTGCCAAATCTCTTCCGTGATAAACGGCATGTAGGGGTGCAGCTGTTGCAGCAGTTGTTCAAAATAGCCGATTGTGGCCGTATAAGTCGTGGTGTCGAGCGGCTGGCCATAGGCCGGCTTCACCATCTCCAGATACCACCCCGAGAAGTCTTCCCAGAAGAGGCGGTAGAGAGTCATCAGGGCATCCGAAATACGGAACGAGGCAAAGTGCTCGTCAATCTCGGCCACGGTGGCAGCCAGTTTTGCACCGAACCATTCGACGGCCATCCGAGCCGCTTTGGGTTGTTCGGCCGCGGCGTTCACCTCCCACATCTTAATCAGTCGGAACGAGTTCCAAATCTTGTTCCCGAAGTTACGCCCCTGCTCAATGAGTGACTCGTCCCAGATAATGTCGTTTCCGGCCGAGCTGCACAGCATCATGGCTACCCGCACGCTGTCGGCGCCGTACTTGGCAATCAGGTCGAGCGGGTCGGGCGAGTTGCCGAGCGATTTGGACATCTTGCGGCGCAAATTGTCACGCACAATCCCCGTCAGGTAGACGTTGCTGAAGGGGCGTTCGCCCTGGTATTCGTACCCGGCCATAATCATGCGGGCCACCCAGAAGAAGAGAATCTCGGGAGCCGTCACCAGGTCGTTGGTGGGGTAGTAGTATTTGATTTCAGCGTTGTTCGGGTCGAGCACGCCGTCGAAGACCGACATCGGCCAGAGCCACGAGCTGAACCAGGTGTCCAGCACGTCGGGGTCGCGTGTCAGGTCGGCGGCTGTCAGTTCGTCATGTCCGCTTTTGGCACGCGCCAGCTGTACGGCCTCCGCTTCGCTCTCGGCCACCACAAAACCGCCGCCCAGGCTCTGCGGAATGTAGTAGGCGGGAATCTGTTGCCCCCACCACAACTGACGGCTCACGCACCAGTCCTTCACATTCTCCATCCAGTAGCGGTAGGTGTTTTTGAATTTGGCGGGTACCAGCCGAATGATGTCCTCCATTACGGCCTTCAGGGCCGGTTTGGCCATCTCGTCCATCTTCAGGAACCACTGCATCGAGAGTTTCGGCTCAATTACCGCACCGCTGCGTTCCGAGGTGCCCACCTTGTTGGTGTAGGCTTCGACCTTCTCCATCAGGCCGGCCTCCTGAAGGTCGGTCTCAATCTGCCGACGCACGTCGAAACGGTCCATCCCTACATATAATCCTGCTGCTTCGCTCAGGGTACCGTTGTCGTTGAAAATATCGATACTCGGCAGACCGTGTTTTTCGCCGAGCATATAGTCGTTCACGTCGTGTGCCGGGGTCACCTTGAGGCATCCCGTCCCGAACTCAATGTCCACATAATCATCCTCAATCACCGGTATCGAACGTCCCACCAGCGGCACGATGACCCGTTTGCCCTTGAGCCATGTGTTTTTCGGGTCGTTGGGGTTGATGCACATGGCCGTGTCGCCCATAATGGTCTCGGGACGCGTAGTGGCCACGACGGCATATTTCGGGGTGCTGGCATCCGGATTCTCCACCATGTAGCGCAGATAGTAGAGTTTGCCGTGCTCCTCCTTGTAGATGACCTCTTCGTCCGAGATGGCCGTCAGCGCTGCAGGGTCCCAGTTCACCATCCGTACCCCGCGGTATATCTTGCCCTTGTTATAGAGGTCCACGAAGACGTGAATCACCGCTTCACTCAGCCGCTCGTCCATCGTGAACTTGGTCCGCGCCCAGTCGCACGAAGCCCCTAACTTCTTGAGCTGCTCCAGAATGATACCGCCGTGTTTCTCTTTCCACTCCCAGGCGTGGCGCAGAAACTCCTCACGGGTCAGGTCCGTCTTCTTAATCCCTTCGGCTGCCAGTTTCTGGACCACCTTGGCCTCGGTGGCAATCGACGCGTGGTCGGTTCCGGGTACCCAGCAGGCATTCTTCCCCTGCATGCGGGCCCGACGTACCAGCACATCCTGAATCGTATTGTTCAGCATGTGTCCCATGTGCAGCACTCCTGTCACGTTGGGCGGCGGGATGACAATCGTATAGGGTTCGCGGCTGTCGGGCACGGAGTGGAAAAAACCGTTGTCAAGCCAGTACTGGTACCATTTGTCCTCCTTTTCGGCAGGGTTGTATTTGGCAGGTATCTCTGTCATTTTGTCCGATTTTTAATTCGAACGCCGTTTTGCATATTTTTTGCTGACGTTCGCAGAGTGCAAAAGTACAAAACAGTTTCCGATAAACCGCATAAAACGCGCGAAAGGGTAATAATCGGCCCCTGTTCGCCGTTTTTTTGTAACTTTGTCTCTTCGTTTGTCGATTTGCGCTGAGAGCAAATCACTCCTACTTTATACTGCATATGAGCGATAAAAAACATAGTAAACTGATTGAACAACTCTCCGGCATCTCGGATGTGCTGGACGGCAAAAGCCAGGTGATTCCGATTATTTCACCCGACGATGACGATACGCCTCACGGCACGTCGATGCCCGATGTGCTGCCTATTTTGACACTGCGCAGTTCGGTGCTTTTCCCGGGGGCGATAACCCCCATTACGGTGGGACGCGAAAAGTCGATGCGGCTGGTGCGTGAAGTGGACCAGAACGGCGGTATGCTCGGAGCGCTGCTCCAGAAAGAGGCCGAGGTCGAAAACCCCGGTCCCGAGGACTTGTTCTCGGTGGGGACTGCGGCACGTATCCTCAAGGTGCTCGAAATGCCGAACGGTAACCTGACGGTTATCCTGCACGGGGTCGAAAAGTTCGAGATACGCGAGTATGTCGCGTCGGACCCCTTCTTCAAGGCAAGCGTGCGACCGCTGAAAGACCTGACGCCGGAAAAGAACAACATCGAACTCGATGCTCTCATTGAGTCGGTGAAGGAGATTGCCCTGAAGATTATCAACCTCTCGTCGAACATTCCGCAGGAGGCTACTTTTGCGATTAAGAATATCGATAGTCGGCGCGGGATTATCAATTTCATCAGTTCGAACATCGACCTGCCCGACACCGACCGTCAGGCACTGTTGGAGGCGCCGGGGTTGATTGCCCGTGCGCGCAAGTTGCTCGAGATTCTGGTGCGTGAGTTGCAGCTTATCGAGCTCAAGAACGAAATCCAGAGCAAGGTCAAAGAGGATATCGACCAGCAGCAGCGGGAGTACTTCCTGCAGCAGCAGATGCGTACCATTCAGGATGAGTTGGGGGGCAATCCTGCCGACCGTGAACTGGACGAGTTGCGCGAGAAGGCTGAAACGAAAAAGTGGAGCAAGGAGGTCGAAGAGCTCTTCTACAAGGAATTGGGCAAACTGGACCGTATGAACCCTGCCGTGGCGGAGTATTCGGTGCAACTCAATTACCTGCAACTGATACTGGAGTTGCCGTGGGACGAGGTGACGCGCGACAACCTCGACCTGAAACGGGCCAAACGCCATCTGGACAAGGACCATTTCGGGCTGGACGATGTGAAGGACCGTATCCTGGAGCACCTGGCCGTGCTGAAACTCAAGGGAGACCTGAAGTCCCCGATATTGTGCCTCTATGGACCTCCGGGGGTGGGGAAAACCTCGCTCGGAAAGTCGGTAGCCGCATCGCTGGGGCGTAAGTTCGGCCGTATCTCGCTCGGCGGGATGCACGACGAAGCCGAGATTCGGGGACACCGCCGTACCTATATCGGAGCGATGCCCGGGCGTATCATTCAGACCATTCGTCGGGCAGGGTCGTCGAACCCGGTGATTATTCTGGACGAAATCGACAAGGTGGGGCAGTCGAACCACGGTGACCCGGCATCGGCGCTGCTCGAGGTGCTCGACCCGGAACAGAACAGCACCTTCCACGACAACTACCTCGATACGGAGTATGACCTCTCGAAGGTACTCTTTATCGCGACGGCCAATAACGTAGGGAATATCTCTCCGGCGTTGCGCGACCGTATGGAGATGATTAACGTGAGCGGTTACCTGCTCGAAGAGAAGGTGGAGATTGTCAAACGTCACCTGCTGCCCAAGCAGCTCGAAGCACACGGGGTGAAGGCTGACCAGTTGAAACTGGGCAAGAAGGCGATTGAAAAGATTATTTCGGAGTATACCCGGGAGTCGGGCGTGCGTACGCTGGATAAACTGATAGCCAAGATTGTGCGCCACCGCGCCAAGGAGATTGGCATGGAAGAGGAATACAGCGTGGAGGTGACGCCCGCCATAGTGGAAAAGATACTCGGGGTGCCGCGTTACCTGAACGAGATGTACGAAGGCAACCAGCATATCGGCGTGGTGACGGGTCTGGCCTGGACCGAGGTGGGAGGCGACATCCTCTATATCGAGTCGTCGCTCAACAAGGGCAAGGGCAACCTGATTATCACCGGTAATTTGGGCGATGTGATGAAGGAGTCGGCTTCGATTGCGTTGGGGTGGGTCAAGGCTCATGCCGACCGGTTGGGCATCGATTCGAAACTCTTTGAAGAGAACGATATTCACATTCACGTGCCCGAAGGGGCTATTCCGAAGGATGGTCCGTCGGCCGGGATTACGATGGTCACGGCGCTGACTTCGGTCTTCACGGGACGTAAGGTGCAGGCACGGTATGCCATGACCGGCGAAACGACCTTGCGGGGCAAGGTGTTGCCGGTGGGTGGCGTGAAGGAGAAGATTTTGGCGGCCAAACGTGCTGGGATTACCGATATTATCCTGAGCGTCGAAAACCGCAAGGATATCGAAGACATCAAGGCCGATTATGTGAAAGGGCTTACCTTCCACTATGTCGAAACGCTGGACGATGTGCTGAAACTGGCGCTGGTGTAGCCCTGGCTGTTATTCCGTGATAAAAGCAGCGGCGGCATCTCTCTCTGAGATGCCGCCGCTGCGGTTTTATCTCCTTAGGTCACCGCGTCTATGCGTACCACGGGAGGAAACGCTCCTCGCCCTCGGCTCGTCGCAGCACGGGATGCGTCTTCTGGAGAGACTCCCCGTTCAGCACCCGTTCATAACAGTGCAGGTATTCCCGTGCCATGCGGTCGGCCGAGAACAACTCACGGGCATAGTCGTGACACCTTTGTCGAGAGAAAGCCTCGGCGTGCCGTGCCGCCTCGCGCAGTGCCGAGCAATACGGAGAGCAGAATCCTACCTCGGATGTGACCAACTCCGACAGTGAACCGTAGGGTGTGGCAAAGACCGGAGCCCCAAAATAGAGACTCTCGATAACGGCCAGCCCGAAAGGCTCGTGCCACCGAACCGGGAAAATCAACCCTTTCGAACCGTTCAGCAGCCGAAGTTTCTCCTCGCCGCCGACCATTCCTGCAAAGTGAATCTTCGGCGAGAGCGTCAGCCGAAATCCCATCTTGATGTTGAGGCGCGTGCCGCCCAGCACCATGAGCCGTTCGCCGTGCATGCCCCGTACCACCTCAATGGCTCCCCGCACATTCTTCACCCGCCACGCTGCATTGCCCAAAAAGTGGAAATAACGGCGCGGTGTGTCCCAATTCGGAACGCCGTAATCGCTCCATTCGAGTCCGTTGTAGACAAAGGTCTCCGCTCCGTGCCGTTCTGCGTGGTTGCGCGAAAGGAATACCGTGTTGAGCGGCAGCGGCCGCCCGCCTGAGCCGTTCGTATGCTCGGTGTAGAGGTATGGCCGTGTCAGCTCCTCTCCCTGCGGCAGGGCGTGGAGGTGCACCAGGTCTGCATCGGCCGGTATCTGCTGCGCGAGCGGTCGGGTCGGGTCATAGGCGAGGCACGCGGCGAAGTCGCAGGTCGAACCGGCTCCGGCCAGGTAGGTTACCCGGTAGCCCATCCGCACCAGAGCCTTCCCCAGTCCCCATATGACACGCTCGATGCCGCCGTATCGGGTGACGGGAAGCCTGACCGGAAAGTAGATAAGGATATGCATAGAGAAAATCGGCAATCAAATTGAGAAGTGACGCTCCGAAGACGGTTACTCCATCTTTTCAAGGGTCAGTTGGGGAAGCGCCTGAATAAACTGGAAGAGGTGGGTATGGTCGGCGGCATGGTGGGTCTTGACCACCATTGTCACCCGAAACAACTCGCCGTTGCCTACCACCTCATGAGTTGTTTCGTAGCTCACCAGTGTATGTTTTCGTTCGTGTATCTCGGCCATCACACGCGTCAGGTTCTCCTTGTCGGTGGTCGCAAAGACGATTTGTGCGGTGTGCATGCCGATGCTGCCGAGCACCAGTGTCGAGAGTTCCAGCCCTGCCAGCGTGAGCACCATGGCGGCTACCCCTATCCAGTACATGCCGGCTCCCGCGGCCAGCCCGATACCCGCCGTGGCCCACAGCCCTGAGGCGGTGGTCAGCCCCCGCACGAACTGTTTGTGAATCATAATTGACCCGGCACCGATAAACCCGATGCCGGTCACCACCTGTGCGGCAATACGTCCCGGGTCACCGACGCCGCCCAGTCCGTACATCGAGACAATCATAAAAAGGGCGCTCCCCAATGCGACCAAAAAGTGGGTGCGCAGTCCCGCCTCTTTGGCGCGGTATTCGCGGTCGAAACCGATAATACCGCCCAGCAGAGCCGCCAGGGCCAAACGGCCGATAAATGTCCATTCCATATCGCTGTGTCTCTAAAAGGTTGTGGTGTGGAGCGTGTGTGTCGAAAAGAAAACGGTGTCGAGGCTCCCGCACACCGTGCAGAGTCCCCCGACACCGTGCAACAAAGCGCGATTACTCCACGTAGCTGCTGTTGTCCCAGCAGTGGGTGCAGAGCTGCTCTTTCGGCAGGCCGATGGCCTCGACCACATCCTGCAGGCGCTGGAACTTCAGCGAGGTGAGTTGCAACTGCTGGCCCATCACCTCGACCATCTTGCGATGTTTCTCGGTGGTGTCGTCAGCATATTCCATGAGGGTTTCGTCCGAGAGTTTGTCGGTGCCCTCCAGGTCGCGGATAACACGCCGTGCGTAGAGGTCGAAGGTCGAACGCGAGGTCGAGAAGTTCAGGAAACGGCACGGGAAAATCAGCGGCGGGCAGGCGATGCGCATATGCACCTCTTCAACGCCCACCTCTTTGAGTTTTACCACATTGTCCTTCAGCTGGGTACCCCGTACAATGGAGTCGTCCATAAAGACGATTTTCGAGCCGCGCGTAAAGGCTTCGTTCGGCAGCAGTTTCATCTTGGCGACAAGGTCGCGCATGGCCTGGTTCTGAGGCATAAAGCTGCGTGGCCAGGTCGGGGTGTACTTGACGAAGGGGCGTTTGTAGGGGATGCGTTTGGCATTGCTGTACCCGATGGCGTGTCCCACACCCGAGTCGGGTATCCCTGCCGCAAAATCGGCCTCCAACTCCGGGTCGCGCGCCGCCATGGCCGCCCCGCAACGGTAACGGGCGTCTTCGACGTTAATCCCCTCGTAGCACGATGACGGATAACCATAATAGACCCACAGGAACGAACAAATCTGTTTGCGCGGTCCCGGTGCCAGAATGTCGGTCACCCCGTCGCGGGTCAGCTGCACCGCTTCGCCCGGGCCCAGGTCGCGCACATATTCATAGCCGAGGTTCAGGAACGACGAACTTTCCGAAGCCGCCACATACCCGAAGTCGTTTTTGCCGATAATCACCGGCGTGCGGCCGAAACGGTCGCGGGCGGCATAAATCCCGTGCTCGGTCAGAATCAGCATCGAGCAGGACCCCTTGATGGTTCGCTGTACGTTTTCGATACCCTCCTTGAAGGTGCGGCTCTGGCTAATCAAAATCGCCACCAGCTCCGTCGGGTTGATGTCTGACCCCGACAACTCCGCAAAATGCACATTTTCGTTCAGCAGCCGTTCGGTAATCTCCTCGATATTCTCGATGCGCGCTACGGTGACAATGGAAAAACGTCCCAGGTGGCTCGTGACGGTCACCGGCTGCGACTCGTAGTCGCTGATGACCCCGATGCCGAGCGTCGAACCGGCAAATTTCGGCAGGTCGTCCTCAAACTTGTTCCGGAAGTATCCGTTTTCAAGGCTGTGGATGGACCGGATAAACTTCTCGCCGTTGAAAAAGGCCATCCCGGCGCGTTTGGTCCCCAGGTGGGAGTGGTAGTCCGTGCAGTAGAAGACGTCATTGACGCATTCGCGCCGCGAGGCGCAACCGAAAAATCCGCTCATATAGGCTGTGTACTATTTAATGGTGGTAGGAACTATGTGTGTCTAACGGAGTTTGTGCGAGATGAGGTTCATGAACTCTTCGCGGGTCTGTATCTGGGTGAGGAATGCCCCGGTAAAGGCCGAGGTAGTGGTGGCAGAGTTCTGTTTTTCGACGCCGCGCATCTGCATGCACATGTGGCTCGCCTCAATCACCACCGCCACGCCCAGCGGGTTGAGCGCCTCCTGGATGCAGTCGCGGATTTGCACCGTCAGTCGCTCCTGTACCTGCAGCCGCCGTGCAAAGCAGTCCACCACGCGCGGTATTTTCGAGAGCCCCGTGATAAACCCGTTCGGGATGTAGGCTACGTGTGCCTTGCCGTAAAACGGAACCATGTGGTGTTCGCACAGCGAGTACAACTCGATATCCTTCACCACGACCATCTGTTTGTACTCCTCCCGGAACTTGGCCGACAGCAAAATCTCAATCGGGTCCTGTTCATACCCCTGGGTCATAAACGAAATGGCTTTGGCCACCCGTTCCGGTGTCTTCAGCAGCCCTTCGCGGGTCGGGTCTTCGCCTATCAGTTCCAAAATGGCCCGATAGTGTTCGGCCAGTTGTGCTATTTTGTGTGCGTCGTACTCCATGTCTCTGTCGTTCGGTCGCCGTATGCCCCGACTGTAGGGCTGGAAGGCCTCGCCTGGCGCATCGCGGCGGCGGTTTTCCTCACAAAGGTAAAATTTCCACCCGAGAATTTCGCCCCGCAAGGCAATATTTCTCGGTCGAGCAGGGTTATATCCATAGTCATTGAACGGGGTGCAAAGAAAAGTTTCAGATTTTTTTGAAAATCTCACTGTGAAATGATTAACAATAAAAAATTATTACTACCTTTGTGACGTGAAAGTGTGCGCAATGAACGCATGGCGCATGTTCGTCACAAGTGAAGTGAAAGCAATATAAACCAATTAAAACCAATAGATTATGTCACTCGACCTGAGCAAGTACGGCATTAAGGACGTGAAGGAGATTCTCCACAACCCGTCCTACGAAGAACTCTACAAAGCAGAGACCTGCAGCTGCCTGAGCGGCTATGAAAAAGGGGTGGATACCGAACTCGGTGCGGTGAACGTGATGACCGGGGTCTTCACCGGCCGTTCGCCCAAAGACAAATACATCGTTAAAGACGCTACGACCGAAAACACCGTATGGTGGACCTCGGACTTCGCCAAAAACGACAACAAACCCATCACCCCGGCCGTGTGGAGCGAACTCAAAAAAATCGCTACGACCGAACTGAGCGGTAAAAAACTCTACGTGATGGATACTTTCTGCGGTGCCAACCCCGACACCCGTCTGAAAGTGCGTTTCATCATGGAAGTGGCCTGGCAGGCTCACTTCGTGAAGAACATGTTTATCCGTCCGACCGAAGAAGAACTCAAAAACTACGGCGAACCGGATTTCGTGGTGCTGAACGCTTCGAAAACCACCAATCCCAACTGGAAAGAGATGGGGCTCAACTCGGAAAACTTCGTGGCCTTCAACCTGACCGAAAAAATGCAACTCATCGGCGGTACCTGGTATGGCGGTGAAATGAAGAAAGGGATGTTCTCGATGATGAACTACCTGCTTCCGCTGCGCGGTATCGCGTCGATGCACTGCTCGGCCAACAAAGGTAAAGATGGCGATGTGGCTATCTTCTTCGGCCTCTCGGGAACCGGGAAAACGACCCTCTCGACCGACCCCAAACGCGAACTCATCGGTGACGACGAACACGGCTGGGACGACAACGGTGTCTTCAACTTCGAAGGCGGTTGCTATGCCAAGGTTATCAACCTCGACAAGGAATCGGAACCGGATATCTACAAAGCCATCAAACGCGACGCCCTGCTCGAAAACGTGACGGTGGATGCCAACGGCAAAATCGACTTCAACGACAAGAGCGTAACGGAAAACACCCGTGTGTCGTACCCGATTTATCACATCGACAACATCGTGAAACCGGTGTCGAAAGCAGGTCCCGCTCAGAAAGTTATCTTCCTGACGGCCGACGCTTTCGGGGTGATGCCTCCGGTATCTATCCTCACTCCGGAACAGACCAAATACTACTTCCTCTCGGGCTTCACCGCTAAACTGGCAGGTACCGAACGCGGTATCACCGAACCGACTCCGACCTTCTCGGCCTGCTTCGGTGCAGCGTTCCTGACGCTCCACCCGACCAAATATGCCGAAGAACTCGTGAAACGCATGAACGCTTCGGGTGCTACGGCCTACATGGTGAACACCGGTTGGAACGGTACCGGCAAACGTATCTCGATTAAGGATACCCGCGGTATCATCGACGCTATCCTCGATGGCTCGATTGACAAGGCCGAAACGAAGATGATTCCGATTTTCAACTTCAAGGTTCCGACCGCTCTGCCGGGCGTAGATTCGAAAATCCTCGACCCGCGCGACACCTATGCCGATGCGGCTGAATGGACCAAGAAAGCGGAAGACCTGGCCGGTCGTTTCGTGAAGAACTTCGAAAAATACACCGACAATGCGGAAGGTAAGGCACTGGTAGCCGCAGGGCCGCAGCCGACCAAATAGTCATCCTTCAATAAAAGCCAATGGGGGCATCTTCTGGGAATCAGAAGATGCCCTTTTTGTTTTGCCTGGACATGGGGTGAAGATGGTATAAAAATGATTAATTTTGTCACCATACGATGGTGTTAAATTAATCATTACTCAATCAGATACAGGTTATGAAAAAGATTTTTTTGGGGTTGCTGTTGGCTGCGGCCAGCTTGTTTCAGACAGTTTGGGCGCAGGAGGAGATGCCTTATGCCAAACTGCTGACCATGGACAAGGAGGCGCTCAAAGCAGGCAAGTTTAAGTATGACGACTATCGGAACCAGTATGTGTTACGCAAGGGGAATGGCTGGAATGATGTGGCCAATGTATTGAATGCGGTGAATGGCGCGACTGCGGATATTCGTCCTCATCCGGATGATTACATGGTGGTGATTCAAAACGGGGCGGATGGTTGTGCTGCGTGGGTGGATGTGTTGTTCTACAAAGATGATACGTACCATCGGTTGCTGACGTGGGCAAAAGACAATGGGGCGGATTTGGTGGAGACCAGCTCGGGTAAGACCATCAAGCATCAGTTCAACTATGGTGGGTACAACGTGGAGTTGAGCCTGACCACGAACGGGGTACAGGCGGTGACGCAGCGGACGACCATGGCAACGGCCAAGACGGTGGATGAGTCGTATAATACGTATCACTACATCATCTATACGCAAAATCCTGCGGCTTCGGATTATTTGACGAAGATGGCCAAAAAACAGGCCAAGCGTGATGCGAAGGGAAAGAAGAAACAGAGTGTGGAGGATTTGATGTAGTCCGTTTCGAGTGGATTTTCCTCAAACGATTTACGGCGGTGCGCTCCAATGAGCGCACCGCCGTAAATCGTTTACAGGGAGCCGTAAATGCTGTCTATATCTTCGCTTCGTGCGAGCGTACCAGCGAGAGGTAACGGCGCGAGGGAGAGGGGAGGGGCTCACTGCCCAAACCGTACTCGGGCCACCGCCTATCTACAGCCTCGATGACCTCGGGTGACATGGTCACCACGTTGGGCCATCCGCGTTCTACCTCTGAGGGCTTGAAACGGGCATCGAGGCGTAAAACACCTTGTTCGGTTATCTGTACGTCCCGCACCGGGTCCGTGTTGCCCGCTGCGAGCCATACCTGCTCGTCAAAGGTCAGGTCAGCAGCCTCTACAAAATCATCCCATACCACTTCGATGGGGATGCTCTTCTGTCGGGTGCGTTCGCCGCCCTCTTCCGCCAGTTTGCGGGTGAGGTCGAGGCACAGTTTTCCTCCATATCCGATGTAGGGGGCTGCGTGGTCGAGTACGTCCAGTATCCCCTGCGAGAAGTGGGCATCCCGTGCAGGGTCAAAACAGTGGAGCCGCTCGCGGACAACCGCTTCGTAGCCCGTCCCTGATACCCCCGCTGTGTCTTCGTCCGAGAGCACTATCAGGAACTTGTTGAAACTCATCTGTCCGGCGCCCCACAACGCATGGGCCACCTTCATGGCCTGCCCTGGGTAGCTCTTGCGAATCACGCAAACCGCGATGTTGTGCGCTACTCCGGCCGGAGGCATCCAGAGGTCGATGACCTCGGGGGCCACGGCCAGGCGAATGGGTGCAAGAAAAATCCGTTCGGTGGCCAGCTGGATATAGGCATCCTCCATGGGCGGGACGCCTACCAGCGTGGCAGGCCATATGGCTCCTTTGCGGTGGGTAATGCAGGTGACGTGGAAACGGGGGTAGAGGTCTTTCAGGGAGTAGAATCCCGTATGGTCGCCGAAGTCTCCTTCGACCACCTTCGGCTCCGCAGGGTCCACATACCCTTCGATAACGAAATCGCAATCGGCCGGTACCCACAGTTTGTTTGTCAGGCATTGTACCATTTCGACCGGTCGGTTGCGCAGGAACCCCGCCAGCAGGTATTCGTCCACCCCGTCGGGCAGGGGGGCCGTGGCGCAATAGGTGTAGGCGGGGTCGCCCCCGAGGCAGACAGTGACGGGCATCCGTTCGCCACGGTGGCGGTAGGCTTCGTAGTGCCGTTCGCCGGTCTTGTGGCGGTGCCAGTGCATCCCCGTGGTGTGGCTGTCGAAAATTTGCATGCGGTACATCCCCACGTTGCGGATGCCGTTTTCGGGGTCTACGGTGTGCACCAGCGGCAGCGTCACGAACCGTCCGCCGTCGTGGGGCCAGCATCGGAGCACGGGCAGGCGGTTGAGGTCGGCCGCCTTGCCGCGCAGCACGACCTCCTGACACGCTCCGCGTCGCGACAGCCGGCGCGGCATCCACCGCGCCGCCTCGCCCAGCAGCGGCAACATCCGCAGCTTATCCATCCAACTGGTTTTGGGCTTTACGGCCTCCGCAAAGAGCGTATCAATACGCCAGCCGACATCACTCAGCCGTTCCACCCCCAGGGCCATACATATTCTCCGTTCCGACCCCAACAGGTTCGTGGCCACGGGAAACTCCGTTCCGGTGTTTTCGAACAACAGCGCCTTGCCTCCACCGGGCTGTTTGGCCTGGCGGTCGGTCAGTTCGGCAATCTCCAGTTCGGGAGTAACAGGGGCCGTGATGCGTATCAGTTCGCCCGCCTCCTCCAGGGCGCGGAGGAATGCGGCTAAATTTCTGTACATAAAAAGCGGTATGAATGGTTCAAATTTAATAAATTTGCAAAATACACTCTACCAATCCGAAAGCAGATTATGGCGAAACCCATCTATTTATACAATACCCTGACCCGTCGCAAAGAGGAGTTCCAACCGTTGCACGCTCCTGCGGTGGGGATGTATGTGTGCGGCCCGACGGTCTACGGCGACCCGCACCTGGGGCATGTACGCCCTGCCGTCACGTTCGACCTGCTCTTCCGTCTGTTGCGTTACGAGGGGTACAAGGTGCGTTACGTGCGGAATATTACCGACGTGGGGCACCTCGAAAACGATGCCGACAGCGGCGAAGACAAAATTGCGAAAAAGGCGCGCCTCGAGCAACTCGAACCGATGGAAATCGCGCAGTACTACACCAACCGATACCACGAGTTTATGGACCGTTTGGGAGTGTTGCGTCCTTCGATAGAGCCGCACGCCTCGGGACATATCATCGAGCAGATTCAGATGACACAGGCCATTCTGGATGCCGGTTATGCCTATGAGAGCAACGGGTCGGTCTATTTCGACGTGCGTAAATACGTAGCCGACGGCCACCACTACGGAGTGTTGTCGGGGCGCAATCTGGACGACATTCAGTCGGGTGGTCGGTCGGACGACTTCGAGGGAGAGAAGCGTTTTGCGGCGGACTTTGCGCTGTGGAAAAAGGCCTCGCCCGAGCATATCATGCGGTGGCCGTCACCCTGGAGCGACGGTTTCCCGGGGTGGCACTTGGAGTGCTCGGCCATGAGTGCCAAATACCTCGGCGAGACGTTCGACATCCACGGCGGCGGGATGGACCTGATGTTCCCGCACCACGAATGCGAAATTGCTCAATCGACGGCCGCGCAAGGACACGCTTCGGCACGCTATTGGGTGCACAACAATATGGTGACCATTGGCGGGCAGAAGATGGGCAAATCGCTCGGCAACTTCATTACGCTCGAACAGTTCTTTACGGGTGACCATCCGCTGCTGACGCAGCCGTATGCACCGATGGTTATCCGCTTCTTCATTTTGCAGGCGCACTACCGTTCGACACTCGATTTCAGTGACGAGGCGTTGCAGGCGGCTGAAAAGGGGTTGGAACGGCTTACACGGGCGTGGAACCTGTTGCTGTCGGGCAAAATCAAGGCGGCCGATGTCTCGACCCTTCCGAGTCCCTCGACCTTACTGGCCGAGTGCGAGGAGGCGCTGTGTGACGACCTGAACAGCCCCGTGGCCATTGCCAAACTCTTTGACTGGGTGCGCCATGTGAATGCCCTGAACGACGGTACACTGACCGCGACCGAAGCAGATATCCGCACGTTGCGCGAAACGTTCGATACCGTGCTGGGAACGTTGTTGGGGCTGTCGGCGGCAGCGGATGCTGCCGTGGTGCCCGCGACTTCGGAAACTGAACGGCTGGGCGGGGTGATTGATATGGTGCTGGAGGTGCGTCAGCAGGCCAAGGCAGCGAAAGATTGGGCTACCTCGGACCTGATTCGTGACCGTCTGGCAGCGCTCGGCATCCGGGTCAAGGACCGCAAGGATGGTGCCGACTGGGAATTGGAATAGTTCACTTTTTTATGGATAGGGTCGGAGTGGACAATGACGTCCCGAAGGAGCGTGCCAACCGACCGATAAAAACAGACCACAATGAGACCTGAAGACATTGACTGGAACAACCTCAAGTTCGGATACACCCGTACCCCGATAAACGTGCGCTGCTACTGGCGCGACGGGGAGTGGGGTCCCATCGAGGAGCACACTGAAGAGACCGTGACGATGCACATGGCTGCCACAGCCTTTCACTATGGGCAGACCGCTTTCGAAGGGCTGAAAGCCTATCGTTGCCGTGACGGACGGGTACGTATCTTCCGGATGGACGAGAATGCACGCCGTTTGCAAAGCTCGGCGGCCTATCTCCAAATGGCTGTACCCAGTGTGGAACTCTTCTGCGACATGGTGACCCGTGTAGTGGAGGCCAACAAGGAGTATATTCCGGCTTATGAAACGGGTGGGTCGCTCTATATTCGTCCGGTGATTGTCGGCTCGGGGCCGCAGCTGGGGGTGAAACCGGCCGATGAAACGCTTCTGTTGATGTTTGTCAGCCCTGTGGGACCCTATTACAGCGGCGGGATGAAGGGCATCAGTGCCATTATTGACCGTACGCATGACCGTGCGGCACCCTTCGGAACGGGACATATCAAGGCCGGGGGTAACTACGGAGCAAGCCTGACTTCGGCTCTCGAAGGACATGAAAAAGGGTACGACAGCGTGCTCTATCTGGACCCGGCGCACCATCGCTATATCGACGAGTGCGGGGCGGCGAACTTCTTTGGCGTACGGGTGGATGAGCGGGGGGTGGCGCATTACATTACGCCCGATTCGCACTCCATTCTGCCTTCGATTACGAACAAGAGCCTCAAACAGTTGGCTGCCGATTTCGGGATGGAGGTCGAAGCACGCCATGTCGAACTGCAGGAGCTGGAGACCTTCAGCGAAGCGGGTTGTTGCGGGACGGCAGCGGTGATTACGCCGGTGGCTACGATTTACGACCCGGAGAGCGGACGTACGTATGACTATGGGACGGGTGTCGGGCCGTGGTCGCAGAAGTTGTACGATGAGTTGGTCGCCATTCAGCACGGCGAGAAAGAGGACCGTTACGGCTGGAACACGGTGCTGGATATTTAGGCGTTACGATTACGCGAGATATGCGCGGGGCAGGAAAACCAAGTGTTTTCCTGCCCCGCGTTTTATGGGATTATGGCCGACCGAGCGGTCAGTAGAGCAGATGGCGGGCCCGACGAGCCATAAATTTGGCAGAAGGCTGCCAGAATTGAACCATGGCAGGCGTGACCCGTCGTCCGGCACCGATAAAGAGGGTGCGCAACCGATTTGACCCCAGTACCTTGTCGAACATCGCGCGGCGTGATTCGGCGGCTGTCGATAGCGGTTTTTGGTCGGGGTACATGGCGGCCAACTCCTG
The DNA here is from genome assembly GCA_019113395.1 of Candidatus Rikenella faecigallinarum. GTDB lineage: Bacteria > Bacteroidota > Bacteroidia > Bacteroidales > Rikenellaceae > Rikenella > Rikenella faecigallinarum. The sequence continues at coordinate 102,307 of DXHL01000032.1, read as the reverse complement.
CATGACGTAGAAGGGGAGCAGGGTCAGTGACGAGAGGTTGGCCGAGTCGGTGGGATAAATCTGAACGCCGTGCTGTTCCGCCTCACGTCCCGAGCCGTAGAACGGGCGGTAGTGGATGGGGCGGAAGCGAAAACCGCGCAGGGCGGGAGTCGCTTCCAGCCGTTGGCAGAGTCCTTCGGCATCGGTTATCCAGGGTGCGGCCAGCGTTTGAAAGGGGAGGGTATAGCCCACCCCGATATGGAGTGTTCCCAGTTCTCCGACGGTTCCTGTGGCAGGGTAGAAGAGGGCGCTCTCGGGTGTGGGGATATGGGGTGAGGTGGGTACCCACGGCAAGCCGCACGAATTCCATGTCATTTCGCGATTCCACCCCTTCATCGGGACCACCTGCAGCTCGCACCGTACACCCCCTGCCAACAAGCCCTCCTCGTTCAGCATCCGAGCCGCTTCACCTAGGGTCATCCCGTGGACGTAGGGCACCGGATAGGCACTCACGAACGAGGTGTAGCCGGGGGCCAACTGTTCGTTTCCTTCGACGCGCAGGCCTCCCAGGGGGTTGGGGCGGTCAAGCACCAGTACGGGAATATGGTTTTCTGCAGCCGCCTCCATCACCCGCCCCAGGGTCGAGAGGTAGGTATAGCTTCGCGTCCCAATGTCCTGAATGTCGAAAACCAGCAGGTCTACACCGGCCAGCATCTGTGGGGTGGGTTTTCGGGTGGCTCCATAGAGGCTGAGGACGGGTACTCCGCTTTTCGGGTCACGCCCCGAGGCTACCCGTTCTCCGGCTGTCACATTGCCCCGAACGCCATGTTCCGGTCCGTAAAGGGCTACCAACTGGAAAGTTCCCCGTTTGGCCGCGCTGTCCAGAATGTCAATGGTGGAGACCAACCGTGAATCGACCCCCGTGGGATTGGTCACCAATCCCACGCGTTTGCCCCGCAGGGGCTCGAATCCGCTCTCGCGCAGCACTTCGATACCCGTCTGCACACGCTCTCTGGCCGCGGCATTACCACTCCACAACAGCAGGATTCCCGCCACCGTCAATATCCATGCGAAACTTGCTGAACGGCTGCCGATTCGGTGTGTTTTATCGATTCTCATTGCTGTTTTTCCCCGAAGGCCTCCTGTTGAGCCGCTACCGTTTCCAACAGCTCTTCCGACTGACGGGCTCGTTCTTCCGAAAGCGCAGCAGGGGAAGCCGCCTCTGATGCCTCACTCTCCAAACGTGCCGCCTCAGCCTCCATGTAGTTCAACTCCTGCAGGGGAGCCACCGTGCGGAACTCGATTTCTGCGGGGTGAGCGGTCCAGTCGCCTTGCGGCCCGGCAATTTCGGCGCGTATCTTAATTGTGCCCGGGGTGGTTGTCGTTTGTACCAGTACGGGCGCTTCGCCCCATACGAGCGGCACTCCATAGGCTTGTGATGCGGGGGTCAGTAGCCGCCCTTCACCCTCAATCGTAAAGCGAACCACCTGATTGTTGAGGCGTTTGACCATTCCGCGGTCATCGGTCATCTGTGCCACGACCGTCACCAGGTCGGAGCCGTCGGCCACAGCATTCACCCCCTCCCGGTCCACTACCAGTTTCAGCCGAGTGGGGCGTCGGGTCATGCTTTTCTGTTCCACGGCAGCTACCTTGCCGTTGCGAATACCCTCAACGCGGATATAGGCTTCTCTCTGTTTTCCGCTGCGCGACATGGCTTTGTCGGCCATAAAGTTCCACGCTTTCGGGAAAACAATGACGGGCGAGGGAATCCCCGTGGTGTCGCAATCGCGGCCTCGCACATAGGTGCGCACCGTATCCGCTCCCACAAACGTGTACAGCACCACCGTATCGCAGTTGCTGAATACCGTCACATCCTCGGGCGAGAAGGGCGAAAGTTCGTTGGCGATGAAGACCATCGGTTCCGCTTGGGCTGTCCGATTTTGGGCACGAAACATCTCGAAAGAGTATTTCGGTCGGCGGAAAGCATCCATAATGCCGCCGTAAAACGGGTCGGGATGGTAGCCCCGCTGGTGGTCGAAGGGGTGCCAGAGCGTCCCGCCGACGTGGTAAACGGGCGTGCGGTAGAGGATATCGTACGAGGTGTGTTTATAGCCGTTGTCCGCATAATGGTTGGCCTGTACCAACTGCGGTACCTCGCCCCAGCCGCGGGCTACACGGCTCGTGGAGTTATGGGAGTTCCAGTCGTCCACATTGTCGCCCCATTCGCGCGTGAAATAGACCTTGTCGGGCATCGCCGCCCCCGTGCCCCAGGCACCGCCGCCCCCGTTGGCCGGGTGGGCAAACTGAATCTCGAAGTGTTCATGTCCTTTGGCTTCGCTGTCGCTGGCCGTATAGCAGCCGGGGAAAGGATACTCTTCATGCACAAGGTTAAAGACATTGCCGGCAAACGATTCCGGATACCACGTCTCGTTCAAAATCGGCTCCCACATAATCACACTGGGACGGTTGCGGTCGCGGCGCACCATGTTCCGCACATCGCTGTATACGCGTTGTTCGAAAATCGGCTCCTCGTTCCAGAACTGCCACCCCGGGGTGTTCACAATCACAAACAGTCCCAACTGGTCACAAGCATCCATAAAGGCAGGGTCCTGCGGATAGTGGGCGTTGCGGACAATCTCCATGCCGGCCGCCTTGAGTTTTACGGCATCGCGCCAGTGCAGGTTGTTCGAAAGGGCATTGCCGATAACGGCATAGTCCTGATGGCGGTTGCCGCCGATGAGTTTACGCGGGTAGGGCCGCCCGTTCAGGACAAATCCCTGTTGCGGATTGAAGGCAATCGTACGGATACCGACCCGTTGCATCATCCCGTCTACGGCCATACCCCGGTTGTCCGTTACCCGTATGTTGAGCCGATAGAGGTGCGGCGTTTCGGGCGACCACAGAGCAGGAGTCTTGACGGTCAGTTTTGTGTTGAGGGTACGGTCGCTGCCGGCCGGAATGGAGTAGCTCTGTTTGCGGGAGGCAGCAATCGTGCCGTCGGGTGCCACCAGCGTATATTCCACACGTCCTGATGCTCCGCGGCGGCTGTCGTTGGCCAGATTCAGCCGCAGCGCAACGGTTGCCGAGCTATGGTCGTCGGCCAGGTCGGTCGTCGCCCAAAACACTCCACCGCCGGCCACACGGTCGGTTTGGTTGGGGTCGGTGATGTAGACTTGGTTGGTCGTCACGAGCCACACGTCGCGGTAGATGCCACCAAAGTAGCAGTAGTCAAGTTGTGCCTGCGGTTTCCCGGGCGGGAACGAGGGGTCATCGCTGTTGTCGGCCCGCACGGCGACCACATTAATCGCCCCGCTCTCCGGATGAATCGCCTCACTGATGTCGGCGATAACCGGTAAAAATCCACCATAGTGCTCCGCTACCTGTTTCCCGTTCACCCATACGGTGGATTTGCCCATAATTCCTTCGAAATAGAGCACCAACCGTTTCCCGCGCACGGATGCCGGGGTCTGAAAGTATTTGCGATACCACGCCTCGCCCCGATAGTTAATCCCACCGCTGGCCTCCAGGGGGAGCAGCTCCAGTCCGTGGGGTACGCTGACCGTTTGCCAGGCGGAGTCTCCGCGGTAGTGCTCTTCCCAGGCCCCCTCCTGTCGTCCTTTGGCAAAACGCCAGGCCGGGTCCATGTTTTGTACCGAGCGTCCGCTGCCCTGCACCGGATAGAACCCGGCAGTGGAGTAGCGAATGGTGGTGTTGCCACCGTCCTGAACGGGGGTATCCCCGTTCAGAACCGGTTGGATGACTTGTGCTTCGGCTGCCACGCTCCAGAAGATAAGGAGCAGGATGAGGACAATGGTCCCCACGGCAATCAGGATTTGGTGTTTTCTTTTCATTCTGTGGGTTGTTAGGTGTGGTTGTTTCGATGCGTTAGGGGTGTAGCACAAACGGTGCCAAAATCTGAAACAATGCGTTGGGGCAGCTGTAACAGCGCATTGATGTTCATGATGAAAGGGATATCGGCTCCTTCAGCCAATATCCCTTCTCATTCGGTGTCATAATGGAGCGGGTGCGGTGTTTATCCCAAAACAAGCACAAAATCTGTCCCGCCTCAATCGATAATCGGAGTGTTACTTAACCCCGCTCTCTTTGGCTTCGATGCTCAGCGTGGCGTGAGGCACAACCCGCAGCCGCTCTTTCGGAATCAGTTTGCCGGTTTCGCGGCAGATACCGTAGGTCTTGTTTTCGATTCTCACCAGGGCAGCCTCGAGGTTCTGAATAAATTTGTACTGCCGGGCAGCCAGTCGGCCCGATTCCTCTTTGGAGAGGGTTGCGGCACCCTCTTCCAGAATCTTGAACGTCGGCGAGGTGTCATCGGTTCCGTTGCTGGAGGTGTGGGTAATGGTAGCCCGCAACAATTCATAGTCGGCTTTGGCTTTTTCGAGTTTTTCGAGGATGATGGCCTTGAACTCCGCCAATTCCGCATCCGAATATCTGGTTTTTTCCGTAGTGTCTGACATAATAGCTCCCTCCCTAAATCAAAAGTTATCGGTACGTGTATCTTTATTCGTAAAGGTATGTATTAAAAACCGATTTTCCTAACCGATTATCCTCCGAGGGGCACTTTTCTGTGGCCCCGGGTTAATATTTTTCGTCGGTTTGTTCGATTTCGGTGTGTGTCAGCCGTTTGCGGTTGATGGAGCGCCAGGAGTACCAGATGTATGCCACCACGAACGGAATCAGAATCGAGACGATGCTCATGGCCGAGAGGGTAAATTCCGAAGAGCTGCTGTTGTAGATGGTGAGCGAGCTTTGCGGGTCGGCCAGTGAGGGGTAGTATGCGGTGTTATTCCATCCGGCGATGAGCAGCAGGGAGAGTACGGCCAGTACGGTACCGATGCCTGCGGGCCAGATTCCTTTACGGCTTTGGGTGAAAAGTCCGAGAGCGAGTCCCCAGAGCACACCTACCACTCCGAGCAGGCAGAGGATAAGCACGACGGGCATCTCCAGCAGGTTGTGAAGGTATTTGTAGGGTTCCGGGGTAATAATGCCTGTTTCGGGGTTCACGCTCCAGCCGGTGGCGAAGAGGATGCTTACGAAGAAGAGCAGGAAGAAGACCAGAAAAGCGATGGCATTGCCCCGCAGTGCCCGCCGTGAGCGGTCGCAGAGGGTGGCGTCGTCAATGGTATTGAGGAAGTAGAGCAGACCGAGCGAACGGGCCAGGAAGAGTACGGCCAGTCCGAGGCTGAGGTTACGGTAGTCGAGGACGGCTTCGAGTCCGTGCCACGGGGTTGTCCAGTGCGAGATGGTGGCTGCCGCAGCATCGATGTTGCCGATGTTGGCGGTATCGACGGCGAAGTTGGCCCCCGTAAAGAATGTACCGACGGCGGTTCCAATCAGCAGCGGGCCGAGGCATCCGTTGATGAAAAGGAATGTGTCGTAGGTTTTGAGGCCGAGGAAGTTCCCGGCTTTGGAGCGAAACTCGTAGGATACGGCCTGGATAACGAAGACCAGCAGGATGGCCATCCAGACGTAGAAGGCTCCGCCGAAACTGGTGGAGTAGAAGAGGGGGAAAGAGGCGAAGAAGGCTCCGCCAAAGGTGACGAGCGTGGTGAAGGTAAATTCCCATTTTCGTCCGAGGGCGTTGACCATCAGGCTTTTTTCTTCGTTGGTTTTTCCGATGGAGAAGAGGAAACTCTGTCCGCCCTGAACGAAGAGCAGGAAGACGAGCAGAGCTCCGAGCAGAGCCACCAGAAACCACCAGTAGTGTTGCAACAGGGTGAGTGTTTCCATAGTGCGACTTGTATTTTATGGAGCGGGAGCGGGGCACTCCCGCGCGAATCGTTGTGAGTAGGGTGTTTGAGTTTGGCTTTTGTTTCGCGGGCAAAGGACTGTGGCATGTTTGCCTCGCGAGAGGGGCTATTTATCCGAAGGTCCGCGGCGGATTTGTTTGACCATGATGCCGATTTCGGCAATCAGCAGGGTGGTGAAGAGGGCCGCAAAAATCCAGAAGGTCACCTGCACCGAAGCGGATTCGAGGCGCGAGACAGCAGCTACGGTTGGGAGCAGGTCCTGGATGGTCCAGGGTTGGCGTCCCACTTCGGCCACTACCCATCCGGCCTGCGAAGCGATGTAGACCAGCGGAATGGACCACAGAGCCAGGTGCAGCGGGAGTCGTTTTTGTCCGAGTGTATTTCGTTTTTCGAGGATGAGCATCCAGATAAAGAGCACCACGAACCAGATTCCGAGTCCGACCATCACGCGGAACGACCAGTAGATAAGCGGAATGAAGGGAGGCAGGGTCTCTTGTGCGGATTGCAGGTATCCGTAACCGAAGTAGCGGAAGTAGTCGTTATGGAACGTTTTTCCGGCTTCCGTTGCGGGGTCGAAGAGTTGGGCGATGGAGTCAGCGGCAGCAGTATCGCCTGTTTTTTGAGCAGCTTTGAAAGCCGCGAGGGTTTCGATGGCGTGTTGTCCGCGTTTGATTTTCTCATCGGCAGAAAGGATACCCTGCTCGGGATTGCCTTCGATAAGGTCATTGATACCGACCACATAGGCTTCGGTGTCGTGGTATGCCAGCACCGAGAGCATCGAGGGAATTTCCACCCCAGGCACCAACGACAGCGGGGCATGGGTCTGTCCCTCCTGGAGGTTTTCCATGGTGGCGAGTTTCATGGGCTGGTATTTGGCAACCTGCACGGCCGAACCGTCGCCGGTCCATATCACGCATACGGCACCAATCAGGCCGAAAATCGAAGCAATCTTGATGCTTTTGCGAGCCAGTCTCTCTTCACGTTTGCGGAGCAGGTACCAGGCGCTGACGCCGATGACGAAGACCGCTGCAAGTACGAAAGCCGACGTGACGGTGTGGAAAAATTTGTTCATGGCCACGGGCGAGAAGAGCACGTCCCAAAAGTTGACCATTTCGTTCCGAGCGGTTTCGGGGTTGAACCGCATTCCGGCCGGGTATTGCATCCAGGCGTTGGCCACCAGAATCCAGAGGGCCGAGAGGTTGGCGCCGATGGCGGTGAGCCAGGTGGCGGCCAGGTGGAATTTTTTGGAGACCTTGTCCCAGCCGAAGAACATCACGGCAATAAAGGTGGATTCCATGAAGAAGGCCATGATGCCTTCGATGGCGAGCGGAGCGCCGAAGATATCACCGACGAAGTAGGAGTAGTTGCTCCAGTTGGTTCCGAACTCGAATTCGAGGATAAGCCCCGTTGCGACCCCGATGGCGAAGTTGATGCCGAAGAGTCGCATCCAGAATTTGGTGGTTCGTTTCCAGAATTCGTCACCGGTACGGACATAGCGGGTCTCCATGAAGGCGATGATGAAACCGAGTCCGAGGGTGAGCGGGACGAACAGCCAGTGGTAGATGGCTGTCAGGGCGAATTGGGCTCTCGACCAGTCTACGACTGCTCCGAGGTCAGCGGCAAGCAGGTTCATACGGTAGGGTATGCGGTTTAGAGATGAATAAAAGAGGGTTTACTCGTGTGTTTTGCGTTGGATAAGTTCGTGGGTGACGAAATCGGCTTTTTCGCGGTCGTCCATGCCACGCAGGGTGGCTGGGAAGAAGAATATTTTGAGTATCAGGAACATGATGGCGAGTTTGATGAGAATAATCGCCCACAGCGTCCGACCGACGGTCATGCTGCGGAAACCTTCGTAGTAGAAGAGCGCTATTTTGCGTAACATCGCCATTTGTCGTATTTTTGCCGATTGCGTCGGACCCGAATGTAGGTCAGGTCTCAATGTGACTCAAATCGAATGACCAAATTTATGAAAAATACCTTGGATTTTACAAAAGTCATCCAGTTACAGCGTCTTTGTGCCGGAGCGCAGACGATAGCTGTGCTGTCGCATACCAATCCCGATGGCGATGCCATCGGCTCCGGAGTAGCCCTGACAACCTTTTTAACGGGGTTTGGGCATACGGTTCGTTTCTTTGTCCCGAACCACTATCCGAAATTTCTGACGTGTGTGCCGGGAGCCGAGCGGGTGGAGATTTTCTCGGAGTGTGCGGACGAGGCTCGAGCCTATTTGGCTGATGCCGATTTGATTATCTGCTCCGATTTCAACCAAATCAGCCGCCTGGATAAGATGACCGAGGCGGTGGAGGCCAATGTGGTGGCGCCGCGGGTGCTGATTGACCACCACATGGACCCGCCCGAATATGAACTGAGTTTTTCGGACCCGACCTACTCTTCGACGTCGCATCTGGTATTCGATATTCTGATGGCATGGGGCGGTGCCGAGGCGATAACACTCGATGTGGCCAAAGCCTTGTATGTGGGGATGATGACCGACACGGGGAACTTCAGCTACGGCAACCTGACCCCGGCGCTGTATCGTGCCGTGGCGGAACTGGTGGAGCGGGGCGTGCGGCCGCCTGAGATTTCGCAGGCGGTCTTCAATACCCAGAGCGAAAACCGTCTGCGGATGGTTGGGTACCTTCTCTCCGAAAAGATGCGGGTCGATGCAGCGCACCGTACGGCGTATATAACGCTGACCCGTGCCGAAAAGACACGCTTTAATCACCAGATTGGTGATACCGAAGGAATTGTCAATATGCCGTTGTCGATTGAGACGGTCGATTTTTCGGCCATGTTTATCGAGACGTTGGAGTGTATCAAGATTTCGTTCCGTTCGCAGGGGGATTTCGATGTCAATCTCTTTGCGCGGGAGCATTTCAACGGCGGGGGACATAAGAATGCCGCTGGGGGGCGTTATTACGGGCCGATGAGCGAGGCGGTGAGCCGTTTCGAGGCGTTGGTACGGAAGGTGCGCCCGGTGGCAGGGAATGAAAAACAGGGCGAAGGAGGTGCTGCATAATGACCACGACGGAGAAGATGATAGCCCTGATGCGCCGTTTGCGGATTGAGATGAACGGGGCAGTGACCGATGCCATGCGGGAGTATGGCGGCGGTCAGCAGGGGTATGGGTTGAATTACGGGGTGTCGTTGCCGACCATACGCGACGTGGCGGCGGAGTATGCCCCCGACCATGAGCTGGCGCAGACCCTTTGGCAGCAGGATGTGCGGGAGATGAAGCTGGCCGCGCTGTTTGTGGAGGATGCCGAGGCGGTGACGGCCGCACAGATGGAGCAGTGGGCGGCGGATTGGCGGGTGCCGGAGTTGGCTGAACAGTGTGCCATGCAGCTTTTTTGGCGGTCGCTCGAGGCGTGGCCGACGGCAGTGGAGTGGGGCGCTTTAACGGGTGAGGGGAGTGCGTTGCGGCGACTGGCGGCGTTCTATATGTTAGGGCGGTTGGCGACGAACGCAGGGGTGGCGGATGCGCAGTATGCAGCGATATTGTCCGACGGGCGATTGTTTGGCGGGGCAGCGACCGAGCGGTCGGTGGTGTATGCCCTGCGGGAGATATATCGTCATCGGGCGGCGTTGCGGGAGCGGGTGATGGCCGTGTTGCCGCAGTTGCCGCAGGAAGTGGCCGAAGAGGTGCGGTGGCAGGTGGAGTACCTGTCGTAGGAGAGGGATAGCGGCCGGACGGAAAAGATTCGGGGCGATTGGCTGATGAAAGCCAATCGCCCCGAATGGTTTTAGAGCAGGAGACGCTGTACCTGTCGGATGCGCCGCTCGACCTCTGCAGGGTCTGTCGGCGCCATGAAGTGCCGTACCAGACAGAGGTTCCGCGCACCGGCGGCCGTGACGGTCTCCACATTCTCGGGGAAGATGCCCCCGATAGCGACCACAGGCAGGTGCGAGAAGGCGAGCACCTGCCGCAGGAGGGCCGTGCCGACCACCGGGTCGGGCACGGCCTTGGTTGTGGTGGGATAGACAGGACCAAAACCGATGTAATCGACCCCCGAGAGGGTTTGGGCTTCGGTGGCCTGTTCGATGGAGTGGGTCGAGAGCCCGACTGTCATGCGCTCTCCGACTATACGCCGCACATCGCTGACACTCAGGTCGCTTTGGCCGACGTGTACGCCGTCGGCCTCGCTCAGCAGGGCGATGTCGGGGCGGTCGTTGATAATCAGTCGGGTCTGCGTGCCGCGCGTCACCGCCCGCAGCTCGCGGGCGGTGCGCAGCAACTCACCGTCCGACATATCCTTTTCGCGTAGTTGCAGCATCCGCACGCCGCAGCGGACCGCTATCTCGGCCGCTGCGACGTGCCCGATGGCCGGGCGCGTCAGAATGACATACAGACCGAAATTATCCATTGATTTTCGCAATCATCAGTTCAGCCGCTTTTTTGCCCGACAGGAGCATCCCTCCGAAAATCGGCCCCATGCGGAAACTGCCGCTTACGCCGTTGGCCGCCATGCCGCTCACAAAGAGCCCGGGGTAAATCTCCTTGGTGTTTTCGACGGTGAGTCGTTCGCCCTCTTCGACATTCAGCGACCGTTCTCCGGCCACTTCGCCCGTGGGGGTGTTGAGACGGACATTGTTTTTACGGGCAACCAGGCGTGCTATCATGCAGTCGTGGCCCGTCCCTTCGAGCACGGTTTTGGCCGTGACCATCAGGGGGTCTACGTGCATCCCTTCGCGCATGACGGGGGCCCAGTTCACAACCAGTCCGGCCACGGCCTCGTCCCGGAAAATCACATCCTCGACCGAGTAACAGTTGAAGATAGTGGCTCCGGCTTTGGTGGCGGCATAGACCAGTGCCGAGGTGGCGTGAACCGAATCGACCACGCAGGCACCGTCGCGGTAGGGTTTGTAGCTGACGCCGAGTTCGTCGAGGATGGGCAGGGCTTCCTGTTGCACGATGATGTCGTTGAACATCATGGCTCCGCCCCACATGCCTCCTCCGGGAGCGAGTTTGCGTTCGTAGAGGACGACGCGTTTTCCGGCCCGGGCCAGATAGTAGGCGGCAACGAGTCCCGAGGGTCCGCCGCCCACGATGGCGGCATCGACCGAGAGGTTGTTTTTAAGTTTCTCGAAATAGTTTTCCACGATTCCGAGCGATACGAGTGTTTCCATGGTTGGAAATGGCTTTGTGGCATCGGTCGGTGTCGGGCGCATAGAGGCGCACGCTCGACGAGCCGACCGACCGCGTTAAACAAGAACTGTTTAACACCCTGTTCCCTACGGCGGCATTATCCGCATCAGGTTCTACGGGTATAATCTCAGCCCCGCGTGGTGAGAAGATTGGCGGAGCACCCCTATGAAGACGGGGATAAAGGTAGGGATTTTCGGTGGAAATGCGGGCAGGTGCGGGCGAAAAAAGAGGCGGGCTGGAACTGTGAAGTTCCAGCCCGCGCGGGTAGTCAGGGGGCACGAAGGCCTATTTTTTGTAGAACGGCGGGCGCACCACCTGTGCCTTCACCAGTTTGCCGCGAATCACGATGGCAATCTCGGTGCCGGCTTTCGAGAACTCGGGTTTCACATAGGCCAGCCCCACCCCTTTCTTCAGGCTGGGGGATTGGGTGCCTGAGGTTACCGTACCGATGATGTCGCCGTTCGGGGCAGCCACTTCGTAGCCGTGGCGAGGAATGCCGCGTTCAATCATCTCAAAACCTACCAGTTTGCGCTGTACGCCTTCGCTTTTCTGGCGTTCGAGCAGCGCACGGTCAATAAAGTCGCCTTTGGCTTCCGTAAATTTGGTAATCCACCCCAGACCCGCTTCGATGGGGGAGGTGGTGTCGTCCAGGTCGTTGCCGTAGAGGCAGAAACCCATCTCCAGACGCAGGGTGTCGCGTGCCCCGAGCCCGATGTTTTTCAGGCCATATTTCTCTCCGGCGGCCCACAGCGCGTTCCAGAGTTTTTCGGCGTCTTCGTTGGCCACGTAGATTTCGCAACCGCCGGCCCCGGTGTACCCGGTGATGGAGAGAATGGCATTCGGGATGCCTGCTACAGTTGTTTTGCAGAAGGTGTAGTACTCCATCGACTTTACGTCACGGTCGGGGCACAGCTCCTGCACGAGGTCCATGGCCAGCGGTCCCTGTACGGCCAGCTGCGCAATCTCGTCCGAGGCGTTGTAGAGCTCCTTGCCCGGTGTCAGCCCGAATTTCGGGGCATGTTCGCAGAGGAAAGCCCAGTCTTTGTCCGTGTTGGCGGCATTGACCACTAGCAGGTAGGTCTCGGCATCGATGCGGTAGACCAGCAGGTCGTCCACAATCCCGCCCCGTCCGTTCGGGAAGCAGGAGTACTGTACCTTGCCGTCGTACAGCACCGAGACATCGTTCGAGGTGACATATTGCAGGAAGGGGAGTGCCTTCGGGCCCTTGACCCAGATTTCACCCATGTGGCTCACGTCGAAGACTCCGACCTTTTCGCGAACGGTCGCGTGTTCGTCGTTGATGCCGCTGAACTCTATCGGCATGTGGTAACCGGCAAATTCAGCCATTTTGGCTCCCGCAGCGATGTGGTGCGGGGTAAATGCGGTCGTTTTCATGTGTGTGGATTATGTGAGAATGATACGATTGATGAGAACAAAGAGTCTGTTTAGTGTTTGCGTCGGCTGTGGTCGCGGCGCGGGACGAACGCCTGACGTGCGGCACCGCGTCCTCGTCCTCCGCCATCGCCGTCGTCCCGACGACGGTAGTTGCGACCCCTGTCGGCAATGCCGCTCGGGTTGCGGTCGCTCTTCTTGTCAGGTTCCTTAGCCAACTTGGCCAGCGGACGGTCGTCATTGGCCAGTTCGCGCAGCGAGTTGAGCTTCTTCATGGCCGCTTCGGCATCGCGGAACGGTATCGTTGCAAACGAGAACTCCTCCATGCATTTCACGTCGTCAATCTTCTGCTGCGGGATGCCGCACTCGCGCGAAAGGAGCTCGACCAGTGTTTTGGGGCGATAGCCGTCGGCCTTGCCCAGGCCGATAAAGAGGCGTGCCGTGCCGCGTCGGTCCACGTCGATGCGGCGTATCTCGGGATAGCTGCTCTCGTCCAGTTCGTTCTTGAAAGCCAACCGCAACAGCGCGGCCAAAGCCACCTCAGGCTCCAAATCGGAGAGCAACTCGCGTGCCATTTCGTCGTAGCCCGTGTAGGACTCCTCTTCGACAATCTCGGCCAGGTCGTCCTTGATTTTCAGCTTCTTCATCTCCACAATGTCGTGCCCCGTGGGGAGGGTCTCCTTGCGGATGTCGGCTTTGACCTGCCGCTGCATGAAGAGGAACTGCCGGTTCTCGGCCGGCGAGATAAAGGTGATGGCTGTCCCCTCGTGTCCGGCACGTCCCGTTCGACCGATGCGGTGAACGTACGACTCGGGGTCCTGAGGCAGCGAGTAGTTGATGACGTGCGTGAGGTTCGATACGTCGATGCCGCGTGCCGCTACGTCCGTGGCTACCAGAATGTTGGCATGCCGGCGTTTGAATTTGCGGAGTATCTTTTCGCGTTGGGCCTGCGAGACGTCGCCGTGCAGCCCCTCGGCCGCATAGCCCCGTTCGAGCAGGCTGTTTACCAGTTGGTCCACGGCCACTTTTGTGCGGCAGAAGATAATCCCGTAGAAGTCGTTTTCAACGTCGATAATGCGGGTCAGGGCTTCGAACTTGTCGCTCTCGCGGACTTCGAAATAGATTTGGTCGGTAAGGTCCGTGGTGACCTGTTTGTTTTCGACCTTCAGCACCTCGACCTCGTGCATGTATTTTTTTGCGAGGTCGGCAATGCGTTCGGGCATCGTGGCCGAAAAGAGAAAGATGCGCCGCTGGTCGGGGGCGTAGCTCAGAATCTCGTCCACATCGTCGATAAAGCCCATGTTGAGCATCTCGTCGGCCTCGTCGAGCACCAGCCAGCGCAGTCCCGAGAGGTTGAGCGTGCCGCGTCGCAGGTGGTCTAGGATACGCCCCGGAGTCCCTACCACAATGTCCACGCCGCTTTTCAGGCGGCGCAACTGTTCGTTCATGGCGGCTCCTCCGTATATCGGGGTCACGCGCAGGTCGCCGCGACGGAACGACTGTATCTCGTCATTGACCTGAATGGCCAGTTCGCGTGTGGGGGCCAGTATCAGTGCCTGTACGGTGCGGGGCTGCGGTTCGAGCAACTCCACTATCGGCAGCCCGAAGGCGGCGGTTTTCCCGGTTCCGGTCTGGGCCTGGGCGATGATGTCGTGTCGGTCCTCGAGCATCACCGGAATGGTGAGGCGCTGGATGGGTGAGGGGGTCTCGAAACCTTTGGCCGCCAATGCTTCAAGGGTGCGCGGCGAGAGACCCAGTTCTTCGAATTCTTCTAACTGCATGTCGGTGTTTTTGCGGTAGTACGGGGGGTGGCGATCGGTCATGCTCCTCACGGAGGTAGTGTGTGCCCGCCGATGCGCATGGTGACAGTGGATGCGCAGCGAAACCATTCCGACTTTCCCGCTTCTTGAAAACCCGAACAGTTTCTTTTATATCCGTGCAAAGGTACGGTAAATATTCGGAATGTGGTAAACACGGCGGGGCGGGTACACACGTGTGTACCCGCCCCGCTCGGAGTATCATGTCGTTGCAATGGCTATCGCAACGCATCAATGGCCGCGCACAGGCGGTCGAAAATTTCGTCAATCGTTCCGACGCCGTTCACGGCACGGAACTTGTCCTGTTTTTTGTAGAAGTCCGCCACTACGGCCGTCTGTTTTTTGTAGACGGCGATGCGGTTTTGGATGGTCTCGAGGCTCTGGTCATCGGCGCGTCCGCTGGTTTTGCCGCGGGTCAGGATGCGTTCGGTAACCACCTCGTCGGGCACGTCCAGGGCCAGCATCACAGTCACTTGTGTGCCGATTTTCTTGAGCATGCTGTCGAAGGCTTCGGCCTGGGGCAGCGTACGCGGAAAACCGTCGAAAATCACTCCCGGCGCGGTGCGGTGTTCCTGGAGGTAGTTTTCGATGATGCCGAGCACCAGTTCGTCCGAGGCGAGTTTGCCGCCTTCCATCTGTTGGGCGGCGAGGCGTCCCAGTTCCGAACCGCGGTTCATTTCCTGGCGGATTACTTCACCGGTCGAGAGGTGGAGGATTCCGTATTTTTGTTGAAGTTTTTCGGCCTGGGTTCCTTTCCCGGCCCCCGGAGGGCCAAACAGTACGATATTCAGCATGCGATATAAACGTTAAACTTTTGACATCCGTCGAGTTCGCGGCGCCATGGTGTGATGGCGGCCGAACGAAGTGGTAAAGTTATTTTTTTAATCTTAAATTTGCAAAAAACCTTTACACACCTACGAAAATGAGCCGTACAGAAATAGCTGCACTGGGAAAAGTGGCGTTTGTGGAGCGCCTGACCCAACCCTTTACGACCAACAGCAACAGCCATATCCGCCAGGGGATTGGTGACGATGCGGCGGTGATAGACCGCGGCACGTGGCTCGAGGTGGTGAGCCAGACGACGATGCTCGAGGGCATCGACTTCGACCTGACCTATACGCCCTTGGAGCATTTGGGGTATAAGTTGGTGGTAGCGGCCGTGTCGAATATCTGTGCCATGAATGCGCGGGCGGACTACCTGACCGTGAGTATCGGGCTGTCGGCCCGTTTTGCGGTGGAGGATGCCACGGCCTTGTACGATGGGATTAAGCGGGCTACCGACGAGTATAAATTGACCTTGATAGGCGGGAATACCTCGGCCTCGCTGACGGGGCTGAATCTCGGGGCGACGGTTATCGGGAAGACGACCGAAGCGGAGCTGACCCTGCGCAGCGGCGCGCAGAATCGGGATTTGCTCTGTGTGACGGGGAATCTGGGGGCTGCCTATATGGGCTTGCAGTTGTTGGAGCGCGAGAAACGGGTGCTGAAAGGGAATCAGGTGAGCCGTCCCGAGATTGGGAAGGAGGATGCCTATATCTTGCAGCGTCAGTTGAAGCCCGAAGCGCGGGTGGATGTGCTGGAGCAGTTGCGTGAGGCGGAAATTCACCCCACGGCGATGATTGACGTGACACGGGGGCTGGCATCGGCGGCGTTGCACCTGTGCCACCGCTCGGATGTCGGGGTGCGCATCTACCTGAATCGGATACCGATAGCCTCGGAGACCTTCCGCATGGCTGAGGAGATGCATATCGACCCGGTGGTGGCGGCTCTCAATGGCGGAGATGATTTTGAGTTGCTGTTTACGGCACCGCTGGATAAACATCAGGAGTTGTTGGCAATGCCCGGGGTGGATGTGATTGGACATATGGTTCCTGCGACGCAGGGTGCGGCGTTGGTGACGCCCGACGGGGGTGAGATACGGTTGCAGGCTCCAGACTGGACGGCTCGGGAGGCGGAGTAGGAGAGGCGTAAAAACAGGGCGCGGTCGGAGGCTTTGTCTGGTGAATCCAGACAAAGCCTCCGACCGCGTTGTTGTTCAGTGCATCGGTCCCTGAGCCACGGGAACCCGATGCCCGTCTATTCCACTATCACCTCGTCGCAGAACAGCCACGCATCGTCCCGACTGTGCCAGGCGGGCATCTTGCCGTGACCGCGGGCAATGACCTTGATGTAACGTGCCGTGCGGTCGATGTTATCCTGCGTCACCGGCACCTTGTGGGTCGGCTCGTTTTTCGCTTCGCCCAGTTCGATAACCCCCAGCGACTCATAAGCGGTACCGTCGTTCGAAACCAGATATTCTACCGCGAGCGGCGGGACAATCCAATCCCCTTTCGAGTGCAGGTATTGAGACGTGATGCGGTGTATCGGAGTCGGTTTGCCGAGGTCAATCACCGCTTCGAGGTCGTTGCCGATATATCCCTGCCAGGCGGCATCGGTAAAACGCAGCGCCCCGACCCGTCCGTCAGTGAGCGCCCCGTCGCCGCCACCCGTATATTTGGTGTAGGGTTTGAGGCAGGTAACCGGCGCTCCGAGTGCCAGGTGGGCGGCCACCTGTTGTTCGGTGATGCCGTAGCTGCGGCCGTCGGGACCGAATACACGAGCTTTCACTACCCGGACATCACTGATTTTGACCGGCTCGGTGTACAGCGCTGATTCCTGTGACGGCTCGCTGCCGTCCAGCGTGTAGCGAATTTCGCCGCCCGGAATGTGGTTGTTCATCGTCACGCGGAAACTGCGCGGGTCTTCCGTGTCGGGTGCTACCGAAAAATCCATGTCGGGGACAACCTCTATCAGGTCGAACCAGGCGGTGCCGGGGCTGAGCAGCTCCAGCGAGGAGTTCAGAAAACGGGCTTCGCCGGTAGCCGTGGTGTAGGTGGCGCTCAGTTCATACTGGGTCCAGCGGTCGGTCAGTTCGAAGGTCTCGGAGTGAATGTTGCCGAGGTTTACGCGGAAGAGCATCTTCTCTCCCTTTTTGAGGCGTCGGAGCGAGGCTTCCGAGGCTTTGGCCCAGAGGGTCATGATGTAGCTTTTGCCGATTTGCAGGGGCAGCGGATAGAAGGTCACCTTGGACCCTTTCCCTTGCGCAGGGGTTACCATCCGCAGGGAGTGGCCGCCGTGGTAAGCCGTG
Organism: Candidatus Rikenella faecigallinarum; assembly: GCA_019113395.1. Lineage (GTDB taxonomy): Bacteria > Bacteroidota > Bacteroidia > Bacteroidales > Rikenellaceae > Rikenella > Rikenella faecigallinarum. The sequence goes on along the minus strand of DXHL01000032.1, from coordinate 85,078 downwards.
CGGGAGTCGATGGCGTAAGTGGCTCCGCGGTCTTTGCCGACCCCGCCGTACACCGAGGCGGGTACGTTCCCCGAGACGCTGTACTGCCATTCGAAACTGGGGTCCAGCAGCAGGTTGCTCGGATTGACGGGACGATTGTTGCCTGCGTAGGCCTGTTCCTCGGCGGTGTTGTGGAAGAGGCGGAAAATCTGCACGCCAAACGGGGCCAGTGTTCCGTCCATCGTTCCATTGACCACCGGCAGGGTCGAGTTGTCGGATAGGTTATAGGCGGTGCCGTTGAAGGGTGTCGGCAGCACGATTTTGTATGAGGCGGCCTCCTGACGCGGATTCAGCACCACTACGGCAGTCTGTTCGCCGAGCGTATAGCATCGGGCAATCAACTCTTTGTCGGCCACCGTGCGCACCTGACTTTCCGTGCCGCGGTCGAAGAAGGGAGTCAGCTCCTGAATCTCGCGACAAGTCTTGGTGTAGGTCTCCCACATAAACTGGTTCTTGGGGAATCCGTTGAGCCCGTGGCGGATAAAGGCCTGAAAACCGCGCGCCCCTTCGAGGGTAGCCCCCCAGGTCATCATGCGGATTTCGGCCGGGGTCGGTTCTCGCTGCCAGAATTCGGCTCCGCCGAAGGTCTGCGGCACGTACCAGATGGATTTTTCGTATTGCAACTCGTTGCGCAGCCCCCGAATGGTGCCGATAACATCCGATGCCGAGGAGTTCGGTACGGGGTAGGTGTCGGCCATAATCACGTCGCACGAAGCGGCATAGTGGCGTCCCGGGCCGGCCGACATAATCACGAGGCTTATCGGATGGTAGGGGTCTTCGGAGCGGATAATGTCGTAGATTTCTTCGAGGGTCTCGGCCGAGATACCCTGTCCTTCGGGTTCGTCGGCCACGTACCAGGAGAGGATGGCCGGATGGTCCTTGAGGGCGCGAATCTCCTCACGCAGCAGCTGCATTTTGCGGGCTTTGTCCGTTGCGGCAGCCTTGGCGCCCCCACCGCCACCGGCAATGCTCAGCAGATTGTAGTTCACCCGCATGCCCAGTTGGGCGGCACGGTCGAGATAGGCGATGCGCTCCTTGCGGGGTTGCTCTCCGATATTTTGATAGGGCGAGAGCATGTTCATGCCGCGAACCACCTCCTCTTCGGGCAGGGTGGGTTGAACGGGCGAATAGCAGTAGAATCCGCTCGGAACTATCGGCAGTCCTTCGGTGTGCAGTACGCCCGTCAGGTAGTCGATTTGCACGCCGTTCGTTTTGTAGGGGAGGCGGGTCAGCCGCACGGTGTAGGTGCTGTCGGCAACCCGCACCTGCAACTGGTTGTCCCCTTCGCGGAGCGCATCGAGGGGCAGGGTGTAGGTCAGTTCGCCGCTGCGGGTCAGGGTGAGCGGCGTGTCGCTGCCCACGAGCACAGCACGTTCGGGACGTGCCGTGCCGGTCACGATAATCGAGGCTGCCGAGTCTCGTTCGGTAAAGTAGTTCATGCGGGGCTGCACCTTGATGGCGGGTGCTGCACCGATGCTGCTGACCGTTGCAACGGTCAGCAGCCAGCTGGTCAGGCTTCTTTTCATGATGCGTTATAGGGTTAGTTGGTGTTTGTCGATGTGCAGTGAGGGAGGATGACCCGTTGTCTCGTCAGGCTTCGTCGCTGAAATGGCTCGGGGCGATGGGGCGCATGTTGTAGTTCGAGGCCATGATGCTGCCGTAGGCTCCCGTTGAACGGATGGTCAGCACATCGCTGCGTTGCGAGAGCGGGAATTCGATGTCGCGGGCAAAAACGTCCGACGATTCGCAGATGGGGCCTGCAATGGAGTAGAGGTCGATGGGACGTGCCGCGGTGCCGAGCGCCTCTGCCGTGAGGTTTTCGATTTTGTGATGAGCGCTGTAGAGGGCCGGGCGAATCAGTTCGGTCATGCCGGCATCGGTGATGGCAAAACGGGCTCCTCCGGCCGTGGTTTTGGTGTAGAGGACGCGGGTGATGAGTTCGCCGCACTGCGCCACTAACGACCGCCCCAGTTCGAAGTGGACGGTCTGTTCGGGTGAGACGTGCAGATGCTCGTGAAAGATGCGGAAGTAGGTGGCAAAGTCGGGGACAGGTTCGCCATCGGGGTTGCTGTAATCGATGCCCAGTCCGCCGCCCATGTTCAGGTGCTTAAGCACAACCCCCTGTTGCGCAAACCAGGCCGCGATTTCATTGACCCGTCCGGCCAGCTCGGCAAACGAGGTGAGGTTGCGTATCTGTGAGCCGATGTGGAAGTGGAGCCCCACGATACGGATATGTTCCAGTTCGTGGAGCCGTGCCAGGGCGGTGTCAATCTCGGTGTAGGAGATGCCGAATTTGCTCTCGGACTGTCCTGTCGAGATGTATTGGTGGGTCTCGGGTTGTACGTTGGGGTTAATGCGCAGGGCGATATTGACGGTTTTGCCCTGAGCGGCCGCCAACGCGTTGATGACCTCCAACTCCTGCAGCGATTCGCAGTTGAAGGCGAAAATACCCGCACGAATGGCGTATTCGATTTCGTGGTCGCTTTTCCCGACGCCGGCAAAGACGATTTTCTGCGGGTCGAAACCGTTTTCCACGGCACAGCGCACTTCGTATCCGCTCACACAGTCGGCTCCCAGTCCGGCTTGCTGAATTTCCTGCAGGATACGGGGTTCGACATTGGCCTTCAGAGCATAGTGGATGTGGTATCCGTAGCGGTTGGCTTCCGTGGTGGCACAGTGCAGCGTGTTGCGGAGCAGCTCCAGGTCGTAGTAGTAGAACGGCGTGGGAGGTACGGTGTGGTCGGGACGCAGGGTGTATCGGGCCATGGCGCAGTGCGGAATGAGAGGTTATTGAGCCGAGGTGCAGTGGAAGAGGTGGTCGTTGAGGGCCTGCAGGGTCTGTTTCTTGTACTGCGTGGCGACCAGAATGGCCATGCTGCGGTGGTTGGCTCCGTAGGAAATCATCTGGATGGGAATCTCTTTCAGCCCTTCGAAGATACGTGCGGCCAGCCCGGGGTGGTGGGCATCGATGCAGCCCACGATGCAGACAATCGTATTGTCGTGGACCACTTCGGCGGTGCAGAAGGGGGTGAGGTCACGGATAATCTCTTCGAGGTGGCAGGTGCTGTCGATGGTGAGCGACACTTCGACCTCCGAGGTGGTAATCATATCGACCGGCGTCTTATACTTTTCGAAGACCTCGAACACCTTGCGCAGGAAACCGTAGGCCATCAGCATGCGGGCCGAGGTGATGCGTACCACCGTAATGCCGTCCTTGGCGGCCACGGCATGGAAATCCATGGCGTTGTCCTCGTCGGCCGAAATGAGCGTTCCTTCGGCCTCGGGTTCCATGCTGTTTTTCAGGCGGACGTTGATGCCGGCCTCCTTGCAGGGTTGGATGGTGAGCGGGTGGAGTATCTTCGCGCCGAAGTAGGCCAACTCGGCCGCTTCGTCAAAACTCATGCGGCGGATGGGGAAGGTGTTCTCTACCACGCGCGGGTCGTTGTTGTGCATGCCGTCGATGTCGGTCCAGATTTGCACTTCGTCCGAACCGATGGCTACCCCCATCAGGGCTGCGCTGTAGTCGCTGCCGCCGCGACCCAGGTTGCTGATGTGGCCGGCCGAGTCGGTGCAGATGAAACCTTGGGCAATGTAGTAGATGTCGGGGTCAGTATCGGTTACGCGGCTCTTGAGTTCCTGTGCCAGCCGCGCCGTGTCGGGTTTTCCTTCGGGGTCGGTGTGCATGAACTCCGGCGAGGTGAGCAGCACCGCCCGATGGCCCAACTCCTGCATGTGATAACAGAAGATGGCGCTCGTCAGCAACTCGCCCTGAGCCAGTATCAACTTGTCGGATACCTCTCCCCGGTAGGTGAAGAGTTCGTTGGCAATCGTTGCCAGTGCCCCTTCCATGCAGTCTAATGCCGCGTCACGATGGGTACTCAGCAATTCGGTGATGCAGGTCGTGTATTTTTCGCGCAGCATCGCCAGTGTAGCCTTGGCCGTGTCGTTATCGCCCGTTTTGGCCGCCGTCGAAATCTTGACCAGCGCGTCGGTTGTCCCCGACATGGCCGACAGTACCGTCAGCCGTGCCCCTTCCGATACGATAATGCCCGCCACGCGGCGCATGTTGGCGGCCGAACCGACCGATGTTCCTCCGAATTTGAGTGTTTTTATCATGGTTGTTGTTAAATTACAAACAGGTTGTTTATTTTTGCGGTGTCGTAAATCCTCGCGCCGCATCAGCCTGCAAAGTTAGCCAAAAGGGATGAAAAGGTGTCGCGGGGGAGTAAATTGTGCAATAATCGGCGAAACTGTTAAAATTATGACAAGTATCCCGTCCGTAGTCGAAGAGATTATCAAGAAGAAACCGTTTCTGGAGAGTGCCCTGATTGAGGGGCTGGTGAATCTGTCGGCACTGGCCCGAAAACTCAAGCCCGAGGTCGAAAAACAGGCGGGCCGCACGGTGAACGACGGGGCGATAATCATGGCCCTCAATCGGTTGGTGCCGCGGTTGGAGCTGCTCTCGAACGTGAAGTTCCAGAAGGTTATCGAAAACATCGGGGATATTGTGGTGCGTTCGAACCTGGCCGACCTCACGTATCAGAACTCCAAATCGTTGTTCAGCGGTCAGGCGCTGCTCCTGGACCACGTACAGAAGACCAAAGACGCCTTCTGCACCTTCTCGCAGGGTATCGGTGAAACGGCCATGGTGTTGAGCAGTTCCCTGGTGTCGGTGGCCGAGGAGATTTTCCGCGGCGAACGGCAAATTGCCAAAACCGAATCCCTCTCCTCCATCACCATCAAGCTGCCGGCCGAAAACAGCATCTATCCCGGGGTCTACTACTATATATTCAAGGAGTTGGCCTGGGACAACATCAACATGGTCGAGCTGATTAGTACGACCAACGAGTTTACGGTGGTGGTTCACGACGACGATATTCATCGCGCCTTCTCCATCCTGATGGATGTCAAACGCGGAGCAGCCCTCTAATGGTCCTTAGAACAAAGAAAACGGTACGGCTATGAAGTGGCTTTTTCTGTCGTTGGCGTGGTTGTGTGTGGCGCTCGGCTTTCTGGGCGTTTTTCTGCCGGTGCTGCCGACAACGCCGTTTCTGTTGTTGGCGCTCTATCTCTTTTCGCGCTCCTCGCCGCGGTGGCGCATTGCCCTGATGCGCCACCCGCTGCTGGGACCCTACGTCCGCGGCTACGCCTCGAAAGAGGGACTCTCGGTGCGCGCCAAGGCTGTTACTCTGGTGATACTCTGGGTGACCATAGCGGTGTCGGTGGTCTGGGTGGCCGATGTGTGGTGGAGCCGTCTGATACTGGTCGCTGTGGCGGTCGGTATCACCATCCACATTCTTCTTAAAAAGACCCGTCGGCAGGAGAGCACTCCCGTGACGGACCCTTCCGAAAATCAAAATTTCCAAGATAAATAGTACCTTTGCTCCATTGCAGAAACGAAAATATCTCCATGAGTAAGAAATTTACGGAATACAAGGGGCTGGACCTGTCGGGGACAGCCGCCGAGGTGCTCGGTCAGTGGGACCGGGAGGATACCTTTCATCAGAGTATCGAAACGCGTGAGGGTCATCCGACCTTTGTTTTTTACGAGGGACCTCCCTCGGCCAACGGGGTGCCGGGGATTCACCACGTGATGGCTCGGACGATAAAGGACGTATTCTGCCGCTACAAGACTCAAAAGGGATTTCTTGTCCATCGCAAGGCGGGGTGGGATACTCACGGGCTGCCGGTCGAACTGGGCGTGGAGAAGAAACTGGGGATAACCAAAGAGGATATCGGGAAGAAAATCTCCATCGAGGAGTACAACCGCACCTGCCGTGAGGCGGTGATGGAGTACACCGACCTGTGGAACAAACTGACCCGTCAGATGGGTTATTGGGTCGATATGGAGAACCCCTATATCACCTACGACAACAAATATATCGAGACCCTGTGGTGGATGCTTTCGCAGCTCTATCAAAAGGGGCTGCTCTATAAAGGGTATACCATTCAGCCCTATTCGCCGGCGGCGGGTACGGGGCTCTCGAACCACGAGTTGAACCAGCCGGGGTGTTACCGCGATGTGAAGGATACGACCTGTACGGCGCAGTTTCGGGTGATTCGGGATGCGCGGAGCGAGTTTCTGTTCGAGGGGGGTGATGCGGCTGTGCGGGGCGACCTCTATTTCCTGGCCTGGACCACTACGCCGTGGACCCTGCCCAGCAACATGGCTTTGGCTGTGGGCCCCGCGATACGATACGTGCAGGTGATTTGCAACAACCCCTACACGGGACGCGAACAGACGGTGATTTTGGCTAAGGACTTGCTCGAAAAGACCATGGCAGGCGCCAAGGTGACCGATTATACCGTGGTGCGCGAGTATGGCGGGACGCAGCTCGAAGGAGTGCGCTACGAACAACTGATTCCGTGGATTAAACCGGCGCTCGAAGAGCTTAAGGGCGATGCGTTCCGGGTGATTGTGGCCGACTACGTGACGGTCGAAGACGGGACGGGGATTGTCCACATTGCCGCCACCTTCGGGGCCGACGACGACCGGGTTTCGAAACAGAACGGGATTGCCCCGATGCTCTTGCTGGACAAGGCCGGCAAGTGGCAGCCGATGGTGGACCGCACCGGTAAGTTTTTCCTGACTGAAGAGCTGGACCCCGACTTTGTGGCGCGTTATGTGGATGCTTCGTACGGGGAGTATGCCGGCAAGTTTGTCAAAAATGCCTACGACCCGACCAAGGGCGAGAAGGACGAGACGCTGGATGTCGAAATTTGCATGATGCTCAAGGCCAACAATCAGGTCTTCAAAATCGAAAAACATACCCACAACTACCCCCACTGCTGGCGGACCGACAAACCGGTGTTGTACTATCCGCTCGACTCGTGGTTCATTCGGACGACGGCCGTCAAGGACAAGTTGATAGCCCTGAACGGTACCATCAATTGGAAACCGGCATCGACTGGCGAAGGGCGTTTTGGGAAGTGGCTCGAAAATCTGGTGGACTGGAACCTCTCGCGGTCGCGCTACTGGGGTACGCCGCTGCCCATTTGGGCTACCGAAGACCACAGTGAATTGAAGTGCATCGGTTCGGTGGCCGAACTCAAAGCCGAAATCGAAAAGTCCATTGCCGCAGGGTTGATGACCGAAAATCCGCTGGCCTCGTTCCGCGAAGGGGATTTTTCGAAAGAGAATTACAATTCGTTCGACCTGCACCGTCCCTATGTGGATAACATTGTGCTGGTGTCGTCGAAAGGGGAACCGATGCGCCGCGAAAGCGACCTGATTGACGTATGGTTCGACAGCGGCGCCATGCCCTACGCGCAGGTGCACTATCCCTTTGAGGTTTCGGAAGCCGATTTCCGCGGCAAAATCTACCCGGCCGACTTCATCGCCGAAGGAGTGGACCAGACACGCGGCTGGTTCTTTACGCTGCATGCGCTGGCTACGATGCTGTTCGACAGCGTCGCCTTCAAAAACATCATCTCCAACGGGTTGGTGCTTGACAAGAACGGCAACAAGATGTCCAAACGGTTGGGCAATGCCGTGGACCCGTTTGCGGTAATGGACCAATATGGGCCTGATGCCGTGCGGTGGTACATGATTTCCAACTCGCAGCCGTGGGACAACCTGAAGTTCGACGTGGACGGGGTGGACGAGGTGCGCCGCAAGTTCTTCGGGACGCTCTATAATACGTACAGTTTCTTTGCGCTGTATGCCAATGTGGATGGGTTTACCGGCGATGAGCCTCAGGTGCCGATGCCCGAACGGCCCGAGATTGACCGCTGGATTATCTCGCTGCTGAACACGCTGGTAAAACAGGTGACCGACTCGCTCGAAAACTACGACCCGACGCCTGCGGCACGGGCTATCAGTGACTTTGTGAACGAAAACCTCTCGAACTGGTATGTGCGGTTGAACCGTAAGCGGTTCTGGGGAGGCGGCATGACGGCCGATAAACTGGCGGCCTACCAGACGCTCTACACCTGCCTCAAAACGGTGACGCTGTTGGCGGCTCCTTTTGCGCCGTTTATTACGGACCGTATCTACCGCGACCTGACGCACGGCACGGCGGGCTCGGTGCATCTGGCCGATTTCCCGACCTACGATGCTTCGCTAGTGGATGATGAACTGGAACGTCGTATGGAACTGGCTCAACGGGCTTCGTCGATGGTATTGGCTCTGCGGCGCAAGGTGAATATCAAGGTGCGCCAACCGCTCAGCAAAATGATTATTCCGGTGCTCGACCCGGCGGTTCAGGCACGTCTGGAGGCAGTCGAAGGGCTGATTCTCGGTGAAGTGAATGTGAAAGAGGTAGAATATATTCGGGATACAACGGGTATTATCACCAAACGGATTAAGCCTAATTTCAAGACTCTCGGCCCGAAGTACGGTAAGCAGATGAAAGCCATTGCGGCAGCCGTGGCGGCTTTCGCTCAGGAGGATATTGCGACCGTTGAGGCGTTGGGCGAAGGAGCGACCTACTCGTTGAAACTTGCCGATGGCGAAGTGCTGCCGGTGGAACGGGTCGACTTCGAAATCACGTCGGAGGATATGCCGGGCTGGCTGGTGGCTACCGAAGGGACGCTGACCATTGCCCTCGATATCGAAGTGACTCCCGAGTTGCGGGCTGAAGGGATTGCGCGTGAACTGGTGAACCGCATTCAGAACCTGCGCAAGGAGCAGGGATTCGAGGTGACCGACAAGATTCGCGTGGTAGTGGAATCGAACGCGGCAACGGACGATGCGGTGCGGCAGTATGCTGATTACATTGCTGCGCAGACTTTGGCTCAGGGCGGTGTAACTGTAGAGGCTACCCGTCAGCGTTCGGAAATTGACATTGACGATATGCCGCTGACCATTTCGGTAGACAAATTGTAACACTGGGTGGAAAGGATGGCGGTGCGGATGTGTGCTGTCCTTTCCGTAGCTGGATAATGCCTTCGGGGCGGTCATGAAACACGTTTCATGACCGCCCCGAAAGTTTTTCAATGGGAAAGGATGGGACTGCCTGGCATGAATGTGCCAGACCGATGGATTATCCGTAATCTTCCGTGCTTGTCACCTCTTCCTCTTTGGGCTTTCGTCCTTTGGGACGTCGTATGACTTGGATGCCGAGACGTTCCAAATGGCGATAAAAGGTCCGTTCGTTGATTTTTGCCGTGGTGCAGATATCGCTCACCGACAAATGACCCGCTGTATGGTACATCCGCAACGCGAAATTGAGTTTTTGCACAATTTCGCGTCTGGGACCACGTGGCCGTCCTGCCGTACGTGCTGCGTTGCTGCTGCCTCGAACCGCTCGTCCGTTCGGTTTGGAGGCAATGAAAGGGTTGTCTTTCTCTTCAGTTCCGAAATCGAGCCACGGTTCCCGGATGGAGTGCAGGGCAATGCCCCGGTTATTGAGCCTTTCAATCAAATCGGCCAATTCGGTATGGGTGTGGCACAAATCGACGGCTTGGGCCACTACCAATGTATCCCCGCGACGCAGCGCAGCGAGGATTCGGTTTAACTCTTTGTTCCCTGTGGTGTCATAATACAAGTTGCCACTGGCAACTCCTGCCTCAATCAGCGCCGCTACCTTCTCTTTGGTATGGTTGATATCAGATTCCAGCTTGCAATATCCTCTAATCATATCCACTCGTACTAGTTAGGCTGGTTGTATTTTAAATAATTAGGTTTATTTTTGTCAGTATTTCAAATATTATAAACCTCTATCAGCAAATATAATAAATATTCTTATGGGCTTATGAAAGTGACCGAAATTAATATCTAAATGTTGTGTTTTGTGTAGAGATATGCGAAATTGTGGAGATTTTGTTCTGGTGGGGGAGGCGCAGAATCGAAAGAGGCGTTGGAGGGAATTCTCCAACGCCTCTTTCGATGAGTAAAGGGGGCAGTTTATAGCAGCCCCATGCGACTGCGGGCCCAGGGAATAACCAGTGCGGCAGGTTGTCCGTTGGTTATCAGCTCTCTCATCTTGAGCATGTAGGGTTCGCTGTGTTTGTAGAAAGCTGTGAGGCTGTCGCATAGGGCATTGATGCGTTCGTCAGGCGCTGTACGCGAGGGTGTGAAACGGTGTTTGGGACACTCGCCGTGACACAGGTGCAGGTAGTTGCAACGCCGACACTCGTTGGGCAGGGAGTTGCGCTTGTTGAGTCCGAAACGGAACTGTTCCTGGCTTTCGAAGAGGGTGCGCAGGTGGTCGGTGGCAATGTTCCCGAGGCGGTATTCGGGGTAGACGAAGTGGTCGCAGGAATAGACGTCGCCGTTGTGCTCCACGACCAGCGCATCGCCGCAGGTTTCGCAAAAGGCGCACAGTCCGGGCCGCACGCCGCACCAGCCGGCCAGCGTAGCGTCGAACATCTGCACGAAGTAGGTACCCACGTCGCCCGTCACCCACTCGTCGAAGATGTCGTTCAGGAAGCGGCCGTACCCGGCTGCCGTCACCGACCATTCGGCTCGATGCGCATCGGGCGTGTCGGGACTGACAATCACCTCTCGCGGCCATCCTTCAACCCGTTTGGTGTGCTCTACTACCGGCAGAAATTGCATGAAACGGCTGCCGATGCTTTTCATAAAACGGTAGATGTCGCGTCCGCGTCCTTCGGAGGCGGCACTCACGGCTGAGAGGGTGTTGAACTCAGCACCGTTCATGGCCAGCAGCTCGATACCGCGCATCACGCGGTCAAAGGTGGGTTCGCCGCCGCGGTTCAGGCGGTTGGCATTGTGGATGTCGGCCGGGCCGTCGATGGAGACGCCCACTAGAAAATGGTGTTCGGCAAAGAATTGTGCCCATTCGGCCGTTATCAGGGTGCCGTTGGTTTGGAGCGAGTTTTCGATTTGTTTCTCTCCGCGGTATTTCTCCTGCAACTCCATGGCCCGTCGGAAAAAATCGAGACCCGCCAGCAACGGTTCTCCCCCGTGCCAGCAGAACGATACCACAGGGACCTGATTCCCCTGAATATATTGCTGGATAAACTCTTCGAGCAACTCGTCGCTCATCACGTCCGAGGGGCGTACTTTGGGTGCCTGGAGCAGTTTGTCGAGGTAGTAACAGTAGGTGCACTCCAGGTTGCAGGTGGCGCCGACCGGTTTTATCATCGCCCCGAAGGCGGTGGCCCGATGGCGCTTGAGGGCATCGCCAAAGGTGAGGGTGGGTTTTCGCTGTTTCATCGTGGCGTAAAGATAGTGAAAGTTGTGCCGCCTCAGGTGTCGGTGGGGTTACAAATGCGCTCTTTTGCGAAAACCCAGCGGTGTGAGACCGGTTTGCCGACGGAAGAACTTGCAAAACCCCGGCGTGTCGCTGAACCCCAGGCGCAGGGCAATCTCTCCGATGCTCTCTTTGGTGGTGTCGAGCAGGGTGGAGGCCTCCATGGTCAGCAGGTCGTTCAGAATTTGGCCGACGCTTTTTCCTGTGCCCCGGCGGACAATACGCGAGAGATACTGTTCGCTGATGGCCAGACGGTCGGCATAAAAGTGAATGAAGTGTTGTTCGCGAAAGTGTTGTGTGGCCAGGGTGTGAAATTCGGCAAGGAGGTGTTCGCGACGGGTGGGGCGGCGGGTGATGATGTGTTTGTGGGAGAGCATGTCGGCAATGTCCAGAAAAAGCGCCAGACAGGCCGTTTGAATCCGTTGGCGCAGGAAACGATGGTCGGTGCCGAGCAGCGCCGTGAGGGCGGTCAACTCCTGTAGCAGGGTATGGCTCTCGGGTGCGGTCAGGGGGATGGTGAACTGACCGTTGTGCTGCATCAATTCCAGTAACAGGGTGGTGGTCTGAGCAAGGTAGGCATTGTCGGTGCGGAGGCTCTCTCCGATGGCCAGCGTCATAAAATGAATGTCGGGGCTGGAGTAGAGGTGGTCGGTGAGGTAGTGGGGACCGTGCAGCAGCAGGGTGTTGGCCGTGAGGGTCAGAGGAGTGCCGTTGAGCCGTATCTCGGAGCGTCCTTCCTGGATGAGTATCAGGTACAGCTCCCGATTGAAATAACACTCGTCGGCCGGATAGCTGCGGTCTTCATAGCGGCTGGCAAAGCAGACTATTTCATCCCGATAGTGCGGAATGCCGGGGTGTGCGGTCAACAGACGGCTGTTGTCGAAGATGCGTGATTTGACCATATTTCAGGGTGGATTCAGTTGTAAAAGTAGGATATTGTTTCGTAAAAGGCAAAAATTGTGTCGAATCGGATAACGCTGCTCCGGTTGAAAATCACGACCTTTGCACCGTTTTTGAAAGAAAGGATTGTTCGTTCTATGAATTGGAAAGAGAACGCTTGGCGTTACCTGATGTTTGTTTTCGGCCTCTATTTTCTGTCGGCCGGCGTGGTGCTGATTGTCCGCTCGGCTCTCGGCACAACCCCTATCTCCAGCGTGAACTACGTGATGAGCCTCAACAGTCCGCTCTCGCTCGGAGTATGTACCTTCCTGATTAACATGTTGCTGATTGTCGGTCAGTTCTGGCTGATTCGCGAGCGGCGCAGCCGACAGGATACGGTCGAAATTCTGCTCCAAATCCCCTTCTCGTTTCTCTTTGCGGCCTTTATCGACCTCAATATGGCCCTGACCCGCGGACTGGTACCTGCCAACTATGCCATGTCGCTGCTGCTGTTGCTAGTGGGGTGTGTGGTGCAGGCTGTCGGCGTGGTGCTCGAAATCAAACCCCGGGTGGCCATGATGAGTGCCGAAGCCTTTGTAAAATACGCTTCTCAACGCTATAACATGGAGTTCGGAAAGGTCAAGGTGCGTTTCGATGTGACCCTGGTGCTGATGGCTGTTATCCTGTCGCTTATTTTTACCCGATATGTCGAAGGGGTGCGTGAAGGCTCGGTGATTGCGGCTTGCATGACGGGGTACATTGTCAGCTTCCTGAATAATAAAATTATGACGCGGCGTATGCTGAATCGTCTGCTCTCTATCTGGCGGTAGTTGTTGTTCGGCAGGGTGGAATGCCGCTCGGCCGATGTCTGCCCGGTTCCGACGGGGTTTGTTCGCAGCCCGCGAACAAACCCCGTCGGAACTGCTTTTTTTGTATCTTTACCTCTGTTATGAAAGCCCGCAAACACTCCTCGCATCGTCGTCGCACGGGACGCCGTTCACTGCCCCGCGCGGCTCGCAACTGGATTCTTTTCTGGCTGGCGCTGGCGGTGGTGGCGATAGCCTGTTCGCACCGCATCAGACCAGTCGAACCTCCGCTTCCGGTGAGCGGGGTGCCGGTCGTTGCGTGCGGGGGTCTCGAACTGCCCGCTTTGGCGGGAAACGATACGGTGATTTACAATGCCGAGGGACGTTATACGTTTCTTTACGCTCCTTCGTGTAAAGTGTCGCGCTGGGTGGCATACAAACTGACGCGTTCCGATGTGTCGGGCGAGGCCTCCCGCAGCGATGCTTTTCGGGAAGATGCGTTGCTTGAAAGGTACGGCTGGCCGTCGGCTACCCATGCCGACTACAAGGGCAGCGGCTATGACCGGGGTCATTTGCTGCCTTCGGCCGACCGTACCTCATCCGCAGCTGCCAATCGGGCTACCTTTCTCTATTCCAATATGGCTCCCCAACTGCCCAAACTGAATCGGGGAGCGTGGAAATTGCTCGAAGAGCATCTGCGGAAACAGACGGCCGATTACGATACATTGTATATCGTGGTGGGGGCATTGCTCGATGAGGAGTTGCCGACCATCGGTTCGGGTGTGGCGGTGCCGGCTTTGTTCTTTAAGGCGGTTGTGTTGCGCGAGGCGGATGCGTTTACGGGTGAGGCCTATGTGATGCCGAACGATGCGGAACGTCTCGTGGGGCATGGCTATGTCGATTTTGAGGTGACGATGGATAGTGTGGAGCGTCTCACGGGGTTGGATTTGTTTCCGGCGATTGAGGGGTTTTAAGGGGGGTGAGAAAAATGGTTTCTGTCGAAACAGGGGTCGGTTGAGGGTGAAATTGTATTCGGATAGAGAGATACGGTTGCGCCGTAGGATTGTGACAGAGCAAATGCGGTCTGACTTGAGTATGAAAAGATACGGTTTCGTCAGAAACCGTTGCGGTTCGCAGCCGCGGGGATGCGGAGAACCGCAAGAATGCGCTACCGCACATTGTTTGCATTTCTCCGCCGGCTGCTCCCGAGGTGATGTGCTATGGGTTGAAAGAGACTTGTCACAGCATACTGTATTCTTTCCTTGGTCGATTGCGAGTTGGACTGAAAATAAGGGAATGTGGGTTCGGACCGTCGGGGTGGGATGCAATAACAATTGGAAATGGAACAAATCATAGAGTGTGTCCCCAATTTCAGCGAGGGACACGACAGGGAAATTATCGAAGCAATCGTAGCAGCGGCAGGGAGTGTGGCCGGGGCGGCGGTGTTGCATGTGGATAGCGGAGCGGCAGCCAATCGGACGGTGGTGACCTTTGCCGGTGAGCCACAGGCGGTGGTGGAGGCGGCCTTTCGAGCAGTCCGGGTGGCGGCCGAGCGGATTGATATGCAAAGCCATCAGGGCGAGCATCCGCGGATTGGGGCGACCGACGTGTTGCCGTTGGTGCCGGTGCGGGGGGTGACTTTGGCAGAGTGTGCAGCGATGGCAAGAGGACTGGCGGAGCGTGTGGCCGAGGAGTTGGGGATACCTGTCTATTGCTATGAGGCGGCAGCCTCGGCCGACTATCGACGCGGCCTGGAGGCGTGCCGTAAAGGGGAGTATGAAGGGCTGCGGGCGAAACTGGCTGACCCGATGTGGCGACCCGATTACGGGTCCACCGTATGGAATGAGACCGTGGCGCGCAGTGGGGCGTCGGTGATTGGGGCGCGCGACTTTTTGGGTGCGGTGAATTTTAATCTGGCGCCGACCGCTGACCCTCAGGCCGATGTGGCAGCGGCGAAAGCGGTGGCGCGGGAGGTGCGGGCTGCAACGCATGGCGAGTGGTCGCTTGCAGGGGTGAAGGCCATCGGGTGGTGGATTGAGGAGTATCGTTTTGCGCAGGTCTCGACCAACTTGACCGATATGCACGCGACGGGGCTGGACGAGGCTTATGCGGCCGTGTCGGCCGCAGCGCGCCGACACGGCCGACGGGTAACCGGGACGGAGGTGATAGGGCTGTTGCCCGAGTGGGTGCTGGTCGAAGCGGGGCAACGTCTGGCGGGTGAACCGTTGGCGGCGGATGAGGCGGTGGCCGTAGCGGTGGAACGGCTGGGACTGAACACCATGCAGACCGAAGGACGACGCTTTGTACCCGACGAAAAGATTGTGGAACGGGTGTTGGCAGCGAAAATAAAGCTGGACTAAAACACTCCGTTGGTTTTAATCGAGAGTGTTGTTGCTTGCTGTCCGTTGTTCGCGCAGCCAATCGATAAAGGCATTGCGCCAGTCGCGTGGTTTCTCTTCGTTGTACCACTCCTCGAAGGTGGGTTCGTCGGAAAAAGGAATATTCACCGAATCGAATCCGAAACGGGGTGCGTGCACATCGTTACGCAGCGTAGCATAAGGAATATTCAAATGAAAGGATGAGTAGGGCAGCGGTACTTGGGCCGAGTTGCCTCCGCTGATGCTCCCGTATCCGCCGCAGTGTTGGCCGGCGGTCTTGCCCAGTCCCAATTCCCGAAAATATTGTGCAAAGAGCTGGGCTGCAGAGTAGGTGCCGTAGCCGGTCAGCAGGTAGAGCGTCCCGTGGAACCGATGCTTCAGAGTGGAGTCGGGTCGGTAGGTGTAGTTGCAGAGGTTGTTGGTCTCCAAAAAACTGCCCGAGGGAATGCTGTCTACGGCGGCTATGAGTCGCGTTTTCTGCTCGGGGGTAATGCCGAAGAGTTCGTCGTCGCGATTTTCCAGCAGGGTTTTGATTTTGCCGCGGTTGTGGTCGGTTACGCGGTAGGCGGCATTCGCATCGACGGGGCGGTCGGTCAGGTAGTTCAGGGTTTGGTATACGTTTTGAGTCATGCCTCCGCCGTTGCGGCTGATGTCAATCACCAGCGTGTCGATGTCGTGGCGGTCTATGCGTGTCATAACCCGTTTGAGCCGACGCGGATAGTTGCGGTCGCGGTTGAAGAGGAGCAGGGCCAGCATATTCTCACCCCAAAAGGAGTTGAAGGTCAGCAGGGCGCTGTGCTCGTCGAATCGTTTGTAACGGAAGGTTTTGCTGCCGAAAAAGAGGCTCCAAAGGTTGTCTCCTTTGGGCTGGTCGAGTTTTTTATACTTTTTGTGCAGTGTTTCGCGGGTCATCCCTGCGAGAGTCACGGTGTCGATGCGGGTGCTCCCCGGTAGAGTATATTCCACCCGAAACGGTGCGCGTATCCCCTCCATAAAGAGGTGGTTCATAAGACTGTACTGCCACTGTGTACTGAGGGGGTTGTGTTTGCCGTATCCGCGCGCTTCGCGTTCGCCGGAGGGGATGGCGTTGAGCAGGCATGCCATGGTGTCTACCGACAGGCCGTTGATGCGCAGCAGACGTGCATTCTTGGGCAGATGTTCGGAATAGTCCCGTACCACATAGGTGCGGCCGTCGTGCCACGCACGGGTGAAGAGTGGGAACAAGGTGTCGGTGGGCTGGAAGAGCCGGTGGCGGTTGTAGTACCCGCCGTTGGGAAACTCAAAATGGGCATCCGATATCAGGAGTCCCATGTAGCGCAGGGCGTAATAGTATTCGTTCAGGTTACGGGCGTCGGCTGCACGGCGGTGGATGTAGCGCACGCGGGCATCCCAGGCCGAGTCGCTGAGGCCGCGGCGGCCGTAGACGTAGACGGAGTCGATTTGTCGAACGATAAAATCGACCTCTTCGGCACGTTGTTCGGGGGTCAGGAATGGCTCGGGGGTCTCTTGTGCGATGGCGGGAGCGTTCCACAAAAGAGCGAGCAGAACTAACGCTCCTCCGTAGAAGGTGCAGTTAAGGGAAGGCATGATAGGCGGTTTGGCGTTTGGGTTAAGATAAGGGTTCTATCTTGTAAAACGCCATGCGAAACCGAATTATTGTTGCGGTTTCTTAGGGAGAAATCAAAGGATTGTACGATGCCGCACAGGCAGGTCCATAAACCCTAATCCCGCGTCAGGGTCTGCCACAGCAGGTCTTTCAACTCCCGAATGTGCAGTCCCGTGGCCGACGAGATAAAGAGATAGGGTATCCCGTGCAACTCCGGCGCCGCCTCAATTTCGTGGGTGAGCCCCTCGGTCAGCTCCTCGTCCAGCAGGTCGCTCTTGGTGATGGCCAGCAGCCGCTGCTTGTCGAGCATCTCGGGATTGTACTGCCGCAACTCGTTGAGCAGAATGTTGTACTCGGCGACAATCTCCTTCGTGTCGGCCGGAACCATAAAGAGCAGCACGGAGTTGCGCTCGATGTGGCGCAGAAATCGCGTCCCTATGCCCCGTCCCTCGTGCGCTCCCTCGATAATACCGGGGATGTCGGCCATTACAAACGAATGGCCGTCGCGTACTTGTACAATTCCCAGGTTGGGTTCAAGGGTGGTAAAGGCGTAGTCGGCAATCTTGGGTTTGGCGGCCGATACCACGGAGAGCAGGGTCGATTTGCCGGCATTCGGGAAACCGACCAGTCCCACATCGGCCAACACCTTCAACTCCAGAATAAACCACCCCTCCTGCATCGGTTCTCCGGGTTGGGCATAGCGCGGCGCCTGGTTCGTGGCCGTACGGAAGTGCCAGTTGCCCAGCCCTCCACGGCCGCCCCGCACCAGAATGACCTCCTGGCCGTCTTCGGTCACCTCGGCCACCACCTCGCCGCTCTCGGCATCCTTGGCCACCGTCCCGAGCGGCACCTCCAACACGATGTCCTTCCCGTTGCGACCGTGGGTCTTGGCTCCGCCGCCCCCCTCGCCGTTTTCGGCCATCTGGTGGCGCTGGTACTTGAGGTGGATAAGGGTCCAATACTGGCTGTTGCCGCGCAGGATGACGTGTCCGCCTCGTCCGCCGTCCCCGCCGTCGGGGCCGCCGAACTCAATGAACTTTTCACGGCGGAAGTGGCTCGAACCCGGACCACCGTTGCCCGAACGGGCATATATCTTGACGTAATCGACAAAGTTGGAAGAGGCCATCGTATGTGTAAGGTCTTGGTTACATGGTATGCCGGCCGCAAACGGCGTGCCGCACCCAAAACAAAAGTACACTTTTTTGCGGATTTTTTGCCCCCGGACTTGTCAGACTCGGAATTGTTCGTATCTTTGCACTCGCAAAAAAGCCGATGTAGCTCAGTTGGCCAGAGCAGCTGATTTGTAATCAGCTGGTCGGGGGTTCGAATCCCTCCATCGGCTCTTGCTGTTCGGGCGGATACCAGAGTGGCCAAATGGGGCAGACTGTAAATCTGCTGGCGCACGCCTTCGGTGGTTCGAATCCATCTCCGCCCACTTAGGTGAAAGAAGGGGGCTGTAGGTGAGGGGATGAGAGGCAATGAGAGAGGGAGGCCAGAAGGTCAGTGTTTGGTGAATTGCACGGAAAACATTACCTTTACACAACATATCTGCGGAAGTAGCTCAGTTGGTAGAGCATCAGCTTCCCAAGCTGAGGGTCGCGAGTTCGAACCTCGTCTTCCGCTCCAGGGCCTTTCAGGGAAGGCTGTTAAAAATCTTCACTCATGTTCGTGAGTGAAGATTTTTTTGTTCCAAGGCGTTGAGGACGATGATGTTTGCAGGGTGAGCGGGTGTAATGACATTTATTGTTACATTTGTGACAACCACAAATCCTGAAGCCCATGAAACGCAAACACATTGGAATCCGTTGGGTGTTGGTGCTGTCGATACTTATGTTGGCATCGTGTGCTGTGCGTCCGCCGGCACGGGGTCCCGAAGCTCCGCATCCCCATCACCACCATCTGCATCACAGACCTCCGGGGCACCATTCGAAGCATCACAAGCCCCATAAGCCGAAACCTCCGAAGCATCGTCGGGGTGAGGTTCCGCCACCGGCACCCGCAGGGGAGCCGCAGCGACGCGTAGCCGAACCGCTGCCGCCTGCTGAGCCGTAGTGCGGGGTGTGGAAAGCAGTAGGGGCCTTGTGGAACATATCCACAAGGCCCCTACTGCTTACATACGAGCCGCTGAGGCGGAAAATCGTGTGGCGAACGGATTAAGCGCCGCTCCCTTTATGTTGCGCATACAGTGTGCGGATAATGCCGTCCGAAAGCCCCATCTTCGGCACCACAATCTCCTCAATGCCGCACTGGTTGCAGACCGTCAGAAAGAGTTTCATGGCCGGCACAATCACATCCGCCCGATAGGTCGCCAGGCGCATCGTGTGGACCCGTTCGGCAAAACTGAAACTCTTGATGTAGCGGTAGAGCATGTCGAGTTCCGAGCGGGTGATGTTCTCGCGGTCTTTTTTGTTGAGCAGTTTTTGGGCCTTGTTGATGTTTCCGCCCGACCCGATGATGGTCGTGGGTTGATACTTTTTCCCGATGGCCGACAGCCACTTCTTAAACCGTTTCATCTCCTCCTTGTCTACGGCATCGGAGAGAATACGCACCGTACCCAGCGCAAACGACCGCGCTTCGACCTTCGTGCGGTTGCTGTAGACAATCACCTCGGTGCTCCCCCCGCCCACATCGACATAGAGGTAGGTCTTGTCGGCCGCCAGAATATCGACCAGCCCGTTGGCAAAGATGGTGTCGGCTTCGAGTTGTCCGCTGATGATTTCAATCGCGATACCGCTTTTCTGGCGGATATAGTCGGTAATCTCCGGTCCGTTTTTGGCTTCGCGCATGGCGCTGGTGGCGTAGGCCCGATAGTCCTGCACCCCGTAGGCCCGCATAATGTGGGCAAAACCCTCCATCGCCTCGCACATCCGTTCGCGTTTCTGGTCGCTGACGGCTCCCTGCGTGAAAACATCCTCTCCGAGGCGTATCGGCACCCGCAGAAAGGCACTTTTCTTGAACTCCACCTGGTCGGGATACTCCTCGACGGTGGTAATGAGCAGACGTATGGCGTTGGAGCCGATGTCGATGGCTCCGAAGGTGTAGCTTCCCATAAGGCGTGCGATTTTGTGGTTTTCAGAGATGAAATATAACCAAAAATCGGGAATGTTCGGCTCACCCATTGCATCGGACCGTGAAGATTATTTCTCGAGTGACGCGTAGTAGTCGTAGAGGGCCACCTGCGAGCGTATGCGCTGGTCGAGCGGCGTATCCTCCTCGTCGCCGCGGTAGCGGTTCCAGAGCGGGTTGTCCAGGTCGCGCGCCTTCACCGTGTCGTGCCACTGGATGGAGAAGAACTGACGCAGCTCTGCCTGTATCCGTTTGTCCAGTATCGGCGTAATCACTTCGACCCGGCGGTTGAGGTTGCGCGTCATCCAGTCGGCACTCCCGATGTAGACCCGTTCTTTGCCTCCGTTGCAGAAGATAAAGAGGCGTGCATGCTCCAGATACTTGTCCACGATACTGATGGCGCGGATGTGCTCGCTGATTTCCTCCTGCCCCGGCATCAGACAGCAGGCTCCCCGTACAATCAACCGAACCTTGACCCCGGCGGCACTCGCCTTGTAGAGCCGTTGGATGATTTTTTCGTCGGTCAGGCTGTTGCACTTGGCGTAGATATAGGCTTTCTTCTTTTTGCGGGCGTTGTCGATTTCGGCGTCAATCAGCTCTTCGAAACTCTTGCGCATGTTGAACGGCGAGACCAGCAGCTGACGCGTGTCCATGTGCTTGTAGCTGGTCTGCAGGAATTCGAACACCGCACGGGCATCGTCGGCTATCTGCTGGTTGGCCGTGAAGAGCGAAAAGTCGCTGTAGATGCCTGCCGTGTTTTCGTTGAAGTTGCCCGTTCCGATGTGGGTGTATCCTTTGATTTTGGCCCCTTCGCGCCGTTCGACCAGCACCAGTTTGCTGTGCACCTTCAGCCCCTCAATGCCATAGAGCACCTTAATCCCCGCCTGCCGCAGCGTCTCGGCATTCTCCATGTTACGCTCCTCGTCGAAGCGCGCCAGCAGTTCCATAAAGACCAGCACCTTTTTGCCGTTCTTGGCGGCATTAATCAGCGTGCGGATAATCTTCGAATGGTCGGCCGTGCGGTAGAGGGTCATGCTGATGCTTACCGTCTTGGGGTCCATGGCCGCTTCGCGCAGAAAGTCGATAAAGTGGTTGAAGGTGTGGTAGGGGTAGTTCAGCAGAATATCCTGGCGACGAATCACGTCGATGATGCTCGAGAAGGGCTGAATGGCCGGGTGTCGCAGCGGAGCGGGATTGTGGTATTCCAGCTCGGGTGCCACCTTGGGGAACTTCATCAGGTCGCGCATCAGGTGGTAGCGGCCGCCGGGACTGACATTGTCGCCGGCCCGCAGCCCCAGTTTGGTGGTGATGGTCTCCAGCAGGTCGGCGGGCATCGCCTTGTCGTAGACCATGCGCACCGGACGACCGTGTTTGCGTTTGTTGATGCCCTGTTCCATCTTTTCGATGATGCTTTTGTTCACATCATCGTCGAGCGACATCTCGGCATCGCGCATGAACTTGAAAGCATATGCCTCGATGCGTTCGAAGTCGAACATGAAAAAGACATCGTCCAGACACAGACGGATAATGTCGTCCACAAAAATAATCTCGGTGCGTCCCTCGGCCGACGGGGGCAGCACGATAAAACGGGGCAGAGTGGCCGTGCTGGGGATTTCGACCACGGCATAGCGAGGCGACGATTTGGGTTCCGGTCCGCTCATGCGCACGGCGTGGTAGATGTGTCCATCACGCAGGAAGGGGAGTTTGGTGCTTTTGCGCACCAGCAGCGGCACCAGCAACGGGCTGATTTTGTCGGCAAAATAGTCGCGGCAGAAGGCGGCCTGAGCTTCAGTGAGTCGGGTCTCGTCCACGATGTAAATGCCGTGGCTCTCCATTTCGGACAGTATCTCGTTGTAGGTCTGTTCGAAGGTCTGCTGGAGGCCGTTGAGGCGGTCGTATATCTTACCCAGCAGCACCTCGAGTGTGTCGCCGCCCTGCATCTCTTTGGTGTGTGCTCCGCGCAGCAGCATCATCCGTTCGAGGTTGGCCACCCGCACTTTGAAAAATTCATCCATGTTGTTGGAGTAGATGCCCAGAAAACGGAGGCGTTGGAGCAGCGGAACGCTTTTGTCCTGTGCCTCCTGCATGACGCGTTCGTTGAACGATATCCAGCTCAGTTCTCGGTTGTATAGCATAGCCATAAATCGTATTCGTAGTATTCGTATCTGTTTTGCCCCACAAAGGTAAGATACAAAAAATCGGCCAAAGGAAAGCAGGATATGAAGAAAAGGTTAAATTTTGAGAGCCTTTCGCTCCCTAACAGTGGGGAGAGGGGCGGCGCATTATCCCCACAACGGGGGATAATGCGCCTGGGAACGATACGCTATTTTTGCATACTCGGATGCGGGGGATTGGCTATCTTTGTCCCCGGATTGAAACAGCCTATGGGAAACGAAACGACTCTCTGCCGACGTCTGTCGGAGCTCTCCACGGCCGAAAGCGGCGTGATTACGAAGGTGCGGGGCCACGGCTCGTTCCGCAAACGGATTACGGAGATGGGATTTATCCGCGGCAAGCGGGTGACGGTTATCAAGAATGCACCGTTGCTCGACCCGGTGGAGTATGAGATTATGGGGTACCACATTGCCTTGCGGCGCAGCGAGGCCGACCTGATAGAGGTGGTGCCGGAGTCGGAGGCCGGGACGGTGGAGCTGCCGCAGGCGCAGGTGGTGTGGGAGGATGAGACGGTGGAGCGTGTGCGTCATGCGGCGGGACGGACCGTCAATGTGGCGTTGGTGGGCAACCCGAACTGCGGCAAGACGTCGCTTTTCAATTTGGCGAGCGGGTCGCACGAACGGGTGGGGAACTACAGCGGGGTGACGGTCGAAGCCAAAGAGGCTGTGGCGCACCACAAGGGCTATACGCTGCATCTGGCCGACCTTCCCGGGACCTACTCGATTACGGAATATACGCCTGAGGAGCTCTACGTGCGACGCCACATTTTGGAGCAGATGCCCGACGTGGTGATTAACGTGGTGGATGCTTCGAATCTGGAGCGGAACCTCTTTCTGACCACGCAGCTTATCGACATGAACCTCAAGGTGGTGATTGCCCTGAACATGTACGACGAGCTGGAGGCGAGCGGCGCCCGATTTGACTACGAGGCGTTAGGTCGGATGATTGGGATTCCGATAGTGCCTACGGTGGCCTCGAAAGGCGAGGGGGTGGAGCGTCTGTTCGACCGTGTGGTTTCGGTTTTTGAGGATAATGACCCCACCGTACGGCATATTCACATCAACTACGGCGAGGATATCGAGCGGAGCATCAACGTGCTGCAGAACCTGATATGGCAGGACAGCGACATTGTGGCTCACTATTCGTCGCGCTATCTGGCCATCAAGCTGCTTGAGGGGGACCGTGATACGCTGGGGCTGTTGGCGGGGGTGAAGAATTATGCGGAGATTCAGGCGGCCGTCGAGCGGGAGAGCGCCCGTTTGGAGCGTTTCTACAACGACCGTACCGAAACGGTCATTGCCAATGCGCGGTACGGCTTTATTGCGGGGGCGCTGGGTGAGACGTTCGTGCCGGGCACGGTGGACAAGAACAGCCGGGCGACCCGCATCGACCGTATCATGACCCATCGGATATGGGGTTTCCCGATTTTCCTGCTGCTGATGTGGGTGATGTTCCAGGCTACCTTCTCGCTCGGCGAAATTCCCGCCGGGTGGATGGAGAGCGGCGTGGCATGGCTCGGCGAATGGCTCTCCCGAATCATCCCCGAAGGGTCGCTGCGCGACCTGGTCGTAGACGGGGTGGTCAGCGGTGTCGGCGGGGTCATCGTCTTCCTGCCCCAAATCCTGATTCTCTTCTTCTTTATCTCCCTGATGGAGGACACGGGCTACATGGCACGCACGGCCTTCCTCATGGACCGTTTCATGCACCGCATCGGCCTGCACGGCAAATCGTTCATCCCGCTCCTGATGGGGTTCGGCTGCAACGTCCCGGCCATTATGGCCACCCGCACGCTCGAAAGCCGTAAGGACCGTATCCTGACGATGCTCATCATCCCCTTCATGTCTTGCTCGGCGCGTCTGCCGGTCTACGTGCTCCTTATCTCGGCCTTTTTCCCCGCTTATCAGGGGCTTGTGCTGATGTCCATCTATCTGATTGGGATTGTGGTGGCGGTGCTCTCGTCGCTGCTGCTCAAACGCATCCTTTTCCACCGCGAAGAGGCTCCCTTTGTCATGGAACTTCCGCCGTACCGCATTCCCACGGGGCGCAGCGTCGTGCGGCACATGTGGAGCAAAGGGTCGCAGTACCTGCGCAAAATGGGGACGGTGATTTTGGTGGCATCGGTGTTGATATGGGCGTTGGGTTACTTCCCGCGTCCCTCGCAGACGCAGCAGGAGACCATGGCTCATACGCCCGAGGCAGCTGCCGAGTGGCAGGCCGAAAACTCCTACATCGGCCGCCTGGGACATACGATTGAACCGGTCATACGGCCGCTCGGTTTCGACTGGAAAATCGGAGTCAGCCTCCTGAGCGGATTGGCGGCCAAAGAGATTGTAGTCAGTACGATGGCGGTGTTGAATACCCCGGTGGCAGTGGCCGATTCGGCAGGTAGCGGAGTGCCCGACGTGGCAGTTCAGGCCTCGGATGTGGAAGAGGAATCGGCCGAAGTGGACCGTGCCCTGGTGCGCAGTCTCCAAAACCAGCGCTACACCTCGGGAAGCAAGGCGGGACAGCCGGTCTACACGCCGCTGGTGGCCTACGGTATGATGATTTTTATCCTGCTCTATTTCCCCTGCATTGCGGCCATTGCCGCCATCCGCAAGGAGGCGGGGTGGAAATGGGCTGCCTTCACGGTGATTTATACCACCCTGTTGGCCTGGGTGGTTGCCTGGGGTATCTTCCAAATCGGCTCCCGACTGATTGGATAACTATTTGTTAGAATTTGTGTTATGGGACAGGATATTATCGTTGGCTTGATTGTGGCTGTGTGTGCGGGGATTGTGGTGTGGCGTCTGGTGCGACGGTTGCGCGGCGGCGGTGGTTGCGGCTGTTCGGGCGGCTCGCATGCAGCGGGCGAGTGCAGCGGTTGCGAAGGTTGTGCGCTGGTCGAGCAGTGTAAGGCGAAATCGAAACGAAAGTGACCTGAAATCGAGCGGGGGACCCATCGTTGGATGGGTCCCCCGCTCGATTTATAATCATGATTTTCCCCTTACCGTATCCGCAACCGCTTGCCCAACGGCAGGGTCGCCTCACGGTCAAGGTTGTTCAGCGTACACAAGGCGCTAATCGTCGTCCCGAACTTCCGGGCAATGCTCCACAGCGAGTCACCCGATTTTACGGTATAGGTCGTTGCGCCCGAATTGCGGCTGCTGCTCGATTTGGACGAGGTGCTCGAGGCCATTCGTGTCTCGCCTCCGCCCGCAGCCACCGTAGACGGGGAGGAGTCTTCCACATCCGTTGCCTGCGAGGGAGCCAGCCCGCTCGCCCGATTGACCGCCACGATACGTCCGTTGGACTGCTTGGTGACCGACAGTACGCCTTCCCGCAGCGTGTGGTTGTTTACGTCCAGTATCAGAGCCGGGTTGATGTGCTGCCCCTGAATGCGCACTTCGAAGTGGCAATGTTCGGTCGTGGCACGTCCCGTGCGGCCGATAAGGGCAATCGGGTCGCCTGCCCGTACCACATCGCCTACACGCACCAGGTTGCGGCTGTTGTGGGCATAGAGCGTCTCCAGTCCGTTTTTGTGGCGAATGACTACACAGTTTCCATATCCGCTGTAGGGCTTCGACATCCGTACGGTACCCGCAAAGGCTGCCCGTATCGTATCGTTCTTGACTCCTTTGATGTCCACGCCGGTGTGTATGCTGCGTCCGCGAGGTCCATAGCCCGAAAGGAACTTCCCGGGATAGGGGTAACAGAAACGCTGTTCGCCCAATACGACCAGAAAACGATTGTTCCCCTCGCCAAAGGGGTCGTAGTAGGAGAACTTGACGTGTTCCGTTTCGTTGGGCTTGAAGTTGTGGGCAGGCGGCGCAACGGCAGCGGTCCCGGCATCGGCAAGGGTGACGGTTTTTTCCGACTGGGTGAAGGTCGGTTGGGTGGTGCTGGTCACGTTGGCTGAGGGCATCGTCACCGCTTGTGCCACGGTGGCCGACAGGTTCGGTGTCGGGACGGTGGCTGAGGGTACGGCAATCGAAGCGGGTCTCTGAGGCTGTGGGGCACGTACCGGGACGGCATTGTATTCGGCTGCCGTTGTCTCGCTTTCACGTGCTGCCAGCAGACGTTTGGCCTCCTCGCGACGTTGTTTGTCCAGGGCTCGTTGTTCGCGGCGGCTCAGCGGTGCCTCGGCTGCCGTGGGCGCGGTTTCCGAATAGCTGGATGAACTGTAAGCCGGGCCTGAGGAGAGGCTCGTGGTCGTAGAGGGAGCGGCAGTCTCTTGTGTGACAAATGTCACATTTTCCAGCGAGGCTACCGAGGATTCGGTTGCTTTGGGTATTCCCGTTGAACGCGGAGGTATGCGGCTGGCGCGTGTCGTTGCACTCTTTCCGGAGGCGTTGCCGGTGTAGGCCGACTCTCGGGGTGTCACCGCTGCCGCCATCTGACGACTGCTCTCGGACTGAGAAGCGGTGTATCCTTCGGGTTCTATCACCTGCCACCGCGAAGCTCGCACGCGTTCGGTCTTGGTGGCCGATGTGGCGCGTGTAGACTCGTTTTTGGGAACCGGGGTACTGGAGGCTACCAACGGGCGCTCGGCTGTCATCTGGGTTTCGCTGCGCACGATGGTCGATTGCGAGTAGTTGTCGAACGAACGGCTCAGCAACCCGCCGGTACCGACCGCAGCCAGATGGGGCGAACATCCGCTCACCACAAAACATAAGAAGCCCCCCCATAAACAATAGTGCAGGAGAGGCTTATGGTGGAGAAAAAGATATCGTTTCACGAAGCAAAGATAGAAAAAAAACAATCAATGGCCTGTCGGAAGGCATTGCATGAAGGGTATGTGAGCTTGTGCAAAAATCATTAACTTTGTCCGTAAGATTGCATGAGACAGGGAAATTCTGACTAAAAAAACTGTAAAAAATGACCGAAAAAATCAAATGCCTGATTATCGGGAGCGGCCCGGCCGGATACACGGCGGCCATATATGCAGCGCGTGCAAACCTCAGCCCGGTGGTGTACGAGGGGATTGA
Source organism: Candidatus Rikenella faecigallinarum (assembly GCA_019113395.1). Lineage (GTDB taxonomy): Bacteria > Bacteroidota > Bacteroidia > Bacteroidales > Rikenellaceae > Rikenella > Rikenella faecigallinarum. The sequence goes on along the minus strand of DXHL01000032.1, from coordinate 58,003 downwards.
GCCGGGGGGACAGCTGACCACCACGACCGAAATCGAAAACTTCCCGGGCTATCCCGAAGGGATTACCGGGACGGCCATGATGGAGGACCTCAAGAAACAGGCCGAACGGTTCGGTACGGAGGTGCGGTTCGGGATTGTGACGCGTCTGGACCTGAGCGCACGGCCGTTTACGGTGGAAATCGACGGCGGGGCCAAGATGCTCGAGGCCGAAGCGATTATTATTGCCACGGGGGCCTCGGCCAAGTACCTGGGGCTGCCCTCGGAACAGAAATACCGCGGTATGGGGGTATCGGCCTGTGCCACGTGCGACGGCTTCTTCTACCGTAAGAAGGATGTGGCGGTGGTCGGCGGCGGCGATACCGCCTGCGAAGAGGCTACCTACCTGGCCTCTATCTGCCGACAGGTCTATCTGATTGTCCGCAAGAATTACCTGCGGGCCTCGAAGGCCATGCAGCAGCGGGTTTTCAATACGCCGAACATCGAGGTGATTTTCGAACACAACACCCGCGAAGTGCTGGGCGATGACAACGGGGTGAACGGGGTGCTGCTGGTTTCGAACGACGGTGTCGAACGGCGCATTGCGGTGGACGGCTTCTTCCTGGCCATCGGCCACCACCCCAATACGGAACTGGTCAAGGGACAAATCGACCTCGACGAGCAGGGATACATCACGACCCACCACGCTCGGACGAATGTGCCCGGTGTCTTTGCGGCGGGTGACGTGCAGGACCCGCACTACCGTCAGGCCATTACGGCCGCCGGGTCGGGGTGTATCGCCGCGCTGGAGTGCGAACGTTTCCTGGCGGAAAACAGGTAGAACGGCGATGGGGGAGGGCAGCGCGTGTCGTGCATCTCCCGTACCGGAACTGAATGTTTATGTTAAAAATCGAAAGCCATGTTATATCCTCTGAAATTCAAACCCATCTTTAAGGAACGCATCTGGGGCGGCCGCAAAATCGAAACCGTCTTTGGCAAAAAACTCCCGGCCGAAGGGAAAATCGGTGAGAGCTGGGAACTCTCGGGGGTTGAGGGTGATGTTTCGGTGGTGGCCAACGGCTCGCTGAAAGGGAACAACCTGCAGGAACTGATTGAAATCTACATGGGGGACCTGGTTGGCGAACGGGTCTTCGAACAGTTTGGCGAGGAGTTTCCGCTGCTGATTAAGTTGATTGATGCCGACGACAACCTCTCGATACAGGTGCATCCGGACGATAAACTGGCTGCCGAACGCCACCACTCGTTCGGGAAAACCGAAATGTGGTATGTGGTGGGGCATGAGCCGGATGCGAAACTCTACCTGGGCTTCAATCAACCCGTGGACAAGGCCAAGTATCTCGAATACCTCGAAGCGGGGAAACTGGCCGACCTGCTCAATGCCTACAAAGTGGAGGACGGAGACTCCTATTTTATTCCTTCGAAGACGATTCATGCCATCGGCAAAGGGCTGCTGATTGCCGAAATCCAGCAGACCTCGGACATTACCTATCGGGTCTTCGACTGGAATCGCGTGGACCCCAAAACGGGCAAAGGACGGGAACTGCACACCGAACTGGCGCTCGATGCCATCGACTACAAGGCACGGTCGGATTACAAAACGGTGGCTGCGCCGCAGCGCAATGCGCCCGTGACGCTCGAAAAATGCCCCTACTTCCAGACCAATTCGCTGGTGGTGGACGGCACGGCTGTGCGGGACTATGCGCCGCTCGACTCGTTTGTGATATACATCTGCCTCGACGGGGAGCTGACCCTGACCTGCGAAAGCGGCTCGGAAAGCCTGAAAAAAGGGGAAACGGTGCTTATCCCGGCCGAGATGAACGAGGTGACCCTCAGCGGACGGGGAAAGGTGCTGGAGGTCTATATCCCTGAAGAGGGGAAATAAATCCATACCTTACTTTATAGAGTATATTATCTCATGGCGATGAAACCTCACTTCTCAGGAGCTCTCTGCGCGTTACTCGTGGCAGTGCTCAGTCTGTCGGCTCGGGGACAGAACCCGCAACAAGCACAGGGCGGGCCGGTGCCGCAGGACTCGACTGTTGCGGTGGTGCGGGCAGCTCTGCAAATGCCCGGCGCCGACACCGCACGGGTGGCGGCTTACGGTTGCGATGAACTGCTCGCATGCCTGCGGCTGGGGGCGAAACCCGCGCAGTGGATGGCCGATGACAAACTGGAAATATGGAGCGTCGAGGAGCGGGAAGCATCGGAAAACGGCTGGGTTGTGTTTTTCAACCGACAGACTGACCGACCGCTGGCTTATGTGTTGGGGCATGTGGAGCTGGGCCTCCCGACCTGTCCGGGCAACTATGAACTGACCGACGCCCTGACGGGCAGCTGGATGCCGATGGGGCGCGAGGTGCGGATTGCTCCTTCTGGGGTGTTGGTGGTGCGCTACCGGTCGCTGGATTAATTGTATCCCGAGAGAGACTGTGCGCCGAGTGGCTGTGGCCCCCCCCTTAGGAAATGAACAGGTGGCGGGTGAGGGATTCGCTCCCTCGCCCGCTTTTTTCTCAACGCTCTGTTTCAATTCCCGAAAAAAGCATTACCTTTGCACCGCTTCTAATTAATAGACCGTATAATTACATGAGCAACTACATTAACACCGAAAAGAAACAAGAACTGTTTCAAAACTACGGCAAAGCCGCTACCGATACCGGCTCGCCCGAAAGTCAGATTGCGCTCTTCTCGTACCGCATCGCACACCTGACCGAACACCTCAAACAACACAAACACGACTACAACACCCAGCGCGCTCTGCTGCGTCTGGTGGGTAAACGCCGCAGCATGCTCGACTATCTGGTGAAAACCGATATCGAACGCTACCGTGCCATCGTAAAGGCTCTCGGGCTGCGTAAATAATCGATTTCGGATGCGGCACACCCATGTGTGTCCGCATCGCGTATTCCCACGGGCGGTTTCTTTGTAATTCACAAGGAAACCGCCCGCTTTTTTGAAAAACAGACCCGATGACGACTTGCAGGGTCTGTTTTTTTTGTATCTTAGCCCCAAATTTACCAAAGGAAAAGAGATTATCATGTATTACAACGCAACGCAAAAGTACATCGAACTGAGCGGCGGCCGAACCATCGAAATCGAAACCGGAAAGCTCGCCAAACAGGCCGATGGAGCCGTCGTCGTGCGCCAGGGAAATACCATGCTCCTGGCTACCGTCGTCGCCGCCAAAGATGCCAAAGAGGATGTCGATTTCATGCCCCTCTCGGTAGAGTATAAAGAAAAATATGCCGCCAACGGGCGTTTCCCCGGAGGTTTCCTCAAACGCGAAGCACGTCCCTCGGACTACGAAATCCTCGTCTCGCGACTCATCGACCGCGCGCTGCGGCCTCTCTTCCCCAGTGACTACCATGCCGAAGTTTTTGTCACGGTGACGCTGCTCTCGGCCGACCCCGATATTCAACCCGATGCCCTGGCCGGGCTGGCCGCCTCATCGGCGCTGGCCGTCTCGACCATTCCGTTCGGAGGCCCTATCTCCGAAGTGCGCGTGGCACGCATCAACGGTGAATTCGTCATCAACCCCACCTTCTCACAGATGGAGGGGGAAAACTTCTGTGACCTCGACATCATGGTGGCGGCTACCCTCGACAACATTATGATGGTCGAAGGCGAAATGAAAGAGGTGTCGGAAGCCGTGATGCTCGACGCCATCAAATTCGCCCACGAAGAGATTAAAAAGCAGTGCCAGGCTCAGATTGAACTGATGCAGGCCGTCGGCAAAACCGAAAAACGGACCTACTGCCACGAACAGAACGACTGGGAACTGCGTGATGCCGTGGCGCGCGACACCTACGACAAAGTGTACGAAGTGGCCAAAAGCCAGCTTCCCAAACACGAACGCAGCGACAAGTTTGACGAAATCCTCGACCAGTATCTGGCCGGTTTCGAAGCACAGTACGGTGCAGAAGAACGGGCAGCCAAAGAGAGCATGATTCGCCGCTACTTCCATGACTACTCGCTCAAACCCGCCATGCGGAACATGATTCTCAACGAGGGGGTGCGTCTGGACGGCCGTAAAACCCACGAAATCCGCCCCATTTGGTGCGAAGTGGGGTACCTGCCTGCGCCGCACGGGTCGGCTATTTTTACGCGCGGTGAAACACAATCGCTCACGACCGTTACCCTTGGCACAAAACTTGATGAGAAGATGATTGACGACGTCCTGCGCGAAGGGACCGAGCGATTCGTTCTTCACTATAACTTCCCGCCATTCTCGACCGGTGAAGCCCGTCCGGCACGCGGTCTCTCGCGCCGCGAAATCGGACACGGCAACCTCGCTTTTCGTGCCCTCAAACCGATGATTCCTTCGGAAGCCGAATGCCCGTACGCCATTCGCGTGGTGTCGGACATCCTCGAGTCGAACGGCTCTTCGTCGATGGCAACCGTTTGTGCCGGTACGCTGGCCCTGATGGATGCCGGGGTGAAAATTAAAAAACCGGTATCGGGGATTGCCATGGGGCTGATTTCCGAAGGTGGACGTGTCGCCGTGCTCTCGGACATCCTTGGCGACGAAGACCACCTCGGCGACATGGACTTCAAGGTAACGGGTACCGCTGACGGGATTACGGCCACCCAGATGGATATCAAGGTGGACGGCCTCTCGTACGATGTGCTGGCCGCTGCCCTCGAACAGGCTCGCCAAGGCCGACTCTACATCCTCGGTAAACTGACCGAAACCATCCCCGCTCCGCGTGAAGACTACAAACCCCACGTGCCGCGCATGGTACAGATTACCATCCCCAAAGAGTTTATCGGTGCGGTGATTGGCCCGGGCGGTAAAGTCATCCAGGAGATGCAGAAAGAGACCGGTACCACCATTACCATCACCGAAGAGGGTGAAATCGGCAAGGTGGATGTCTTCGGCGCTGACAAAAATGGAGTCGAAGCGGCTATTGCCAAAATCAAGGCCATGACGGCCGTTCCGGAGGTGGGTACCATCTACCACGGCAAAATCAAATCGATTGTCGCTTTCGGCGCTTTCGTGGAAATTCTGCCCGGCAAGGACGGTCTGCTCCATATCTCCGAAATCGCACACCGCCGTTTCGAAACCATGGAGGAAACGGGCCTCAAGGAGGGCGATATGATTGACGTGAAACTCATCGGTATCGACCCTAAAAACGGGAAACTCAAGCTTTCGCGCAAAGTGTTGCTCGACAAAGAAAAATAAACCCAATACGTCGGAATGCCGACCCTGTAGGATAAAGTGACAAAAATGACTGGAAATTATCCTGTCCCGACCGCTGAAATATTTTGCAGTCCCGTGAGAATTTCCCAAACAAATTTGTAACTTTGTCTCTCAAGGAAGCGTCTGAATAAAGTACAAGTAAAACCAATTAATAACAACTACCTGATTATGAAAAAGTTTTTTAACATCAGCCTCGCTGTTATCGCGGCGTCGGCTCTGCTGACCAGCTGCGGCTGCTTCAGCAAGATGATGAAAAAAACGGCTGAAGGAATTACCGTAACCTGCGCTCCTGAAGTCGTTACCCTCAAAGGCGATAACGCCGTGACGACCATCACGGTGAATATCCCGGCTAAAGCCTTCCACAAACAAGGCGTCCTCAAAGTGACTCCGGTTATCGTCTCGGCTATCGACGGTACGGAATATGCCGGTGAACCCAAATTCCTCCAGGGCGAAAAAGTGCAGGATAACTACACTGTTATCCCCTACTCGGGCGGCTCGTTCACCATGGATGTGGCTATCCCCTACAACCCCTCGATGCGCCTCTCGCAACTCGTTATCAAAGCCGAAGCAAAATGCCTCAAGGGCGGTAACAAAATCAAAAACTTCACCGAATACAAAACCCCGATTGTGGTGGCTAACGGTGTAAGTTCGCTCCAACTGATGGCTGACAACTACGCCAAAGTGGCTATCGCTCCCGATGCCTTCCAACGCGTAACCAACATCTCGGAGTCGGCTAAAATCATGTTTAACATCAACCGGGCTAACGTTCGCTCGAGCCAGCTCAACAAGGAAGACATCAAAGCCCTCGAAGACTTCATCATCGCCAACAGCGGTGACGCCAAGAAAACCGTAGGCGATGTCTATACGCAGGCTTATGCTTCTCCGGATGGTCCGCTCGCCTTCAACGACAAACTGTCGAAAGAACGTGGTACCGCTACCCAAAAAGCCATGAGCGCCAAATTCAAAAAGAACAAAGTGCTCGCCGGCTCGGAATTTGACGTAAACGCTATGGGTGAAGACTGGGAAGGCTTCAAAGAACTCGTTGAAGCTTCGGATATCCCTGACAAAGCCCTCATCCTCCAAGTGCTCTCGATGTACAGCGACCCGCAGGTACGCGACCGTGAAATCAAAAACATGAGCGCTGCTTTCCAAGTGCTGGCTGACAAAATCCTCCCCGAACTCCGTCGTTCGAAAATGACCGTGAACGTTCAGGTGGAAGGCCTCACTGACGCTGAACTCAAAGAAGCTGTCGCTACCGACATCAACAAACTCAACGTCGAAGAAATGCTCTTCGCCGCTACCCTCTACAGCGACAACGCTACCAAAGCCAAAATCTACAAAGCTGCCGCTGAAAAATACAACTGCTACCGTGGTTACAACAACCTCGGGGTTGTATTGGCCAACGAAGGTGACTATGCCGGTGCCAAAGCTGCTTTCCTGAAAGCCGCTTCACTCAACAACACCGACCCCTATGTTATCAACAACCTCGGTGTCGTTGCACTGGCTGAAGGTAAAAAAGCTGAAGCTGCCAAATTCTTCGCTGCTTCGTCGGCTCCCGAAGCTAAATACAACCAGGGTCTCGTAGAACTGGCTAACGGTAACTACGCTGCTGCTGCCCGCACCCTTGACGGTTACAACCAGGCACTGGCTGAACTGCTCAATGGCAACGTGGCCAAAGCTAAACAACAACTGGCCGGCATGAACAACTGGCGTGCCAACTACGTGAAAGCCGTTATCGCTGCTCAGGAAGGTGATGCCAACGCTTTGGTTTCGAACCTCAAAGCTGCTATCGACCAGAATCCTGAAGCTGCTGAACTCGCTGCTACCGAAGTAAACTTCTATGAATTCTTCGAACACGCTCAATTCGTAGAAATCGTTTCGGTGAAATACAAAATGAAATACTAAGCTTTCTCGTGAGCTTAGAATTCTCTTCACCTCGGTGAGGAGAAGTACAACACAGGTCGGCTCAGTACGGATATCCGTACTGAGCCGACCTTCTTTTGTGAGTTGTGGTGGCTATGGGAGTGTGCAGGGGGCTGACAGGTACGCGATGTGAGTATTTAAGCATTTTAGCGTACCTGCGAAAAACGGAATATCGCTATCTTTGCATCCGAAACAGTAAGTATGGCTGAGCAAAATAAAATATCCATCAAGAATAAGCGTGCTACCTTCGATTACGAAATACTCGAAGAGTGGGTGGCCGGTATTGTGCTGACCGGAACCGAAATCAAATCCATCCGAATGAGCAAGGCCAGCCTGGTCGATTGCTACTGTTTCCTGCATCATGGGGAGATGTTTGTTCACGGAATGAACATCGCCGAATATCATTGGGGCACATACAACAACCACCAGCCCAAACGTGACCGAAAACTGCTGCTCAATCGCAAGGAACTGCGTAAAATCGAACGTGCTTTGCAGGACAAGGGCCTGACCGTTGTCGGTTTGCGGCTCTTTATCAATGACCGCGGATTGGCGAAGCTGGTGATTGGGCTGGCCCGAGGGCGTAAGAAGTACGACAAACGCGAACATCTCAAGGAAAAAGATGCGAAACGCGACATGGACCGAGCCATGAAGCGGTAGCCCCCGTATGGGGAACATGCGTCGGGGTGTATCGTACACTCATTTTATCGAAACAAACATAACAGCATAGATGACTAAACAACGACTTCTAAACCATTTCAAAACAGAGGACTGGCTGGCCGTAGCTGCCGGGTTGCTGATTATGATTTTGGCTATCGTCATGCCGAAAGGCTGGATGCCGACCATGCCGAAACACCTCACTACCTTTGGCGACTGGCAAAACCTGATTATTCTAATCGTCGGACTCTTTCTAATCGTCTTGGGGGCCTCGAAAGTGCTGGGGCGTCCGATGCGCGGTATCCTTCCGGCGTTGATTGTTATCTTTCTGATTGCCATGCTGGCCCAGTATATTGCGGCGGCTCCGGTCATTAAAAATACCACCGGACTGGAGAGTGTCTTTTTTGCAGTCGCTTTGGGGCTCTTAATCAGCAATACGGTAGGGGTACCCAAATGGATGAAACCGGCCCTCCAAAGCGAATTTTACGTCAAAATCGGGCTGGTGCTGCTCGGGACAACCGTTATCTTCGGCGAAATCCTTCAGGCCGGAGCATTGGGGCTGATTCAGGCACTGGTTGTGGTCTTCTGTGTCTGGAACTTCGGCTACTGGATTGCCCGTAAGTTCGGCGTGGACCGCGAAATGTCCACCATGCTGGCCAGTGCCGTTTCGATATGCGGGGTCTCGGCGGCTATCGCTACCTGTGGCGCCATCAAGGGCGACAGCAAAAAACTATCCTATGTTATTTCATTGGTGTTAGTGGTGGCCATTCCCATGATGTATTTCATGCCCTACATCGCCAAATGGCTGGGACTCTCGCCCGAAGTGGCCGGTGCCTGGATGGGGGGAACCATCGATACGACGGGGGCTGTGGTAGCCTCGGGGTCAGTGCTCGGTGAAACGGCTGAAAAGTACAGCGTTATTGTCAAATTCTCGCAAAATGTGCTCCTGGGTATTGCGGCCTTCGCCATCTCGATTTACTGGTCATACAAAGGCAAGGACCACCGTGAAAAACCCACGGCAGGGGTGCTCTGGGAACGATTCCCGAAATTCGTCTTGGGCTTTGTGCTGGCGTCGCTGGTTTTCAGCTTTGCCATGCCGCTCGGCATGGCGAAAAGTGTAGGCAGTGTGACAAAAGACCTCCAAGGTACCTTTTTTGCCATTGCCTTCGTCTGCATCGGTCTCGAAACCCGTTTCAAGGATATCTTCAACAAGAGTTTCAAAAAACCGCTCTGGAGCTTCCTTATCGCACAGGGCTTTAATATTGTACTGACGCTGATTGTGGCATATCTGCTCTTCTCCCATATGGCGGAGTAGGGAACCGGCGGATTCTCCGAACAGGAGTCGGGGCGAAATCTCTATGGAGATTTCGCCCCGACTGGTTTTACGCTCTGTGTGGGAATGGATGGCCTTATTCGGCCCTCGGGACAATTACCGGCAGTGCGCCGGCCAGACACTCGATATCCAGCGGGAAATCCGGTCCCCGTTCACCGTCTACGTCCGATGTAGGCTGGTCATTCTCGATATGCAACTGACGTGTCTGGAAGTAGACAATGTCGCTCGGGTAGGAGGCCTCTTTCTTCTTGACCAAAAAGTGAAAGACGTTCTTCAGACTCTCGACGATATTCTCTCCGCGAATAATCAACACGTCGAACAATCCATCTTCGGCGCTCGAGTGGCGTGCCAGTTTCAGGTTTCCCGCCGTGCGACCGTTGAAGACCAGCAGCAACAGGCAACTCCCCCGAAAGGTTACTTCGTCTGAGGTGACCGTAATGTTCATCTTTCGAAACGAGGGCAGCTCCCCCAAACTGCTCACGTAATAGGCCAGTTTTCCCAGCGTATTCTTCAAGGCAGTCGGTGTCTTTTGCGATACGTCGGTAAAGAGCCCGCAACTCAGCACATTCACAAAATAGGTGCCATTGACCCGCCCCAAATCGATGTGCCGCACCTCTCCGTTCAGAATTCCACGGCACGCCTCGTCCAGATTATCCGACATCCCGATGAGGTGGGCAAAGTCGTTTGCTGTACCCATTGGAAGGGTGGCCAACGGAAGGGTAAGGTTATGCTCGCGCAGGTAATTGACCAGTCGATTGAGCGTACCGTCGCCGCCGGCTACCAGCAGGTGCTCCGGTTGCAGGGAGCCAATCAGTTCAGCCAAACCGCTCAATCCCCGCTCCCGTGTGATGCGAAAGAGAGTCAGGGCATATCCCGCACGTTGATAGTGCATGGCGATGCGGTCCAGCAGGGAGACGCTCTGAGCTTCGCCCGAAATGGGATTGTATAGGAACAGTGCTGTTTTCATGGTGAGTAGCAGATGCAATGTGGGGAAATGTGGTTCCCTGGCACAGTATAAGGATGTGGTACAGGGGGTTAGAACGAGCGTCCGGCACCGCCGCCGCTACCCGAGCCTCCTCCAAAACCACCGAAACCGCCAATACCTCCCGAGCCGCCGAAACCGCCTCCGCGGTGGCCGCCGTAGCCGCCGAAAAGCGGAGGGAAAATCATCGGACCGCGGCGATAGTAGCGCCGCGTGCCCGAACTGTCGGAACCTCCCGTATCGTCATCATCGTCTTTACCTCCTTTGTACGAGCGATTGAGGATGATAATCATAAAAATAATTACCCCCAACGAAAAGAGACCGCTAATCCAGTCCATGATATCCGTTTTGTCGGAATCTTTTTTCGGGGTAGCCGTATATTCGCCCCGCACGGCATCGCGGATGGCCTTCGTACAGGCGGCTGTTGCGCCATAATAATCCTCGACTCGCAAGGAAGGCATCATTTCGTTGTCGATAATGCGTCCCACCGTAATGTCCGGCAAGGCTCCTTCCAAACCGTATCCCGTGGCGATAAAAACCTCGCCACCTCCATACTGGTTGCGCGGTTTCAGCAGCAGTACGATGCCATTGTCATGCTCCTTGCTCCCCACTCCCCACTGTTCCATGAGTCGGGTGGCATACTCTGCCGCGGGATAATCCCCCAGGTCGGGTACTGTGACCACGGCAATTTGGGTCGAGGTGGCTTGTTCGAATGCCACCAGGCTGTCTTCCAGTATTTTGCATTGCCTTTCGGAAAAGAGGTGGGCATAGTCGTTCACCAACCGCGGCGGGGACATTGGTTGCGGAATCTCCTGTGCCTGCAACGACAGCAACCCTCCCCAGAGAACTAATACCAGAGAAGCCAAACCGCGCAGAACGGTGCGGTGCGAAAAAGATATGGGGCGCACGGGCATCATAAACGGTTAAAATTCCACTTTGGGAGCCTTCTCGGCACCCGGTTCAGCGGCAAAGAAACTCTTGGGCTTGAAACCGAACATTCCGGCAATCACGTTCCGAGGAAATTGTTGTACGTAGACGTTGTAGCTTTGAACCATTTCGTTGAAACGACGACGTTCCGTGGCAATGCGGTTTTCAGTCCCTTCCAGTTGGGTTTGCAGGTCGCGAAAATTCTGGTTGGCCTGCAAGGCGGGGTAGGCTTCCGAAACAACCATCAGGCGTCCCAGCGCTGCGGATAGTTCACCCTGGGCCTGATTGTATTGTGCCAGCGTCTCTTCGTTCAGTTCGTCGAAGGTAATCTGGGTCTGGGTGGCTTTGGCACGTGCTTCGATAACCTCGGTCAGGGTTTGTTGTTCATGGGTGGCGTAACCTTTCACGGTATTCACCAGGTTGGGAATCAGGTCGGCACGACGCTGGTACTGATTCTCGACGTTGGCCCACTGACCCGATACCGCTTCATTCTGAGCAACGATATGGTTGTAGCTGCGGATAAAATAGCTACTGATAAGACCTACGATAACTAAAACCGCAAGGACAATCAATCCGATTTTAATTCCTTTTTTCATATGAGCATGTCAGTTTATGATTTACAATGTTACAAAAAAGTGTGTGATTTCATGCCAAGACACGGTGAATTGCCCCTATGACATGGTTTCATCCTGGGAGTCGTGTGAGTCGATAAGCCCCATTTGACGAAGCAGGATGGTCGCATTCATGTGGCGGCTGACCCCGGGGTGCAGCTTATAGTCGTAGACAATCTCGCGTCCCCGGTGGGTGATTTCAAAACAAACGTTGCGGAAGTGTTCCGGATATCGCTCTTGCAGTTCGCCCAGCGCCAGGTCATGGGTAGCCACCAAGCCCGCCACCCGCAGCGAGCGCAGTTTTTCCAGAAAACGCAGCGACCCGTGCAGCTTGTCCTGCGAGTTGGTGCCTTTCAGCATCTCGTCCAGAATGAGGAAGAGCCGCTCTTCGCGCTCGGCCAATTCGACCAACGCCTTCAACCGCAGCAGCTCGGCATGGAAGTAGGAGGTTCCTTTCGAGAGGTTGTCGGTGGTACGCATGCTGGTAAAGAGCATCATCGGGGTGCAGCGGAACCGGGTAGCGCACACCACACTCCCCGCCAAAGCCAGCACCAGCGACACGCCGATGGTGCGCAGAAAGGTGCTTTTGCCCGCCATATTGGCTCCCGTGACGATATAGAATTCGTGGAGCGAATTGACTGTCAGGTCGTTTGTGACCATGCCGTCGCGCGGCAGCATCGGGTGCCCCACACCCGATGCTGCCAGCAGCACCTCGTCCGTAATTTCCGGCACGGTGTACTCCGGATGTCCGAAGCGGAAGGTGGCCAGGCTCACCAGTACATCGGTGTTTGTGACGGCCGACAGCCACGATTCGATATGTACGCCATACGTGCTGCGCCATTTCTCTAACCGACGCACCAGATGCACGTCACGCATCCACAGCGCATTGGTCACTACCACGGCAAAAAAGTTGCCGCGTTGTTCCAGTCCGTCCAGTATGCGTTGCAGTTGGCTGAAGGCGGGTAGGGCAGCACATCCTGAGGCGGTCACTCGGTCGTGCTGGGCCTGCATCAGGGGCGAGAAGAAGCGGCTCTCGGAGAGTTGGCGTACCAGCGCCGTATAGCTCCCCATCATGCCGAGAAATGTCTCCAGACGGCGTTGCATTGCGCCTACCCGTTTGGCACAGGCGCCCACAATACCCAGTTGCACCAGCGAAAGAACCACGGCAGGCCAACTCCAGGTGTCGGAATCCAGTGTAACCCCCACCCACGCTCCAATCGTCAGAACGGGGAGCACGACCGACAGCCACCGCCACACGCCTGCCCCAAAAATGTCGGGTTCGTTCCGAAACGCATTCCATGCCTGTTCGTCAGGCTCTTTCCCCTGCGGTTTGCGTCCCACGGTGCCGTTGGCGCGGAAACGCAGACACCATTCGGGCTGTGCGGCCAACTCTTCGGCCGCCTGTTGGCGCTCTTGAATTTCCGTTGCCTCCCGGCATGGATGCAACAGCCACTCCGCCAGTCGCTGTTTCCCGGCAGGGGTCACTGTGCGGTTGAGTCGTCGGAAGAGGGAATCTTCACCGAAAAGGTCGAGGTCGGCCGCATAGGGATGTGCCGCCTCCAAAAATTCACTGCCCGTCGGCAAACCCTCCCAACGGTCGGCCAACGCCTCCAGCTCCGTGCGGCACGCCTCGCACAGGGTGCGGTAGTAGCGTATCTTTTGTACTACGCGGTTGTCCAGAATGCCCAGTACCACAAATCCCGCCACGGTCACCCCTGCAGCCGCTATCCAGAAACGGCTCTCCAGCGACGCAATCCCATAGACGTCCCATAGCAGCAGCACAAACAACGCAACCCGTAACAGGGTTATCGCGTTGCGTCGCCGCTGCCAACGAACCATTTGGCGGCTGTATTGCGCCGTACTCTCCGTGTAGAAGGTGCGGGGATTTCTCGTCGCCATGGCTCGTGACTATAGTTTCAGGAGTGCTTCCAGATTGTTGAATCGGTTGTGGTAATCCTCCATCGAACGCCGTATCACCTCCTTAGCCTCCTCGGCTCCGTAGATGTGGGTAATCTCTACGTTGCGTTTGGCCCCGGGAAGGTCTTTGTAGGTCAGGAAGTAGTGGCGCAGACGTTCGACCACCAGCGGCGGCAGCTCCGACACATCGTCGATATTGCCGTACACGGCATCGTGTTTCAGCACGGCGATAATCTTGTCGTCGGCCTCGTTGTGGTCAATCATGCGAATCCCTCCGACGGGCTTGGCATGCACCAGAATATCCCCGTGCGTGATGGTCTTTTCGGTCAGCACGCAAACGTCCACCGGGTCGCCGTCACCCTGAATGTCGGTTCGCTGCAGCGCCTCATTGCTCAGGGCTGCCACCCGTTCACCGCTGTAGCTCTGCGGCAGAAAGCCGTACAGCGCAGGGACCGTGTTGGAATATTTCTGCGGGCGGTCGATAAACAGATAGCCCGACTCCTTGTCCACTTCGTATTTCACCGTATCGGTCGAGACAATCTCGATGAAACAAGTAATGTTCTCCGGCGCGTCGTCGCCGATGTTCACGCCGTGCCACGGGTGCGACTTGTAGCGCAGCCCCATCAACTGACCCACAATCGGGTCCATCAACTTTGACATAATTCAGTAGTATTTATATCTTCTGTGTTTTCTGAGTTTTCATGTGGTGCGAGCGGGCCGAGTGCTCTGCATCTGCAGCCGCAGTCGCTATTTGACGACGCGTTTTTGTATGTTCGGCGTCGTATAGACCCCCATTGAACCGTCCGGCAGACTATATACCAGGTAGCCCTCCAACTCAGGATGACGCGCCAGGAGCTCCTTGCTCTTCTCCAGCCCGATGACCATGCAGGCTGTCGCGTACCCGTCGGCCACGGCCGACGTCGGGGCTATAATCGTGGCCGACAGAAGATTGTGTGCGGCCGGTCGCAGCGTGTGCGGGTCAATGGTGTGGGTCACTTTGTTCCCGTTCTCGTCGTAGGCGAATTTGCGGTAGTTCCCCGAGGTCACCAGACCGCGGTCGGTCAGCGTCAGGATAGTCTGTAAATCTTCGCCCGGAACCATATTTCCCTCGACGGGGCGGTCGATACCCACACGCCACTCACCCCCCGACGGGTTTTTCCCGCGGCACAAAATCTCGCCGCCGATTTCCACCATATAGTCCGGAATGCCGAGCGAATCGAACATCCGTCCCATCAGGTCGGCTGTGTAGCCCTGGGCAATGGCGTTGAAGTCGAGCGCCATGCGCGGGTCGGCCTTGACCAGGCGCCCGTTGTCGATGCGCACCTTCTGATAGCCCGTGAAAACGCGTATCGAGTCAATCTCGTGTTGCGAAAGGAGATGAGGTGTATCCTCCGTGCCAATACGATAGGCCGCTATCAGGGGGCGCAGCGTCACGTCGAAAGCCCCCTTCGTATCTTCGCTGATTTGGCGCGACAACTTAAGGCACTCCGTGAACCACGCATCGGGGCGGGCTGTGGTGTCGTTCTCGTTGAGACGTGTCAGCAGCGAACTCGGGTTGTAGACCGACAGCGAGTTGTCGAAATCCTCCAGCAACTCCTCTATCGAGGTGCGCAGGTCGCGTCCCTGCGGGTCGTTGTAGACGATGTGGTAGGTGCTGCCCTGCGTAAATCCGTCTACGGTGGTGTATGCCGCGCGCCGGGAATCACAGGATGTGACCCCGTACAGCAAAATACCGGTCAGGAACAGGTGTGATAAAAACCGTTTCATGCGTTCGTTGGTTTCTAACGTTAAAGTATATCAATGGAGTCGGGTCCATGGAACCTTTGATTGCCTCCAAAGGTCATGCCGAAACGAGTCGTAAAACTATCCGAAGAAACTCCCGACCTTCCCAATCGCACTCGGCAGGGCAAAAACCACCACGCGGTCGTAGGCCTTTATCTCGACATTCCCGGTGGCAATCATCGCCTTGTCGCCCCGCACTACACCCCCCAAAATCGCTTCGCGCGGGAAGTTGATGTGTTTAATCTTGCCTTTGGTGGCGGGGCTGCCCGGTTTCACGATAAACTCCAGCACCTCGGCATCGCATCCGTTCAAACACTTGATGGCCTGTACGTCCGTGTTCATCGTAAATCGGAATATCGAGCTGGCCGTAATCAGCTTCTTGTTGATAATCGTATCAATCCCGATGCTCTCGGCCAGTGTGATGTAGTTCATGTTCTCCACCTCGGCAATCACCTTCTTCACCCCCATCCGCTTGGCCAGCATCGCCGCCAGAATGTTGGTCTCGGCCCGCCCCGTCAGCGCCACAAACGCATCCATCTTGTCCAGCCCCTCCTCCATCATCACCTCGCTCTTGCGTCCGTCTTCGGCTATCACGAGCGTCTTGTCCAGCATCTCGGCCAATTTGTAGGCCTTCTCGGGATTGTAGTCCACCAGTTTGATGTTAATCTCGTTCTGCAGCTCCCGCGCAATGCGTCGTCCGATGCGCGACCCTCCCAGTATCATGAGGTTTTTCACCTCGATGTTCGGCCGTCCCGAAAACGCCATGACCTCCTTCACCGAGTTGCGTCCCGAGATGACATACACCGTGTCACCCTCTTCGAAACAGTCTTCGCCGCGCGGGATAATCGTCTGCCCGCCCCGCGAAATGGCTACCGTGCGGTACTCCAGATTTTCGCGGTCGCGCGTAATCTCAATCAACGTACGGCCAATCAGCGGCGACGAGGCGTCCAGTCGAAAAACCACCAGTGAGAGCTTCCCTCCCGAAAAATCGACATACTCCGAAGTCGAAGAGTGGCCCAGCAGGGTAATGACCTCCTGAGCGGCCACCTTTTCGGGGTAGAAAAGGTAGTCTATCCCCATGTTGATGAACACCTCCTTGTTGTTGGGCTTCAGGTATTCGTCGTTGTCGATGCGGGCAATGGCTTTCTTGGCTCCGAGCTGCTTGGCCAGCGTGGCCGACAAGATGTTGGTGTTCTCCTCGGGCCCCACGGCCATAAACAGGTCGCATCGCTGCACCTCGCCCCGTGTGAGGCTCTCGAAGGAGGTGACGTCGCCCTCGATGGTCAGAACGTCCGAGACGGCCGTCAGCTCCTCCAACCGTTTCTCGTCGTCGTCGATAATCGTAATGTCGTGGTATTCGTTGCTGAGCATCTTGACCAGGTGGCTCCCCACCTCACCGGCTCCTGCAATAAGAATTTTCATGCGGTAAACGGGTATTGATAAACCGGTCGGAGGCCTCTTATCGGGTGTGATAAGCCGACTGGCTGTAACAAATTACAAATTTAGAGAAAAATTGCACTATTTTTGTTCCCGTCCCATACAGGTGTGGATTAAGTTTTTCTGGACCATGAATACAACCCTCTTGATTTTGCTGATTTCTATCGCGGCATTGGCGCTTTTTGTGTTGGGGCTCTCGATAACCATCATCCGAAAAGGACACCCCATTGAAAGCGATGTGGGCAGCAACCGCGATATGAAGCGGATGGGCATCGAATGTGCTTCGGCGCAGATACGGCGCGAAGAGGCTGAACGCACCGGGCGGAAAGCCTATCTCAACGAAGGGTGTGACGGGGGGTGTGATACCTGCGTCACGCACGACCCCTGCCGTTAATCTGCTGTGGATGTTCCGCCGCGAGGTGCTTGGGTGAGCACTGCCCGGTGTCGCAGGTGACCGCCCCTTCTGCGCGTGGTCCAATTTTCCGAAGCAGTGCTCTCCTGTTAATAATATTCTGGAAATGAAAGGGTTGTTTGGACGTTTTTTTGTTCCAAAGGGTTGGAGGTAACGAAAAATGCTGTACCTTTGTCCGTAGTGAGTATCTGTCGGAGAACGGCAGTTTTGTTTCACCAAAACCCACTAAATGAGGATACTGAAACCCAAATGCAACCTCCTGTGGCTTATCGTGTGGGCTGTGCTGGTCGTGGCCGGTTGTTCGCGCCGCGACGATACCCCGTTTGGCCAACAAGGGAGTGCGGAAGTCTACCTCTCGCTCGAACTCGATAACGCCGAAAACGAGCAATCCCTCTCTAAAACCTCCTCCCAGCCTGTTCTTGACCCCTATACCGACCTGGCGGTATACGTTATCAATACCCATGAGGATACCCTGGCACGTTGGGCCTCATTCAACGAGGTCCCCTCGACGCTGAAGTTTACTCCCGGCGCCTATAAAATCGTGGCCGAATATAAACCCCAGGGAACCAAAATCCCCGGCTTTGATGCCTATTGGTACCGCGGCGAAGAAAAATTTACTATCCAGGCCGGCGACAAACTGCCGATAGCCGTAGTGGCTCGACTGGCCGCTGCCAAAGTCTCGGTCGAATTCGACGAAAGTTTCGATTTCTACTATAAATATTATTCGGTGGATGTCCGTACGGCGGGTACCGATTCCCTGCGCTTCGACAAAACCGAATCCCGTTGCGGCTTTTTTGAGCCGGGAAGCGTGAGGCTGCGGTTCAATCTCCTGACCAACGACGGACAACTGCTCAAATACTCTCCCGAACCGCTGGCAAAGGCTAATGCTGCAGATTGGTATAAACTCAAACTCAAGGTCTCGTCCGAACAGGGAAATGCCCAGGTGATTATTGTCGGGACGGATGACGAACTCAATCCCGAAAAGGATATTACCATCGAAATCCCTCAGTATTTTCTCCCGAAGGACAAGCCTTCCATCACGCAACTGCAGGGCTTTACCAATGGTGTGGAACAAAACCTCTTTGAAGGGGAAGTTCCCGTGTGGAGTGTGGCGGCAAATGCTCCGGGCGGACTCTCGTCCTTTGTGATTCGGATGAATGACGGCGAGAATGGCGCACTGGCTCAGAAATTGGGCGGTGTGACCTCGGTAGACCTGGTGGCGCTGCCGGCCGATGACCCGCTGCGAACGAAACTCAAAGAGGCGGGGTTTGTGTGGAGCGAGGCGCTTAACTCGGCGGAGGATGCGTCGATTTTTACCAACGTCTGGTTGGACTTTACGAACGTAATGGTGGCTGACGGGGATGGTACGACCGTAAACTATGACTTTACGGTCGAAATGACCGACCCCTATGGGCAGACGCCGGAGACGAACCACCCGTGTCACGTGAAAGCTACCATTAAGGACCCCAAGGTGGTATTCGCGCCGATTACGCAGGGAAATGTGTGGGCCAATCGGGCGTTCTTTACCATTCAGGCGGATTATGATTTGAATACGGGTAAACACCCTGTGCTGCAATACAAAAAAACGTCGGCAAGCGACTGGAATACGGCTGTTGAAGGGACGGATGTGATGTTCTCAATGCCGGACGGTGGATGGATGGGGAGTGATGGACTCTATTCGGCTCTGTATATGTTGAAAGGGCTGCAACCCAATACGGAATATGAGTTCCGAGTGGTGTTGAACAGCAAGGTGGCGGTTCCGGAACAACCCAAATGGACGACGGAGCAAATCTTGGGCATTCCCGGGCTGGTGAACGATGGTTTTGAGTCCGGGTGGGAAACGGCTTCGGTGACGACCGACCTGGGGGTTGCCGTGCAGGCTCCGCCCGCCGGGTGGGCTACGCGAAATCCGCTAACGGCCTCGCAAAGCCAACTCTCGCCCGACCCGACCGGAAATAATGGAACTGTTGCCGTCTCCGAAGTCTCGGCAAATAATGGGACGTCGCTGGTGGCCAATCCGGGTAATTATAGCCGTAGGGCTGTGCAGTTGCGCACTACCGGATGGGGACGGGGATGCTATTCCAAAGCAGGAGGAGATGATGCTGGATATTATGGTTCGTTGGTTTTTGGAACTGGGAAAGTAGGGTCTTCCGAATTGGGGGCTCGGGTGCGAAATACCAGTGCGGGTCTGTTATATTTGGGAACATATCAACATACGCTCGCTTCCAATGTGACGGAAACTTGGAGCTTTTATGAGGCTGATTTCTCTGGCTTGACCACTAAACCTTATAAAACGAACATTTCATATGAATACGAATCATATGATAGTGAGGTGATTAATGAATCGGGGGCTCCGTTTGTCTCCCGTCCGGCCAGCCTCTCGTTCCAATATACCCTGACCCCCGTTAGCGGCTCCCGAGGTGCTTACGTGCGGGCCGAACTCCTGGCACAGGACGGTACAACCATTGCGAATGCCGAGTGGACCAGTGCCGTGGCGCAACCCAATATGACTACCCAAACCCTGAGATTCAACTATACCAATACCACGACACCGGCGACTACGCTGAAACTGCTCTTTAGCTCCGATGCGGATTATGCGACCGTTGGAACCTCGGGAGATGCGAATCCTCCAGCCAGCCCTGTGGTGGTTAAACAAATTGATGGTTCTCCCCATGTGGGCAATGTGCTCCTGATTGACAATGTAACTCTGGGATATGATTTCACGGATAATGCACCTCTCCGATAGATATTGGTCAATCGAAACAGAACGAAATAACGTACGAACGAAATATAGGAAGACGATGAAAACATACAACCATAACACCACTCGCCAAACCCTCAAAATGCTTTTGATTTGCGGGACGGCATACCTCTTTACGGCATGTGTGCAGGCCAAAGACCCCTATGCTGACGGAGGCCAAAATATCGGACAAATGGGCTCGATGACCGTATCCTCGCTGGGAAGGGAAGGTGATTTTATCGTGGTGGAAGCAGACGGCGGCGATACCAAAACGGATGGTACGGCTGTTGTGCCCGATGTATCGACCTTCCGGGTCGCTATCCTTGACAGCAAGGGCGAAAATGTGGTCCACAATAATTTGACCAACTCCGACTATCAGTGGGAAACCTATGATGAAGTCAATGGGCAGACAGTAACCATTGCTTCCGGGAAATACAAACTCGAGGCGGCCAGTCTCCCCGAAGAACCTCTTGCAGCGTGGGAAACACCGTATTATTATGGTATGCAGGATTTTACGGTGCGGGTTTCGAACCTTACGACCGTTGATTTGGTCTGCAAACTGGCCAACGTCAAAGTAACCGTCGAATGGGGACAGGACTTCCTGGACAAGGTGGAGAGTCCGCAGGCTGTGGTTTACTATGACTACACCGACCCGACAACGGCTCAGAAAGTGAGTGCCAGCCTGATTTATTCGATTCAGGAGACGCGCGCCGGATACTTTAAGGTTCCGGCTGACGGCAAACTCTATGTGAAGGTGACCGGGATTCGCAAGGAAGACGGACAACCCCTCAGCAATGGAGCCGGACAGACATCTATTATCTCGGGTGTGGAGGCCATGCAGTGGCACAAAGTGAAAATCGGCTATCAACAGACCGGTTCGGTATCGTCGTCTGTGACCATTGACTATACGACCATCGATTCGGAGCACACGATTGAAATCCCCGATGGGGACGGAGTGATTGACGGCGGCTCCAACAATGACAACTGGGAAGGTGACGGTGGGGATGGAGAGCAACCTGAGGAGACAATTGCCATTGTCGGGGCAAATTTCAACGGTTCTCCTTTCGATATCGCTCAGCAACAAACCGTTTCGCTCTCCAACCAAAATCAAATCGACGTGCGTTTCGATGCCAGGAACGGTATCGACCAACTCTATGTGACCATTGAATCGGATGCTTTGGCAACCCTCCTGCCGGGTTTGGGGCTGGAAAACGGAGTCCCCTTCGATATTGCCAACCCGCCGGCTACTGCACCCGATGGTGTCGATGAAACGATGTGGTGGGTGAACCTCTTTGCCGACCCCCAAATCGGAATCCTCGACCCGAGTGTGCCGATTAAAGGGAAAACATCCCATACGTTCTCGGTCGGTGGACTGATGTCGCTGCTGGGGAGTGTGGCCAATCCGGCTGTCAATGGCCCGGCTGTCCATAAGTTCGGACTGCGCGTAGTCGATGCTACGGGGGCTGAACAACAGGCTACACTGGCAATCTACCTGACCGAATAGGCCTGAAATCACAGCGGAGAACTCGTCGGATAACCTCTCGACAAAAGCAGTGCTGTGATAAGATGCTGTATCCGGTTGCAGCGTAACCTCCTTTAATAGGGATACATACCTATGATACGATTCCAAACATCCATATATCGCTTGGCCCGAATGGGACGTGCGGCTGCGGGGCTTTGTATGCTTGTGGCTGCGGTGGCCTGTTCCCGTTCTCCGCTGGGAGCGGGACAAGGCTCCATGACCCTTTCGTTGCAACAGGACGAAACCCTGCATCTGAAAAGCGGACTGACCCCCCTGAGTGAAGAAGAGGTCTATGTGGTTGATATCATCAATGAGCAGGGTGATACCGTGGCGACCTATCAGGATTCGCGCAATATCGAAGTGATTACCCTGCCCGAAGGGGTCTATACGGTCGCGGCATACAACAAGGTCGAACCGACCGAGGCTTATGGTTTTGGCAGGCCGCGTTATGCCGGTTCGCAGGCCGTGACCATCAAAGCCGGTAAAAATTCCCCTGTCGGAATCATCTGCAAGTTGGCTAATGTGAAAGTGACAGTCCTCGACTTCGAACAGGAGATTAAGGACAATTTTCCGGAATACAGCCTGGTTGTGAAACCGACGTATGATTATACGGGCAGCGATACGCTGACCTTCACCCAGGCCGATGCCGATGGGGGACAGACCGGATGGATTATGCCGACCGACAAGGGTTCCTTCGTGCTAATCTTCCGTGCTGCCAATCACCAAAGTCCCGACAAAACGCAAATTTACGTGCGAACCATAGCGGATGCCGTGCCGGCCGACTACTATCGGTTTACGGTCAAAATGGATACGCAGAGTGACCCTTCGGACGGCGGCAGCATGTTCCGGCTCTCGGTTCAAACCGATGTGAACGAGTATGAGTTCCCGTTTGGTATCATGGGGCATACACGTCCTATTCCGGTGATTTCGCGGGAGGACGGAGGAGATATCCAGGACCCGCTGACAACCAATGTGGATAGTCGGGATGGACTGATACGCCTCAATGTGCATGCCGATGCTTCGATTAAGCGGCTGCGCGTGCGGCACGAGAGCGGCGATGTGTTGTTGAAATACGGTTTGCCCGGCATGGTAAATCTGGGCGGGGATAACGATATGGCCACCGATGAGGCTCAACGTGAACCGTTGGCCGAGGTGATGAACTGGAAGGAAGGGACTGTTGTGGGGGTGACGGATACGTGGATTGACTTGTCGCCGCTGATGAACACGGCAAAACTGGACGGTGTTTTATTGCCAGAGGGCAACTATGAGGTAGAGGTGGAGGTCTACGATATGGACAACCAGATGGTGAGTCAGACGGTGACCCTCTCCGTGGCACGCGACTTTGCCACCGGAGGTGCCATGAGTGGGCAGCTCTTGAACGGTATTCCCGGGGTGGGGGCGAAGTATGCCTATGTGACGGCACAATGGATTGGCAGTGAGATACCCACGGGACTGGCTTTCGAGTATCGCGTGTTGGGCACGGGAGAAGATGCCTGGCAGAAAGCTACCGTGGCCGAGGCGGATATTGACAGCGAAAGCAAAAGTTTTGTCGGGCTGATTACGGGTCTGAATCCCGAGACCATCTACGAGGTGCGGCCGGTGGGGGATGGCTTGTCGGCCGGGGCGGTGGCGGTGTTCCAGACCGAAAAATTTGTGGCTATTCCCAACCTCGATTTTGAAGGGGGACAGTACGGGTCGTTTGACGGTGCGAGCGGGGTCTATGACCCGAATATCCCCGGACAGACACGATTCTGGGCTACGGGGAATCCCGGGGGCAAATATACCGTGTTGGGTATCGGACTCGACAAAAACGTTACCCTGCCTGTGACGGATGCGGAAGCCAGAACCGGCACCGCACTCTGGATGACCTCCTACTACGTCAGCAAAGCCGGGGTGACCAGTCTGGCTACCGGAACTATCTTCAGCGGAACATTCGGACCCATTACCTCGGCACCGACAAACTCCGATGCGCAGCGGGCATTGGTGCACTACGGGCAAAGCTATGCGGCACGACCGCTGGGCTTGAAAGGGTGGTACAAGTATATCCCCAAAACGATAGATACGGATATCGACAACAAGTATCCCGACCTGAAAGGGCAGTCCGATAAGTGCAAAATCTACATTAGTCTGGAAGCCTGGGGGGCAGGCGTCTCCACACGACCGGCAAAACCCGTGGTGGTGGGGTATGGTGAACTGCTCTCGGAAGCTACTAATGGAGTGCCGGAACAGAATAATGGGTATGTTCCGTTCGAATTCAAGGTGACCTACACCTCGACAACGGTACCGGACCATATCGTGATGTGCGCTACCTGCAGCTACCTGAGTGACGATTTCTGCGGCGGGGCAGGAAGCTCGCTCTATATCGATGACTTTGAACTGATTTGGGAACCCGACAAACTGGCGCAACCATAATCTTATAACCTTTGAATAGACTGACGCAACATCAATGATGTGAACCACGACTTAGGGCTTTCCGGAATGCACCTCACGCCGGAATGGCGGATGCAGTGACCAGAAAGCCCTTTTTGTGTGCCCATGAAAAATACCACCCATAACCCTAACCTAAGCACCCTTACTCACGAACAATGAGAAAAACACGATATCTCCTGATGACGGCTGTGGTACTGGCCTCGCTTGTCTGCTCAAATGCCGCTGCCCGCGAAAAATTCGACCGGGGTATTACCATGCAAACCTTTATGCCGAAAGGGATGTGGTTCTTCGGCGGGAACATCTCCTATACTCAGCACAATAACGAGGACTATAAAATGCTCGGGCTGCTGAACGACTTTTCCAGCCGCGGTTATACCTTTGCCGTTCGACCGATGTTCGGCTACACCTTCAAGGACAATATGGCTGCCGGGCTGGCTTTTACCTACCAGCGCTCCATGCTCCAAATCGACAACGTCAGTCTCTCGCTCGGTGACCTGAGTTTCGGAATCTCGGACTACTATAACATCGAACACGTCTATACCGGAACCATTTTCCTGAGAAACTATATCAACCTGGGTAGCAGCCGACGATTTGCCCTGATTAACGACCTCAAACTTCAGTTCGGGGGAGGACAGGGCAAACTGATTAACGGTGCGGGTGGGGACCTGACGGGTACCTATACCAAAATCTATCAAATCGGGCTGCTCTGTTCTCCCGGGGTTTCCGTTTTTGTCAATAACTTCGCGTCGGTCGAGGCGACCATCGGGGTCTTGGGATACCAATATAAACGCACCGAACAAACCACCAACCAAATCCACCACGGTTCGCGTACCACCAGCGGTGCGAACTTCAAAATCGATATCTTCTCGATTGCGCTCGGGATGGTTTTCTATCTGTAACGGTGTCGGTTGAAAATCGTGCCTTTTTTGATTATGAAGATGATGAACAGAATACGATACGGAACGGGACAGGCAGCTCTGCTGTTGATGTCCTTGGCTGTGCTCGCAACGGGCTGTATCAAAAACGATATTCCTTATGAAACGGTACTCGGCAACATCACGCAGATGGATGTCCGAGGTGCAGAAACCCTTAACCTCGACAACTCGTCCCGCACCATCGACCTGGTGCTGGCCGATACGGTCGATTTGCGGCGGGTGTTTCTGAACGACTTCCGCATTACGCCGGATGCCCGCATGATTGACAACGTGACGGGGCAGGAGATGGATACGCTGAACTCCTACTACCTCGACCTCACGCAGGGGAGCGCAGACTATGCCATTCCGGCCGATAAACCCTATACCTTTACGGTGATAACCTATCAGGATTACCTGTGGACCCTCAAAGCTTCGCAGAACATTGACCGCAGTTTCACGCTCGGCGGCGGACAGCAGATTGGCGAAGCGAAATTCAGCACCACGACCTATGCCGTGACGGCTTATGTGCCGGAGAGTGTGCCGCTGACCGATATTCAGGTTCAAACGCTCAAACTGGGCCCGTCGAATGCGACGATGGACTGGGTGCAGGCCGATGGAACGGTGGTCGAAAATGTAGACCCTGCGACGATTCATGACTTTACGGTTCCGCAGCACTTTATCGTGAAGTTTTTTGATATTACGCAGGAGTGGACCGTCTCAGTCGAACAGTCGGCGCAGTATATTACCGATTTCTCGGTCAATCCGTGGGCGCAGTTTGCCTACCTCTCGGCGCAGGGGCTGACTTCTGCCGGAGAGTGCAGTTTCCAGATACGTACGGCCGGCGCGGGCGACGATGCCTGGACGACTGTGACGGCACAGGTCGATGGCGTCTCGTTCTCGGGGGTGGCAACGGGGCTCAAGCCTGCGACCAATTATGAGGTTCGGGGCGTGATTGGTGAAAATTACGGCGACGTGACCTCTTTCACGACCGAAGCGGAAGAGGAGGTGGCCAATCTGGATTTCAATACCTGGACACAGTCGGGTAAAAACTGGTTCCCCAACGCGGATGCGGCCAACTCGTTCTGGGCTACCGGCAATCAGGGGGTTACCATCTATGCGTCGGCGAACAGTACTCCGGTGGAAGGCGAGGGCAATGCCGTGGAAGGGAAGGCGGCGCGGCTCGAAACATTGGGCGGCGTGCCGCTGGTACAGATTGCTGCGGGCAACATCTTCACGGGAACCTATAAAACCAATTTGGGGAATCCGGCCTCCAGTGCTACGATGGGACGTCCCTATACTGCACGCCCGACCCGTATGACCGGGTGGTACAAGTACACCCCCTCGGAGGTGACGACCGAAGGGAACAACTACAGCGCCGCCAAGCACCCTGATGCGGTGGGCAAACTGGACTATTGCTCTATCTACATCCGGCTCGAAAATTGGGGCGGAGCGACCGAACGGCCTGCAAATCCGACCGTGATTGCCTATGCCGCTTTGGAAAACAATCAGGTGGTGGCAGACTATACGCAATTCGACTTGAAACTGGAGTACTATGACAAGGTGACCAAGCCGACACATATCGTGATAGTGGCATCGTCGAGCCGCTATGGAGAGGATTTCTGTGGCGGGCCGGGAAGTGTCCTTTATGTGGACCAGTTTGCGTTGAGTTTTGAGTATACGGAGTAGTGTAGTAGGGGAGGAATTCCCATTATACAGCCAAGGACCGGGGTTGGAATAGCATTTTCCGACCCCGGTCCTTCGATTATCGGGCGGTAGAGGTGTCGATGTCGGGCGGAATAGGACTGTGCGCCCTCGTTTTGAGAGGAGAGTAGAGCAGCGCATGGACGAGTCGCGCATTATCCGAACGAGGGGGCTCTGGCTGTGCGCAGCGGTGGGAAATTGTTTGCATTTCCGAACGAAAATATGTAACATTGTAGGCTCTTTTGGGGACCCTCCGATAACGGCAGACCCCAAAACCGATATAATACGCAAAGCCCTAACTCTTACCTCTATGATATCCTCCGTACTCCGTCCCTGGATGCTGGCCGGTGCCTGCGTGCTGAGTATGCTGGCGATGCCTGCTGCGGCACAAAATAGCGCCCCCGCACAATCACAACAAAATAGCGAAACGGAAAACCAAAATCCGCTCTTTACCACCGATATCGCGGTGCTGAGCGACGGAAAGGTCGTGACCACCAACAAAGGTGATAAGTCGGTGCGTATCTATGCGCCGAACGACTGGACCAAACCGCTCAAAATCTGGACGATGGAACAAATTCCAACCGGTGTGGCTGTCGGGACGGTGGATGGTAAGGAGAAAATCTTTGTCACCACGTTTGAAAAACGGGGAACACTCGAAGTGATTGACCGTACCGCGGGGCGCATCGAAAAATCAATTCCTGTCGCCTCGGGTGCCACCTCTCCGCTGGTAGCGCCTGACGGTAAACATGTCTTTGTCCTCAATCAATTCTCGACCACGGTGGCCGAGGTGGACCCTGTGGGCGGGGTGGTGCGCAGAACGGTGCAAGTGCTCCGCGAACCGAAAGGTGCCGTGGTGTCCAAAGACGGAAAGTACCTCTTCGTGACCAACTTCCTGCCGGCACAGCGGGCTGATGTGGATTATGTGGCTGCCGATGTCTCGGTGATTGACCTCGCCTCGTTCGAAAAAATCAAAGACATCAAACTGGCTAACGGGAGTAATGCCCTGCGGGGTATTGCGCTCAGCCCCGATGGAAAATATGTCCTGATTTCGCACAACATGGGACGCTTTACGGTCCCCACCTCCCAGCTCCAGCAAGGGTGGATGAATACCAGTGCCCTGAGTGTGGTCGATGCCGAAAAACTTACCTTTGAAGGGGGTATCGTCCTCGATGAACCTGAACGGGGAGCGGCCGGTATCTGGGATATCAAAAGCGTAGGGGATAAAATCTTTGTCACGCACTCAGGGACTCATGACCTCAGTGTGATTGACTACCCGGCCATGGCTGCCAAACTGCAGAGCTACCCCGGCACCAAGGAACAACTCTCGTATGACCTGCGTTTCCTGTACGGGATTCGGCATCGGATACCCCTGGTCGGGAACGGACCGCGCAAAATGGCCGTTTCGGAAGATGGAAAACAACTCTATATCCCGACCTATTTCTCCGACACGATGAATCTCTTTCGCGTGGCGGACAATACCGTGGCTCAGGCGGTGGCACAGGTCAAGGGGCGAACCGAAACCGATGTGCAGGCCGGTGAACGTATCTTCAACGATGCCTCGTTCTGTTTCCAAAACTGGCAGTCCTGCAACGGCTGTCACCCGGGCGATGCCCGTACCGACGGCATGAACTGGGACCTGATGAACGATGGTATCGGGAACTCCAAAAACTGCAAAAGCCTTCTCTATTCCTTCTTTACGCCTCCCTGCATGATTTCGGGGATTCGCGCCAACGCAGCCATTGCGGACCGAAAAGGCTTTACACACATTCAGTTTTATGACATTCCGGAGGACATGGCGCTGAAGGTCGATGCCTATGTCAAGAGCCTGCGGGCGGTGCCCAGCCCCTATCTGGTGAACGGCCAGCTCTCCGAAAAAGCCAAACGGGGGAAACTGGTCTTTGAAAAACTCAAATGCGACGAGTGCCACAACGGGGATTTCTATACCGATATGCAGATGCACCGCATCGGTCAGGATATTGAATTCGAAAACGGTTGGGATACCCCGACCCTGCGCGAAGTGTGGCGGACGGCTCCCTACCTCTTTGACGGACGTGCCGCGACCATGAAGGAGGTATTCGAAGTGCATCGGCACGGTATCGAAGACAAAAAGGTGAGCGCCAAGGATATCGATGCCCTGGTCGAATATGTCAATTCCCTGTAACGACGAACCCTTTAGCGACGCAAACAGAATGGGACTCAACGTCATATATCGTATTGACAAGGTCTGGTTTCGCGGATTCGGTGAGATGGTCGAGGAGATGCTCGACAAACTCGAAACCGAATGCCGACAGAACGAAATCGTGCCGCTGCGGCTGGTCTTTTTTGGCAACCCCGACAACAATGCCCAATACCTCGAACATCGCGGCTGGGTCATTGACCTGGTGCGGAAACGTTGTGAATGTCACGGATGGCGAATGCCGCTGCTGACCTATGTGGCACAACGCTCGCTCGACTCGGGACTGGTCATGGAGTCGCAGTGTGTGACACGACAGAATAGTGAACACATACTCGAAAAAGTCTCCGCCGAAGGGGTGAGGTACTTCACGGTGGAAAATGCGGAAGGGAAGAGACTTTTTACGGAAGGAATCCTGCCCTCGTCACTCGAGGCTCCCATTTTCGACCAGTCTACCGAGGTACTGGACAAATTGGGCAAGGTGCTGGCGGCCGAGCAGATGGATATCAACTCCATTGTACGGCAATGGAACTATATCGAACGGATTACCTGTATCCCCGAGGGCAGAAATCAACACTATCAGGACTTTAACGATGCCCGTTCGCACTTCTATGCCCGAACGGAATGGAAACGGGGCTACCCGGCGGCTACGGGTATCGGTACCTCGCACGGGGGGATTATGGTCGAGGTCGATGCGGTCGTTCTGACCTGCCGACGGTGTGCCGCGGTGGCCCTGGACAATGCTCTCCAGGTGGCTGCTCACGACTATTCGCAAAATGTGCTGATTGGAGTGGCCGACAAAATCTTTCGCCACAAAACCACTCCCAAATTCGAACGGGCCAAAGCCGTGGTGAGCCCGGAATCCGGCCTGCAGGTGTATATCTCGGGAACGGCGGCTATCCGTGGCGAAGCCTCGCTCACCGGTGTGGGCATCGGACAACAGACCGTCACCACCCTCGAAAACATCGAATACCTTATCTCGCGCCAAAACCTCCGAAAACATGGAGTTAAAGTGGAAAAAATACCCGAAATCCAAATATTTCGCGTATATTTGAAGAGTGAGGAGTTGCTGGAGCCGGCTCGTACAATTATCAATAGCCGGTATCCGAATGTCAGCGCCCTGTATGTCCTGACCGATGTGTGCCGTGACGAACTGCTGATTGAAATCGAAGGGGCGGCATTTACTGCGGAATAAATTGTGGAGGGGGGGCGTAAAGATTGAGGGGGCGATGACCTCCGAAAACGACTCAAGGAAAACATACAAAAAAACAACATAACCATGAAAAAAGCGAACCTTTTCAAAGTATCGATGATTGCACTTTGCGGTGCTGCTCTGACCCTGACCTCGTGTGGCGGCTCATGCCCCGCCGGACAAAGTGCTGACTCGACGGCTCAAAACACTACAGACATGAAAAAAGCTCCCTATCAGAAAAAGTACACGAACGCCGATTTCTACGACGCTCAAGGCAACTTCAAACAGGATGTCGCCAAAGAAGCATTCCTCGATATGTTTGCCCACTACGACGTGCCCTTCACGCCGCTGATGGAAAAAGATATCTGGTTTACCGACTTCGGACTCGGTGACTTTGAAAACTGCGGTATGGGCGGTATCTTCTGGGTCAATGACTCGGTGAACGGGTACTTCGCTCACTCGATTTACCTGCTCCCCGGACAAATGATTCCCGAACACAAACACGTCAAAACCAAATTCCCGGCGAAAGTCGAATCGTGGATGGTAGACAAAGGTTGGGTCTACAACTTCTCGGAAATCGGGGAAGCTACCGAAGGGGCTGAAGAACTGATTCCCGCCTCGCAAAAAGAATCGACCGTGTCGAAAAACTACGTGAAACAACTCCAGGGCGAACTCATTACCCTTAAAGCTCCGGAAAGCTGGCACTTTATGATGGCCGGCCCGGAAGGTGCCATCGTTTGGGAATTTGCCAACTACCACGATAACGACGGGCTGCGCTTTACCAAACCGGGGGCTGCTCTGTAGGCCTCTGCCGGCGCTTGCCTGATTTATCCTACCTCATATTCAATCGACGGCGGAGGCGCATAGACACCATTTCGGTGTCTGCGGTCTCCGCCGTTTGTGCAAAAACCACTTGTCAAAGACCAATCAACTAACCCATAACCTCACTACATCTACCTATGAGAACCTATGACCACGTCGGTATCCCGACCTCGACCCCTAAAGAGGGGGAAGTATACAATGAAGGCATGAAAGTGTGGCTCACGGACTTCTCCAAAAGCCCGAACCGTATCGAGTGGCTCCGCTTCGATGCCGACTCCTGGATGCCCGAACTGATTCGCACCACGACCCATCTGGCCTACCGCGTGACAGACCCCGATGCCGAAATGGAAGGTAAAAAAGTCCTCCTGCCCCCGACCGATTGTGGCGGCGGAAACTGGATTGCCTTTGTCGAAGAAGAGGGAATCGCCGTGGAACTCATGTGGCAAGTTAAATAAATCCTTCCTGAAAACCTGTTGATACTGAGATGAATAAATTTATCAATTCTACCGACCAAATTACCGCCGAACTGCTCGAAGGCTATACCATGGCCTTCTCGGAAACCGTCAAACTCGGCGCTGAAAATATCGTGGTACGTACCCACCCCAAAGCGGAAGATAAAGTGGCTATCATCGCTTTCGGCGGCTCGGGACACGAACCTGCCGTGAGCGGTTTCGTGGGCGAAGGGATGCTTGACGCTTCGGTTGTCGGCGATATCTTTGCGGCTCCCGGTGCACAACGCCTCTTCCAGGCTCTCCAAATGTTTAAGCGCGATGCCGGGATTCTGCTCCTTGTCCTGAACCACTCGGGGGACGTGATGAGCGGCAACATGGCCAAACAACTGGCCGAACGGGCCGGCATCAAAGTGAAGTCAATCATGACCCACGACGATATTTCAGCGGGACTGGACGCTCCGGATGAAGACCGTCGCGGACTGGCTGGGGCTATCCCCATGTACAAAATTCTCGGGGCAGCTGCCGAACAGGGCAAATCGCTCGACGAACTGATTGAAATCGGCGAACGTTTCAACAAACAGATTGCTACGCTGGCCGTAGCGATGCGTGCCTGCACGCATCCGCAGAATGGGGCAACCATCACTGAACTGCCCGAAGGCATGATGCAAATCGGGATGGGGCAGCACGGCGAAGCAGGACAGGGCGGCAGTGAACCGCTCGTGTCGGCTGATGCTACGGCAGAATGTATGGTGGGGCAGCTGATGCAAAAACTCCAACTTAAGGCGGGTGACAAGGTGCTGCTCTATATCAACGGGGTGGGCTCTACCACGCTGATGGAGCAGTTTATCATCTACCGTGCTGCGGCCAAAAAACTGGAAGCGGCCGGGGTGACCGTGGCTGACGGCTATGCCGGAGAACTGCTCACCGTTCAGGAACAGGCCGGATTCCAAATGATTCTGGGTAAATTGGACCCCGACCACCTCGACCTGCTCAAGAACTACAAAGCAGATGCCCCCTACTGGAAACGCTTTGGCAAGTAGGCGCTGATACGCGGGCAGCCTCCTGCTGTCCGGCTGCGTTATATACCTCTGTTCCCTCTGTTCCCCTCCCCGGAGGGGGGCAGAGGGTATGGAGTTATAATAAGGAAGAACCGATTAACGTACATTACGAAACTTCAAATTGTGCTCATTATGACCGGAAAATTGACTGTACCGGACTTTCAAAAAATGATTCAACGCGCACTGGCCGATGTCTCGGCACGTGCCACCGAGTTTAGCGAACTCGATGCCGTCATTGGCGACGGCGACCACGGTGAAGCGATTGTCACCGCACTGCACGCCATTGCCAAAGTCTCGAATGCCGATGATGCGGCCGCCAAAGATTTCAAAACCCTGCTGGGCGACATGGGCTTCGGCGTGATGATGGAGACCAGCGGCTCTACCTCTACACTGCTGGGCGGGCTGTTGCTCGGAATGAGCGACGGGGTGCCTGCCGGAGCCAAAGAACTCGATGCGGCGCAAGTCAAAGCGATGTTCAAAGGCGGACTCGAAGGGGTACAGAAAAACACCAAAGCCATGCCGGGCGACAAAACGATGATGGACGCCCTCTATCCGGCCGTGACAGCGATGCAGGAGGTCACGGGCGACGATGTGGCTGCCGTATTGGCAGCAGGAGCCGAGGCTGCGAAAAAGGGAGCCGAGGCTACCGTTCAAATGAAAGCCAACTTCGGACGGGCACGCAACTACGGCGAAAAATCCATTGGACACGCTGACAGCGGCGCATCGTCGTGGGCCTGCATGTTCGGAGCTTTTGCAGCTGCGCTGGCTTAACACGGCTTCCCCGGACTTAACCCTCTCCAGATAGGTGGAATGGGGAAGGGGAGTGGAAAAATCATTCATATACAACGAAAAAACAAATCAAAAAAATAGACTGTTATGGCAGACATGGATGGAATCCTTGAAAACAAGGACAAAGATTACGGAATTGGTATCCCGGTAGCAAACCAAAACTACTTCGTCAAGGGCGCTGACAACCTCGACTGGGGGATGAAAGACCGTCTCTCGCGCATCTTCCGCCCCTCGACGGGGCGTACCGTGATGCTCGCCTTCGACCACGGATACATTATGGGCCCGACGTCAGGTTTGGAACGCCTCGACCTGAAAATCGTGCCGCTGATTCCCTATGCCGACTCGCTGATGTGCACCCGCGGCTCGCTCCGCTCGGTCGTACCCCCCACCTACAATAAGGGGATTTGTCTCCGCTATTCGGCCGGCTCGTCGATTCTGACCGACCTGAACAACGAGTGTGTGCTTGACCCGGCGGATGCCATCCGTGTCAATGCTTCGGCCATGGCCGTGATGGTGGCCATGGGCAACGACAAATTCGAAGCCAAAACCATTGAAAATCTGGTCCGCACGGCTGATACCGGCTACAAATACGGTATCCCCACCATGGGGGTAACGGCCGTGGGCAAAGATATGGTCCGGGATGCCAAATACTTCGGGCTCGCCTCGCGCGTGTGTGCCGAAAACGGGGCAAACATCGTGAAAACGTACTACTGCGACGGCTTTGCCAAAGTGGTGAACGCATGCCCGGTGCCCATTGTCATCGCCGGCGGGAAAAAACTCGCTGAAAAAGAGGCGCTCGAACTCTGCTACAAGGCTATCAACGACGGAGCCATGGGGGTTGACATGGGCCGCAACGTCTTCCAGTCGGAACACCCCACGGCCATGATTCAGGCCGTCAGTGCAGTGGTTCATGAAGGCCTCACTCCGGAACAGGCCTATGAAATGTATCAGGATTTGTCGAAATAACCCTCCACGCACGCTGAGTCATGAAATACGCTTGGAAAAAATGGGCTGCTGCTCTCGTGATGGGAGGGGCAGGCCTCGGCCTTACCTCCTGTGGGGGCGGAACGCTTCCCCAGCAGGATAAAGTTCTGATTGCCGGCTCGTTCTGGGATACGATTGCCGTGGTGAACCGTTCGGCAGGAGATGTCATCGAATGGAAATACGGCCTCCCAGAAGGCTCCGAATGCAACAGCGTCGAAATTATCCCCGGCGGCGACGTGCTGCTCTCCTACAAAAAAGGGGCACGCGTCGTGAAACGCGATGCGGCAGGCACCGTGGTCTGGGACTATACCGACGTGGCCGATACCGCCGAACTGCAAACCGCTACGCGGCTGCCCGACGGCGGCTATCTGCTTGCTGTCTGCGGTACGCCCGCACGCTTTATCGAACTGGACTCTACGGGGCTGCAGGTACGCAAAGAGGTGCGTTACGACCTGGGGATTCAACCCGCTCATGCCCAATTCCGTCGGGTGACCAAATCGGCCAACGGAAACTACCTCGTGCCGATTATTACGACGGGACAGGTGCTCGAAATTCGGGACGATTCCACGCTGGTGATGACCTACAACGTAGGAGGAACCCCCTTCTCGGTGCAGGAACTCCCTACCGGGAACCTCTTTGTGGCGCTCGGTGACGGCCATTGTGCCATCGAAATCGACCGCATCTCGGGCTCTCTGGTGGAACGCATCGACACGCTGCCCGGTATTCCGATGCACTTTATTGCCGAATCGGAACGCCTTGACAACGGAAATACCATGCTCTCCAACTGGCAGGGACACCTCCCCGCCGAACAGCAAACGGCTCCCCAACTCATCGAAATCGATTCGGTCGGGACCGTTGTGTGGAGCTACGACGGGCGCAAAGGACTGCCGGTGAAGGTTGGTGGAGTGGACTATATCTCGGCTTTCTTCCCCTTTGCGGAATAACTTTGGACGACTAACACCAAACAATCCATGATAAAACAAACCCTTTTCACAGCAAGCCTCGCCCTGTTGATGGCCGCTGCGGTGCCCGTGACCTCCCTCGCGGCTCCGACAACGGCGGCTGCGAAAACCAAAACGCAGCAAACATGGCTCCAAAAGGCTCTGGCCGCTAAAAACAAAATGGCGGCTGATTCTCCCAACGGGTTGCCGTTCGTCTCGTCGGAATATCGGCGCGGTACAGCCCCCGGAAATGTATCCATCGACCTGACAGGACTCAAGGAAATCTCCCTGGTCACCTGGGCTACCCCCGATGGTACGGACTATGACCATGCCGTGTGGGCCAATGCCCGCTTTACCAAAAAAGACGGAACGGTGGTATGGCTCGAAGAGATGAAACCCAAAGTAAAACGTATCGAAGGAAACTGGACCACCGTAAACCAGAACTTTGCAGGCAACAAACTGCAAATCCGGGATACGAAATACGACCACGGTATCATCGCCCATGCCAACAGCCTGCTGACCTATGACCTGAACGGCGAATACACCCGTTTCGATGCGGATTTCGGTATCGACGAAGGTTCCAGCGGCGGGAGTGCCGTTTTCAAGGTGATGGTTACCAATGGCCGCAAGGAGGCCGACGAACTGGTAGCTGCCGTGCCCGAAGTGCAAAGCATTCTGGGGACGTTTATCGGTGCGCCCATCTCCGACTGGCTCACCTCGCCCGGAACAACCCTGGAACGGGCTGCGGCTACGAAAGTGATTTCGCAACTCGACAAACCGGACTACTTCAACCGGCAAATTGACCGGCTCGAAGCCAATCCCAACGTGGAACAACGTATCCAGGGCTACATGGACCTGACCAAACAGGCTGAACAGGTGCTCAACCTGCAGTCGCAGCTGGCATGGCTGAACGTGCCGGCTATCGGGAAAGCCCTGGCCGATATGAAAACCATGGAGGGCTTTGACGGGGCCAAGTACGATGCTCTCTACGCTGAATTGCAACAGCTGGCATCTCCCGGTTTTGACAAAATCTACGAAGGAGACAAAACGGCCATGGCAAATGCCACGAAGGCACTGGCTCTCAAACGCCAAATCCTCATGGCCAACCCGCTCCTGGACATGGATAAAATCGTCGTGACCAAATACGATATCGGGCGCAGCGCACGCTATGTGATGGCACCGGCGCTCGGTACGCAGCCCAACAACTGGTCCAACCAGTACTCGGCATCCCGCGGCGGTTTCCGTGCCTCGATTGTCGAGCTCTCCAACCTGCGCGGCGACAAACTCAAGGAACGCATCATCTACAAACCCAAGGGAGACGAACCGGTGACCGACGTGCACATGCACTGGAATGCCGACCGGATGCTCTTCACCTCGGTGGACTCGGCACGCCGCTGGCATGTGTTCGAGGTGAATACCGACGGTACGGGGCTGAAAAACATTACGGCAGCCATTCCGGAACCCGATGTAGAGTTTGCCGACGGAGCCTATCTCCCCGACGGACGTCTGATTATCAACACCACCTTGGGCTACCATGGGGTGCCCTGTGTGGACGGCGTCGATGCCGTGGGTAACTTCGCCCTCTATGACCCCAAAACAGGCTACCTGCGCCGACTCACCTTCGACCAGGACAACAACTGGAATCCTACGGTGATGAACAACGGACGGGTGATGTATACGCGTTGGGAGTACACCGACCTGATTCACTACTTCTCGCGGTTCGTTATGCACATGAACCCCGACGGAACCGAAAACAAAAACCTCTACGGCAGCGGCTCCTACTTCCCCAACTCAACTTTCGACATGCAACCGCTGCCCGACGGTTCGAGCGCCTTTGTGGGGATTATCTCGGGGCACCACGGCATTGCCCGCTCCGGACGCCTCATCATCTTCGACCCCGCCAAATCGCGTAAGGAAGAGAAAGGGATGGTACAGGAAATTCCCTTCAGCACCCGTCCCATTGAGCCGATTATCAAGGACGAACTGGTGAACGGCGTATGGCCGCAGTTCATCAAACCCCAACCCCTCAGCAACAAATACTTCCTGGTGACGGCCAAACTCACGCCGAACTCGCTCTGGGGGATTTATCTGGTGGATATCTATGACAACATGACCCTCGTGGTGGAATCCGAAGGAGACGGCTATATCAATGCCATTCCGGTGGTCAAGAAAACCATTCCGCCCATTATCCCCGACAAAGTGAACGAGGATAGCAAAGAGGCTACCGTCTTTATCCAGGATATCTACGAAGGGGAAGGGCTGCCGGGTGTACCGCGCGGTACCGTGAAAAAACTCCGCATCCTGGCCTACGAATATGCCTATCGTGACTCCCCCTCGAACCATGCGGCTCAGGGGATTCAGTCCGGCTGGGATATCAAACGTCTGCTGGGCGAAGTGCCTGTCGAAGCAGACGGTTCGGCCATCTTTACCATCCCGGCCAATACCCCCATCTCTCTCCAGCCCCTCGACTCGCTCGGACGGGCCATCCAATGGATGCGCAGCTGGTTTGTCGGAATGCCCGGTGAAACGGTCTCCTGCGTCGGCTGTCACGAAGACCAAAACCTGATGCCGATTCCCAAACGAACCATCGCTTCGACCAAAAAACCGGCTAAAATCGAGGTGCCCGAGGGCGGTGTCCGTCCGTTCACCTTCGAACTCGAAATCCAACCGATTCTCGACCGTGCGTGCGTCGCATGTCACAACAACGAAAATGCGGCCGGCGGCAAAAACTTTACCGGCGGGCGATACAACAACCTCTACAAGTTTAGTGACAGCTACCTCGACTTCCATCCCTACTTCTATCGTCAGGGTCCTGAAGCCGATATGTATGTCCTGGTGCCCTACGAGTTCAACGCTTCGAACAGCGAACTGGTACAAATGCTCGAAAACGGTCACCACGGCGTCAAACTCACCGACAAAGAGTGGAAAACGCTCTATAACTGGATAGATTTCAACACTCCTTACCACAGCGGGTTCTTCAATATCCGTGACCTGAAAGTCGGTCAGCACGGCTACGACCAGGTGCAACGGCGTAAAGAGTTGGCCGCCAAGTATGCCAACGGTATGTCGGTGGACTGGCAACAGGAAATCCGTGACTACGCGGCTTACCTCGAAAAACAGCCCAAACCGAAACCTGTTATGCCTGAACCGCAACCTGAACCCAAAGTCAAAACAATCAAGGTAAAAGGATGGCCTTTCTCGGCTGAAGAGGCACAGGCCATGGTGGGTGACGACAATCGGAAAACCATCGAAATCGCTCCGGGCGTGACGATGAATTTCGTGCGGATTCCCGCCGGTACGTTTGTCATGGGTGCTGACCAGGGTGTGGCTGCTCCCAAAACCAAAGTCAAAATCGATAAACCGTTCTGGATGGGCGAACTCGAGGTCAGCAACGAACAGTTCCGCGCACTCTTCCCCAACCATGACAACCGCCTTATCGGACAACACTGGAAAGACCATACCGGTCCGAACTATCTGGTGAATGAAGACTGGCGCCCGACCATCCGCGTTAGCTGGCAGGAGGCAATGGAATACTGCCGTTTGCTCAGCGAAAAAACCGGACTCAAAATCACCCTCCCCACGGAAGCTCAGTGGGAATGGGCTGCACGTGCCGGTTCCGACGGCGATAACTGGTGGGGTGTGGATACCGATTTCTCGCCCTACGAAAACCTGGCCGATGTTCAACTCCAGAAAATGGCGGTGAGCGGTGTGGACCCGCAACCGATGAACCCCAACAACCCGATATTCAAATATTGGGATTTCCTGCCCAAAGACTCTACGGTCGATGACGGCAACATGCTGTTGGGTAAGAGCGGGTCGTATCGTCCGAATGCCTGGGGACTCTACGATATGCAGGGTAATGTGGCCGAATGGACACGCTCGGATTATCGCCCCTATCCGTATAGTGCGAAGGCCGATGCCACGAATGTGTCAAATGCTGACAAGGTGGCTCGCGGTGGCTCGTGGATTGACCGCACCAAGAACGCCAGCCTGTCGGTACGTCGTCACTTTCTGCCCTGGCAAAAAGTACGTAACGTTGGCTTCCGTGTGATTATCGAAGAATAGATTTTCTTCTCTGTCTACGCAGGGAGTGATTGAGAAAGAAGCTCCGGCCAATTGATGGCCGGGGCTTTTTGTTTTTTAGAGGGAGGTGCGATATGAGCGGTTTTTGAGAGTGGCCGCAAGGACGGATTTCCGGGTGCCGACGGCAGCACGATACAGCAAACAACAGACAACAATGCTACTGTCATTAAAATTTATGGAGCAGATGGCAAGAGTGAACTCACAGAAGACGGCTTAGGGTATAAGAGAGTAAATATCACAGCAATTATTGGAAATAATTTCAACACTTTGGAGTATTCAATTAAGGCTCCATTAACATTTATTTACAATAGTGCAGTGCCTTATGATTGGTACACGACCCTAACAAGTAAGCAAAACAACACCCTGTGGAGTGAAGAAGGTTCTAAAAGCATATATGACCCCTGTCCGAGAGGTTGGCATATTCCTTCTGATGGCACATGGAATGATTTTGTACCTACAAATTTCCTTTATTATATTGAGGGTCTGCAACAGTCCTCTGGCAATTATTATGCTTCTAACGGTCGTTTATACAACCATTGCACATGGTATCCTGCAGCGGGCCGTCGCTTAGACATTACAGGAAAGTTGAACGGCATTGGTTCTGTAGGATACTATTGGTCTGCATCAACAGTTGCGAATACTATATACACCAAGGCTTTATATTTTAGAATGACAGATTTCTATACTAGTTTCCCAGGCAGTAGTCGTTCTGCTGGACGACCTGCCCGTTGTGTGCAGGAGTAGCGTGAGGGGGAATTGAAGGAGCGGGATAAGGGGGAGTAATCCACAGGGGTATCCGTGTAGGGGAAGAGGGGGAAGGTGCAGGGAGCAGCTCAGCCTCTCCCGGAGGGAAGAGAGCGCACAGAGCCGATAAACCCCAAGCAAGGAAACCCGGACACGAGAAGGGTCCCGCTCAGCACCTCGGGTCGCAGCCTGCGAAGCGCACGGAAAGATAGGCGGAAGACTATCTTTGCGGGCCCTCGCGCGGCGAGGCTGCGGCCCGCACGGTTGCTCACGCAACCGCTTGTTCTCTAACACGACTCCCTTTGTCAGGCCGGAACCACCCCCGGTGGAGGCCTGGTGCCGCTGGGCACTCCAACCGAGCAGCCTCTACCCTAAATCCACTGGTTCCGCCTGGTTCCGCCCTGAAAACGCTTTGTGGCCTAACACAAGTCAGCTAGCCTTCCGAGCGGTACCGGGTTGCCCCGCAACCCGTCAGCCCGGAGCCGCCCGGATGCGGAGGGCTGAAAAACTCACCCGTTCGGGTTCGTCTTTCCGCCTCCGCCGGCTCCAGTCTTCACGATGTCGCACTCTACAGACAGACACGAATCGGCTCGAGTGCCGAGCGGCACCAGGCCTACGCCCATTCGCCGAGCATACTCCCTATCGGGGTGCCCGCGGCACTTTTGGACTGCAAGAAGGTCAAATCATCAGCAGTTCCCATGGATAGTTTGCTTGTTGCTACTTTGGAGGATGAAAGAAAATGTGCCAAACAAAATCATCAATGGCTCCAATCCTACTGGGGAAAGTATATATCCAAAAAATCAAATCAAAACAATGTCAAAAAAACGACGCCCCGACATGCTTACCGATAACCGGTCTTGCACGCGGAGCGCCGCACCCCATGAATAATTTGTTATATAATTACTTGGATAGGTTATTTAAATAAGTGTCAAATACCGTGCCACGAAACATCCAGAACAGAAAATACGTCCTGCAGCACATCGCGGCTCGGAACATTGTATCTTTGTATCGGAAAACAGACAGGCTCATTCAATAAAAAACTAAGTTAACTCACAACTCCCTAACGATGCGCAAATTTATTTTACTGACACTGGCTGTGATGACTATCTCCGTGTCGTATGCACAAGAAATCAACGGAATTTGGGGAGGTATATTGCATGCCGGGAACCAGAAACTGGAAATTGTCTTTCACTTCAATCAATCGGCCGACGGCAACAGCACTGCTACCATGGATGTTCCGGCGCAGAGTGCCCTGGATATCCCCCTCACCATAAAGCTCTTGACGGTCGATTCCGTCAGTGTGGAGGCGGCAGCCATTCAGATGGGTTATACCGGCAAACTGAACAACGGAACAATAACTGGGATATTCAAACAATACGGAATCTCCTTCCCGATGGAGCTGACCCCCAAAGCGGACGGGACGCCCGCCAGACCTCAGGAACCGAGAGAAACCGCTGACTACAAGACGGAAGAGGTCTCGTTTACCAACCCGGAGGCAGGTATCTCGCTTGCCGGTACACTGACTTATCCGGTCAATTACACCCCCGGGGAAAAAGTACCAGTTGTGCTCATGATTACCGGAAGCGGTGCGCAAAACCGGGATGAAGAGGTGTTCGGTCATCGGCCGTTCCTTGTGATGGCTGATTATTTAGCCCGACAGGGGATAGCCTCCCTGCGCTATGACGATAGAGGCGTGGGGGCATCGGGCGGTACTCAGACAGGATGTACATCGGCCGATTTGGCTCAGGATGCGGCGAGCGGCCTGCAATGGCTGAAAGCGATCGGAAAGTTCAGCAAAACGGATATCTTGGGACACAGTGAAGGGGGAATGATAGCCTTTATGTTGGGTGCGGAAGGCAAGGCGGACTTTCTGGTGAGTATGGCCGGTCCCGGGATAAAGGGCGACACGTTGCTGGCCGAGCAACAGAACGCCATACTGCGGTTGAAAGGGATTCCGGCACGCACAAGTGTCAATACATTGCGTGAGACCATGGCCACACAGCCCGGGAACGTATGGTTGGAATATTTTATGGATTACGACCCGCAATGTGACCTGCAACGGATTACCGTTCCGTTGATGGCCATCAACGGGAGTCTTGACTTGCAGGTACTTCCGGGCAGCAACCTCAGCGCCATTCGGAACCACCTGGCAAACCGGAATCCGAAAAACCTCATTCGGGAATACCCGGGACTCAATCACCTGTTCCAGCATTGCGAGCCTGCCACCGCCATGGATTATTACGAGATTGAGGAGACCTGCTCGCCGGAGGTCCTTCAGGATATAGCCGATTGGATTCAGGGTTTATAGCTTTTTCTCGGTCGGTTATCCGTGGCTACGCCGATTCAGGCGGGTAATGGGGATAGGTTTGTGGTGGGGGGAAATAGATGAAGGGTTTGGCCATGCCATATCAAACAACCCTCAGGGGGGGTGAAAAACGTTTTGGAAACGCGTAAAACTTTGTACCGCAGAATAACGTAAAAAATCCGATAATGATTACCTTTTTAATTTGTTTGGGGTTGCTCATCGGCTCCTACTTTACCTATGCCAAGTATTTGGAACGGTAGTTCGGCATGGACATAACGGCCAAAGTGCCTTCGGAAACCCTGCGCGACGGGGTGGACTACCTGCCGCTGCCGGCATGGAAAACGTTTCTTATCCAACTGCTCAACATTGCCGGGTTGGGGCCGATTTTCGGAGCGCTGCTCGGGGCCATGTACGGACCCGTGGCCTTTGTGTGGATTACGCTGGGCTCTATCTTTGTCGGAGCCCTGCAGGACTACGCCAGCGGCATGATTTCGCTCAAAGAGGGAGGACTCAGTTTCCCCGAAATTGTCGGAAAATACATGGGGATGACCGTACGGCAGGTGATGCGAGCCTTTACCCTTTTTCTGATGATACTCGTCGGTGCCGTCTTTATGGTCGGACCGGCTGGTATCCTCGAAGGATTGAGCGGGATGTCGCAATCCATCTGGGTCTGGATTATTCTGGTCTATTACATCCTGGCAACCCTCCTGCCCATCGATAAAATTATCGGACGATTCTATCCCATCTTCGGAGCGGCACTCTTCATTATGGCCTTCGGGATATTGGGCGTGCTGATTTTCGGACCCTACGAAATTCCGAACCTCTCGGCAGCCTCGTTCAATAACTTCTCGGCCAACCCCAACGGGCTGCCCATTGTCCCCACCCTTTTTATTACCATTGCCTGTGGGGCCGTGTCGGGATTCCATGCCACCCAGTCCCCGATGATGGCACGGTGTGTGACCAACGAACGGCAGGGACGACCGGTCTTTTTCGGCGCGATGATTTCCGAAGGGGTTATTGCCCTGATATGGGCCGCTATCGGGATGGCCTTTTGGGGCGGCACCCAAGGGTTGAGCGACGCGCTGGCCGAGCATGGAAACAATGCCGCATGGGCCGTGGATGTGATTACGAATACCACGCTGGGCAAAGTGGGGGCCCTGCTGGCGCTGCTGGGGGTGGTGGCGGCTCCCATTACCAGCGGAGATACCGCTTTCCGTTGTGCGCGGCTGATTGCGGCCGACTTCCTCCACCTGGAACAGAAACAGCTCCGTAAACGGCTCTACATCTCGGTCCCGATTTTTCTGGTCGGGGTGGCCATTACGTTCATGCCTTTTGACGTCATCTGGAAATACTTTGCCTGGGCCAATCAGGTGCTGGCGGCCATCTGCCTCTGGACGGTGACCGTATACCTCGCCGTACGGCAAAAACGTTGGATGATTGCATTCCTGCCTTCTGTCTTCATGACCTTTGTGGTCTCCTCCTACATCTTTATTGCCCGAGAGGGGCTCCAAATGCCCTATGCGACGGGTATGACGATTGGTGCGGGGATTA
This sequence comes from Candidatus Rikenella faecigallinarum, assembly GCA_019113395.1. GTDB lineage: Bacteria > Bacteroidota > Bacteroidia > Bacteroidales > Rikenellaceae > Rikenella > Rikenella faecigallinarum. The sequence goes on along the minus strand of DXHL01000032.1, from coordinate 14,430 downwards.
CCGTGGCCGTGGTGCTGCTGATGGTACGGTACCTGCGGTTAGTGTGGAAAGGGCGCGTGGCCATATAGACGTGCCCCGTTGGATGCCGCGCATTACGGACGCACGCGCATCTTGCGAATCAGCATGCCGTAGTTGGTGATGGGGACCCCGTTTCGGTGCGCCGCGCGGATACGCGCCTGCACCATGCGGCGCGTCGCCACGCACCCTCCGCACTGCACGGCCAGCGCAAAGTAGCCGGGGGTGGTATGCAGTTCGGCGGGGAGCGGGTCGCGACCGCTCACAAAGACAAACTCCAGCGACTCAATGCCCGTGTATTCCTGCAGCCAGCCGGGGATTTTGGAGCGGCCGATGTCGTCGCACGTCACCTGGTGCGAGCAGTTCTCGATAATCAGCACCCGGTCGCCCGCCCGCAGACGGTCTACCGCCTGCAACCCTTCGGTATATAGCGTTTTGTCGCCTTTCAGGTCGGCCAGCAGGACGCTGAACGACGTGACCTCCACCTCGGGACAGCGCTTTTTGACCACCTCCGTCACCTCACGAAACACCTGACTGTCGGTGATAATCAACCGCGGCCGCCACTGCGTCAAGGCCTGCGGCAGCTCGTCGGGCTGCACGGTCACCGCCACCGCATGCAAATCGAGCGCGGCCCGCAGAGCCTGCACCTGCGGCAGTATCAGCCGCCCGGCGGGAGCCGCGCTGTCTATCGGACAGACCAGCAGCAGCACATCGCCCGCCGCTATCGTGCGGTCGCCAAAAAAGGGCGGCAGGGTCTGTGACGGGTGCGGAATGGCCTGCCGTATACGTTGCCACACCTCCTCAGCCGACAACCCCGCTGCACGGCACGGAAGGATTACGGTCGGAATCTCGTTGGCCTGAACGGTATCCAACAAACGCTGCTCCTCCGTGCAGGGTTCCATGCCGTAAAGCAGCACCACGGCCACATCGACCTCTGTCAGCGTCTGCAGGCTCCGTTCCACCCGCAACTGCCCCAGCTCGCTCTGCGTGTCATCCACTCCGGCCGTATCCACCAGCACCACGGGGCCGTAGTCGGTCAATTCGTACGACCGCCGCACGGGGTCGGTCGTCGTCCCTGCCTCGGCCGAGACAATCACCGTCTGCTGACCCGTCAGCCGATTGACCAGCGTGCTCTTGCCGACATTCATCAATCCGTAAAATCCAATATGCGTTGCCGTGTCGCGTCCCATAGTCTGAGCTTTGAATGCCGATAAAATTACACATTTTTACCGTTCGTCCGCCTTCAGCATCGCTCAGAAGGGCCTGTAAGCTCGCTTTGCGGAGCAGATATGGGTATTTATACCCATTCCCCTCCCGCCTCTTTTTCGTACCTTTGTCGCATATTTGTTCCCGCTCGGGAATCCCCACGCCTCGCGCCATGAGGCGCTACTCACACTTATCTACAACAACGGAATGGAGAATTTCAAACCCACTCGCTACACCCTGACCAACGTGGCCACCGGCCGCGAATTCGAAGACGAAGGCTGGATGCTCGACGACCCCCAAAGCCCCGAACCCTCGCTCATACGCGCTTGCTATGCCAACAAGCAGCTCAATGTACGGGGTGAAGAGTACGGTATCTATCGTTTTTGCGACTGGCTGCCGATACGGCGGATGCTCAAGGGCAGCCATGCGCCCGTGACCTATAAAAGCGTCGGACTGGCCAACCACCTGGGACTGAAAAACCTCTATATCACCTTCAGCGGTTACTTCCCCAAAGTGGGGGCGCGCATGACCACCTGCTCGTTCAAGGAGACCGAAGCCTATAACGTCTGCGCACGCCGTGCGGACAACGAACAGCGTATCCTGGTGGTGGCCTCGGCCGGAAATACCGCACGAGCCTTTGCCAAAGTGTGCTCGGACAACAAAATCCCGCTGCTGCTCTCCGTTCCCGAAGAGAATATCAACGCCCTGTGGTTCGATGCGCCGCTCGACCCCTGCGTGAAACTTATCGCCCCGCAAACCGGCGGTGACTATTTCGATGCCATCCACCTGAGCAACCTCGCTCTTCAATCGCCGCTCTTCTATGCCGAAGGGGGCGCGAAAAACGTGGCTCGCCGCGACGGGATGGGTACCACGGTGCTCTCGGCCGTGACCACCATCGGCGAAATCCCCGACTACTATTTTCAGGCTGTCGGGAGCGGCACCGGGGCCATTGCCGCCTGGGAAGCCAACCTGCGCCTGATTGAAGACGGCCGTTTCGGCAACAAGGTGATGAAACTGATGGTGTCGCAAAACATTCCGTTCGTGCCGATGTACGACGCCTGGCGTGCCGACAGCCGCGAAATGCTGCCCTACGATGCGGCTCAGGCCCGTGCCGACGCCGAGGCCATTGATGCCAAAGTACTCTCGAACCGCAAACCGCCGTACAGCATGCACGGCGGGCTGTACGATGCCCTGAAGGCTACGGATGGGGATATCCTCGTGGCAACCAACGAAGAGGCGCGGGCAGCCCGTAAACTCTTTGAAGAGTTGGAGGGTGTGGACATCTATTCGGCAGCGGGAGTGGCGTTGGCGACGCTGATTCAGGCGGTGCGCGACGGACGTATCGACCCCGAAAAGATTGTGATGCTGAACATTACGGGTGGTGGCGAAGCCCACTTCCAGCGCAACAAGGAGCTGTGGTACCTCAAACCGCACCATGTCTTCCCGCTGGACCCGAAACCCGACTATGTGGTTCGGACGGTCGAAAAACTCTTCGGACGGTCGTAGGGCGGGACGGAATTCCCATTTAGGGAGGCTGAGCATAGACGTATATAGGTACTCAACAATCACTGTATATGAAAATTACACGGTTTTTAGCGGTAATGAGCATGGTAGCCATGCTCGTCGCCTGCGGCAGTAACAACGCACCCAAACGACAGACGACCGTAGTGGTCGGACAGGTGATCAATCGCGCGGCGGATGGTTCGGGGGTGATTCTGTGGAACCTGTGCGATCCCATCTCTGACAATCGGTTGGCGCGGCGGTTGGCTGACGATGGATCGTTCCGTTTCGAAACCGACGGAATTACGGACTATCACAATGCGACGCTCGTGTATGGCGACCGCTTTGTCAATTTCTTCGTCTCGCCGGGCGATTCGGTCCATCTGACGATCGATGCCTCCAAATTGCAGTCCGACGGGGTCGCTGCGATTCAATTCTCAGGGGCGAATGCGGCGGAGAACAGAGAGTTGAATCGTATTCGGGACAAGGAGGCGCAGATGCTGTATGGCGTTAATTTCGATCTGAATGTCGAGCCGGACAGCCTGTTGTCTCAGGTGCGGCAGCAGGCGGCAAGGCTTCAGGATTCGATGACCCAGTTCAATCTGAGCCCTGCCATGCAGGATTTTGCCCGCCGGGATATCCTGTTCTCTTTGGCCAATTACCTGATAGGTTATCGTGTGCAGGAGGACGATTTCGCTGCGCAACAAAAGGTGTTCGGCGACTCGCTGTTTGGTATCCACGATGCGACCAATTTCAAAACGATGATGTTCTCGTATCATCTTTTGGCCTATATGCAGGCCAAACTTTTTGCCGACAGTGTGCTCGCACAGGCTTTTGGGCAGGGCCAGCATGCTGTGATGGTGCGCCGGGGTATCGAGTTGCTCGGACAGGAGCCCGCCTCGAAAAGCCGTGATGTGATGCGGTGGAAGTTCCTGTCGGGTGCCTTGGAGCAGAACGCGGCCCTGTACGATTCGGTTCCGGAGATGCGGAGTGCCTTCGACGACCCGTCGTTGAACGAACGTCTCGCGGAACTGGCCGCGCGGTTGCAAGGGGCGCCGACTTTCCCCGATACGCCCATGGAGGGGATCACCTACATGGAGGCCGACAGTACGCTGACGGAAATTCCAGAGGGCGACTTTTTTGCTTATCTGGCAGCCCGCTATCCCGGCAAGGTGATATATGTCGATGTCTATGCCGTGTGGTGCGGCCCGTGTCGGGCGGAGATGAAATTTGCACCGGCTCTGCACGAAGCCCTGCACGGGAAAGAGGTTGTGTTTGTAAATCTCTGTCTGTCGTCAGAGCAGCAGGCGTGGCAGCAGATGGTAGCCCAAATGCCCGTCGAGGGGGAGAACTATTGGTTCAATCAACAGGCCACGCATCTCTTCATGGGAACTTATGATGTGTCGGGTTTCCCTACCTATATTCTGGTTGGACGGGATGGCAAAATCGTCACGATGGATGCCGAACGCCCCTCGGAGAAGGATAAACTGGTGGAACAGATAGAAGAGTGCCTCGCCCGATAATGTAAGGGGGCGGTGTGCGGTCGGACGAAAAGGGATGGCGCGTGTTCTTTCGGGTAAAGAACACGCGCCGACTCGTTTTATTCCATATCAATGGAAATTTCGTTGGGAAGGGGAGTGGGGAAGAGTGCGAAAAGTACCGTATCTTTGCCTCGCCATGAAAAAAATCTGCTGCATATTCAACATTGCTCCGTTGTACAGGGCGGGGATTTATCGGGCGATGGACGAGGACTCTGCCTTGGAGTTCGATTTTCTGGCCGGTGAAGAGTCCGTCGGCGGCATCGCCCTGATGGACCTCACGTCGCTTCGGGGATTCCGCGGCTACCTGCACAACGTCTATCGGAAGAGGGACAAGTTGGTGTGGCAGCGAGGAGCGTTGCGCAAGGCCTTCGCCCGACGTTACGATGCTTATGTCCTGACGGGGAATCCGGGTATTCGCTCCAACTGGTTGATAGCCCTCGTGGCAAGGCTCCTGCGCCGACCCGTCTACCTCTGGTCGCACGGACTCTACGGCGACGAAACGGGATGGAAACTGCGCAAAAACATGGCCTGGTTCCGACTGGCAGGGCACCTGCTGCTCTACGGCGAACGGGCCTATCGGCTCCTGCTGGAACAGGGATTTCCGAAGGAGCGAATGACCGTTATCTACAACTCGCTCGACTACGACAAACAACGCGCCATACGCGAACACCTCGGTGACCGCAGCTTTATCCGAAACTACTTCGGCGAAGAGAGACCGCTGCTGGTTTTTGTCGGGCGACTCACCGCAACCAAAAAACTCGACCTGCTGCTCGAGGCCATGGCGCGGCTCGACACCATGGGAACACCCTGCAACCTGGTGCTGGTGGGCGACGGACCCGCCCGAGAGACCCTCGAAGCGCAGACCGAACGGCTGGGGCTGGCCGACCGCGTCTGGTTCTACGGTGAGACCTACGACGAACACCTTATCGGAACGCTCCTCTATCACGGCGATGTGTGCGTGAGCCCGGGTAACGTGGGGCTGACGGCCATGCATGCCCTGATGTTTGGAACCCCCGTGGTGACGCACGACAACGCCTGCAAACAGATGCCCGAATCGGAGGCGATTGTGCCCGGGGTGAGCGGCTCGTTTTTCCGGGCAGACAGTGTCGAATCGTTGGCCGAGGCCATTCACGGCTGGGTGGGGTTGGAACCCGCCCGACGCGAAGCGGTGCGGGAGGAGTGTTGTCGGATTATCGACGAGAAATATAATCCTGCGCGCCAAATGGCTCTCCTGAAGAGCGTTTTTCAGGCCGAAGGGTAGGAAATTGGTACGCTATTTGACAAACTCACCTCGGAACAATACGTTAAGATGATGGAAAAGCACGAAAATAATATTGAAAATCAAGAAGTTGAAAACAGTGTAGCTGACGAAAAATCAGCACAGCCGACCGAAGCCACTGACACGGTGACACCCGAAGCGGAGCTGCCCGCAGCGGAAGAGGGGGATGAATCTGCCAAAATGGCAGAAGAGTGCAAAGCATGGCAGGATAAATACATGCGCCTCTCGGCCGAGTTCGACAACTTCCGTAAACGTACCCTCAAGGAAAAAATGGACCTTATCGCCAGCGCAGGCGAAGATGTCATTAAGGCCATAATCCCCGTAGTGGATGACTTCGAACGGGCCCTGGCTGCCATGGACGGCAAGGAGGCTGTTGCAGCCGAACGCGAAGGGGTGCGGCTTATCTACCAGAAATTCCTCGATATCCTCAAAAGCAAAGGAGTGACGCCGATTGACGCGCTGGGAAAACCGATGGATGTCGATTTCCACGATGCGGTGGCCAAGGTTCCCGTGCCCGAAGCCGAAAAAAAAGGTACCGTTATCGATGTGGTGCAAACCGGCTATATGCTGAAGGATAAGGTGCTGCGCTTTGCCAAAGTGGTGGTGGGAGAATAGTGCCTTGCATCGCCTGCGCGGTCTGCGGACGGCGGCGGGCGCTTTAGCCCATGAGGAGGATAAAATACAGAAAATAGGTTTACGAGATAATGGCTGAAAAAAGAGATTATTATGAGGTGCTCGGCGTGAGCCGCGATGCGTCGGCCGAAGAGATTAAAAAGGCCTACCGCAAAGCGGCCATCAAGTACCACCCCGACAAAAATCCGGGGGATAAAAATGCCGAAGAGAAATTCAAAGAGGCTGCCGAAGCCTACGACGTACTCAGCAACCCCGACAAAAAAGCACGCTACGACCAGTTCGGACATGCCGGAATGGGCGGAGCGGCCGGTGGTGCCGGAGGATACGGCGGTTTTGGCGGGGACTTTGGCGGATTCACGATGGAGGATATCTTCTCGCGTTTTGGAGATATTTTCGGCGGGGGACGCTTTGGCGGCTTTAGCTCGGGCGGTGCCGGCTACGGCGGGAAAACCGTTTCGCGCGGCAGTGACCTGCGCGTGAAGGTGAAACTGACCCTCGAAGAGATTGTCAAAGGCACCACCAAAAAACTCAAAATCAAAAAAGACATCAAGTGTGACCAGTGCGGCGGCTCGGGTGCCAAGGACAGCAATTCGTATGCGACCTGTTCGACCTGTGGGGGCTCGGGGCACGTGACGCAGGTGGTCAATACCTTCTTCGGACGGACACAAACCACCACGACCTGTCCGAACTGTGGCGGCTCGGGAAAGGTCATTACCAACCCCTGTCCCAAATGCCACGGCAACGGAACCCTCAAAGGGGAAGAGGTGGTGGAAATCAACATCCCGGCCGGGGTCGGTGAAGGGATGCAGCTCTCGGTATCGGGCAAAGGCAATGCGGCCAAACACGGGGGAATTAACGGTGACCTGTTGGTGGTCATTGAGGAAGAACCCCATGCGGAACTGCACCGTGAAGGGAACGACCTGATATACAACCTCTCGCTGAACGTGGCGGACGCCATTTTGGGGGCATCGGTCGAGGTGCCGACCGTCGATGGCAAAGCGCGTATCAAGGTGGAACCGGGAACGGTGGCCGGGCGTGTGTTGAGGCTCCGCGGAAAAGGAATACCCGATGTGAACGGTTATGGCACGGGCGACCTGCTGGTGGTGGTGGATATCCATATTCCGGCGCATGTCTCCCCGGCCGAAAAAGAGGCCCTCGAGAAGTTCCGCAACTCGGACAACTTCAAACCGTCGGCCACGGCCAAAACCAAAAATATCTTCGAACGGATGCGCAACTACTTTATGTCGTAGGGCATACATGACAAGCACGCAACGACTGGGTTGCCCGGATTTCCTGCAAGAGGAAATCCGGGCAACCTTTTTTATGACATCGTGTACGGTGCGCGAGACGAAATTTTCGCTTTTTTGGACATCCCTTTGGTGTTTCCGACAACAAAATACTACCTTTATTCCTTAAAACTAACCCCAAACATGAAACTCACCACAGATAAAATTATCGTCAGCGGCCCGTGCAGCGCCGAAAGCAGGGACCAACTCCTGACGACAGCCGAACAACTCGCTGCCGTCGGGGTGACGGTCTTCCGAGCCGGCCTGTGGAAACCCCGCACCCGCCCCGGATGCTTCGAAGGCGTGGGGGCCGACGGTATCGAATGGATGACAGAGGTGCGGACGCGATACGGCATGCGCATTGCCACTGAACTCAACAGCGTCCGAAACACCGAACTGCTCCTCAAGGCCGGTGTCGATATTGCCTGGATTGGAGCACGGACCGCAACCAACCCTTTTGACGTGCAGGATATTGCCGATGCCCTGCGGGGTTGCCACATCGACGTCTATGTCAAAAACCCCGTGGCACCCGACTCGGCTCTCTGGCTCGGTGCTCTCGAACGCCTCGAGAGAGCAAACATCAAAGGGCGTATCGTGGCCATTCACCGCGGTTTCTGTGCCTGGGAAAAGGATATCTTCCGCAACAACCCGATATGGAGTATCCCGCTGTGGCTCAAGGCACAGCGGCCCGACCTGCCGGTAGTCTGCGACCCCAGCCACATTGCGGGACAAGCCAAACTGGTGCCCCATGTGGCACGGATGGCACTCGCGCTCGGACTCGACGGCCTCTTTGTCGAATCCCATTGCAACCCCTCTGCGGCGCTGAGCGATGCCGCACAACAACTCACGCCCGAGGAGTTCGGGCAGATGATGCAGGACCTGAAATTGACCCTTTAACACACCCCTTTGCCCGTCTCTCTCCACCCTTCCTCGCGTATGAAGAAACTCGTGCAGATACTTATCTCCTATCCGGCCATGGCCGTACTCCTGGCCCTATATGCCGTGCTGCTGGCGGCGGCTACCTTTGTCGAAAGCAAGTACGGAACCCCCGTGGCCAGACACTGGGTCTATTACAATCCGCTGCTCTTTGTCCTGCAATTCCTGCTGGTCGTGAACTTTGTCGGCATTGCCGTCCGACAGCGCATGGTGCAGCAACGTAAATGGGCCTCCCTGCTCTTTCACGGTGCCTTTGCCGTGATTCTGCTCGGGGCGCTGGTCACCCACCTCACGGGGCGCGAAGGCCTGATGCACATTCGTGAGGGAGAACGCTCTGCCCAACTGCTCGACCCCGAAAATCCCACACAAGTGCTCGAAACACTCCCCTTTGAAGTTGAACTCACCGATTTCCGTCTGGTGCGTTACCCTGGTTCGCACAGCCCCTCGTCGTTTGAGAGCGATGTCGTGGTGCGGCAACAGGGTAAAGCCGACCGATATGAAAATATCTACATGAACAACGTACTGCAAGTCGGCGCCTACCGCCTCTACCAGTCGAGCTACGACCCCGACGAGGGGGGGACGATTCTCTCGGTGAACCGCGACCGGGCCGGGATGCTCATTACCTATTTCGGCTATGTGCTCCTGATGGCGGGAATGGTGGTGGCACTCTTCCATAAAAATTCGCGCTTCCGTACGCTGGCGCGTATGTTGGGTCGTAAAACGGCAGGCGGAGTGGCTGTTTTGGCGGCTCTCTTGTGGTGCGGTGTCCCGTCGGTGTCGGCTCAGCAGCGGGTGGATACCATGACCCTCTCCGAGTTGCAGGAGAATGCCCGCCGGCAGATGGAGGCCATCGAACGGCAGCACGCCGAAGAGGCCATGCGCGAGGCCGAAGCGGAACGGGCTGCAGGGTTGCAAAGCGGTTCGTCGGAGGAGGCGTGGACGGAAGACCGCGCTGAACAGCGCCCCAACCGAACGATTGACCGTCGGCGGGAGAAACGCCTGGCACAGATGTATGCCGAAGAGACGGCGGTGAGCCCCGAAACGGCTGAAGCCTTTGGACACCTTGTTGTACAGAGCGGTCAGGGGCGGGTCGAACCGGTAGATACTTATGCGGCCAAACTGTTGCGGAAGATTGCCCGTGAAGACGCTTACCGGGAGCTGAATCCGAATCAGGTGCTGCTCGGGATTGTGACGCAGCCGCAAATCTGGAGCCGAATCCCTTTTATCGAAGTGGGGAGTGAGGCGTTGCTGCGCAAGACGGCTGCTGATGACGAACAGGTCGAGAGTGGCAAACTGGCCTTTATCGATGTGCTGGACGACGAGGGGAACTACCTCTTTGCCGACGAGGTCGAAGCGGTCTATGCCAAACCCGTGCGCGAACGGAACAAGTACGACAAGGAACTCCTTAAACTGGACGAAAAAATCAACATCATCAACACCCTCTTTGCGGGGCAGATGCTGGCAATCTTTCCGCATGACGGCACGCTGGACAACAACGATGCGTGGTACTCGCCGGGCGACGACCTGAGCGCGTTTCAGGGGCAGGACTCGATGTTTGTCAGCAAAATATTCCCGTGGTTTGCCACCGAAACGATGAAGTCCATCGAATCGGGCGACTGGAGCGTTCCGCAGGAGATTATCGGCATGATGGCCACCTACCAGAACGCCAAAGCTAAGGCCTACCACATCGATGCGAAACGCATTGATGCCGAGATGCTCTACAACCGCCTCAACCTCTTCAAATGGGCCGGATTCTTCTACATGGGTTTCGGGCTGTTGCTTATTCTGGCGCTTATCTTCCGCCTGGTCAATCCTTCGCGGGGATGGCGTATCGTGGTGAGGATATTGACTGCCGTGGTCGTGGTTATCTTCCTCGGACAAACCTTCGGGGTGGGGCTGCGATGGTACATCGCCGGACGGCCGCCCGTCTCCAATGCCTACGAATCGATGATTTTCGTTGCGTGGGCTACGGCTGTCGCCGGCCTCGCCTTTGGATGGCGCTCCAGAATGACCCTCGCGCTGGCGGCATTCCTCTCCGGGGTGCTTATGTTCGTCTCGACCCTCAACTGGATGGACCCCGAAATTACCCCTCTGGTGCCGGTGCTCAAATCACCCTGGCTGCTGGTTCATGTGGCCGCCATTACGGGCAGCTATGGATTCTTCGGCATTGGATTCCTGCTCGGGCTTATCTCGCTCCTGATTATGGCTTGCAAAACCGCGCGGAATGCCCTGCGACTCAACGGACAAATTCGCGAACTCACCATTATCAACGAAATGGCACTGACCGTCGGACTGGTGCTCCTGACCGCGGGAACGTTCCTTGGAGCGGTATGGGCCAATGAATCGTGGGGGCGATACTGGGGTTGGGACCCCAAAGAGACATGGGCCCTGATTACGATGATAGTCTATGCCTTTATTCTCCATGCCCGTTTTGTGCCTGCCATACGACGCGGCGGGGACTATCTTTTTAACCTGATGACGGTCGTTGGGCTGGGAGCCGTACTGATGACCTTCTTCGGGGTCAATTACTTCCTCAGCGGCATGCACTCCTACGGAGCAGACTCTGCACCTCCGGCACTCTATGCCATCTGGGTGGTTTACGCCCTGGCGGCTGTCGTGGCGGTACTGGCCTGGCGGAAACGACACCTGGAGTAGCCCCGTTGTTGCGCATGGGGATTGATTTCGGCAGAAATGGTGTGCTTTATGGAGGATGACCAACCATGAAAATTCTTATCCTGCATAATCGGTACAGCCGCGTGGGCGGTGAAGAGGGGGTCGTGGCCTTCCAACGCCGCCTGCTCGAAAAGCACGGGCATACGGTGCTTCTCTACGAACGCTCCTACGACGAGATACGGTCCTGGCGCGGAGGGCGGCTGACCTCGCTTTTCTCGGCACTCTACAATCGGCGGTCAGTACAGCAGGTACGCGAACTGGTGCGGCGGGAACGACCCGAAGTGGCTATTGTCCACAACCTCTTTCCGGTTATTTCACCTGCCGTGTTGCCGGTGCTGAAGGCCGAGGGGGTTCGGGTGCTGATGACGTTGCACAACTACCGCTTGGTGTGTCCTACGGGCATCTGTTATTTGCAAGGGGAGGTGTGCGAGCGGTGCGGCGAACGGCGGGGGCGCGAGTGGAACTGTCTGGTGCGGCGGTGCGAAGGGAGTGTGGCGGGGAGTTTTGGGTATGCGCTGCGGGGGTGGTGGAGCCGCTGGCGTGGCTATTTCTCGGAGCATGTCGATTGTTTTCTCGCGTTGTCGGATTTTCAGCACGATTTGCTGAGTAGGTATGCGGGGATTCCGCGGGAGCGGTTTGTGGTGCTTCCAAATGCCATTGACAAGGCAGAGATGCCACAGCCTCTCCATAAAGTGACCACACGCGACTATGTGGCTTATGCCGGGCGGCTCAGCCCCGAGAAGGGCATCGATACCTTGTTCGAGGCGGCGCGGCTCTTACCTGACCTGACCTTCCGCGTGGCGGGTGTGGTGGCCGAGGGGTATGTGTTGCCTTCGGTGCCGCCGAACGTGGAGTTGTTGGGGCAGCTCGACCGGCAGGGAATAGCGGATTTATATGGCGGAGCCCTGGCGGCCGTGATGACGAGCCGCTGGTATGAGGGTTTCCCGCTGGCGGCGGTTGAGGCCATGTACTACGGTGCCCCGCTGGTGCTCCCGACGGTCGGAGGACTCCCCGAAATCATCGATAACGGTCGGTGCGGTGAACTCTACCCTGCAGGGTCGGCCGCAGGCTTGTCGGAGGCGTTGCAACGCCTCCGACAAGACCCCTCTCGCGCCAACCGGTTGGCGCGAGAGGCCTGCGGCCGACTCGACGACTGCTACAGCGCCGAACGCTACTACGACCGCCTTATCGCAGCAGCGTCAGGGAAAACGCAATAATGTTGCGCTCTTCCCTGACGCTGCTGCCTGCAAACCCTCTGCGGCGTCTCTTCCCGTTACTTGTCGCCCCGCACCGCGTTGCTTAACGGCATCCCCTTGACAAACTCCTGAATGTTGGACAGGGTCGTCTCCGCAATATTCGCCAGCGCTTCGCGCGTGAAAAATCCCTGATGCGAGGTCACTATCACATTGTTGAACGACAACAGCCGTGCCAGCGTATCATCGTCGATAATCTTGTCCGACTTGTCCTCGTAGAAATAGTCCCCCTCCTCTTCGTACACATCGAGCCCTGCGGCCCCCACGCGTTTCTCTTTCAGCCCGTCGATAAGCGCCTGGGTGTGAATCAACTGGCCGCGGCCCGTGTTAATCAGCATCACGCCGGGCTTCATGCGCTCGATGGCGGCACTGTCAATCATGTACCGCGTTTCGTCGGTCAGCGGGCAGTGCAGCGAAATAATATCCGAAACCGCATACAACTCCTCCAGCGTGACATAACGCATCCCTACCTCTTCGGCAAACTTCCGGTCGGGATAGAGGTCATAAGCCACGACCTCCATTCCGAACCCGCGCAAAATGCGAATCAAAATCTTGGCAATCTTTCCCGTTCCGATAATTCCCGCCGTTTTGCCGTGCATGTCGAATCCCATCAATCCGTGCAGGGCAAAGTTTCCGTCGCGTGTCCGCCAATAGGCACGGTGTATCTTTCGGTTCAGCGACAACATCAGCGCCACAGCATGTTCCGCCACGGCATATGGAGAATAGGCCGGTACACGCACCACCTCAATCCCTTCGCGTGCGGCAGCTTTCAAATCGACGTTGTTAAACCCGGCGCAGCGCAGGGCAATCAACGGCACCTGCTGTGCTTTCAGGGCGCGGATAACGGCCTCATCGGCCGTGTCGTTCACAAAAATGCAGACAGCCGCAGCCCCCTGTGCCAGGATGGCACTTTCGGGAGTCAGATGGCCTTTGTAGTAGTGTATGTCAAATCCAAAGGCTTCATTGGCCCGGTCAAAGGATTCGCGGTCATAGGGTTTGGTGCCGAAAAAGGCAATCTTTGTATTCATCGTATGTAGCGGATAAATTGCCCCCCCCCAGGGAGGCGGTGAACAGGTGTTTTTAGCTTCTGGTATTCGCAATAAACGTGCCGAATAAAATCAGGCTATATCCACTTTATATCGGCCGGTTTCTTGTCAATGTATCGGGCAAAACGGAACGCGGGCATCCCCAGTGCCATGCCTGCCTGCAGCTTCTGCCCCTCTATCCCCAGCAGCTTTTGGAAACGCCCTTTACGGTCGTTGTCAAATGCTGAGCAGATAAAGCCGGTGTAAAACTGACTCACCCCCAAACTCTCGGCCATCAACGAACCGTTCTCATAGGCCAGGTTGGCATCGGCTTTCCCGAAACGCACGTCCGCAGGCGTGTGTATCAACAGCAGCGCCTTGGCGCCGCGCAGTATCAGGTCGGTACCTTCGGCCTGGGCCTTCACCAACCGATGGAACGTGGGCAGGTATCGGTATCCCTGTTTTACGACATGTTTGAGAATGGGGCGTAGCAACGGGTTTTCCAACAGCCGTATCAGTTCGCCGTAGACATCCAGTGTCAAGTTCGTAATGCGGCGCAACATTTCGGGGTCGGTCACCACGGTGAACGACACCTTCTGCATGTTGCTGGCCGTGGGTGCCCGGTGTGCGGCTTCGACAATCTGCTCCAGCGCCTCACGCGGTACGGGCTTGTCGGAAAAGGCACGGTTCGACCGTCGTGCCCGACACAGCGCCATCACCTGCTCGGCAGTGGGCAGCAGTTGGCGGTCAATCGGGTGTACCTTTTCGGGTGGGAAGGAGGTGTGGATAACCGACTCCGTCGGGCACGCTGCGACGCAGTGTCCGCAGCTGATGCAATTTTGCGGATGCTGAATGTCGATGGGATTTCGTGGTTTCTCCTGTTGAAATATGTGTGAGGGGCAGACTGCTACACATCGTCCGCAACGGGTGCAGGTGATTTCGTTGATGTGGATAGAAAAGAGCGTTTCCATAGTTGGTTGAATAGGTTTCGCCTCAGAAAGATAATAAAAGAACGGCATTCAAGGGTGCTTTGGTATACAGCAAAAAAAGAGGTTTTTATCAGAATGATAAAAACCTCTTTTT
>DXHL01000031.1 GCA_019113395.1 Candidatus Rikenella faecigallinarum | reverse complement strand
ATAATGTTTTATCACCTGTTGTGACCTATGTTAACGATTATTTTTATACTAAAGGAAATGTCAATCTGCGTCCCTTGACGGCCGATAATTTGCTCTTCACATTTAGCCTGAGGGATAAGACAGAAATTGGGCTAAGACTGCAACGGACCAACAATCTTTTGGTTTGGAGAAGTTTTAATGATCCGGATGATCCGTTGGTGATCTACACCATGCCGGTGAACGAACGGCCGAGTTACAATGTGCAGTTCAGTGTCGACCGTAGTTTCCGGATAATGGATCAATGGAGTATATACGCTTACGGATTATTGGAATGGAGAAATTTCTACAATCCGCTGTATGACGCCATGAAAGGTAGTTTCATCACGCTGTGGATACTCGAGAACAGGGTCGACTTCAAGAAGGGGTTCGGCGGCAGCACCTACTTTTACGTCGCATCGGGTAGTAAACTGGATGAAAGAAGCTACGGTCCTAAGCTTGACTTCAGTCTTTCTCTCTATAAATATCTGTTAAACAGGAGAATGCAGATAAGTGCGGGATTTTCCGTGCACAATACGGGTAGATGGACGACTATCGAAACGCCGGAGCTTATCCAGAAACGGAATGCGAATGCGAATCTGGCCCAGTTTACCTTTAAAGTGATTTATAACTTCCGGGGCGGAAAGAAGGTCAAAGAACGCAAAATCGAGAATCTGCAAACGTACGATGAGACCCACGATGAGTTGGTGCGGTAATCTCGCACAGATAGAGATATGAAATGGAACTTCCAACAGTGAGCTGACGTGGAAAGAAAATCACTCTCCTTACTGATTTTTCAGTGCGGTTGCGGGATGCGTATGGGCACTCCGCAATGATTGCCAGAATACGGTTGAACCGGCAAGCAACAGCACGATAATTCCGGCTAATGCGAAGATGCTCCATGAGAGCGAAATGCGATAAGCGAAATTCTCCAGCCAGTGCTGCGCAAAATACCAACCGACCGGTATGGCGATGATAAATGCAGCGGCAATCAGTTTCAGAAATCGACTGAGCATCTGAACCAAAACCTGACTGCTCGTCGCACCGAATACTTTACGCACAGCGGCCTCCTGCGTGCGCTGGCGTGTATAATAGGTCGCCATGGCCAGCATGCCCAACGCCGAAATAACCAAGGCAACTCCGGACAAGGCTCCCAGCATCCGCGACAACTGCGTCTGCCAGATATACATGTTGGCTACCTGGTCGCTGAGGAAGCGGCCGTCGAACACATCCCCCATCGCCAATTTGTTATAGGTCTTTTTTATCCGCTCCATCGTGCCGAACGGGTCCGTCGGAGCGATTTTCAGCAAAACGTGGGAAGGCAGTTTATCGTCCGATAAAGGCTCTATCATCGTTTCCCCTATGGTCTGCGAAAAATCGAAATCGTGGAAATCCGCTATCCTGCCGGCAATTTTGAACGGCCACCAGCTGCATCCCCGGTATTCGGTCGCCTGGTCGTCCAATCCGAGCCGTTTCCACGCCGTTTCATTCAGCCATACGGCATCGGCATCACCGATACCCGTCCGATGCAGGATGCGTATGCCGAGCAGGCGCATAAAAGCCGTATCCACCTGATACCTGTTGAAATCGTGGGTTATGCCCTCTTTGTCGTCGAACATCTGATTGATGCCTCCATAGGTCGGATAGCCGATGCAGAAAGAGATATGCTCTACCCCGGGAATGGCTGCCAGTTCCGTCCGAAGGGTCTCTTTTTCGCTCAAAGAGAAAACATGTCCGAAGTTGCAGGTCACGATATTATCCGTATCGTATCCCAAATCACTGGTAGTCATGTATTTCACCTGCCGGGTCACGGTAATCGTTCCGCAAAGCAAAATGAGGGTAATGCAGAGTTGCAATCCGATAAACAGGTTGCTGTACAGCATTTTTGTTTTCCGACGGAAGGTGCCGCGAACAATCTCAATCGGTTGGAAAGAGGAGATAATGGAAGCCGGAACCAGACCGCAGACCACTCCCAGAACCAACAGCAGACCGAGGGCCCGCAACACATTGAGCACTGTCATCCCCCGCGACAAAAGGTCTGCGGAGGTATTCATCATATCGGCAAAAAACGGTTGCAGGCTTTGGGCCAGCAAGAGACCAAACAGCAGCGACGCCAGGCAGAACAGCGTGGATTCGGCCATACATTCCACAAACATGCTCGGTCGGGTACCCCCAAGCAGGCGCCGGATGGCAAATTCTTTGGCTCTGGTTCCAATTTGTGCTGTCGTCAGGTTGATGTAGTTGATTACGGCAAAAATCAGCACCAGCAAGGCCGTGATTCCCAGAATCAGGATAAAAGTGGGATTTGTGGTGCGGGTGTAGGTCAGGGCCGGCAGACTGGAAAAATAAATGTCCTGCAGCGGGATAAGCTCCAGATGTTCATTGCTGGCCGTTTTTATAGGATTATAATTCAGGTCGTGCTCGGCAAACGCATTGATATCGTCGATTCGGGCGGCCAAATCGGCATTCGGCCCGCTCATCAGGTAAACGAGGTATTCCACGTGCTGTAATTGTCTAAAAAGGCTCCTTGGACTGCCTCGAACGACATCAGGATGGAGGGATTGTGCAAATGCGAGTCGGTAAAGTCCTCGACCACTCCGCTGACCACGTACGAGTCGTCTCCGTTTATCGTTACCTGTCGGCCTACGGCGGATTGTGTACCGAATAACTTAACGGCAAAGCTCCGAGTGAGTACGATGTCTTTCACCGTATGCATGACATCCTCGGGACGCCCTTCTGTCATTCGGAAAGAGAACATCCGAAAGAAATCGGAATCGACCAGCAGAATGGCCTCTTCGGCTCCCTCCTCGGGGGTTCGTTGCACCCACAAATCTCGCCTCATCATTCGGGTGGACCTTTCAATCTCGGGATAGCGGTTTCCCAGGTCCGTTGCCAGGCGGGCAGGAAGGGTTACGCTTTCGGTTGTCTGCAGGCGGTATATACGCTCTCCGTTGGCGTGCTGCTCGTCGACCGACGTCTCTTGTTGAATGTATAAACCCAACAGGATGACAAAGGCCAGTGACAGCGAGAGGCCGAAAAAGTTGGTGAACGTATATAATTTATTCCTTTTCAGTACTGTCAGATAGGTCTTGAGATTCATAGGGCACCTTTATGAAGGGTTCGTATTGAAATCCGGAGCTTGTCGGTCATGTGTCGGAGCTACCCTGTCCGCAATTTTTTCTCCTTCGGAATGGGTAGGCGCCGATTCCTTAAATATACTGATTATTTATTAATCGAGCGGCTTTTTGTATGCCTCTCATGCTGCGCACACAAACGCAAGATAGTGTTGCCCGACCCCATTCCAGTCTTCGCAGGCTCCGTTATCTTTCGGTTAAATCTACCTCAGAATTAGGATATTAACTAAACTTTACGTACCTTGTCCCTGCCTCGGTAATTGTTCCGTTATGAAAAAGAAAATCGTTCTGGAATACCCGTTTCGCTGTACGCCGGGCTCTCTCTTTCGGGCGCTCTCTACGCCCGTCGGCCTCCAAAGTTGGTTTGCTGACCGCGTCACGGCCAATGGAAATCAGTATGACTTCTACTGGAGTAAATCACGCCAATCGGCTCATGTGGTACACCACAAACCCAATGCCTACGTTCGTTACCAATGGGACGAGGCGGAGAACCACTACTTCGAATTCCGCATTGCTCACCAGGAACTTACGGGTGATATACTCTTGACTGTCACGGATTTTGCCTCTCCCGACGAAATGGAGGACTGTCGGGCGCTGTGGGATATGCAGGTGGCGAAACTCAAAAGGGCTATCGGTTGTCCGAAAAAATGATAATTTTGTAACTCCTTCGGCCGGGCGTTGTCCGAGCCGGAGAGAACCACAGCGGCATGCTGGCCCGGAGGTGAATGCACGCGATTTCAACCTCGACAAACGTTTGCTATAACGCTCCCGGCCGTGAATGGGCCCTGCCGGAACCGAACACCCAATGAAAACCGTATACCGTTTCGTACTCAAAGCCTACGTGGGGCCTATGGTGCTCACGTTTTTTATCGTGATGTTCATCCTCCTGATGCACTACCTCTGGATGCACATCGACGAACTGGTCGGAAAGGGACTCGGGCCGGGGGTGATTATGGAGCTGGTTTTTTATGCCAGTGCTACGCTGATTCCCATGGGGTTGCCCCTGGCTACCCTCCTGGCGTCGATTATGACCATGGGAAACCTCGGCGAAAACAACGAACTCTTGGCGCTCAAGGCGGCGGGCATCTCCCTGCCCCGCATCATGAAACCCCTGATTATCCTGATGGTGGTGGTCTGTGTCGGGAGTTTCTTCGTCATCAACAACTTTACCCCATACTCCTACAAAAAAATGTTTGCCTTGCTGAGCGACATCTCCAAACAGAAACAGGAGATGAAGTTTCAGGACGGCATCTTTTTCAACGGCATTCCGGACATGAGTATCCGTATCGGGCATCAGGACCCCGAAACCAACAAGCTCACCGACATCCTCATCTTCAACAACAAAACCTACCGCAAGATGCAGACCACGGTGGCCGACTCCGGATATATCCGTATCTCGGATGATAAAAAGTACCTGATTGTCAATCTCTACAACGGACAAATCTACGAGGAGAACCGCGACTATCAGTGGTTCTCGCAGAATGAACTGAGCCACCATATCTTCGACGAGCAAAAACTGCTGATACCGCTCTCCGGTTTTGCCTTTGAACGCTCCGACCAGGAGGAGTTCGCCTCCAGCAGTGAAACCAAAAACATGAAGCAACTCTCCCACTCCATCGACTCGCTCCGATATGCACAGGATTCCATGGTCACCAATTTCGAAAATCGACTGGTGAAAAGCCATCTCCTGCGCAATATCAGTTACGTGGAGTTGGATTCCATACCCACGCTCCACCCACGCTCGGTGATGCGCATGCTCGATACAATGGACGTCGAAAGCCGGAACAGCATCTTCAGCCAGGCATCCAACTGGGCCGATGAAGCACGCAGCTATGCCAGCTACGAGTCCGAGTACATGAGTTATACCTCGCAACTGCTCTACCGCGCCCAGGCCGATTTTCAGCGAAAGATTGCACTACCCTTCTCCATCATGATTTTCTTCCTGATTGGGGCGCCGCTCGGGGCAATTATTCGGAAAGGGGGACTCGGAATGCCTATCGTGGTGTCGGTGCTCTTCTTCGTGGTTTATTACATCATTACGATTACGGGCGAAAAGTTTGTCAAAGACGGAGCCTGGCCTGCCTTTCTGGGGATTTGGCTTTCGAGTTTTATCCTCTTCCCGATAGCCATCTTCCTGACCTACAAATCGACCAACGACTCGGCTCTGTTCAATGCCGAAGCCTATAAAAAACGCCTGGAACCGATTGTTAGACTCTATCAAAAGATAAAAGCCTTTTTGCAACGAAACAAAAATCAAACACAATACCATGGACAAAAGACTGAATAACATAGAGGAGGCTATTGAAGACTTCCGTCGGGGTGAGTTCGTTATCGTGGTGGACGACGAGGACCGCGAAAACGAAGGCGACCTTATCATTGCCGCGGAAAAAATTACACCCGAAAAGGTGAATTTCATGCTGAAACACGCGCGTGGGGTACTCTGTGCGCCGATAACGCTGTCGCGGTGCAAGGAGCTCGATTTGCCGCATCAGGTGTCGGACAACACCTCGGTGCTCGGGACGCCGTTTACGGTGACCATCGACAAACTCGAAGGGTGTACGACAGGGGTGTCGGCTGCGGACCGTGCCGCGACGATTCAGGCACTGGCCGACCCGACGGCCACACCGGCCACGTTTGGGCGTCCGGGACATATCAACCCCCTCTATGCACAGGACAAAGGGGTGTTGCGCCGGGCAGGACATACCGAGGCTACGGTGGATATGGCTCGTTTGGCGGGATTGTATCCGGCCGGGGCGTTGATGGAGATTATGAACGAAGACGGGACGATGGCGCGTCTGCCCGAACTGCTGGAATTTGCCCAAAAACATAACCTGAAAATCATCTCGATAGCCGATTTGATTGCCTATCGTCTGAAGCAGGAGTCGATTATCGAGCGGGGTGCGGAAGCCTCCCTGCCGACCCAGTGGGGCAATTTCAATATTATTGCCTATCGCCAGAAGAGCAACGGGCTGGAACACATGGCCCTGGTGAAGGGTGACTGGGCCGATGATGAACCGATTTTGGTTCGGATGCACTCGTCGTGTGCCACGGGCGATATTTTGGGTTCGTGCCGATGCGATTGCGGGCCGCAGTTGCACAAGTCGATGGAGATGGTCGAAAAGGCCGGCAAAGGGGTGATTGTCTACCTGAATCAGGAGGGACGAGGCATCGGGCTTTTCAATAAAATCAAGGCTTACAAACTTCAGGAAGAGGGGCTGGATACGGTCGAAGCCAACCTGAAACTGGGCTTCAAGGCCGATGAACGCGATTACGGTGTCGGGGCCAGTATTTTGCATGACCTCGGGGTGCGTAACGTGCGCCTGATGACCAACAACCCGCAGAAACGGGCCGGACTGGAAGGCTACGGGATTCGGATTGTGGAGAACGTGCCGATTGTGATTGCGCCCAATCCGCATAACGCCCATTACCTCGAAACCAAAGAGAAAAACATGGGGCATACGCTGGGGCTTTTCACCTCGAACAAATAATAATAATAATAATAATACGCTACGCCTATGGATGCCAAGCAGTTGCGAATCGTCTACATGGGGACGCCCGATTTTGCGGTCGAACCGTTGCGGCGGCTGGTCGAGGGGGGATATCGTATTGTGGGAGTGGTGACCGTGCCCGACAAACCGGCGGGACGGGGGCTGAAGGTACACCAGTCGGCCGTCAAAAGCTATGCTGCGGAGGCTCTGCCCGAGGTGCCGCTGCTACAACCCGTCAAGTTGAAGGACCCCGCTTTTGTCGAGGCTTTTCGGGCGCTGGAGGCCGATTTGGCTATTGTGGTGGCTTTTCGGATGCTGCCCGAGGTGATATGGGGGATGCCGCGCCTGGGAACCTTCAATTTACACGCTTCGCTGCTGCCTCAGTACCGTGGAGCGGCGCCGATTAACTGGGCGGTTATCAACGGCGAAACCAAGACGGGGGTGACCACATTCCTGCTCAACCATGAGATTGATTGCGGGGTGGTGTTGATGCAGCGCGAGGTGCCCATTGCGGAACAGGATACGGCCGGTGTGGTGCACGATGCGTTGATGGAGGTGGGAGCGGCTTTAGTGTTGGAGACGGTCGAGGCGTTGGCCTCGGGTGCGGTGAAGCCGATGGTACAGCCAGAGTGCTCGGCCGAGGGGTTGAAACCCGCTCCAAAGATTTTCAAGGAGAATTGTCGCCTGACGGCAGCCGATAGAAGTTGGCGGGACTACCCGGTTCGCGAACTCTACAACAAGGTGCGCGGGTTGAGTCCTTATCCCGGGGCTTGGTGTGACTTTCGCGGGACGACGCTAAAGGTCTTGGCGGCTCATTATGAACTTTATCCCTCGGCGCAGGAGGTGGCAACGGCGGAAACTGCTTTGTCGGAGAATGCTTTTGAGTCGGACGGGCGGAGTTGGTTGCGGGTGGCGTGTGCCGACGGGTGGCTCTATATCGACCAGTTGCAGGCAGCGGGGAAGCGGGCCATGCCCACGGCGGATTTTCTGAGGGGATATCGTTTTTAGCACCTCTCATCGCTTAAGAACAGGCATCGGGCGGAAATTTCACTTGAAATTTCCGCCCGATGTGCTATTTCTCCTCAATCAGATAGACCGCCTCGCCCGGACGCGAAAAATGGTACTGCTCCCGAGCAAAACGCTCCAAAAATGCACTGTCCTTCAATCCGCTGATAATCACGCTGTCCTCGGCAATTTTACGCAAATAAAAAGCCTTCTCGGCCTCCATCTCCTTAATCTTGCGGTCCAGAGCCAGCGAGTCGAGGTAGTTGTTGCGGTCGAAAAACAGTATCCAGGCCGCGAATGCCAATGTCGCGACCACGATAATATTCCGATTGGAAAAGAGTTGTTCGACTTTCATAACCTCACCGCAAAGATACGGAATCACAACGCACGATGATGCGTGCTTTTGCCTCTTTTGGTCCGATTTGTGCGGCTGATGCTGCAGCGGACTACCGTAATCGGAAAAAATGGTCCACCGGGCCGTGTCCCTCACCCAAATGGAGGTCACGAGCCGCCACTATCGCCTCGTGGATATAGTCCGTAGCCAATGCTGCCGCCCGACTCAAAGGATACCCCAAAGCCAGGTAACAGGCTAGTGCCGATGAAAGCGTGCACCCCGTTCCATGGGTGTTGGGCGTGTCGATGCGGGTATGGGTGTAATGGTGTGGAAAGGACTCTTTGGTGCTGAAAAGGGTGTCGGTCAGCACCGTGTCGGTCAGGTGACCCCCTTTGAGCAGCACCGCTTTGGCTCCGTCGTGGTGCAGCTGTTGCCACACCGTGTCGTAATCCTCTGCCGTGTGGATGTTGATGCCGGTCATCCGTTCCGCCTCGGGAATGTTCGGGGTGAGCACCGTGGCCAACGGCATCAACCGTTTGACAATGGCCTCGGCCGCACTCCCTTCGGTCAGCACATCGCCCGAGGTCGCCACCAGCACCGGGTCGAGTACCACGAACGGCGGCTGGTACTCCTCTATCAAGGCTGCAACTAATTCCACGATGTCGGGTGTGGCCAGCATACCGATTTTGACGGCATCGGCTCCGATGTCATCCAGCACGGCGCGTATCTGTTTCTCGATAATATCCAGCGAAAGGGGTTCTACGGCCACAACGCCCAGTGTATTTTGAGCCGTTACTGCCGTAATGGCACTGGCGGCGTAGCAGCCTATGGCCGAGATGGTTTTGATGTCGGCCTGGATGCCGGCGCCTCCGCCGCTGTCTGAACCGGCGATGGTCAGTACTCGTTTCATGGGTCAAAAGTGTTTGAATCCGGTGAATTGTGCTTCGGAGCCGAGGTAGCGGATGGTACCCGACGGGCCGTTCTCACAGCGGCCAATTAAGTGGAGCGGGCTGCCGAAACGGGCCGTATAGGCCGCTTGCAGCTTTTCGAGCCCTGCATCCGAGACGGTGAGCAGCAGGACATAATCCTCGCCTCCAGTGAGTGCCATCCGCGCGGCATCCCACCCGTACTGTGCCGCAACGCGTTGCAGCAGCGGGGTAATCGGAAGCTCGGGCACACTCACCGTCGCAGCCAATGAGGATGCCCGCAAAATGTGTTGTAAATCGGAGGCTACACCGTCCGAAACGTCCATCATGGCATGCACCTCTGCCCGTCCTCCCAACCAGCGCCCTTCGGCCAGGTGGGGACGGGGACGGTGGTGACGGCGGACGAGTTCCGAGGTGTCGGCCTCGGGCGGGAGGGATTGCAAGAGGGCTTGCAACCCTCCCGCCGAGTCACCCAACGGGCCTGTGACGGCAATCCAATCACCCGCCTGTGCCGCACTGCGGCGTTTGATATGGCTGTTCTTAGCCTGTCCCAGTACGGTGATGTTGATGACAATGCCTTCGCGTGACGAGGTGGTGTCACCTCCCAGGAGTGGCACGCCGAACGAGCGGTAGCCCTCGAAAAAGGCGTCGCTCCATTCGGTGGTCACCGTATCGGACGGAAGTCCCAGGCTGAGGAAGGTCGCGACGGGCTCGCCGCCCATTGCAGCCACATCGCTCAGATTGACGGCCAGCGATTTCAGCCCCAGTTCGTAGGCTGAAATTCGGTTGCGCAGGAAATGGACATTCTCGACCAGCAGGTCGGTGGTCACCAACAGGGAACGGTTATCGCTCCAGGGTATCATGGCACAATCATCGCCAATCCCCTCCCACCCGTTCGGTATCAGCGGCTTGAAAGCATCGGCAATACGTCCAATCAGGCCAAACTCCCCTATTTCATTGATTTTCATGATTTCGCTTGTTTCACTGCTGCGGCCAGTTCCCGTGCAGCCCTTTCGGGCGAGGGGGCCGAGCAGATGGCACTAACCACGGCCACGCCGTCGGCACCGGCGCGGATAATGGGTTGAATATTATCGGCATGAATCCCTCCGATGGCCACAATCGGCAGCGACTCCCCTACTATTTGCCGGATGCTTTGCAGTCCCGTCAATCCCAGTGCCTCGGCGGTGTCGGTTTTGGTGGGGGTTGCATAAATCGGGCTGGCTCCGATGTAGTCCATGTCGGTGTAAGAGAGGCATTCGCGGGCCTGTCGGTCGAAAACGACCGACAGGCCGATTATCGCCTCATTGCCGAGCAGTCGCCGTGCATCGGGATAGGTCATGTCGTGTTGTCCGATGTGCAGCCCCTCGGCGCCAAGCACTTGGGCGATGTCGGCGCGGTCATTGATAATAAGCGGAATCCCGAGCGGTTGCAGCAGGGTGTGTATGGCTCGTCCCAGCTCAATAAACTCGCGGGTGTTGCACTCCTTCTCGCGCAGCTGTACCATTGTCACCCCGCCCCGAACGGCTGCGGCCACAATCTCGGTGAGCGGCCGACCGAGCGACAACGCGCGGTCGGTCACTAAATACAGCTCCAGTGCTTCGCGTCTCATAGTTCCCATGTGCGCATATCGTTAACGGCACTCCTGAATTCATCCATCATCGAGCGGACAATCTCCTCAGCCGGTTCCACACGGCGAACCAATGAGGCTATCTGACCGATTTCCAACTCTCCTTCGGTGAGGTCCCCTTCGAAAATGCCGCGTTTGGAGCGTTTGGCACCCAGCAGCTCCCGCAGTTCGTCGGCCGAAGCACCGGCCGCTTCGGCCGCAGCCACCCGCTCGTAAAAGGCATTCTTCACCAACCGAACAGGACCCAATTTTTTGAGACAGAGCATGGTGTCGCCCTCGCCCAGTTCGGTGCAGAGTTTTTTGAATGCCTCGTGTGCCGAGGACTCTTCGGAGAGCGCAAACCGAGTTCCGACCTGCACCCCGTCAGCCCCGAGGGCCATGGCGGCCAGCATGCCCCGCCCGGTGGCTATGCCTCCTGCTGCCAGCAGCGGAAGCGAAGTGGCTTCGCGCACCTGCGGTATCAGGGCCATGGTGGTAATCTCGTCCCGTCCGTTGTGTCCTCCGGCCTCAAATCCTTCGGCCACCACGGCATCCACACCGGCCGCTTCGGCCTTGCGGGCGAAGCGGGCCGAGGCGACCACATGGGCAACCGTTATCCCCGCCGCCTTGAGCCGTTCGGTGTACAAAGCAGGATTTCCACCCGATGTAAAGACTATCGGTACGCGCTCGGCAATCAATATCTCGATAACCCGTGCCAACTCCGGATAAAACAGCGGAACGTTTACCCCGAAAGGCTTTCCGCTGCCGGCCAGAGCCGCCTTTGCCTTGGCAATGTGTTCGGCCAGGGTCTCGGGGTGCATCGACCCCGCACCTATCAGCCCCAGCCCTCCCGCTGCCGATACGGCTGCCGCCAACCGCCAGCCGCTGCACCAGACCATACCCCCCGAAACAATCGGATATTCGATGTTAAAGAGTTGTGTGACAGTTGTTTTCATCTTGTGTGCCGTTTTTGGTCATTTATTCGATAAAGATATAATAAAAAATCTATAAATTTGTATGGTGCTTGGACTTCCGGCACACAACGCAATCGTTTGCGATTGTTGGCTTTACCCAAATTGTCATGACACAGAGAAAAATCGTGGCCGTCATTGTCGGAGGGGACTCCTCCGAAGACGTCATCTCCTATAAAAGCGGCGCTCAGGTCTGGGAATCGCTCGACCGTGCGCTCTTTGAACCCTATGTGGTGGTGTTGCGCGGTACCTCGTGGCGCGTCAATCCGACCGATGCCTCGCCCGAAGGAGCCGTACTGCCGGTGGACCTGAACGACTTCAGTTTTACGCATCCCGATGGACACCCTGTGCGGTTTGACTACGCGCTGATTGAAATCCACGGAACACCCGGCGAAAACGGTATTCTGCAAGGGTACCTCGAATTGATGCACATCCCCTACTCGACCTGCTCGCCCGAAGTGTCGGCTCTTACCTTCAACAAGTCGCTCTGCAAAGCAGTGCTCCGAGAACAAGAGGGGATTTATCTGGCCAAGGAACTGTTGCTGCGGCGCGGTGACCCGATTCCTGCCCCGCAGGATATCATAAACCGCTTGGGATTACCGTTCTTTATAAAACCGAACGCCAGCGGCAGCAGCTTCGGAGTGACCAAAATCAAAGAGGCGAACGCCGAGACCATCACCCGCGCCATCGAAGCGGCTTTCGAGGAGAGCGATGCCGTGATGCTCGAACAGTTTGTGGATGGACGCGAAGTGAGCTGCGGCATGATGGTGGCGGGGGGTAAAGAGTGGATACTGCCCGTAACGGAACTGGTCTCCTCGAACGAGTTTTTTGACTACGAGGCGAAATACGAAGGGGCCTGCCGCGAGGTGACCCCGGCCGAACTGCCCGAAGAGACCGTCAAACGGCTCAACCGGGCTACTGCGGCGGCCTATCATGCACTGGGGTGTCGGAGTATCGTGCGGGTCGATTTCATCATTGAACGAACCAGCGGACTCCCCTACTTTATCGAAGTCAATACGACTCCCGGAATGAGCGCCGCCAGTATCGTACCCCAACAGTGGCGTGCTGCGGGGCTGACCATGCAGGATGCCTTTACCATGCTTATCAACGAAACATCAAAATAACCAACGTCATGAGTAACTACAAACTCAAAACCGAAGGGGGCCTCAAACCCGGGGCCGAACCGCTCGATATCATCACGCGGTTCGAACGTATCCCGACCCATATCGCGGCTACGGCCGAAGAGGGGGCTTGTCATGTAGCCGCTGAGATTGCCGAAACCATCAAGGCCAAAGCGGCTGCGGGTGAAAAATGTGTATTGGCTCTTACGGCCGGTAAATCGCCTATCGGAGTCTATCGGGAACTGGTCAAACGACACAAAACCGAAGGCTTGAGCTTCAAAAATGTTATCTTCTTTACGCTCTTTGAATTCTACCCGATTAACCCCGCCGAACAGCAGAGTTACACCTACTCGCTGTACGAAGAGTTGATTAACCAGGTGGATATTCCTGCTTCGCAGGTACACATGCTTGACGGTACGGTGCCGGCTGACCAGGTGACCGAACACTGCCGTCAGTACGAAGCGGCTATCCAGGCAGCTGGCGGTATCGATATCATGCTGCTCGGGATGGGCGACCAGGGACAGATTGCCCTGAACGAGGCCGGAACCTATCAGAATACCCGTACCCGTGTGGTGGCCTTGAGTAATGCTTCGCGTAAATTGGTGGCATCGTCCTTCTACGGGATTGAAAACGTGCCGACACGCGCGCTGACCATTGGGATTGCCACCATCATGCAGGCCAAACGTGTGATTCTGATTGGCTGGGGCGAAGACAAGTCGGAAGTGGCCGCTAAAGTGGTGGAAGGCGATGTAGAGTCCGGCGTACCGGCATCCTACCTCCAAAATCATGAAAATGTGGAAGTGGTCCTCGACGAAGATGCCGCATCGCACCTGACCCGTGTGGCAACTCCGTGGCTGGTGGGCAGTTGCATATGGACCAATCGGTTTATTCGGAAAGCGGTGCTGTGGCTCTGCCAGAAGGTGAAAAAACCGATTCTGAAAGTCACCTACCAAGACTACATCGACAACAGTCTGGGACAGCTGATAGATGAAACGGGGCTGACCTACGACAAGATTAATATTCAGGTTTTCAACGACCTGCAACACACTATCTCGGGATGGCCGGGCGGTAAGCCCAATGCCGACGACTCGACGCGTCCGGCTCGTTCGTTCCCCTTCCCCAAACGGGTGGTTATCTTCAGCCCGCACCCCGATGACGACGTGATTTCCATGGGGGGTACCTTCATTCGTCTGGCAGACCAGGGGCATGATGTGCACGTGGCCTATCAGACTTCGGGGAACATCGCCGTGCACGACGATGTGGTACTTCAGACGCTCGATACGGCGCGCGAATGCGGTTTCGAAAATAAATACGAACACTTCAAGAAACTGATTCAGAGCAAAGTGAAAGGACAGCCCGAACCGCTCGAACTGCGCCAAATCAAAGGGGCTATCCGTCGTGGCGAGGCACGTGCCGCCGACCGCAGCTTCGGTCTGAATGACGACACGAATGTACACTTCCTGAACCTGCCCTTCTACGAAACCGGTTCGGTGAAGAAAGGGGCCATTTCGCAGGCCGACATTGATATTGTGATTGACCTGTTGCGGAAGATTCAACCGCATCAGATTTACGCCGCAGGTGACCTCTCGGACCCGCACGGTACGCACCGTGTCTGCATCGAGATTGTGCTCGAAGCGGTGAACCAAATCAAACAACAGGGTGACAAGTGGTTGAATGACTGTGTGATGTGGCTCTATCGCGGGGCTTGGCAAGAGTGGGATTTGGATATGGTGGATATGGCGGTGCCGCTGAGTCCGGATGAGGTGATTAAAAAACGTCACGCCATCTACCGTCACCTGTCGCAGAAGGACATTGTGCCCTTCCCGGGAGATGACAAACGTGAGTTCTGGGAACGTGCCGAAGACCGTACCCAGGCTACGGCGCAACTCTATGACAAACTGGGTATGGCTGAGTATCAGGCCATTGAGGTATTCGTGAAATACCCGATTTTTTAACTCCGCCTCTCTCTGACGCTCAGTCGGTAAGTAGCAAAAGCGGGCCGAACACTATCCAGTGTTCGGCCCGCTTTCTTTTTGGGAGGGATGGGAAACCAATGCTTACCGCAGCACCGATTTGCCGTACCACTGTTCCGGGGCTTTCAGTCTCAGCAGGTGAGCGATGGTGGGAGCGTTGTCATACCGCATGACGATGCGTTCGATAGGCTGGTTGGCAGGAATCCCGCGACCTACAATCACATAGGGGGTCTCCATTTCGACCATCGTCTTACCGCCGTGAACCATCCCCTTGCCGCCGTGGTCCGACGTGAATATCACCGCTGTCGATTTGGGGTCCATGTGTTGCTGCACGCAGTCGTAAATCACCCCAACCAGTGAGTCTATCTTTTGACAGGCTGCCACATATTCGGGGGTCATCCAGCCGATGCTGTGTCCCGCTCCGTCGGGCTGTGCCAGGTGGATAAAGGCCAGCGTGGGTTGTTTCTCTTTCAGGAAAGCACAAAACTTCCGAGTGGCTTCATCGTCGTCACTGTCGGTTGAGAGAGCATAATCAACCGCATCTTTCTCAAACAGATACCCAATGCCGTCCCACGAGTAAACCACCCCGGTCACCGCCTCGGGCATCTGCTGGCGCACCTCGCCGAAAATTCCAGGGAAAAAGCCCCACTGATTGACGTAAATCGGCTCTACTTCAGGAGTTTTGCTGCCCCACTCCGTAAAACCGTGCATTTCGGAGCCGGCCTCCATCAGCAGCGTCGCCCAGTTGATGGCGCTCGACGAGGGCAGTACGGACCGAGCCTCCAGCGTGTAGGAGCCATCGCGCATCATGCGTTCCAGATTGGGGAACTTGCCGGGATTTTTCGTGACCACTTCGGCACTGAATCCGTCGCTGCCAATCATCACGACATGTTTCATTTTGGGTGCTTTGGCAGCGGCCGTGTCGGTCATGCCGCTGCTCAGGACTGCGGTGAATGCCAGCAGCCCCGTCAGATAATGTTTGGGGTGCATATGGAATGAAGAGTTTGGTTGGTTTTCGAATTCGGAGTATCAACTCTTCAAAGGTAGTCTATATTTTTTCAAAACACAGCTTTGCGGCAGGTGAAAAATACATCGGGGTGTTTTCCTTGTGGAAAACACCCCGATGCCTTTGTTGTTAACGGATTGTTAGGCCCATCCGTGTTTTTTTGCCGCCTCGAGCAGTTGGTTCAGCGCCCGCCTCAATACCGACCGCGGCGTACCGATATTCAGGCGTTGGAACCCGATTCCTTCAACCCCGTATACCGAGCCGTCGCCCAGACCCAGTCCGGCCTCTTCGACCAGAAAACGGTTCAACTCCTGCTGGTTCATTCCCCAACTGCGGAAATCCAACCACATCAGAAAGGTCGATTCGGGTTTGTAACAGTGTACTGAAGGTATGTGAGCGGTCATAAAGTCGTACACAAAATCGACATTGCCCTGCAGATACTCCAGCAGTTGGCGCATCCACTCGTCGCCCTGTTCAAAAGCGGTTTTCAGGGCCACAGATCCGAAAATATTTCCGTTCTCGATATGCAGTTTGTCCATTTCCGTTTGGTATGCCGCCCGCAACTCGGGACTGGGAATAATGGCCACGGCGGTCGAAAATCCCGCCACGTTAAAACTCTTGCTGGGGGCTATCAGGGTAATGGTTCGATTGGCCAGGTCTTCGTTCAACGAGGCGATGTGGATGTGTTCGTGGGGGGCGTAGATAAAGTCGCAGTGGATTTCATCCGAGAGTATCGTTACGTTGTGTTTGCGGCACAACTCACCCATGCGCAGCAGCTCCTCACGCGTAAAGACGCGTCCCGTGGGGTTATGCGGGTTGCAGAGGATAAAGGCCTTGGCCTGAGCCAGTTTCTTGTCCAGGTCGTCGAAATCAATACGGTATTCGCCGCTCTCGGGGGCTTGTATGAGGGGATTGTTCAGCACCGTCCGGTGGTTGTTGCGGATGGTGTTCCCAAAGGGATGATATACAGGGGGCTGGATAACGACTCCGTCACCCTCTTTCGTGCAGCTCAGCATCCCGAAGGTCACCCCGGCCACAACGCCCGGCGAAAAGGCTATCCATGGGGTTTCGACTTCCCAACCGCTGTGGCGTTTGACCCACCCGCGAATGGCATCGAAATAGCACTGCGGACGGAACGTGTAACCGAAGATGGGGTGTTTCATGCGTCGCTCCATGGCTTCGACAATAAAATCGGCGGTGGCAAAGTCCATGTCGGCAATCCACAGTGGAATGATTTTGTCGGTGCCGAAGACGGCTTTGGTGTCTTCGTATTTTTCACAATCGGTCCCGATTCGGTCGATGTAGGTGTCGAAGTCGTATTTTTTCATGGTGCGGTTTGCTTAAAAGTTGCGCAAATTTAGAAAATAAGGGGTACCTTTGCAACGCTTTCAGAATGAAATTATGTCTGAAATTTAATCCTCAGACACAGAACGATAACCATGACCAATCACCATTCCGATAAGAAACGGCTGCAGGGGCGGGAGTCACGCAGCGGGCGTTCTTTTTTTCGCACGCGGCATGAGAATGCCTTGCGTGAGCAGCAGGAGCAACGGGAACCGCAGGACGATGATGCAGTGACTCCTCGTCCTGCGCGACCGGATACGCACAAAGGAGCGAAATTTTCGAAACATTCTGCTGCCGTTCCGGCGGGCGAGCGGCCTGAACGCTTGGAGGATAAACGTCAGCGTTCTGGCAGCTATGCCAAGCGGAAAGACGACCGAATCCAGGACAGGACTCCGTATGGTGCGCGTGGACGCAAGTCGCGGCGGGAACCGTCGGCACCGGTGATGCCCGAGGAGATGCGTCTGAATCGCTATATCGCGATGTCGGGGGTGTGCTCGCGGCGTGAGGCGGACCAGTTGATTGAGGCGGGTGAGGTGACGGTGAACGGGGTGCGGGTGGATGCCCTCGGAACCAAGATACGGCCGGCGCAGGATGAGGTGCGGCTCAACGGTGAACTGCTGAAAGGGGAAAAGAAGGTCTACATCGTGCTGAACAAGCCGAAAGGGTACGTAACGACGCTCGACGACCCACACGCTGACCGTACGGTGATTGACCTGCTGAAGGGTGAGGTGCCGGAACGGGTCTATCCCGTGGGGCGGCTGGATAAAAATACGACGGGGGTACTGTTGCTGACCAATGACGGGAACCTGACGCGCGAACTGACCCACCCCAGTTTTGCGAAGAAGAAGATTTACCACGTGTTTCTCGATAAACCGTGTGCCGAGAAGGACCTCGAACGGTTGGCCGAAGGCATCGAGTTGGAGGATGGGCCGATACATGCCGACGAGGTGAGCTATGTGGAGGGGAAACGCAAGGAGGTCGGCGTAGAGCTTCACTCGGGACGGAACCGCATTGTGCGGCGTATGTTCGAAGCGTTGGGCTATGAGGTGGTGAAGCTGGACCGCGTCTATTTTGCGGGGCTTACCAAGATGGGGCTTCGGCGCGGGTTCTGGCGTTATCTGACCCCTCGGGAGGTGGCGGCCCTGAAAACGGGAGCCTATGAATAGCTTTGGGCGCACTATGAATGCGGCGGGCGGCATGATTCGTGAATCATGCCGCCCGCTCTGTCTCTATGGTACGGCTGTCGTGACGGATGAGGTGCGTTGGAAATAGGCTGCAGCGCGGTCACGGACATTCTGTTGCAGGTTGCGGTAGAAGAAGTTTAACTCCACCACGTGGAAATTGCCCGGCGGAAAGAGCGCGGCCAACTCCGGCAGGTAGTAGGCCATAGGGTCTGCTCCTGTGACAACCAGCGCGTGTGCGGCGGTGTCCACACGCGCTGACAGCCAATGGGCCTTCTCTTCCGTGATATGTCCGTTGGCGTCGGCAAAGACGCTGCCCAGATGCAGGTCGGTGTCAGCCTCCTGTGCTGTGGCGGTCCAGTTCAGCGGATTGACCGTCACCTGGCTGCCGGAGAGCAGCTCCTTCAGGCTGTTGGGGGCGGAAACGGTACTGAACGAAACGACTACGCCGTTTCCCGTGGCATCGGTAGCGGCATGCAGATAGGGTGAACGGGTCGTGTCACGCACGGGATAACCCAGCGCATAGGCCGCAATCATCCGTTTGTACAGGGTGTCGTCCATGGCGCGTACCAGCAGTTCAATGACGGCCTTCCCTCCCTGGCTGTGTCCCGCCAGAATGAAGGGGCGTCCGCCGTTCAAATGCTCGAGGTAGTACCGAAAAGCCGTTTCGATATCGGCATAGGCCGTAGCGAAGCGGTGTTCGATGGTTGCACTATCCTGCATCCACGACTCGAGGGTGATTTGGCGGTAATAGGGGGCGAAGAAGTTGGCCTCGTCGGCAAAAATACCCCGTGCCAGCCGAATGGGGCCGTTTACGCTGGCCTGATGGTCGGGATTGCGGGTATCCATGTAGTGGCAGGTGTCTCCGGCGGCCGTCGTCCAGTCGAAAACGCAGGTCGGCACCACGTAAAAGACGTCATAGGCCTTGTCGGTAGTACCTCCGCCCTCAAACCAGGCGGCACTTTGCGCATAATCGGGAGCGGCGGGAAACGCATCGGTCGGCACACTCGAACGGTGGCAGCCAACCGACCCCAAAGCCCAAAACAACAGGCATAACAACATGAAATGGCGCTTCATCTCTTCAAAAACAGGATGGAATTGGAGCCAATGTACGAAATCTTCGGCAAGAAACTATCCCTGGCTCATCGGTTTGCTGAAATTTTTCCGAATGGGTTGTACGGAATCACCCTGCGGAGCCTATCTTTGCGGTCGGAATTGAAGCAACTCCATCACCATGAACAACACCACGAAAGGCTATCTCTACGGTGCCGTGGCGGCTGCCACCTATGGCATGAATCCCCTCTTTGCCCTGCCCCTCTACGAGGGAGGGATGAATCCCGACTCGGTGCTCTTTTTTCGCTATCTGCTGGCTATCCCCATCCTGTGGGCGATGATTCGCTGGCGGGGACGTGATTTCAGGCTCCAACAGCGCGAAGTGCCTGCACTGGTGGTGCTCGGCCTGCTGATGGCCTGCTCGTCGCTCACGCTCTTCCTGAGCTACACCTATATGGCGGCAGGGATTGCCTCCACGCTGCTCTTCGTATACCCGATTCTGGTAGCGTTAATCATGGCTGTCTTCTTCCGCGAAAAACTATCGCTCCTCACGGCACTCTCCATCCTGCTGGCGCTGGTCGGTATCGCCATGCTCTACCGCAGCGAAGGAGGCGAAACCCTGAATCTGGTCGGGGTGTCGCTGGTTATGGCCTCCTCGCTCTCGTATGCCGTCTATCTGGTCGGGGTCAATCGTCCCGTGGTGCGGGATATCCCGACGGTCAAACTGACCTTCTATGCCCTGCTCTTCGGTTTTTGTGTTTTTGTGGTGCGGGCCTTGGTAAAGGGGCTGACGGTGCCCGACCACTGGTATCTTTGGGTGAACCTGCTGGCCTTGGCCGTGCTGCCCACGGCCGTCTCGTTTATCTCTACTACCAAAGCCATTCAATACATCGGCTCTACCCCTACGGCCATTCTCGGAGCTTTGGAACCCCTGACGGCGGTCTTTTTCGGGGTGACGATTTTCGGAGAACCCCTCACCTCACGAATTATGGGGGGGATTTTCCTGATTGTGGTAGCGGTGACGCTGATTATTGTCGGCGGACGCATCGGTACCTATCTGCTGCGGTTCCGAAAACTCTTCCCCAAACTGCCGCGGATACGGAAACGGCAGATGTCGAATCACGATTGATTTTCGGATATTTACAGATATTTCAGCAGTTCGGACCACGCCTCCAGCTTCCGCTCGAAAGACCACGAGGCATTGGCCGGGCTGGTCGAAGGCATCACCAGCACGGCGCGCTCCCCTACGGTTTCCAGTCCGAGGTGCCGTTTGAAAAGCCGAAAAGCGGGTGTGCCGTTGAACACCACGGCCCGCAGTTGCGGATGGGCGGTCAGCAGGCTGCCGATGTCGTTCGGCACCTCGTCCATGATGTGGCTGTCGAGACTCCCCTCGCGCTGACAGCTGTGGCACACGTCCCACAGTGCCAGTCTGTTGCGGCGTATCATCTCCAGTCTCTCGGCGTACGCTTCGGGCACCTTTTCTCCTCCCGTAAGGGCGGTTATGATACGCCAAAAGGCGTTGTGCGGGAAACCGTAGTACTCCTGTTTGCGCAACGAAGCGACACCCGGCATGGTCCCCAGTATCAGCACGCGGCTCGAATCGGTGACCACCGGGTCGAAACTATATAGAATTTTCATACCTTTACCAATTCACCCAAAACGAAAGTATGAAAAATATCGAAAAACGTACCATACCTGTGCTCGAGATGAGTTGTGCCGTCTGTGCGGCCAGCGTGGAGAGCACTGTGCAGGCCATGAAAGGGGTGCGCACGGCCCACGTCAATTTTGCCGCAGGAACGCTGCAGGTGGAATATGACTCCTCGGAGGTTACCCCTACCCAAATGCAGCAGGCTGTGCAGGCCGTGGGATACGACCTGATTGTCGAACAGGAAAACGTCGCCGAACGGCAGGAACAGGAACAACGCAAGTACTACCGCTCGCTGCGGCAACGTACCGTGGGAGCTTGGGTGCTGAGCATCCCGTTGATGCTTTGCAGCATGGTGTGGATGCACGAAGCGTGGTCGCCCTGGGTGCAGCTGGTGCTGACCCTGCCTGTGCTGGCCTGGTTCGGGCGCAGTTTTTATGTCGTGGGCTGGCGGCAGGCACGGCACGCCAAAGCCAATATGGATACGCTGGTGGCCCTCAGCACCTCGATAGCCTTTCTCTTCAGTCTTTTCAACACCCTTTTTCCGCAGGTGTGGCTCGACCACGGTATGGAGCCGCACGTCTACTATGAAGCTGCGGCGATGATTGTGGCCTTTGTGCTGCTGGGCAAAACGCTCGAAGAACGGGCCAAGGGGAGCACTTCGTCGGCCATTCGCAAGTTGATGGGGTTGCAGCCCAAGACGGCTCGGCGGGTGACGGCCGACGGAACGGAAGAGGAGGTGCCGATAGCCCGTCTGCGGCCGGGCGACCGCGTGAGCGTGCGTCCCGGCGAGCGTATCCCGGTGGACGGGAAGCTGGTCGAGGGGGCATCATACGTCGATGAGAGCATGATAAGCGGTGAACCGTTGCCCGTGGGAAAGACAGCAGGCGACCGTGTGCTGGCCGGCACGATTAACCAGAAGGGGGCCTTTGTTCTCGAGGCACAGGCCGTAGGAGCGGCAACGGTGCTGGCCCGCATTGTCGAGATGGTGCAGCAGGCACAGGGAAGCAAAGCCCCCGTGCAGCGCATTGTGGACCGTGTCAGTGCGGTCTTCGTGCCGACGGTGATGGGGCTTTCGCTGCTGACCTTTGTGCTGTGGCTCACGCTCGGCGGGACCAGTATGCTGACCGGTGCCCTGCTCTCGGCCGTTTCGGTGCTGGTGATTGCCTGTCCTTGTGCACTGGGACTGGCCACGCCGACGGCCCTGATGGTCGGTATCGGGAAGGCGGCCGAGCGGCATATTCTGATTAAGGATGCTTTTGCGCTGGAGAATCTGTGTCACGTCAATACCGTGGTGCTGGATAAAACGGGTACCTTGACCGAAGGGCGTCCGACCGTCACAGAGTGGTTGTGGATGGTGAGTGACGCGGAGCGGGCGGCTTGTCAGGAGGTACTGTTGGCGGCGGAACGCAAGTCGGAACATCCGTTGGCGTCGGCCGTGGTGCAGGCGTTGGGTGAGGCGGTGACCGCTGCGCCTGAACTGGAAACTTTTGAGAGCCTCACGGGGCGCGGCGTGGCGGTGCGGGTGCAGGGAACTGATTATTGGGTGGGCAGCCGTGCGCTGGCCGAAGAGCGCCTCTCGTCACTGCCTCAGGCCGCTGTGCAGCAGGCTGAACAGTGGCAGGAGGCCGGCAAAAGCGTGATATGGTACGGTCGAGGCCGAGACCTGTTGGCGGTGGCCGCCATTGCCGACCCGATAAAGCGGACTTCGGTCGAAGCGGTACGTACGCTTACCCGAATGGGCATCGAGGTGCACATGCTGACGGGTGACGGACAAAAAACGGCGGCAGCGGTGGCGCGGGAGTTGGGTATCCGTCATTTCGAGGCCGAGGTGCTGCCGAACGACAAGGAGGAATATGTCAAACGGTTGCAAGCTGCCGGTGCGCGTGTGGCCATGGTGGGCGACGGTATCAACGACTCGCAGGCGCTGGCCCGTGCCGACGTGAGCGTGGCGATGGGACAGGGTACGGATGTGGCGATGGATGTGGCGATGGTGACCCTCATGACCTCCGACCTGACGCTGCTGCCCACGGCCATTACCCTGTCGCACCAAACGGTGCGGCTCATTCGGCAAAACCTCTTCTGGGCCTTTATCTACAACGTTATCGGTATCCCGATTGCGGCCGGGGTGCTCTACCCGGCTTACGGGGTGTTGCTCGACCCGATGTGGGCCAGTGCCGCCATGGCATTCAGCTCGGTATCGGTGGTGACCAACAGCCTGCGACTCAAATGGAAAAAATCATAAGATTTACCCATACATAGTAATCACTCAAACAAACCGAACAATCATATGGCAACTTATCATTTCAAAACCAATGCAAAATGCAGCGGCTGCACGGCCAAAATCGGTGCAGCGCTCGAACAGAACGGTGTACAAGCGGGGAAATGGGCTGTGGACCTGACGGTGCCCGACAAGACGCTGACCGTGGAGAGTGACCTCTCGGCAGAAAAGATTGCAGAAGTGGTGGCTCAGGCGGGTTTCAAGGCTGAAAAAACGGAATAACCTGTTCCTGCGCGTTTTTGCAGAACCTCTTGTGGGCGGTACGGCTTTACGACCCTACCGCCCACAAAGGTATTTAGGGCTGTTGTCCGCGCTCCTCGGTCTGCAGGTCGCGTATCTCGCGGTTCAGGAAAATGGAGAGCACCGTGCGCAATACCACAATACCGCCCAAAATCGCCAGTTCGTTCAGACCCGGTTCGAGCACGGTCTTCAGAATGTCCGAAGCAATCAGAAACTCCAGCCCGAGCAGCAGATAGGTGCCGAACGAGGCACGCAGACGCCGCATGTTCAGTCCCGAATAGGTGCCGTTGGCCCGTCCGATTTCGTTGCGGATGAAGGCAATGGTCGCCACCACGGTACCGTAGGTCACTATCAGAAGGCTGATAAGGCTGATGCCGGTGGCAATAAGGTTCAGGTAGTGTGCCAGCATAGTCATTGAGGTGATTATCCTTTGTTAAATTATCCGTTGCAAGATTTGCGCCAAAGTGTGCGGTCAGCTCGCGCGAAATGCCTACTTTCGCTCTATGGTAACACAAACAAGTTTCACGCTGCGTCCGCGGGGACGCGGTTTCCATCTGGTGACGGACGAAGTGCTCGCCCACCTGCCCGCACTGCCCGACACAGGACTGTTGCATCTCTTTATCCGCCATACGTCAGCCGCTCTGACGCTCAACGAAAATGCCGATTCAGACGTGCAGGTCGATATGGGTACGATTTTCGACCGCCTAGTGCCCGAGCGGCAACCCTACTACCGTCATACCCTCGAAGGGGATGACGATATGCCTGCCCATGCCAAATCGACGCTGGTAGGAGCCTCGGTCACGGTGCCGATAACGGGCGGGCGGCTGAACCTGGGAACGTGGCAGGGCATCTACCTCTGCGAATTTCGCAATCGGGCCTCGGGACGCCACCTCGTGGCTACGATTATCGGCTGAGGGTGCGTTCGTAGCAGCTCCACAGGGTCGGGAACAGGGCCTCTTCACGGAAGTTCTGTGCATATCGGAAGCCCTTTTCGCGCATCTCTTCCTGCAGGCTCTCCGAACCGATGACCCGTTCGAGTGCTGTGCGCATCTCGCTGACCGATTGCGGATTGACGTACAGAGCCGCGTCGCCTCCCGTCTCGGGAAAGACCCCTCCGGCACTGGTAATGACGGGTGTCCCGCAGTTCAGCGCCTCCAGAATCGGAATGCCGAACCCCTCGAATATCGAGGCATAAACCGAAACTGGCGCCATGTGGTAGATGGCGGGCAGGTCCGTGAAACGGATTTGATTGCGGAAATACAACCGCTCGCCTACCCCATGCGCGGCGGCATAGGCCTCTATCTCCTCCTTATAAGGTGTCCAACGGCCGCAGGCTACCAGGGGCAGGTCTATTTTCCCTTCGACCATGGCGCGAACCGTCAGCATCAGGTTTTTGCGCGGCTCGACCGTTCCGACACTCAGAATAAAGGGCCCTGCGGGCAGTGCATACCGCTCGCGCACCTGCTCCAAGGTCTGCTCACTCACCGCTTCATAAAACATCGGATGGCACCCCTGATAGACAATGTCAATCTTCTCGGGGTCGATGTGCCAAAACTCCACCAGGTCGTCGCGGGTCTGACGGCTGATGGTGATAATGCGGTCGGCAGCCTCGCAACTGCGGCGGTATTTATGGACATACAGTGCGCGGTCGGCCGGCTTGTACAGCTCTGGATAGCGCACGAAAATCAAATCGTGCATCGTCACCACCGACCGTACACCGCTGCGGCGGATGTCGGTCGGAAGCTCATGGCTCAGACCGTGGAACAGGTCGCACCCCGCCCGTTTCACCTCCCGTCCCATGCGATACGTGCGCCACAGGCTGCGCAGCGGCCCACAGCCCCACATCCCGTTCGGATAGCAAGTCTCGGCCTGCGGGGGCATCACAAAGCCCTGTCTGTTCCCCCGTTTGGGCGAAAAGAGAGCCAGGGAGATGTCGGGGCGGAAACGGGCAACCATCTCGACCGTGCTGCGGCTGTAGTTGCCCAGACCGCTGCCGTTGAAAAAGAGCCGTTTGGCATCATATCCTATTTTCATGGCGGATAGTGGTTTTGGTCTGTCGAACAAAGGTACGCCAATTTTGGAGAACATACAGCCGTCGGGCTTCTCTTGTCGGCGTCGATTGGATTTTGTAACCTCTATGCTGTGTAGGGAAGGCATATGCTCGTGCGCGGGTTGTGACCCTGAGGAATAATCCCTAATTTTACGCCCCGTATTGTTCTCGGTTGTCTATGGATTTTATTACCCTGCTCCTCTTTGCTGTCGGTCTCTGTTTCGACTCCTTTGCCGTCTCGCTCTCGTGCGGAATGTCCTGCTGTGTATGCGCACGAGCCCGTTTGGTGCGCTTTGCGGCTGTCCTCGGACTCTGTCAGGGGCTGATGCCTTTTATCGGTTGGGGCGTGGCTACCAACTTCCGAACCGTTATCGAAGCCTATGACCACTGGGTCGCCTTTGTGTTGCTGCTCTTCCTCGGTGGGAAAATGATTTGGGAATCCTTCCGGGGCGAGGACGAAGAACAACCCTCCGGAAACCCCTTTGCCTTCGGCCGCAACCTTGTGCTGGGGGTGGCGACCAGTATCGATGCCCTCGTGGCGGGCATTGCCATGGCGTTTCTTCCGCTCACCATCATTCCCTCCCCGTCGCAACTGCTCAATATGCTTGTAGCGGTCTTTATGATTGCGCTGGTGACGATGATTTCCTCTCTCACGGGACTCTATCTCGGCCGCCGCAGCCGCGGACGGCTCGGGGAACGTGCCGAACTGCTCGGGGGTATTATCCTGATTCTGATTGGGGTGAAGGTGCTCGTTGAACATTTGTCGTAAAGGACTTCTCTCTTGTATAATACAGACGTGGTGGCTATGAAAAAGTTGTTTTTCGTAGGATTGCTTGGGGTGCTGCTACAAGGGCTGGCAGCACGTGAACTCAAAGTGTTGCAACTCAACATTTGGCAGGAAGGGACCTCCGTGCCCAACGGCTACGAGGCCCTGGTCGATGAATTGGCCTATGCCGATGCCGACCTGGTGATGCTCAGTGAGGTGCGCAACTACAACCAAACGCGGCTGTGCGACCGTCTGGTTGCCTCGCTGCGCGAAAAGGGACTCACCTACTACTCGTTCAAAAGCAAGGACTCGGGTCTGCTCAGCCGCTGGCCGATTGAGGACAGCGTGACCATCTTTCCCGAGCAGGACGACCGCGGCAGCCTCTATAAACTGGTGACCCGTCTGCCTGACGGTACGCGGGTGAGCCTCTACACGGCTCATTTGGACTATCGGAATTGCGCCTACTATCGTGTACGGGGCTACGACGGCAGCACCTGGGCCGAACTGCCTGCCCCCGATACGGTTTTATCCAGCATCCTGGCCGACAACGTAGCCTCGCAGCGTGACGATGCCATCCGATGTTTCCTCGCCGATGCGGCACGGGACGCCGCGGCGGGCAATCTGGTTTTTCTGGGAGGCGATTTCAATGAACCGTCTCACCTGGACTGGGTGGCAGCTACGCGTGACAGTGCCGACCACCACGGGATGGTGGTACCTTGGACCGTCTCCACACTCCTCACTGAGGCCGGTTACGTAGATTCTTATCGCGAGCACTACCCCAACCCGGTGACCCATCCCGGCTATACCTATCCGGCCGATTGTCCCGGGGCACGCATGGACCAACTGTTGTGGGCTCCCAAAGCCGACGAACGCGAACGCATCGACTTTATCTACTATCGCCCCGACCGACGCCTCCAGCTGCATGAGGTGGTTATTTTCGGGCCGCGAGGGTCGGTGTGTCGCGGAAAACGGATGGTGGAATCGTCGCAAGACCCCTTTCTGCTCCCCTCGACCGATAATTGGCCCACAGACCACAAAGGTGTGCTGGCAACATTTCGTCTCCGATAACTTTTTTGCATAAAATCTATTCTGGAGTTTGGATATCTCTGAAAAAGCTCTATCTTTGCATTCGCAAATCCGCAGAGGGTGTAGGAGGTGAAGAGAATGGCGGATGTCATGGTGCGGTAGTTCAGCTGGTTAGAATACCTGCCTGTCACGCAGGGGGTCGCGAGTTCGAGTCTCGTCCGCACCGCTTTATTTACTCAAAGGAGTTTCCCGATGTCTCGGGGAACTCCTTTTTTGATACGATGCTGTCTGTTTGTATTCTCTTCAGTGTGACACCTCTCACCCCCTGAAATCATCGTAAATTTCTGCTCCTCTCTCCGAATTTTCACAAGAAAAAATAAAAATATGACAAATAACGGATGATTACTGAGTAATATTTGTTATTTTAGCGGCGTGAAATACCTTCCGCTTACATGGCGGCATACAAATAGTACGACGATATGGGTTTTGCAAAACGCAGAAAATCAAACATAACGGCCGGTAAAAGTGTCGTGGTTGCCTGTGCACTGCTGGTGTGCACGTGCGTAGCGGGAATGAGCCAACGGGCTACGGCACAAGGAACCCAACTGACCGCTCCCCAAAAACAGGAGATTCCGTTTACGTTCGGACTCGGCAGCGCTGAGTTCTACGAACGGTATGGGAATAATGCTGCTTCGATGAAAAAATTTACCGAACTGATGCAGCAGTTGGCCGCAGCACCCGCTGCGCATATCGACTCGATTGTGGTAACGGCCTTCTCCACAACCTCCGAACAGTTGGGAACCGTGGAATTGGCTGAACGGCGTGTCGATGCCATAAAGGCCTATATCGAACCGATTATCCGTCAATCACAATATGCAAAACCGGTGATTGTCGCAGGTAATGTGGTGGCTCGTAATAATGTCTTTTCTCCGGACCAGGTGTTTACCCTCTTGAAAAAGGTCAATGTAACGGTCTATCTGAACGGGGTGCTGATGGCGGATTCCCGCCGTACAACGCGTGCCACGTCTGCAGCGGATGAAGAACGGCGTTACCTCTCGCCGTTCGGTCATGACGACCAAATGGATGTCTTCGGACACTATAAAAAGCAGGAAACAACGCGTCAGGAACCGACCGTTGTGCTGCCCGAAAGGTCGCAACAGCCTGAACAGCCTGTGACTGCCCCGCGCGAAGAAACCTTCTATGCGGAAACCGAAACCGTGCCGCAACAGATTCAATCGGCTCCTGCAATGCAGCCGACGCAAAGGGTTCCGCAAGGCAAGCCTGCAATGCAGCCGACGGAAACATCCGTGATGACCGCACCCCAGCCGGTTCGTCCGACTGCAACGCCGGGTACCATGGGTGGCTTGGACCCCGAGCTCCAGCGCTTTATTGACTCTCTGGCGCGGGCGATGGATGTACAGTCTGCTCCTGCAACACCGACCGCACCGGCCAAACCGCTTGCGCCGCATGTGAAGCCTACCGATGAGATTGTGGTGACTCCTCCTCCTGCGCCGGTGATTACTGAAGAAGAGCCCTGCCCCGAAGGATGTGACCCGGAAATTGCAGCGCTGATTCGGAATATGCTGGCCGAAGAAGCTGCCAAACAGCAACCTCAGACACCGACCGTTGTCGCAGAGGTGCCCGTGGCTCCCAAAGAAGAGGTGCTCGTAGAGGAAACACCCCGCGAAGAGATGGTTGTGGTGCAACCCAAACCGGAAAAACAACCTAAACCGCAAAAAGTGAAACCGGTTAAAGCACCTCGCCAACCGCTGGTGCTCGACCGTCCGCTGGTTGCCGTAAAAACCAACCTGGCTTATTGGGCTGCCGTGGCTGCCAACCTCGAAGTGGAATTCTACTTTGCGGAACGCTGGTCTGCCGCTGTGGAAGGTGTCTATGCCGACTGGAATATGAACCTCTATAAAAAACACTATGCGGTGAATGAAATCAGTCCCGAAGTGCGCTACTGGCTCGGGAAACGGCATGGAGAGTACCGAGGACTGTATGTCGGTGTATATGGTCATCTGGGCCAGTTCGACTATATGTTCCAAAACCAGGAAACCGGGAATACGGGCGATTATTACGGTGCCGGTATCTCCTTCGGAGCCTATCTCCCCTTCACCAAACACTTCGGAATGGAACTCGGACTCCGCGGCGGTTGGGTGCATGCCGGTAACTTCGACCGATACTACTATGCAGCACCGAACTACGTCTATCGGTCGTCCTATTCGGCCAATTACTTCGGGCTGACCGGTGCGAAGGTTTCACTGGTCTATCGCTTCGGACTGGGACGTTAGTAATATTGTTAGGACTGAGAAACGTAACTACCATGGGTAAAATAGCATATATGGGACGTGTATCGCTGCGCTGTGCCGCTCTGGCGGTCGGCATGACGCTGCTGGCATCGTCTTGTGTCAAAAGAAATCTGTATGTGAAACCCGATGAAGGTACCGTGATTCTCGACATGGACTGGAAAAATCTGGTCCAGGGAGAAAACCCTCCTCAGCAAATGAGCCTCTACTTCTATGGTGAAAACGGCACACTGCTCCGGGGTACTACCGACAACGGAACATTCACGACGGTACTTCCTTCCGGAAATTATAAAGTCCTGGCCGTGAACGAAGAGGTCGAAGGTGTCGGATTCAACAATATGTCGGATTATGACCGGGCATATGCCTATGCCCTGCCTCTCAACAAACTGGCCAAAGCTGACGAAGAGTGGGTGCGCCAACCGGGGTGGGTCTATAGCGGACATCTGTTGGAGGTGAACGTCCTGAAACAGGATACCACCCTTACCACGGTCGTTCCGGAACCGATGGTGCAACGCGTTTCGATGAACATCTATCTGACCGGAGACTACGATGCCGTGGCCGAAATGTCGGCAGCGCTCTCCGGTGTAGCGGCTTCGGTGCTTCTCTCTACTGGGGAATGTAACGATTATGCTGCCTTGACGCAGCTGGAACCCCAACAAGTGGCCGGAAACCATTATACTGCTAACGCGCTGGTG
Organism: Candidatus Rikenella faecigallinarum; assembly: GCA_019113395.1. Classification (GTDB taxonomy): domain Bacteria; phylum Bacteroidota; class Bacteroidia; order Bacteroidales; family Rikenellaceae; genus Rikenella; species Rikenella faecigallinarum. Next base: position 2,442 of record DXHL01000031.1, on the reverse strand, counting down.
TTTGGTGTGGCAGCGGTCAATCCTGACGTGTCGGTCGATAACAAGGTACGCCTGGAGTTGTCCTTCAACAACGGTGGCTCGCAGGTGCTGGAAGAGACCATCACGGGAGATGTCATTGAAGACCCTACCGCCACAGAAATCAATATCAATGTCGAAATTGAAGTTTCGGCAAACAGCGAAGTCGGGTTTACGGCTGTCATAACCGGCTGGGAGGTGACCACAGACGGTATGAATGTCGATAACCGACCCAATGACCCCACAAAACAACAGTAGAAACTTAACATTTAGCACAATATGAAAAAGCTATCCGTTTTAGCTGTGTTTGCAGCGGCTCTCCTGACAGCGGGACTGAGCAGTTGCTCCAAAGTGAAAATGGTGGGAACCTCAGGTGAACCTTGTAAACTGAGCCTGCAGGCCAATACTGTGGATATCTCGGCAAACCGTGTCAGCGCCTCCAAAGCGACGACTGAACCGCTGCCCGAAAATACCACCATCGGTGTGCATGTGGTGGACCTGACCAGTGGAGAATCGCTTTCGACCGCTGCGATTACCAATGTAAAGTACTCGGCAGATGCCTCGGGAGCACTCAACAAGACTGATGCTTCCACTCCTGTGATTCTGACGACAGGGTACACCTACGACGTGTATGCCTACAGTCCTCATAATGCGGGCGTCACGGCTGAAACCTCCTCTGCGGTTCCGGTGACGCACGGTACGGATGTGCTGTGGGCGAAAACCGCCGGAGAACAACCCAACACTTCGACGCATACCACCAACCTCTCTTTTGAGCACAAAATGGCTCAAATATCGTTCCGTGTGGTAGCCGATGGAGCCAGCAACCCCGATATTACGGGAGCTACAATAAAAGTGACCGGCTTCAGCAAAGAAGGAACCCTGGATTTGGCAACAGGCGAGATTACGCCAGGTAGCGTAGACAATACCATTGAGATTACTGATATCGAGACTCCGATATGCTTCATTCCGTCCAGCCAGCCCATGGAACTGAATGTGACGGTGACCATTCCGAACGGTGCCAATGCGGGTACGTATACCGGGGTGAAACGGGGTACCTTTACTCCTGGGCGGTCGACCGTTATTACGGTGACCGTGATTGACCGCAATTCTTCGTTGGGCTTGGAGGCTGGTATGGTGCCCTGGGAAACGGTAACCGATGATATTGAAGTGAACAACTAGGCTCTCGCGTTGGCTCTTTTAAGGAATATAAAATAGCAATTTTGTATACCATGAAAATTTATCCCATACTGGCCGGTCTCCTTTTAGTGGCAAGCAGCTGCACCGAAAAAAGTATGGTGACCGGGGAACAATCGGAGCTGGTTCTGAGTGGCCAGATTTCGTTTGCTCAAACGAATACGGCTTCTGCTGCTTCGAAAGTCGATATGCAACCCCTGCCCGAGACCAATCTCGGAGTGTATGTTCTGACTGTTTCGGGTGATGCACAAACTGATTTTACAACAACCTCCTGGAAAAACCAACTCTTTCACTCGGATGCTTCCGGCATTATTACGGGAGGTGATGTGACGTTGCGGACCGGAACCACGTATGATATTTATGCGTATGCTCCACGGGTGGAAGCTGTGGAAGATGAGCATGCCATTGCCGTGAAACATGGTGATGACGTGTTGTGGGCCCGCACGCCGGGTATTGTGGCAACAGCCGGCGGTACGAAAGCTCAGTTGGCGTTTACGCATTGTGGAGCTCAGGTCGCTTTTCGACTGGTGGCCGGGAGTGCGGTGACGGATTTGAGCGGAGCCTCTTTGGAAGTGGGTGGATTCTATAAGTCCGGTACGTTGGATATTGAAACCGGGAAGGTGACTGTATCAGACCCTACGCAGACCATTACGGTGGCAGACGGAACCCCGACCAATATTCTGGTTTCGGGAACCACGATGACTTTTACGGTTGCTGTGACGAATGTTCCGGGATATAGCCAGACCTTTACCGGTTCTTTCTCTCGTGAGTTGGTACCCGGGAAATCCTATCTCTATGACGTGACCGTGAATAGCAATATTGGCGGGATTACCGTCTCAGGACAGTTGGTCGATTGGACCGATATGGATATGCCAGAGTTCCCGTTGGAATAAGGGTTTATTCATTTTCTATCAAAGGCAGATGCCTGCACTGCATTATGCAGTGCAGGCATCTGCCTTTCTGGTATGCGAGAACAGAGAAGAGTTATTGTAATCAACCGATGCGTTGTATGTTGGCAAAAAAACTTTGGAAGATAAATGACCAAGCCACATAATCCGTTAGGAGTAAGGGCTATCCCTCTCTCAATGCGAGTTATTAAGGCTGTACGGTTACGGTATTGGTGCCGGGGAAAAATACGTATAAACGCTAAAGTATGGCTCTATGCCGAAAAAAGAGAAGGCTTTTATGGGCTTCAGGTAGATTCTTTTACTTTCTTTTATCTCGGTAACCCCA
>DXHL01000030.1 GCA_019113395.1 Candidatus Rikenella faecigallinarum | reverse complement strand
AGTGGGGCCGCAAGGACGCTTTTCCGGGTGCCGACGGCAGCACGACAACGCAAGAAAGAACTTACCAAAATGCAACTACTATTCCAATTTATGGAGCTGACGGGACTACTAAATTACCAGAAGATGGTACCGGATATAGGAAAATAAGTATTACTACAGCAGGGGTATTGAACGGGAATACGTCAAAAATCTACTCTATTAAATTCCCCCTGACATTCATTACCAGTAGTTCTGATTGGTATACCAATAACCAGAATTTTCAAAACGACGCTTTATGGAATGATGGTAGTCTTGCAAAGAGTAATTACGACCCTTGTCCCAAAGGTTGGATAACTCCCCCGGATGGCACTTGGGGGGATTTTTCTATAACTACTTTTCTATATTATATCCAAGGAAAACAGATTACCTCCGGAAACAACACATGCCAAAATGGCCGTGTGTATGATAACATAGCATGGTATCCTGCAGCAGGGCATCGTCCCTGCACTGGAGGTCTTCTTGCTCATGTTGGATACTCTGGCTATTACTGGTCTTCTACTGCAGATATTGTTGACACAGGAGCATGCCGCATCAATTTTAACATGAGCACGATTGACAGACTTACCAAAGCGCCAAATCGAGGGCAGGGCTTTTCCATCCGTTGCATCCAGGAGTAGCGTGAGGGGAAATCGAAGGAGCGGGATAAGGGGGGAGTAATCCGCAGGGGTATCCGTGTAGGGGAAGAGGGGGAAGGCGCAGGGAGCAGCTCAGCCTCTCCCGGAGGGAAGAGAGCGCAAAGAGCAGATAAACCCCAAGCGGGGAAACCCTGAACCGAGCAATACCAGGGAGCATGCTCGCTTCAGAGCAGGCCTCCGCATGGGGCGGCTTCGGCCTGCACGACTTCTGACGAAGTCGCACTCTACTGACAGACACGAGTCGGCTCGAGTGCCCAGCGATGGCAGAGTGGAGCTCCTCATCCAGTGATAGTGCCTTACGGCGCATCCCGCAGACCTTGAATGACAGAGATATAAAAATGGTATAAAAATACAGCCGCTCCGAAACGTTCGGAGCGGCTGTGACAGTGGAGCTGGAGGGAATCGAACCCTCGTCCAAACGAGGAACCCCAAAGCTTTCTACATGCTTAGTCTCCGCTTGATTGTCGGGAAAAGGCCAGGGGGGAGACACCCGAACCCATTCCGTAGTCCGTTGAGTTTCGCCCACGGAGCCGGACACCCCGCAAGCTATCTTTTAATTGAATGATACCCATTGCCCGACAGGGCTAAAAGCGGTCCCTGCCGAACGGGTACTCGTCGGCCCGGTAGTCTGAACCGGGCGGATTAAGGTAATTTTACTTGGTAAAATTACGCAGCGAGTGCGTAGCTATTATTGCCATTTGTAGTTTGAAAGTTCCGATTAACGAGAGCCCTTACAACGCTCGGCATGCTTACTTCGAGACTCATAACCCGCTGTCAAAACCGGTCAGCCCCGATAGTCCATTATTGGAGAAAATAGCTACAAACTCCGCTGCAAAGATACGAAAGTTTTGGAAGATATTATCCGTGTTCGTCACAACAACGAAAGGCAGAGGTGGTGAAAGGTGTTGAATCGGTTATGGAAGATAGGGCGTGTTAGAACTGCTCGGGGTCCATTTCCGAGACGTAGCCCTCTTCCAACAGCCACACCCGACCCGGATATTGGCGGACATGGGTTATGTTGTGGGTGGAAATAATCACCGTTCGGCCCTCGCTGGCAATGTTTTGGAATAGTTCCATCACCTCTTGGCTGGCATTGGGGTCGAGGTTGGCCGTCGGTTCATCGGCCAGTACGATTTGCGGATTGTTGAGCAGGGCGCGGGCTATGCCGGCGCGCTGGCGTTCCCCGCCCGACAGTTGATGGGGGTAGGCCTGTGCCTTGTGGTCCATGTCGGTCAGTTGGAGGGCGTACCAGATGCGGTTGTCGATAGCCGCAGCGTCGCGCCAGTCCGTGGCACGCAGTACGAACTCCATGTTTTGATAGACCGTACACTCTTCCAGCAGCGTGGCATCCTGAAAAACAATGCCCAATTGGCGGCGCAGATAGGGGACTTGTTTTCGGGGAAGGTTATGGAGGGCAAAGCCTGCAATTTGTCCACGTCCGACAAGCAGCGGCAACTCCCCGTAAAGGGTTTTGAGCAGACTGCTTTTCCCGCTGCCGATGCGTCCGACCAGATAAATCATTTCACCCGGATAGGCATACAGATTCACATCCCGAAGGACTTCGCGGCGGGTGTTTTTCTGAAAGATAACCGCATCGGAGAGTTGGAGTGAAGGACGTTCCTGCATCATAGCAGCGACAAAGATAGGATTTGTAGTGGAAATATCGAAAGAAAACACCTTGTGCGTTTGGTGCCGGTTGGGTGGCCGGGCAGAGGCGCACCCGACTGGTGTTAGTGCGCAAAATCTTTGGCCAGTCCTCCCTCGGCCGTCTCTTTGTAGAGGCTGGGCAGGTCGTGGCCCGTTTGGCGCATCACATCGACCACGCGGTCGAAACTGACGCGATGTTTCCCGTCCGAATAGGTGGCATATATATTGGAGTCGAGGGCACGTGCCGCCGCATAGGCATTGCGTTCGATGCAGGGTATCTGCACGAGACCGCATATCGGGTCGCAGGTGAGTCCCAGGTGGTGTTCGAGTCCCATTTCGGCTGCGTATTCGATTTGTGCGGGGGTTCCTCCGAAGAGCTGGCACGAGGCGGCGGCAGCCATGGCGCAGGCTACGCCCACTTCACCCTGACAGCCCACTTCGGCCCCCGAGATGGAGGCGTTGTGTTTGACGACGTTGCCAAAGAGCCCGGCCGTGGCCAGTGCCCGCAGCATGCGCGGACGGATAAATTCGCGGGTTTGCTGGAGGTGGAACAGCACGGCGGGCAGCACGCCCGACGAACCGCATGTGGGAGCCGTTACAATCTCGCCTCCCGCGGCATTCTCTTCCGAGGTGGCCAGCGCATAGGCATAGATAAGTCCACGGCTGCGCATCGCTTCGGAGTAGCCTTTGGAGCGGATGTAGTAGTCTCCGGCTTTGCGGCGGACACCCAAGCCGCCGGGTAAAACCCCTTCGGCCTCGAGTCCCCGGCGGATGGCGGCCTGCATCACATTCCACACCCGGTCCAGGTAGTCCCAGATTTGGGGCCCTTCGCACTGCTCGACATACTCCCAGTAGGAGCATCCCGTGCGGTCGCACCACGCCTGAATCTCGGCAATGGTGTTCATCTCGTAAATCATTTCGGGCTGTTGTGCCGTGCTCTCTTCGTTAGCCAGGGCACCACCGCCTACGCTGTATATGTGCCACTGTTCGCGCGGGGTGTTGCTCTCGCCGAAGTAACTCTCGAACAACATCCCGTTGGGGTGGAACGGCAGAAAGACATCGGCTTTCCAATGAATGGTCGTAGGCGCTTCGGGTTCCAGCACCGACAGAATGGCGCGGTCGGTCAAGTGACCCCGTCCCGTTGCGGCCAAACTTCCATACAGCGTGACCTCGAAACGTTTGGCTCCGCTGTTTCTGGCCAAAAACTCCTGTGCAGCACGTCGCGGCCCCATCGTGTGGCTGCTGGAGGGCCCGTGGCCAATGCGGTATATACCTTTGATTGATTCCATTGCGGTTCTACTAGGTTGCTCAATGAATATTCAAAGATACATTTTTTCTGTTTGCGGGTTTTGAAAAAGCAACTATCTTTGTCCCCGGCAACGGTTCGCTGAACGTTTCGAGGGTTGCAATGACCCGAACGGGCGATGAAAAGGGAACCGGGTGAGAGTCCCGGACAGTCCCCGCTGCTGTAAACCCCGCCTGTCCTCGTGCGACAGGCCGACCAGAGACGGACATTCTATCTCTTGGCCACTGTTCTTCCGCCTGTTTGTGGCGGGCTGCGGAATGGGAAGGCAACGTCCGGTGCTCTGCGGGGTGAGTCAGAAGACCTGCCTTGCCATTACACGGTTTTTCGCACTCGTGGGTTTGGTGCGGAGAATGCCCGAATGATTTTCACTGTGACAACCCGCACATGGTGGACGGAGAGACCGGATGGATACTCCGGGACTGGCTCCGTGTCGGTATGTCGCGTGCAAATGCCTGGAAAGTAAACCTTGACTAACATAAATTGATGGTAATGAAAAAAATCAACCTGATGCTGGCCCTGGCGGCCTCTGCACTTTTATTCAGCTGTAACAACAACGGAGGAAGCGTAACGATTCCTTCACCCAAAACACAAGGATACTGGATTTTGGGTGAAGGTAGTTTCGGGGTCGACAATTCGACGCTCTACTATTACGACCTGAGTACGCAGACGGCGACCAATCGCTTTGAAACAGCCAATCCGGAAGCCGTGCTGGGAAATACGGCCAATGATATGAAGGTGTACGGTTCCAAATTGTACGTGGCGGTTGATATGTCGAACAAAGTGGTGGTGCTGAATGCTTCGACGGGCGAAATTCTCCAGGAAATCGACATGGGTACCGAGGATGGCCTGAGACGTGAACCGCGCAATGTGACTTATGCAGCCGGCAAGGTCTATGTATCGCTTTACAGCGGTCAGGTGGCTCGTATCGATACGACCACTTTTGCGGTGGATTATACGCCGTATGGCGGTTCGTTCACGGCTTGTGAAGGTATTGTAGCCGTTGGTGAACATACGCTGGTGGTGGCCAATTCGGGTCAGGGAACCGGAAAAACGGTAACCCTTTATGACGTGGCTACTTTCTCCTCAAAAGGCGATATTACCGTGCCGACCAATCCGTGCGAACTGGCCGTGGCCGACGACCAGACGGTCTATTTGGCTACGTGGACGGTTTATGATGCAACCTTTACGCCGATTGCTCCGGCTGCGCTCCATAAACTGGACTTGACGCAGAAGACTTACACCACCCTGGAGGGAGTAGAGGTGCAGCGCCTGGCCATTAACGGACAAATTTTGTATGGGGTCAATACGGCGTATGACGAGTCGTACAAAATGACCTCTACGTTGGTGAAATTGGATTTGCGTTCCGGCGACAAAACCGAAATGCTCAGCGAAGAAGGGGTCTCCTATAATGGTGTCAATGTCAATCCGCTCAACGGTTATGTCTATGTGTCTAAGGTGGAGGCAGATTACAAAACCAGCACGATTCTTCCGTTTGACGAAAAGGGCAATGCGCTGACTCCTGTTACCGGTGTGGGCAATGCAGCCAATACGGTAGCCTTTGTCAATAAGCTGCAATAGCGCATGTGAAGATAAAGATAAAAACTTTTGTAGTGTAAGGTTTTTATTCGTGAAGCCGGGCTCCCTTAGGGGAGAGCGGTATGAGCACGGGGTGGTGGTTCTCCCCGTGCTCTTTTTTTGCGTGCTCTTTTTTTTTGTATGTCTTCGTGAAGCAGTGGAATAAATACGGGAGCAGCCAGCACAGGCTGCTCCCGTACAACACATTCGGACGGTTGCGGGTTACGCACCCTGTTTCGATTGTTCCAAAGTGTTACCGTAGGATTTCCGGAACGTGTAGTAGACGGTCCGTGATACGTTAAATGTCCGACAGATGTGGGCGACCGTATGTCCGGCTTCCAACATGTCGGCTATCCGTTTTCGATTTTTAATTAAAATCCGCAACTTGACTTTGCTTCCTGTGGGTCTGCCGATGCGTACTCCTTCGGCGCGCCGTAATGCCAGGGCCTCTTTGGTGCGCATGGAGATAAGATTGTGCTCGATTTCGGCGACCAGGCCGAAGGCAAAGGCCAGTACCTTGCTGTTGATGCTGTTGTCAAAGGCATAGCCGTCTTTGGTGCTGTAGAGGGTGATGTTTTTCTCCAGACAGCGTCCCATGATGGCCATGATTTCGGTGAGTGTCCTGCTCAGGCGGGATATCTCGGTGATAATAAGGGTGTCTCCGCTGCGCATGTGGCGCAGCAGAGACCCCAGTTTGCGGTCCTTGTTGCGTGTTTTCCCGCTGACGGTATCAGTGACCCAGCGGTCAATGGTTAGACCGCGACTTTCAGCAAATCGTTTGATTTCGTTCATCTGGTTTTCGATGTGCTGTTTCTCGGTGCTGACTCGGAGGTAGGCAATCACTGACATGGCGTAAAGAGCGTTAAGTGGATTGTGTGATAATTTTGTATATAACATAAAGTGATAGGGTATATTTACGTGCATGGGGGAGGGGTATATATATGGAGAGAGAATGGGCTGGGTAGTTTGTCATCTGTAACAAAGGTAAAACAAGTTTTTGAATTTTAGCGGGGATATGGTGTGATTTCATATTTATGATATTTATTGCCCTGTTTTTGTCATATATTATTGTGGTGTATATGGCTGTTTGTTTGATATTTGTAATGTTTTGAGGCAGTATTTTTGATGCTGAAAAATATATAGTGGATTATGGTGCTGAAAATTGCTAAATGGCTGATAAATATGTTGTCTTTTGGCTAAATGATGTGTTCTGGTGTTTTTTGTGGTCGGGCTTGAATTATTGACACAAAAAATCCGATGAACAGGAAGTCCATCGGATAGACAATCGGGTTGGGATAAGGGGAATTTATAGGGGCTTGCGGTCGAAAAAGGGGCTTTTCCCGGTAGAGCTGAGCGGGATGGCCAGTACGGCCTTGCAGCCCGGCAACAGATTTAAGGCGAGAGCGCCGACACCGGCCGAGTAGAGTACACGGCAATCTGCGCGATGGTCGGCTGCTATCGATACCGCCGAGCCCACGGCAATGCCCAGGTCGTGGGTGTTGAATGCGCAGGGTGCTTCCGGAGCCTGTTCGGTTTTTGCGGCACAAGTCGGAAAACCGCACCAGCCGCAGTTGAGTCCCAACGGGCTGTACCGGCTCCCAATCAGCACGACGGCTCCTGATTGGCGGAGATTGGCGGCGTCCCGGGCAAAAAATGCCCGTCCGGGAGCAGTGCTCATTTTGTCCAGTTTGTCGGCCAGGCGGAGGATGTCGTCGCCCGTGAGGGTCGCAATCTCGAGGTTGTCCATGCCGCGTGCCTTGGGAGCTGTTCGGGCGGCGTTCATCATCAGGGCGGCAATTTGCCGCAAGGTCTCTTGGCTGGTTGATGCTTGTGTCTCTATCATGGGGTGGAGTAAATGGGTTTCTTCGTTCAAATTTACGAAATCGCATGATTACATGGTCAAGCTGTGGTCAATTTTCTGAAGGAGGGGGTGAGTTGTAGTTGTGAGGTGAGTGGTGAAACAAGGGGTGGCGCAAAAGAAAAAGAAAATTTTTTCTAAGTGTAACTTATTGCTAATCTTGAATGTTTTGAAGTCGTATTGAAAAAATCTCAAAAAATGTTTGTGGGGTTGGAAATTTTGTCTACCTTTGCATTGCCGAAAGGGTAAGAGCTTCTCTAGCTCAGTTGGTAGAGCACGACACTCTTAATGTTGGGGTCCAGGGTTCGAGCCCCTGGGGAAGCACTACAACAAAATTGACATACTGATTCCGTAGCTCAGCTGGTAGAGCACAACACTTTTAATGTTGGGGTCCTGGGTTCGAGCCCCAGCGGGATCACTTCTCAATGGGCGGTACATTTCTTGTGCCGCCCATATTTTCTTTTGTGGGACTTTCCCTCTCGGGCGGAAAAGAAACTAACGACGAGCGTGGCAGGGCAGTGCTGTTTTGGCTGGATGAGTATGTGCCCGATTTGTGCGTTTCCCGCGAAATGCGTACCTTCGCATCCGTTCAGCTCGAAGGTTGATATAGAGAACAAGGCTCCGGTGGTGGAATGGTAGACACGAAGGACTTAAAATCCTTTGGCCATTTTGGCTGTGCGGGTTCAAGTCCCGCCCGGAGTACGGTGCAGGCAGATAATCAAAAGATTATCTGCCTGTGTTTTTTGTGATGTGGTGTGTTATGTGGCGGTTTGGCATATTATTTGCGATTGGAAGAGTATATTTAACCCCAGTTGTAAAACGCAAAATCTGAACCATGAATAAATTAACCTTTCCGCTGTTGCTTTCGCTTGCCGGAGTAGCTCTGCTCAGCGGCTGTAAAAAAGAATCGAACGGCTCGACACCCGAACCCGGAACCCTTGTTACGCCTCGAATAGCAGCCCTTGAAGAGACTCTCTCGTTTTCCGGAGCCCTTGAAATATATCCCTGTAAGGCCGGAACGACCCTCTACTACGGCAATTATTATAACAGCCAGTTGTCCTTTGTTGATGCGATGTATACCATAGCCAATGGCGATGTCTCGACCGCCCTGCGCCCGATGACCCTGCCGATAGGGGAGTACAACATGATATATTGGGGTGTGTCGCAGGCTCAGCAGGGCGTCAGCTATGCGGCAGGGGCCGTGCGTGACCCCTCCATCAGCCTGAATCAGGACCTTTCGACCCAAAGTTATACGCTGCGCAAATATTCGGGAAGCGACACGACCTATTACCCGGTCTATGATTTTGTCTTTGCCACCCAGCCCGTGGATATCGGCTCGCAGGATATTGCCGTAACGCTGCATCGTGTGGTGGCCGGGTTGAGTGTCGTGCTTCAGAAGGATGATAACACGCAGCTGGATTCCGAAATTGCATCCATCAATGCGATGGTTGGAGGGGTATCGAACGGGTTGAACTTTGCCACCGGTGAGGCGACCGGTCAACCTTGGAGGACCGTCCGTTTTCCGCTGAGCCTCTCGGATGACAACATGACAGCCTCCAATCCCGTGGTATTGCTCTTCCCGACGACGGAAAACCCGCCGCTGAAAGTGGTGCTGACCCTCAAGGACGGAACCACCCGCACCTATCGCAGTACGCTGGCCAATACCCTTTCTGCCAATACGAAACTGACCGTCACCATCAACATCGGGACTATCTTTGATTCTGAGACGGAGGCCGGCGGGTTTGAGGTGAACCAGTGGGACGAAAAAACCGAAACGATTACCCCGACGGCCGAATAATAACTTTTTTCGGTGTTTATAGGCTCAGAGGGTTTGTTTTTACAAGGTTTTTACTACTTTTGATGCTCGAAAACTTAAACCTACCATTATGGAAGAATTACTCAAAAAAATTGCTGCTGAAATTGCAAATTTCCAGGAAAACGCTGCTCTGCAGTGCGAAAAAGGCAACAAAGCTGCCGGTACTCGTGCTCGCAAAGCTACGCTGGAGCTGACCAAACTGATGAAAGAGTTCCGTCAGGTATCGCTCGAAGCGTCGAAAAAGTAGTCGTTTTCTGACGAGCGCATAAGCGTGCGGGGCGTGTTTCTCCACAGAGAAACACGCCCCGCTTTTGTGGTGGCACGGGAAGAGACGATAAGCGCCTTTAGGGTTGCAGGGCGCGGTTCAGAAAGTCGTTCAGGGGCTTCATCAGGCGGAACAGCCGCAACGCTTCGTCGATAAAGCCGACCGAGGTGACGCACGCATCCGAGAGCTCTCGCCACACATAGAAATGGTGCAGTTTCAGGTATTCTGCTGCCGGAGAATCATTGCGAAAGCCTCGCGGTACCCGTTTCAAAACCCGCTCTTCGCGACTCAAATCCCCAATCTCTGCGCGAAACGCAGGATGGTGGACAATAGCCGCAAACTCCTCCCAGTGGGTGTCAATGGCTGTTCGGATGCGGGGGAGGGCAGCGGCTTTCTCCTCGGTAATGTATATTCCGCATGAAACGGCGGACATTCCGCCCGGCTCGATTTGCAGGTAGTAGCCTGACAGCAGGCTGTGACGGTCGCCCCCGGGATTGAGCACCAGACCGAAATGGGTCTTGTAGGGGCGTTTGTCGGCCGAGAAGCGGAGATTGCGGTTGATGCGGTACATGGCCTTGGGCAGGTCGGGGTAGCCCAGGGTCGGGTCGAAGGCATTGATGCCTTCAACCAACTGAGCGGCATTCTCCAGGACGTCCGCACGGGCAGCTTCATACGCCTCCCGATGCGCATGGAACCACTCCTTGTAGTTGTTGCGGCGCAGGTCGTCCAAAAAGGCCAGGGTGGCTGGTTGTATCATCGTCTTAGTCTTATCGGTTCGATGGTTTGTTGCGGAGGGATTCGTAATGGGCTGCCCGGCGGGGGTTCATCGGGAACCACCCTTTCAGGACCCGTTCCTGCTGTTCGAAAACCTCTTTGATGGTCCAGAACGACGAAAAGGCAAAAACGCCCAGCAGCGCGGACAACAGCACATTCTCGGTCAGCAGCGAGCCGACCGTCCCCCCGATGCCCAGCACCAGAAAAATCCACCAGCAGCGGGTACCCCAGTAGTATTCGGCTTTAACCACCACGGGGTGGAACAGCCCGATAATCAGAAAGGTGCAGATGCCGATAACCAGGCCCAACAGCCGATAATCCTGTAAAAATTCCATGGTAATCTTCTATGGATGAAAATAGTGTGGTAAAATTAAGAAAAATGCCGTGAAAAGTCACGCTGTGCGGGCTGGACTTTCCACGGCATCCTGTTCAGTTGCGGCACGCGGAGTGCCTCCGTGTCAGACTATCGCGTTGCCTGAAGGGCCTCCTGCAGGTCAATCCCCAGTGCACGAGCCACCCCTTCACCGTAGGCCGGGTCGGCTTTGTAGCAGTTGCGTACGTGGCGCTGCTTGATGAAGAGTTCGGTCGTCGGGCCCATGTTCCGAGCCGTATTTTCGCACAGTACCTGCTGTTGCTCGGGGCTCATCAGGCGGAAAAGGTCACCCGGCTGCGAATAGTAATCATCGTCGTATTCGCGGGCATCGTAGTTGTAGATGTCACCCTGCGCAGCCAACGGCGGCTCTTTGGTCTCGGGTGACTCCTGCCACTGGCCGTAGCTGTTGGGCTCGTAGCCGATGGTCGAGCCGTAGTTGCCGTCTACCCGCATGGCACCGTCGCGGTGGTAGGCGTGGAACGGACAGCGGGGACGATTGACCGGAATCTGCTCGTGGTTTACCCCCAGCCGATACCGTTGCGCGTCGCCGTACGAGAAGAGACGCCCCTGGAGCATTTTGTCGGGCGAGAAGCCGATACCTTCGACAATGTTTTGCGGATTGAAGGCGGCCTGTTCCACCTCGGCAAAGTAGTTTTCCGGATTGCGGTTCAGTTCGAGTACACCGATGTCAATCAGTGGGAAATCCTTATGGGGCCACACCTTGGTCAGGTCAAACGGGTTGATGCGGTAGGTGCGTGCCTCCTCCTCGGTCATCACCTGAATACGGAACGTCCAGCGCGGGAAATCGCCCCGTTCGATGGCTTCGTAGAGGTCGCGCTGGTGGGAATCGCGGTCGTTGGCGATAATGGCGGCAGCCTCCTGGTCCGTCAGGTTGCGGATGCCCTGTTGGGTCTCGAGGTGGAATTTCACCCAAACGCGTTGGTTGTCCTTGTTGTAGAAGCTGTACGTATGGCTTCCGAATCCGTGCATGTGGCGGTACGAGGCAGGTATCCCGCGGTCGCTCATCGTGATGGTCACCTGGTGCAGCGCCTCGGGCAGCAGGGTCCAAAAATCCCAGTTCGCATTGGCACTGTGCATGTTGGTACGCGGGTCGCGTTTCACCACGTGGTTCAGGTCGGGGAACTTCAGCGGGTCACGCAGGAAAAAGACCGGTGTGTTATTCCCCACCAGGTCCCAGTTCCCCTGGTCGGTGTAGAACTTGATGGCGAAGCCGCGAATATCGCGTTCGGCATCCGCCGCTCCTCGCTCGCCGGCCACGGTCGAAAAACGCACGAAACAGTCGGTCTTTTTACCAACCTCGGCGAAAATCGAGGCGCGGGTGTAACGCGTAATGTCGTGCGTGACGGTGAAGGTACCGTAAGCCCCCGACCCTTTGGCGTGCATGCGGCGTTCGGGAATCACCTCGCGGTCGAAGTGAGCCAGTTTCTCAATAAACCAGGGGTCCTGCATCACCATTGGTCCACGGGGGCCCGCCGTCTGTACATTCTGGTTGTCTGCCACGGGGCGGCCGTTGGCGGCCGTCAGGCGTGTGGTCTGTTTCTTTTCCATAATTGATGTGGTTTTGGGTTTATGGTACAAATGTAATAATAATTCTTAAATTAGAATTATTCTATATAAGATTTTTTTGAAGCATCCGCTTAAATTTATATCTTCAAACCTCAAAAGTTCCAATCGTACAGTATCAAAAACAGAGATAGCCATGGCTTCGATAACAGCAAAATGTGCGGCACTGCTGCTCCTCTGTGCGGGGACATTGCACCATGCCGCTCTTGCGGAAAACCGACCGCACCAACTGCGTATTATGACCTATAATGTCCGCGGAGGCATGGACATTGAGGGAGTGCGCAACTATGACCATGCAGCGGACGTTATTCGCCAGTGCCGACCTGATGTCTGCGCCCTGCAGGAGCTGGACAGCATGACCGCCCGTAACGGCCAGACGGATGCCCTGCAGGAGTATGCCCGACGCTGCGGCATGTACGGCACTTTCGCCCGCGCCATCGAGTACGATGGCGGAGCGTATGGCATCGGGTTGCTCTCGCGCGAGAAACCCGATACGGTCTTACGGATACCGCTGCCCGGCAGAGAGGAGCGCAGGGTGCTGCTGGTGGCTGAATTTCCCGACTATGTCTTTATGGCCACCCATCTTTCGCTGACCGAAGCGGACCAATTGACCTCGATTCGTATGATAGACAGTGTCGCGGGGCTCTATCCGCATAAGGCCGTATATTTGGCGGGGGACATGAACTTTACGCCCGATTCGGAACCCTGTCACCACCTGCGCCAAACCTTTGTGCCGCTGAACGATACGACGCAGTGCAGCTGGCCTGCCGATAACCCTCGGGATGCCATTGACTATATCTGGGGATATGTCGGTACGGGTCATCAGTACCGTGCGTTGGAGCGGGAAGTGGTTCACGCCACCAGCCAGTCGGACCATCGTCCGGTCTTTTGTCGGGTCAGGTATCGGCCGTAAGCATATGCCTCGAGGGCTTGCAGAAAAGAGTATTCTGCAAGCTCCCGAGGCATAACTGCGTTGTGGAACAGGAATTACTGTTTTGGTGCGGTATATACCGTTTTTACGGCACTGCTGTCCGGATGCTCGAGTGCGAACTCCTGAACCAGTTTCTGGTGTTGTGTCAGATAGTCGCGTAATTTTTTCCACTCCATGGACGACTCATTATTGGCTTCGTTCACCAATTCCATCGTCTGGAGGTATCCTTCCACCGTGGCTCCCGCCCGCAAGGCTTTTTCCAACGGGATGGTCAGTACCAGCCGGTTGTTCTGCACCTCCAAATAGGAGGCCAGAAAAAGGTTCTCGGGTCGGGTCAAAGCCGGAGCATCGTGTTGATTCAGCTGCTCCACGTAGGCCACATAGCGATTGAAATCATTGACCGTGAAACCGAGTTTTACAGCCTCTTCGCAGGTCAGTTCCGGGGTATATTTCCCGTCGTCCACGAGGATAAACCGTTTGAGTTTGGCATCGAATTCCTGTGCCATAGCCGATGTGCTCAGCACAGCCGCTGCGATGACAGCAAATAGGGTAAAGGGATGTTTCATCATGTGAAAGTTAAGAAATAGAAATGTATTAGTCTGTGTTTTATGTATTATGATGGTAAATATATTCTTTTTTTTGTAATATGCAAAAATTTCAGTTGGGATTTTTGAATTGCGTCCTGTTTTTGCAAAATGATTGGTTCGGGTTAGTTTGTCGGCGTTTTTTGGTACCTTTATCTTGAATCTTCGTTCCGTGCTGCCCATGAAACGCCTCTTTCTGCACCTCAAACAACTCATCCTCGATACGGTCGCCTTCTTTACGTACGACATTTGGCACATCAACAGCCGTGACCGCTCAGTCAAACGCATCGGCCTCTACAATGTGCTGAAAAGTTTTATGCTTGCCATTCAGAATATTCGGGGCGAGCATCTCGCCATGCGTGCCGGTGCCCTGACCTACAGCACTCTTCTCTCCATTGTTCCTATACTGGCCGTGCTTTTTGCCATTGCCCGTGGGTTCGGCTTCCAAAATATCGTCGAAAGCGAACTCTTCCGATACTTTTCGGGGCAAGAGGCCCTCTTGCAAAAGGTTATGGTGATGATTGACAACTCCTTGCAGTATGCCAACGGAGGTATCTTCCTCGGGGTGGGTATCGTGTTGCTGCTGTGGACGGTGGTCGGCCTGTTCCAGAAAATCGAAACCAACTTTAACGAAATCTGGCAAATTCAACGGCAACGCTCCAACGTACGGCGATTTACCGATTACCTGGCCCTGCTGATTATTACGCCGGTCTTTCTGGTCTGCAATGCCGGTTTCTCGCTCTGGCTCAACTCCATTGCCGGACAGGAACACTATCTCTTCACGCCGTTTGTAACCCTGCTCGTGCACTCGGTGCCGTGGTGCATCACCATCCTGCTCTTCCTCTTCTTCTATATCTATGTCCCCAATACCAAAGTGAAGTTTGGCAGTGCACTCTTTGCCGCCATCTTTGCCGGGGTCGCTTTTCAACTCTTCCAGCATATCTACATCAGCGGCCAAATCTGGATTTCGAAATACAATGCCATCTACGGAAGTTTTGCCGCGCTGCTGCTCTTTCTGCTCTGGATGCAGTCGTCGTGGTTTATCTGGCTCTTCGGGGCTGAACTGGCCTTTGCCCACCAAAACGTCAGCCGTTTCGATTTCGAGCAGGAGACCCGCTTTATCAGCCAGCGCGACCGCGATTTTGCGCTGTTGATTATCATGCGCCTGATAGTGCGGCGTTTTGCCGAAGGGAAGGCTCCCTGTACAGCCGATGCCATCTCCGAGGAGTACCGTATCCCGACACGGCTGACCACCGATACGCTGGGTATGTTGTTGCGGGCGGGATTGGTGCGGGAGACCCCCGCCGACGAGGGTGGTATGGTAGTGGCTTACATCCCTGCTTTGGACATCGGGCAGTTGAGCGTAGCTCGTTTTTTTGAGTGCATCGACTCGTGTGACGAGTTAATGCATGCGCGGCATAAACGCAACGGGCTGCTCAAACGCAGACGCGACCAGAGTCAAAATGGAGATTTTTGGGAGAATGCCAGACGGGAGTTTGTGGCGGAGTGGCAGATGATTGTAACCATCCGCGAGCGGGAGACCCGCGAAAATCCACAGTTGATAAAAGACCTTTAGGAATGAACCCAACACCGTTGTTTGTGTGGGGAGGTGTCTCGCGGCACCTCCCTTTCTGATGGCGAATCATAAAAAACACGACAAAATCGTTATCTTTACCGAAATCTAAATCAAAACTCTATCTTCAATCGAACATGCGAAAAAGAAGTTTTCTCTTTCTGGCGTTGGGCCTGATGTGCTTCAGCGCACTATCGGCGCAGGTCCGACGCGAGTTTTTGCTCGACAAGGGGTGGAAGTTCACCCGCGAGGATGATTCGCTCTCCTACGGAGCAGCCTTCGACGACAGCCGCTGGCAGTCGGTCACCGTACCTCACGACTGGGCTATCTACGGACCCTTCAACCCCAACAATGACAAACAAAATGTAGCGATTGTCCAGGACGGACAGGTCGAACCCAGCGAACATGCCGGACGTACCGGCGGGTTGCCCTTTGTCGGGACAGGATGGTACCGCACCCGTTTCAGTGTACCTGAGGCGGCAGGAGACCACTCGAAACGCGTTACGCTGATTTTCGACGGAGCCATGAGCGATGCCCATGTGTGGGTGAACGGAAAATTCGTAGGCGTTTGGCCTTATGGATATAATTCATTCTACTTTGATGTGACCCCTTATCTGAACCCCGATGACAAGGACAATGTGCTGGCGGTTCGGTTGGAAAACCTCCCCGAATCGTCACGCTGGTATCCCGGGGCAGGGCTCTATCGCAATGTGCACGTGCAGGTGACAAACGAGGCGCATATCCCGGTTTGGGGCACCTTTGTAACGACACCCGTGGTGACGGATGCCTATGCCAAGGTGAACCTCAAAACCGAAGTGTCGCTGCCCGAAGGGGCATCGGCAGAGCGCTTCCGTCTCGAAACGGTGGTACGTGACAGCGCAGGAAATGAGGTGGCCAAAGCGGTCTCGAAACTGACCCCGTTTGACGACCACACCTTTACGCAGGAGTTGGTGGTCGAAAACCCGATGCGCTGGGATTTGGATAACCCGGTGCTTTATACAGCCGAATCGCAACTCTTTGATGGCGACCGAGCCGTGGACACCTATACTACTCCGTTCGGTATCCGTACCATTGAGATACGACCCAACGACGGCTTCTACCTGAACGGCCGTAAAACCGTATTCCAGGGGGTATGTAACCATCACGACCTGGGGCCGCTGGGGGCTGCCGTGAACGATGCGGCTATCCGTCGTCAGGTGCGCATCATGAAGGATATGGGGGTTAATGCCATCCGTACGTCGCACAACATGCCGGCTCCCGAACTGGTGCGGGCGTGTGACGAAATGGGAATGATGCTGATGGTCGAAACCTTCGACGAGTGGAAATCGCCCAAATGCCAAAACGGCTACAACCGTCTGTTTGACGACTGGGCCGAAAAGGACCTGGTGAATGTGGTGCGACACTATCGGAATGCTCCGAGCGTGGTGATGTGGTGCATTGGGAATGAAGTGCCCGAACAGGGGATGGAACACGGGGCGAAAGTGGCGCGCTGGTTGCAGGACATTGTGCATCGTGAAGACCCGACTCGTCCCGTCACTCAGGGGATGGACAACCCTGGGGCGGTGATTAACAACAACTTTGCGGCCGTTATGGATGTGGCGGGTTTCAATTACCGTCCGTTCATGTATCCCGAGAACTATCGCAAGCTCCCGCAGCAGATTATTCTGGGGAGTGAAACGGCTTCGACGGTCAGCTCGCGCGGGGTCTATAAATTCCCGGTGGTGCGGGCAGCCATGAAGACCTATCCCGACCATCAGGCTTCGTCCTATGATGTGGAACACTGCGGATGGTCGAACCTGCCCGAGGATGACTTTATTCAGCACGAGGACTTGCCCTACACGATAGGGGAGTTTGTATGGACTGGTTTCGACTATCTGGGAGAGCCTACGCCATACTACACCAACTGGCCGAGCCACAGCTCGCTGTTCGGTATCGTAGACCTGGCCGGGATTCCGAAAGACCGCTACTACCTCTACCGCAGCCACTGGAACCCGTCGGCCGAGACGCTCCATGTGCTGCCGCACTGGAGCTGGCCCGAAGAGCGTATCGGGGATACGATTCCTGTCTTTGTCTATACGAACTATCCCTCGGCCGAACTCTTTATCAACGGGGTGAGTCAGGGGGTACGTACCAAGGATACGACCATTCAGTTGGAAGGCTCCTACACACCCGAAGCACAGGCTTCCTTCGAACGTCAGAAACGCTATCGGCTGATGTGGATGGATACGCGTTACGAACCGGGAACCATTCGGGTGGTGGCCTACGACTCGACAGGCCGTGCGGTGGCTGAGCAGGAGGTACATACGGCCGGAAAACCCCACCACATCGAACTTACGGCTGACCGCTCGGTACTGGATGCCTCGGGCAAGGACCTGGCCTTTATTAGCGTGCGGGTGGTGGATAAGGACGGTAACCTCTGTCCGGACGATACGCGGCAGATTCGCTTTAAGGTGAAGGGAGCCGGAACCTATCGGGCTGCTGCCAACGGAAATCCCGCATCGCTCGAACTCTTCCACCTGCCTCAGATGAAACTTTTCAGCGGTCAACTGACCGCCATTGTGCAGAGCGGTGAAGAACCCGGCGAAATCCTCTTCGAAGCTACTGCTCCGGGAGTCAAGGGGGCCAAACTGAAACTTCAGAGCAAATAGGGCATTATAACTGCTATAAGAGGGAGCGTCCCGAAGGACTTATGTCCTTCGGGACGCTCTTTTTACTGCGAATGGTTCAAACGAGCCGCTCCGTTTGCCGCTCCCGCCAAGATTGCGTACCTTCGAACATCATGCCTCACACCGATACCACATACCCGATTCATATCTATGTCCTGGAACTCGAAGATGGCTTCTGGTATGTGGGTAAAACGCACCATCCCAAATCGCGTTTTTGGCAGCATACCCACGGCAAAGGGGCCGAATGGACCAAACTGCATCGGGTTGTGCGGTGTGCGGAACGACGGCTCTTTTACGTGGAAACGGAGTATGACGAGGACCGACACGAAAACGAGACGACCCTCGAATGGATGAAACGCGAGGGGTGGAGGCAGGTGCGTGGCGGGGCGTGGTGCGAGGTGTCGGAAGAGAAGATCCTCCGAAAACTCCACCGAGCGGGTTATTTTCGCGAGGTGAAGAGTGCCAAACAGACGTTTGCGGCTCAGAGCGGGGTGCGATATGTATTGGAACTGGCAGACGAATATTACTATGTCGGATATGCCCGTAACCTGAAACTGGCACTTCGTCACCACGAATATGGCCGGGGTGCGGCTTGGACACGGCTTCATAAACCGCTGCGACTGGTGTCGGCCGAACCGTTTGAGACGCCGGGTGGAGCGGTGCAAAATCGCCGAGATATCGACCCGCTGGTTATCGACTGTTTTCGCCGATACGGCTCAGACCGAGTGCGGGGAGGCTCCTTTACGGCCGTAGACGAGGAGGAGCATTTGGCGACCCTGATTCGTCTGGGGGTTGAGGTGTAGTAGAGGGAGGATGGGTAAAATGGGTCGGGGCAGGTTTCTCCGTTGACGGAAAAACCTGCCCCGACTGCGCTTACAACGAGAAAAAAGAGATATATCAACTCTATACTATCCCCTGTGCCAACATCGCATTGGCAACCTTGCGGAATCCGGCAATATTGGCCCCTTTTACGTAGTTCACGTAGCCGTCAGGTTCCGTACCATATTCCACACAAACCGCATGGATATTCTTCATGATGGCATGCAGTTTGGCATCTACCTCTTCGGGGCTCCACTGCAGCCGTTCGGAGTTCTGGGTCATCTCCAGCCCTGATGTCGCAACCCCCCCCGCATTCGAGGCTTTGCCGGGCGAGTAGAGCAGTTTATGCTGTTGGAAGGCGTGAACAGCCTCCGGTGTCGAAGGCATGTTGGCCCCTTCGGCGACACAAATACAGCCGTTGGCAATCAGTTTGGCGGCATCATCACCGTCCAACTCATTCTGCGTGGCGCACGGCATCGCAATGTCGCACTTCACGCCCCAGGGACGTTCACCGGGGTAGTAGGTTGCGCTCGGATAACGTTCGGCATATTCGCTGATGCGGCCGCGGTAGATGTTTTTCAGCTCGAAAATGTAGTCCAGTTTTTCGGCGTCGATTCCGTCAGGGTCGTAAATGTAACCCGACGAATCGGATGCCGTCACCACTTTGGCACCCAGCTGGGTCATCTTCTGGATGGCATATTGAGCCACATTCCCCGAACCCGAGATGGCGACTACTTTACCGGCCGGCGTGTCGCCGCGTGTGGCGAGCATCTCCTGAGCGAAGTAGCTCACGCCGTAACCCGTGGCTTCGGGACGCAACGGACTGCCGCCCCAGTCGAGGCCTTTACCCGTCAGCGTACCCGTAAACTCATTGCGCAGCCGTTTGTACTGACCGAACATAAAACCGATTTCCCGAGCACCCACGCCAATATCTCCGGCCGGAACATCGGTGTCGGCACCGATGTGCCGTTGCAGCTCGGTGACGAAACTCTGGCAGAAACGCATCACTTCGTTGTCCGATTTTCCTTTGGGGTTGAAGTCCGAGCCCCCTTTACCGCCGCCCATTGGTAGCGTCGTCAGGGCATTTTTGAAGGTCTGTTCAAAGGCCAGGAACTTCAGAATGCTCAGATTGACCGATGCGTGGAAACGCAATCCGCCCTTATACGGCCCGATGGCGCTGTTCATCTGCACACGGAAACCGCGGTTTATCTCCACTTCGCCCTTGTCGTTCACCCACGGTACGCGGAACATGATGACCCGTTCCGGTTCGGCTATGCGTTCCAGTATCTTCATCTTCTGCAGCACCGGATTCTCAAGAATATACGGTGCCAAACTTTCGACCACTTCATGGACGGCCTGGTGAAATTCCGGTTCGTTGGGGTTTTTGGCCACGATGCGGGCCATGAAATCCTGAATGTACTGTTCTACCTGTTTTTCCATCGGTCTCTCTGTTGCTTTGATTGGTTAGACTGCGTCATTTCCATGTACGGAAAGTTGCAAAAATAGGATTCTGAATGATTTTTACAATTAGTTGTGTGATTTTTAACAAAGTGAATTAAATAAGAACATATTTTGTCGCACACTTTACTCGCTCTTTCCCCTATCTTTGTGGCATGAAAATTCTGGTACAAGCCTTTTGGCTCCTCTTCTTTTATCTGCTGGGGCTCGGGGTCAGCCTTCTCATCGGAGGTATTATCCCGGGCAGCGTCCTCGGCATGGTGCTGCTCTTCATTGCCCTGGCACTCGGATGGCTAAAGGCCGAACGGGTGAGCCGAATTGCCGAACTGCTGATTGACAATATGGTGCTCTTCTTCCTTCCGGCTGCTGTCGGACTGGTCACCTCGGTCGGGCTTATCTCGGCCAATCTGGTGGCCATTCTGGTGGCTGCGGCCGTGAGTACCGTGCTGATTGTGGCTGCGGTGGCCGTGACCCAGCAACGGATGGAAATCCGAAAACGTAAACGCAAAATTAAAGCCGCAGGTCATGAAACTCGATAATACCCTGCATGCTCTCGGAGTGTTGGTCGGTTCGCAAATTTTTCTGCTGACCTTTACCATCGGAATCTATGTCCTCTCGCTGTGGCTCTTCCGCCGCACACGACTGGGGCTGCTGCACCCGCTGATTACTTCGGCGGCCGTGATAATCGTCTTCCTGCTGGCTACGGGAATCTCTTACGAACAGTATCACAGTGCAACGGCGCTGATTGACTTTATGCTCGGACCTTCGGTGGTTGCACTGGGCTACGCGCTCTACCGACAGGTCGAACAACTCAAGGCCAATGCCGTTTCGATTGTGACCTCGGTCGTGGTGGGCAGTGTCGTGGGGATTGTGAGTGTGATTGTGATTATTCGTCTGTTCGGGGCGGGCCATGTGGTGGAAGCCTCGATAATTCCGAAGTCCGTGACAACACCCATCGCCATGTCCATCTCGGAACGTTCGGGAGGCATCGGGTCGCTGACGGCGATTGTGGTTATCCTGACCGGAATCTTCGGGAGTATCGTGGGACCGTTCGTGCTGCGTAAACTGAAAATTACCAGTAAGATTGCCAAAGGACTGGCACTGGGTTCGGCGGCTCATGGTGTCGGAACGGCCAAAGCCATGGAGATGGGGGCGGTCGAAGGGGCAGTCAGCGGGTTGGCTATCGGGCTGATGGGGTTGGTGACGGCGCTGCTGGTACCGCTGATAGAAAAAATATTGTAAATCAGGATATTATACGTCGTAGAATAGAGGGGTCGGCAGGGTAATTACCCTGCCGACCCCTCTGTTTCTCAATGCCGACACTGTTTACCGGTGCATTCGCACGCAGGAACCCTCCCGAGTCTGGATTTCCCAAATGCCGTCGTGCAGCGAGGCGGAGACGGCTCCCGTAATCTTTGGTTTGGTGTCTTCCGCAAACGGGTTCTGCAGACGAATTGTACCTCCGCGTTCCGATTCAATGTCCACGTGCGTCGTGATGCCGTTTTCGCGCGTGGCGGAGATGAGAAAGGCGCCACGGGCTCTCAAGTTGCGGAAAGAGACATCGTTCCAATCGGCCGGAATGGCCGGAAAAACACGAACGACATCGGTGTGGCTCTGCAGAAGCATCTCCTGAATACCCGCCGCAAAGGCAAAGTTCCCTTCGAGGGTGAACGGCCGGTAGGTGAAGTTGCTTTTCCCGGTTCCGCGCTGTTGGCCGTTGGCGTGGAAGGTGTTGGGCAGGCAGAAATAGTCCGCAAAGTCGCGCAGGGCGGCAGCAGCTCCTTCACCGTCCAGTGCACGGGCTTTCATGTTTCCGAGCCAGCTGTAGGAGTAGCCTGTCCACCACGCTCCGCCGTATTGGTCGAGTCGGTCGATGGTGGCCCGTACGATACGAGCCTCTTCGTCGCTGTGGGTGACATCCAGCAGCGAGAGTGGGTGAATGGCCAGGGCGTTCGAAAAATGGCGGTGGGATTCGTCGTAGGGGTGTCCGTGGGCAAAGGTCAGCGCTCCCGCTGAGTCCACGTCGAAAGCGGGCAGTTCTGCTTTCAGGGTGCTCCAGTGTGCCGCATCATCGGTCATTCCCAGTGCCGAGGCCATTTCAGCGGCATCGGAAAAAGCACTGCGGATAAGGGCCAGGTCAAAATTGGTGATGGTCGGGAACCAGGCCTGCGGGGTGTTGTCGTAAATCTCAGGGCTGGAGCTGATGCGCAGGGTACGTTCTCCGGCCTCGTTTTTCACGGTGACGGCTTCGAGGAACGTGGCGACCTCTTTCAGGTACGGGTATCCCATTTCACGCAGAAAGTCAGGGTCGGCCGAGTACTGCCAGTGCAGGTAAAAATGGTGAGCCAGCCAGGCCGAAATGGTGGGGGAGAGGGAGTATTGTATCCATCCGCCCATCGGTTCTCCGGTGAGCGTGGCCACACCCGGTACGTTGAGCCCCGGACAGCCGTAATAGGCTTCTGTATAGGCACGGTTGGTCTCCCGTTGGTTCCAGAGTGTTTGCAGGTATCCGAACCCTTCTTCGAGATGGTTGCCGGTATAGCAGGGCCAGTAACTCAGTTGGGTGTTGAGGTCGTGGTGTACGTCGCCTTTCCAGGGGGGAAGCAAACCGTTGTCGGCCGTCCACACCCCTTGCAGCGGAATAATCGGGGAGTTGGCGCGGCTGACGCTCCCGAATTTGTAGATTTCAGCCGCATATTGTCGTTCCAGGACCTTGTCAGGCAGTGTGACGGATGATTTGTCCCAGTAGGTCTGCCACCATTGCCGATGTTTACGATAGTCTGCCGTCATGGAACGTTTCATGGCTTGTTCGACCAGGGCTTCCGCCTCTTCCGCCCCCAGTGACGAGGTAACGGACCAGACACCCGTTAAACCCTCTTTGTCCATGCGGTAGGCTACGGCCACGTCGTAACTGAAGGTGCCATATCCGGGCTGATGATAGGTGATGATTCCTCCGTCTGTCAGCCGACGATGGGTTACCTTGCCCTGTTGGTATCCCAGTCTGCGAAGGTCCTGCCCGCTGACGGGGTCTGCTCCCGAAACCTCTTCATCGGACTGATATCGCGGGGTAAGCAGTTGCGGGATAATCTCGCTTGGCAATCCTTCGAACCGAAACCATCCGAGCGGTTCCGTGGCACTGACAAAACTCCACAGCGTGGTGCCGTTTTTCCATTCCACCCGGGTCAGGGCATCCGCCAGATATAACCGTGCCGACTCTACTTCTCCGAGGCTGCGGATGTCGAACTCGAGGGCGGCGCCGGGTATTTTGGAGGGTGCGGGCAACTGGTCGTAGGGAGCATCGAGTTTGCGTTGTACGTTGGCGTAAGTGCCGTTTTTCCATTGTTGGTAGACCCATTCGTAGCTGAAACGCTCTCCGCTGAGGCTGTCGGTCGGTCGCAGGTCCCACAGGTCGATACGGTCCAGTGACAGGCGCAGGGCAGAATCGCGTTGCCAGACCAAAGCGCCGACAAAGGCGTTGCCCATGGGTAGTGCCTCGTCCCATCGTGTGGCCAATCGGTCGAAAATCAGGTCATGGGGAGTTTCGGTGACTGGCAGCGGCCGAGCTACACTCGGACAACTGCCTCCCAGCAGCAGGGTGGTCAGCCCCATGCAGAGCAGAACGAAGTGTTTGGTGTTGTGCATGATAGAGTTTGGGGTATAATGAGTTATTGGCCAGAATGTTGTGTCGATGGTCTGTGCAGCGTGATAAGGTTTATCTCAGGCCAGGCACCGAAACGGAACGGGACGGTACCTCCGGCCCCCAACGAAATGTAGAGGTACTGGTCTCCTTCGCGGTAGAGACCGCCCCACTCGGGATAGCTCCATCGAACGGGCGAAAACCGACCGATTTTGAACTGCATGGCATGGGTGTGTCCGGCCAGCATCAACCGAATGGAGGTAGCCCCGACGATTTCGCGTCGCCACAGGCTGGGGTCGTGGGTCAAAAGAATTTGGAACGAATCGGGAGAAATGCCTCGGGTTGCATCCGGGAGGCTTCCGTGTGAGGGGTATGGGGGACGGCTGCAGTTTTCCATACCGAGGATAACAAGGCTGTCCGTACCGCGGCGCAGTATGCGGTTCTCGTTCAACATCAGGTCCCAGCCCAAAGCCCGCTCGCGTTGTTTGAGCTCATCGAGTTTTTGGTCGGCGCCGTTCGGGGTGTCATAGCGTCGATAGGTGCAGTAGTCGTGGTTGCCCAGTACAGACAGGACCCCGTCCGGAGCCTGCAGGGTGGCTAGTAGCGTCTGATAGCCGTCCAACTCCTCGGGAGCGGCGTTGATAAGGTCGCCCGTAAACACAATCAGGTCGGGATGCAGTGCATGAGCCTGTTGAATGAGGTTGCGGACATAGGCCGTATCTGAACCAAAAGTTCCGATATGGAGGTCGGAAATCTGTACGATGCGGTATCCGTCGAAAGCTGCGGGGAGGTCAGGCAGGGTGAGTGAGGTCTCGACCACGCGCAACTGTTTCCACCCCAGCGTAAATCCATAGACCCCGATGCCGCATGAAATCAAGGCAGCTATGATTCCTACTGCTTTCCCAGTGCGGATAGCCGAAGGGAAGGCAAGTCCTACGCCTCGTCCGATGAGGACGCACAGCGCAAAGAGCAGTTTGGGGAGTGCCAGGCAGAGCAGCAGGATGCTGAAGAGGCGCAGCATCCATTCGGCATGTCCGCCGACGGCCCATCCGATGATGGCTCCCCAGGTGATAAGGGTGGGCAGCCAATAGAGCCACTGCCAGAGGCGGCGTGTGCGTGGGCGCATGAAAGTACGCCAGATGTAATAATCGGGGAGTAGTAGAAACGCAATAAACAGCAGGAGAAATATCAGCATCGGTTTTTGAATTTTACCATACAAAGGAACGGATTTCAGTGGAATTTAGCCCGAGCCTATTCTAAAATTATCTGTTCCATGGAGCGTGCACGCATGAATGGCATGGCAATGTTTCTGACAGCCAGAGTCTTTGGCATCAATCGGGTTCATTCACGTAATAGCCGCTTCGGGATGCGGCAGCGGGAGAAGAGGCCGCGGGGGAGAGGTTGCGACTGCGATTGGTCTCGAAATAGAGCTCTTCGTAATCGCGGGGATGGTCCGAGGGCGGAATGACATCCACGTCAAACTCCAAAACCTTGGAACTGCCCGATTCAAAGTTGCCGTAGAGGCGGATTTGGTGGCGCACATACCCCAGGTTTTTGAAACTGTCGTACCGAAAGCGTAACTCTTGCTGTGCTCCGGGCGGGATGATACGTTTCGAGTCGTCGTAGGCGATACATCCGCAGGAGGTCTGAATTTCACTGATAACCAACGGTCTGTTTCCCGTATTGGTCACTTCGTATACGACCAGAAGTTCGTCACCCGTCGGAATAGGATAGTAGTGTCGGACGGGGTCTTTAATTTCTACGGAGGTGGGTTCCACACGCCCCGAGCAGGACATTAACCCCGCCAGTACTCCCGCGAACAAAATAAGCTGTAAGCTACTCTTTTTCATAGATTTCAATTTCATCGCATGCTGTCGAACGGCCCGATTGCCGATTCGGGACGATAATAATTTTTAGTCGGTCGCCTGCCGAAACGCTCTGTTCCGTGCGAAATACGCTGGTTGAGAAGGGGTTCGGTTCGGCCGGCAGGCGGCTCTCAAGTATCGGTTTGTCGTTGAGAAAGATACGCACCGAATCGGGCAGGTCAATGCGCCAGGCCGGGGCATACAGAAAATTCGCGCGGATAAGGGTGGTGGTGTTTCGCGTGAATCGGGTTTCGGCTGTCAGGGTGCCGTTGCGGAATACGTACCATTCGGTATGGTAGTCGGTGGGCAGGCCGTAGTAACGGTTCGACAGGCGTGTCACGGGCTGTTGTTCCGCCCCGTAGCAGGTTATTGGGTGAGGGATACTCCCCGGCGGGGGCGTGCTGCGAACAGCGTGGCGATGCCATGCGGCCAGGTAACTTTCCAATGTCCCATTTGCCTCGCGGTATTGCGTCATATCGGCAAAATGGGTGTATCCCTGCAGGTCGTACAAGGCATTTTCCACTGCCAGCGAGTCATAAGGGAGCCCTTGCGGTGTGCGCATCAGTTCGAGCATCGTGAAGTTGAGGGCGGTAAGCAGGCGGTTGAGGCGGGTACGCTCTTCGCCCTCAATGCCTTTTGAACGGCGGCTCAAGGATGCGACAAAGGCGGCCAATTCGGTAGGGTTCAGGTATGCCGCGATGCTCTCTTCAATGCCGCCGTAGTAGGGCAGGGTGGTTCGCTTATCGGCCACGCGTTGCTCCAGTGTCGCGAGGTAGGGGTAGAGTATATCGGCCGATTGCGGGTAGAATCGCCTCAGGTAACCGCGGGTCAGGGTGTTGATGTCTACGCGGTCTGTGAGCAGCAGGGCCGAGAGAACATAGGTCTGTACATCATCCAGCGAAGCGTAGTCATAGCCGCTGCCGTTGAAGAAAATACCCGATACGCCGTTTTGCGCGAAGTACGCGAGGCGTTGTTTGATGGTGCCAGCATCGGGAACGGGGTCAGGTAGTCGTCGAAATTGCGCATGTAGTCCCATACGTAGATGCGGGAGGTGACGCGTTTCCATTCGGTCAGTTTCCGCTCAAACTGACTGACCGTTTTTTCTTGTGTGTTCAAGGGGTGAAGCGGCAAGTCAATGGCGCTGACCAGCACTCCGCAGTTCGCGGGCATGGGAGAGCCGGGAGCATCTGCCGTGGTGCGATAGGCCGTGGTGAAAAAGAGGTGCCGAGGGAAACGTTCGGCGAGCCTCCGCAAAAGACGGTCAACGGCACCCGTTGCGCTTTGGAGCGTGTTACCCGCACGGCGACAGGCGCTGCACTGACAGACCCTGTCGTTGTCGTCGGGCATAATGCAGAAACGGAAACTGCGGGCCCCCGCGCCGTGTACCCCGTCGCCGTAGTTGTCGAGAATATAACTCTCCAGTCCGTGGTACAACGTTTCCGACGAAAAGCAGAATTGGCTCTCGTCGCGGCGCCCGTCGTGCATGGCATAAAGGCTCTCGTCGCTCTGGTTTCCGAGTGCTTTGCGCAGGTTGTGGCCCCACAGCCCCCAGTCGTCATCGACGTTGTGCGTGGCGAGAATAGCCCGTGCCTCGGGCTGCATGTTCGACGGGGAGTAGATGCCGCGATACTCGAATCGAAAATTCCCGCGGCTCGACAACCTCATATCCGTCAGGGCGGGCGGCAGGTCTGCGGCGGCAATGCGGCTGTCCTCTTCGGCCAGCCACGAGATGCACTGGTATATCATCCACAGCATCACCTCTTCGTTCTCAGCCTGCAGCGTCAGACGGTTTCCTGTTCGTTGGATGGCATAATCGGCTGTAAGGGTGGTATCCAGCTCAATCAGAATGTCGAGAGCGGAAGGCGGTGCAGAGGTGTTTAGGACCGCATGGTTGTTCCCCATCCTCCGTTCGAGTTGTGCACGAAGGTAGTCACACCACTTCTCGGAGGCCGTGTTGGTTCCGACCGCCTGAATGCGGTAGCTGTGCGGTGCGGGTTGTGCCCGGGCAAATCCGAACAGCGTGCAGCCGAGCAGGCCTAAAAAAAGGAAATAGATGGGAAACTTCATGATGCGTGTGTGTTGGGTCGTGCACCGTGCGTGTGGTGACAGCCTTAGAAATAGAAACTGACGTAGAGCGATACGGTCAATAGGTTCTTGTACTGGGTTTGAATGTCGTCGATGTAGTTGTCGTAACTGCCCGTTCGGATACCGCTTTGGCTGTACAGCGTACTGTACAGTGCATCCACTCCCAGCAGCATGTGTTTGCCAATCAGGTATCCGGCTCCTATTCCGGCCGAGAGGTTCAGTTTGCTGAAACTGCCCGGCATGGCATGGTCGATAAGACTCAACTCGGGAGCCGTTCCCAAACCGACAATCCCTCGAACGTAAGTGGTTCGGTCGGTCGTGGGCAGGTATTTGAGCTGGGCCGAACTGTTGAAGTAGATGCTGCCGTTCAGGACGAAGAGGTCGCCTTTAAGTGTCATAATAAGGCTCTCGTACGATTTGGCTGCCGTAAGACCCGCATTGAAAAGGGGCTCGTTCTGTCGGGTGTAGCTTTGTGGCACCCATTGGCCGACCGATTCTCCGTCCGCGGGGTCTGCCCATCGATATTCGACATACTCCTGGTTGATGGCCCGATAGCCTAGTCCGATACCCAGGGTCCACTCTTTGTTGAAGGCATACGTTACCGACGCATTGGCCGAGAGGGTCGGGAAGATGTCGTTGGCCCAGCCGACCGAGGCGAGTGCCGACCATCGGGGCGAGAGACGACCTTCCCATCCGGCGGTCAGTCTCACGGCCTGTCCGCCCGGAATGTTGATACCGCTCTCCTCGACGACATCTTCGCGAGCCGTGTAGGAGGGGTTGAGGAAGAATCGGTGTTTACGGTGGGTGTAGGCATAGGTGAGGTCGGCTACGGGTGCCAGCGAGCGGCCGTTGAGGTAGTTGCCAAAGAGTGTTCCCATCGAGAGTTCGTGTGCCATGCCGCGGCGTTGGAGCCCTATCATGCGGCGTCGAAAATCGTGAGCCTCGTCGAAGGTCGGTTTGTATTGACTTTGGTAGAGGTATGCACTGTCGTACAGCTCCTGTTTTTCGTAGACGGCCCCTTTGGCCAGCAGCAGCGAGGTGTTTTTCGGGTCGCGGCGCAGAGCATCGTCTATGCAGGTCATGGCTTCTGTCGGACGCTGCATTTTGAGCAGTGCGTACGTTTGAGCCTCACTGTTGGCCGAGAAGGCTGCAATAAGGGTTCGGTTGCCCGGCAGCGAATCGGCCGGGGACGACAGCAGTGCCAAGGCTTCCGCATAGCGTTGGTTGTCATAGAGCCAGGCTGCCTCTTTTTCGATGAAATAGAGTTCGTCAGGGTAGCGTTCCCGGCCCAGTCGGAGGTAGTGTTGCGATTGCTCAGTGTCACCTAAGGCCGAGAAACTCGAAAGAGCGTATTGCAGCCCGATTTTTGAGGTCGGGCAAATCTCCAGCAGCCGCTGACTCTCCCGAGCCGCCGTGTGCAGGTTGCCGTTTTCAAGGAGTGTTTTGAGGTAGGGGAGTGTACTCTCTTCGTACAGGGAGGTCATGTAGGGCGAGTCGAGGGCTGAGTCGGAAGCCTTGATATGGCGGTACATCAGGTTAAGTGCCGCAGCCGTGTCGCCTTCATGCTGCAGGATGTCGGCCTGCCCCACCACGTATTCGTCCCGGCTGAGATAGGGCCGGAGGGTGTCGAGACGCCTCCATGCGAGTGAAAACTCATTGAGAAGCAGATACATGGAGTAGGATTTCTGCAGAGCGGCCGTTTTCATCTCCTGCTCCTGCACATGGTCGGCCACGAAATCGAAAGCCCGTGCCGCTTCGCGGTATGCGCCGTCCGTCTGCCATGCTTCCGCCTGTCGGTATCGCAAGAGGCACATCTCCTCGACCACATCGGAATTGTCCGGGTAACGTGTGTACAGCTCTTCCAGCAAAACATCGGCTCGCGGACTCCCTATCCGTTTGTAGAAGTCGTACTCTTTGAAACGCCACTCGGGCAAGTCGCCGTATCGTTGTCGGGCTTTGGCCAGGTAGCGCGTCAGGTCTTCTCGGCGACCGCTTCGCGCCGCCTCGTCAATCAGGTACTCCAGTGCCTCCCGATTCTTGTCAAGGTCATAGAGCCGCCCGTAAAGCCGATAGGGGTCGGCGTTTTGTTGCGCCCGGGCATAATCGCCCAATATGGAATGATAAAGCTCCCGCAAGGTGCTTTGTGTCGGGCAGGCCTTCATGCGTTCTTCCAGAAAGGCCAGTGCCTCGGGGTAACGTTGGAGTCCCGCGAAGATTTCCGCTCTCTTGGCTGCTAACGAACTCGAACAGGGAAAGGCCGTAACCCCTTCGGCTACCGTGACCAGGGCTTCATCGGTCTCGCCCTGTTGCAACAGCAGGTTCACCAACTCCAGATAGTACGCCTCGTTGGGCCCTCCCGTTTGCAACAGGGTGCGCAGCGAGGTGACGGCAGTCCTCCTGTCGCCCTGTTTTCGTTCCCGCAGGTAGTTCTCCTCCAAACGGGCCAGGTAATCTTTTCGGACTGTCGTGTCGTTCGGGAAGATTTCGAACAGACGCTTTAGCAGTCGGTCGGCTTCCTGATTGTTTCCTTCGCGTCGGTAGAGGCCGATTTTGCGTTTCCACAACCCTTTCCAGTAGGGCGATATCTCGAGCAACTCATTCACATAACAAATGGCGCTCGAATAGTTGCCCGTCTCCTCTTCAACGTTGATAAGCAACTGTTTTGCCCTCGTGTTGTCGGGGGTGTCCTTGACGGCCCGAACCAGAAAATAGCGGGCCTTGTCATACTCCTTCAGCCGATAGTAGTACTCCCCGGCCAACTGATTCAGCTCCGAGGATTCGGGATACAGAGCCAGACTCTCTTTCAGGATTTCCAACCCTTTGTCCCACTCACCCCGCCCGAAAGCCTCACGTACGCTCGTTTCATAGGCCTCGACGGTGGTTTTGTTTCCCAATCCGGCCGCTGAGACTTCGTGCAAAAGAGCCCCGGCGAGCAGCGCCACTACGATTACTCCCCGACGGAGCGGGTGCAGTATATAATGATATAACGTGTTTTGCATCTTTGGCATGCTTACGAGTTTTTGGTTTGTGCCGAGAACCCTTTTCGCGTCATCTTACCCCAGACGGCCTTTTTCTGAATAAAGTAGTTCCAATAGCCCCTCAGGGAGAAGAAGACCACCATCGGGTGGTAGATAAAGGGTTCGAGCAAGGCCGCCATCAATATCCAGAGGTACTCTTTGAATCTTTTGTACGACCCGCCGAGGGTGTAGTCATAGAAAATAACCACCAGCGACAGGGTGATGCAGAAGGAGTAGATGGCCAGGAAGATGACCAGCGCCGTTTGCCAGTTAACCCCTCCGGTGAACGCCAGGAAGAGCAGCGTCAGCAGACCCATAAGCTCAATTATCGGGGCCAGAAATTCAAAAACGAGCAGATAGGGCAGGGTGACCATGCCGAGCTGTCGATATTTTTTGTTGAAGATAAATCGGCTGTGGTGGGCAAAGGTTTGAATGAGTCCCCGTCCCCAGCGGACCCGTTGTCGGGCCAGAACTTTGATGTTGGGCGGTCCTTCGGTCCAGCAGCAGGTTTGGGGGATTTGTATCACGCGGTATTTCAGCGAGAAGTCACAGCAGTATCCGACCATCCGAATCAGCATGTCCATGTCTTCGGCAAAGGAGTCGGGGCTGTATCCTCCGGCCGCAATGACGATTTTACGGTCGAAGAGTCCGTATCCGCCGGAGACGTTCGGCATGGAGTTGATGGCCGACCAGCCCATTTTTCCGATGAGAAACGAGCGCATGTATTCGAGCGTTTGGAACAGCGGAATCAGAGAGTGGGGCGGGAAAGCCTCTTCGATATGTCCGTCTTTCATTTTGCAGCCGTTGGACATGGCCATGGCACCGCTGACGGCAATCACGTGGTCACGGTCCAGTACCGGCAGAATACACTGGTAGATGGCATCCTGAGCCAGGATACAGTCTACATCGGTGTTGATGAAGTAGGGGTACGAGGCGACATTGAGGCCTGCATTGACGGCGTCGGCTTTGGTTCCGCCGTTGAACTTGTCCACGACGGTCAGACGGGCGAAGAGCGGGTCTGTCGAACGGAAGAGCCGTTTGAAGGGTTTGGTTTTGATCAGCTCCACGTAGTCGAACGGTACTTCGACCAGATGAAAATGCTCGATAAGTTTTTCGAGGGTGGCATCCTTGCTTCCGTCATTGACAATGATGACCTCGAATTTGGGGTATTGCTGTCCGAGGAGCGAGGTGACATTGTCGATGATGGTTCGTTCTTCGTTGTATGCCGGGGCGATAATCGACACGCCGGGTGTATAGGGGCTTTGTCCGATGACCTTCTTGGCATAGGATTCGACGAACGAAGTCTTGCTGCGTTTGATGGAGAGCTCGGCCAGCCATATCAACACCACGTAAGAGACCATCAACAGAATGGAGTAGATGAAGATGGTGATTCCGTATGTTTCGATGAGAAATTCTTTCATGAGAGCAGTGGGGATTCGGGATTGGAGGTCAGGTCCTGTTCTATCTGGGCGAAAATAACCTGTTCGTCAGGTGCGGCTGTCTGTCGGATTTCCCGAAAAGCCTGCTGACCGTCGGGACCATAGTGCCACAGACACATCAAAGCCGTACGTTTGGTCAGTCGGGAGGAGGATTCCAGAAAAGCTGTCCGGAGAAAATCCACGGACTCTCCCGACCGTATGCGGAGGATGCTTTCGAGGATAACCCGTCGGAGTGTCTCGGACTGGTTCCAGAAGCACGCTTTCATTTGCTCCTCGGCCGGTGCAAAGCGCCGCAATCCCATCCCTTCGAAAGCGGCTCGACGGAAACTCTGTTCGGGAGCATTGAAATACTCTTCCAGGTGGGCCACTTCGGGTTCACTGCCCCAAAAGGCTGTTTCGCGGATGAAAAAGGCTGCGGTTTCGGGTTGTGACAGTTGGCGAATGAGCGGGATGAACGAAGGAAGCCTCTTCCCCGCATGGTGGCAGTCGGCAAAGAGTTGGTGGAGTTCCAACTGGTCCCATACCGAGAGCGGTTCGTGCATGCTGTTGTTGTCGAAAAAGAGGTAGGGGTCGTCCTTGTTGATGAGAATATAATAGAAACGTGCGGCCTTTTGCAGGCGTGTGTTGCGGTTATTGACGATGCCGGACATGACGCTGTCGGGCAGCTGCATGTTCAGCAGACGGGCTGCCTGTATCACACGGAGTTTCTCGCTGTCGCGGCCGTAAATCAGCCGATTCTCCATAAATTCGTTCAGCCCGAGCAAACTCATGCTTTGTTGAATGTTGCTCACCGAGGGCTCCAGCAGGTCGGTGTCGGCCCGCAGCAGAATGAACAGCTCAATCCATTTCATCCGATAGGCGTATGAGTTTTCCGTGATACGTTCCGGTTGCAGGATTTGGCTGATTTCGTCTGGGGTGAGTTTGTGGTCTGCGTGGGCAATTTGGAGCAGCGGCTCGTAATATTTTGTTTGCAGCGTACGGAGCATGCGGGCCTCTTTCTTTCGTCTGACGATGTCTCGGGCCATCAGAATCAGCAGCAGTGCGACTCCGAGGATACACAGCAGGACAATCAGATAGGATATTTGGACGACCCATGGGTAGTGGATGTACGCTTCGCGGACGGAGGTGAAAAAGTAGAGGAAGTAATCGGTACCTTCGAGGTTGATTTGTCCGTCCCAGGGCATGACGGTTGTGTTCCCGGAAGTATGTGCTGTTCCGGAGCGGTAGGTTAAACCCAGCCCCGCCAGGATGCCCAGTACCAACAGGGGAATGGCAATACCCAGGATAATTCAACCGTTGATTTTCAGACGCATGAGTAGAATGGGTATCTCGGTATTCTTTGAAAATAATTATATTCCAAGTCTTTACGGCGGAGCAGGTTGCATCCTCCAGTGTGTGTCAGTACGATTCAGTTTAGTGTATGGGAGGCCGGAAGACTATTTTTAATTGCATTAAACTGTCGTAAATTTACAAAAATACCAAGCAACTATTGTGCCTGACCGGATTTTTTTACGACACTCCGCATGGGTTGGTCTACAGGCATTGCGCAATGAGGTAATATGTTTGTATCTTGAATTCATTGTCTCACGGGGGTATTTGCATGAATTTTGCATGTGTTTGAATAGTATTCATCTAAAAAACCAAGCAGTATGGAAAATGTGAAACTGGAATGGAAAGGCGGTATGCAGTTTGATGCCCAGGTGGACGGGCATACCATTACACTCGATGCCCCCGAAACATTGGGCGGCATGAATGTGGGCGCACGTCCCAAACCCCTGTTGTTGGTGGCATTGGCGGGTTGCACGGGGATGGATGTGGCCTCGCTGGCTCGTAAAATGCGCGTGGAGTATGACAGGCTGGAGATAGACGTTGAAGCGGAAAAAACCGATGAGATGCCGGTGGTGTACCGTTCGATGACGTTGCGGTATCGTTTTGAGGGTCAGGGTATCGACCCGTCGAAACCGTTGAAAATGGTTTCGTTGTCACAGGAGCGTTACTGCGGTGTTTCGGCGATGTTGCGTCAGGTGTGTCCGGTGGCGGTTGAGGTTTATTTGAATGGGGAGCGGATAGGGTAGTTGTCACCTTTGGTTTGTTGTACCAGTGGGGCCGCAAGGACGGTTTCCCGGGCGCCGACGGCAGCACGATACAGCAAACAGGAATACCTAACGCTACGACTATTCCAATATATGGAACAGATGGAAATCCACTGACGGAAGGGAGTGCAACAGGATTTCAAATGGTTGATATTACAGCCGGCGGGATAGTCGGTAAAGAGAATACGACATTAGTTTACGCAATTCAGCATCCTTTATCTTGTATTTATAATACAGGAGATTCCCGAGATTGGTATACTCAAGACGAGTCTTATTTGAACAATACATTATGGGGTGAAGGAACTGTCAAAAGCAATTATGACCCTTGCCCTCAGGGTTGGCGGGTTCCTGCCGATAAGACATGGGGTGATTATGTTTTAAGTACAACTCAATACTATAGCATGGGGGCTCCCGGCGCAGAGGTTCGACACCAAACAAATGGTCGAGTCTATGCTTCTTTAACATGGTATCCGGCATGTGGGAATCGCAATCGAGAGAGTGGTTTAATCAGCTCAGTAGGATATTCAACTGCCTTTTGGGAGATAACACCTCTGGGGGTATGGGGACGAGGGGTTTATTTTGATATGACAACGATTAACCCTAACACATCCGGTAGCCGCGCAAATGGAATGGTTGTCCGTTGCGTGCAGGAGTAGCGTGGGGGGGAATCGAAGGGGCGGGATAAGGGGGAGTAATCCGCAGGGGTATCCGTGTAGGGGAAGAGGGGGAAGGCGCAGGGAGCAGCTCAGCCTCTCCCGGAGGGAAGAGAGCGCAAAGAGCAGATAAACCCCAAGCGAGGAAGCACTGACACGAGCAGAGTGCGGCTCGGCACGCGAACAGAACAGCCTCTATCCAAGATTTCGCAAGCCCTGCCCGAAAACACAAAATACATGCCCTGCAACCGACGAAATGGGGTAGATGGTTGTCTGTCAGATACTCTCGAAGGCATATTGTTGCAATAAGCTGCTCAGGACTGTTGCTTATTCAGCGTAGTTTCTCGAATCTCAGAACAAAATGCTACCTTTGTTAAAATACGATGCTGTCATAATCCGCTAAACTTATGATTACGTACGATTCGCAATTCCGGGTAC
Organism: Candidatus Rikenella faecigallinarum; assembly: GCA_019113395.1. GTDB lineage: Bacteria > Bacteroidota > Bacteroidia > Bacteroidales > Rikenellaceae > Rikenella > Rikenella faecigallinarum. The sequence goes on along the minus strand of DXHL01000030.1, from coordinate 15,693 downwards.
CCTACGGCGACGTGGACCGAATGGGGTTTTTCTACCACTCGCATTACGTTGAGCTCTTTGACATGGGGCGTACCGAACTGATGCGGAGCATCGGCTTACCCAATGCCGAAATCGAAGCCAACGGCGTCATGCTGCCGGTACTGAAGGTTGAAGTGAATTACAAAAACCCGGCCTACTATGACGACCTGCTAACCGTCCGAACTACCTTGCGCGAAATGCCGGGTGTGCGAATCCGTTTCGAGTATGAGGTCTTTCGCGAAAACGGAGAACAAATTACAACCGGAGCCGTAACACTGGCCTTTATGCATGCCGACTCCAAAACGGCTTGCCGACCGCCTCGAAAACTGCTGGATAAATTGGCGCCGTTTTTTGATTAAACCTGCCGTTTTCTCAATAAAAAAAGTTACCTTTGCTCAAATTTATTAACAGGGAGCCATTATGTCATTCATAGATGAAAAAATAGTTGCCGAAGGTCTTACCTTTGATGATGTCCTGCTGGTGCCGGCCTACTCGGAAGTCCTGCCGCGCGAAGTGAGTGTAGCGTCGCGGTTTTCGCGCAATGTTCCTATCAATACTCCGATTGTCTCGGCCGCCATGGATACGGTAACCGAAGCGGCTTTGGCTATCGCGATTGCGCGCGAAGGCGGTATCGGGGTGATTCATAAAAATATGTCCATCGAGGCTCAGGCTCAACAGGTGCGTAAGGTGAAACGGGCCGAAAACGGAATGATTTATGACCCCGTGACCATTAAGGCTGACGGTACGGTGGGAGATGCCAAGGCGCTGATGCACGAAAATAAAATCGGCGGGATTCCAGTGGTGGACGACGAGTATAAACTCATTGGGATTGTTACCAATCGGGACCTCCGCTTCCAAACCGACCTCGCTAAGAAAATCAGCGAAGTGATGACCAAAGACAATTTGGTGACCACGCATAATCCTGACCTGAACGAGGCTGCCAAAATCCTGCTCAATAACAAAATTGAAAAATTGCCGGTGATTGATGATAACGGCAAGTTGATAGGATTGCTCACCTACAAGGATATTACAAAGGTCAAAGATAATCCCAATGCAGCCAAGGATGCCAAAGGACGGCTTCGTGTGGCGGCAGGGGTTGGTGTGACGCACGATACCCTGGAACGGGTCGCTGCTCTCTATGAAGCCGGTGCGGACGCCATTGTGATTGATACCGCCCACGGACATTCCAGAGGGGTTATCGAAAAACTGAAAGAGGTCAAGGCTAAATATCCTGATTTGGATGTGGTCGTTGGGAATGTGGCTACGGCTGCAGCCGCCAAAATGCTGGTGGAAGCCGGTGCGGATGGCGTGAAAGTGGGGATTGGCCCCGGCTCTATCTGCACAACGCGTATCATTGCAGGTGTGGGTGTGCCTCAGTTGAATGCGGTCTATGATGTGGCTTCGGCCCTGAAAGGAACGGGTGTGCCTGTGATTGCCGATGGCGGGATTCGCTATACAGGCGATGTGGTGAAAGCGATTGCTGCTGGTGCTGACTGTGTTATGGCCGGTTCGATGTTTGCCGGTGTGGAAGAGTCGCCGGGCGAAACTGTTATTTTCAACGGACGTAAATTCAAAACCTATCGGGGGATGGGGTCGCTCGAAGCCATGCAACAGGGCTCGAAAGACCGTTACTTCCAGGATGCTGAAGATGATATCAAAAAACTGGTTCCCGAAGGAATTGCAGCACGTGTCCCGTATAAAGGACAACTGGCGGAGGTTATCTACCAAATTGTGGGTGGCTTGCGTGCTGGAATGGGATATTGTGGTGCTAAAAATATCGACGCTCTGAAAGGAGCTAAGTTTGTGCGGATTACGGCCTCCGGGATGCAGGAAAGTCATCCGCACGATGTAACCATTACGCGTGAAGCTCCGAACTATAGCCGTCAGGATTAACACTGGCTATATGACAGCAAGAAAAGGGTTCTCGAAAACTATCGAGAACCCTTTTCATATTGTTTATGGATATAAGGACAGAGGCTCGCTCATATATGTGTGAGCTCGATGTCCATGAAAGATGGATATCGGTAATTTTAAGGTATGGTGTTGTCGGGAACACTATATCCGAGTGTGTCCGAGAAATATCGGGTTCAAAAGAAGCCGCCAGTTGTGCGCCTGACGGCTTTTAGCTGTCAGAGGGGGCGGCGCCGAACGAGGCCGCTCGGCACGTGAGCCTACCTGTGTCTACCCTATACTGCGCAGGCTGCGACCCGAAGCTCGACTCATGTTAAGCCACAAAGCGTTTTCAGGACGGAACCAGTGGAGCGTGCGCAAAAAGCGCAGGCCTCCACCGGGGGTGGTTCCGGCCTGACAAAGGGAGTTTGTTCCGCCTATGTTTGATACCATAGCTTGGCACCATTCTCGTGTCCGGATTTCCTCGCTTGGGGTTTATCTGCTCTTTGCGCTCTCTTCCCTCCGGGAGAGGCTGAGCTGCTCCCTGCGCCTTTCCCCCTCTTCCCCTACACGGATACCCCCTGCGGATTACTCCCCCTTATCCCGCCCCTTCCATTCCCCCATCACCTTACTCCTGCACGCAACGAACTGCATACCCAAAGGCGCAGCCAACAAGAGGGTTTTTACCAACAGGAATTAGCGAAAGAGCAGCATTGAAATTAAAATAGGTAGGGTACTCATCACCTGTCGTATAGGACCAATAATTCCCTCCATAACCACTACTGGCTAACGTGCCAGCAACCTGAAGACGTCGCCCTATGGCAGGATACCAAACATACTTGTTATAGCATAGACCATTTTGAGGATTATACTCTCCTGGAGTATAATATATAGCATTTTCGAATGAAAAATCTTTCCATGTAGCATCTCTCGATATGCACCAATTTTTAGGACATGGGTCATAGATGCTTTTAGTATCACTATTCCATAGAGATTTATTTTGGTATATTTCTACATCTGTATACCAATCATTAGGAGCCGTGGCATTATAAATAAATGTTAATGGATTTTTTATGGAATAAATTTGTGAGGTATTACCATTGAGGACTTCAGCGACCTTAATCGAGATTTTTTGATAACCAGTTTCATCTTCCTTTAATGCAGTAATTCCATCAGCTCCATATATTGGAATAGTGGTAATAGCACTTTCATCCGATTGTATCGTGCTGCCGTCGGCGCCCGGAAAACAGTCCTTGCGGCCCCACTGGTACAACAAACCAAATGCGTCCCCTATTCTCCCAAATAGGAACGGAGCGTATCCAAACGTTGGTAGTCCGTCAGGTCCATCTGGACAGGAACAATGGAGACATACCCCTCACGCAAAGCCCATTCGTCGCTATCCTCCGCCTCCGGCTCAAAGTTGTAGAAACGGCCTGACATCCAGTAGTAATCCCGATTGTTGGGGTCGGTGCGGTGAACGAAATCTTCGCGCCAGTTGCCGCGAGTCTGGCGGCATACGCGAATCCCGCGAATCTTGTCCTGCGGGATGTTGGGAATATTGACGTTCAGGCACAAACCGGCCAGTGACTCCGCAGGCATGGCAAGCACTTGTCCGATGATTTGACGGGCATAATGAACCGAAGCGGTGAAGTCGGCGGCAGGGGAGTGGTCCGTGAGCGAAAAGCCTATCGATGGAATCCCATAAAGAGCAGCCTCCGTGGCTGCACCCATCGTCCCCGAATATATCACGCTCACATTGGCGTTTGAACCATGATTGATGCCCGATAATACCAGGTCGGGGATACGGGTACCCAGAATCTCGTCGAAACCAATCTTCACGCAGTCCACCGGAGTCCCCGTACAAGAGTATACCTCCACCCCGTCTGTCTGACTCACCTTGCTCACAAACAGCGGACGGTGCATCGTTATCGAATGCGACATGCCCGAATAGCTCTCGTTCGGAGCTACGGCAACCACATCGCCAAACTCGGCGGCCAAACGTATCAGGGCGGCTATTCCGGCAGCCTGCACACCGTCGTCGTTGGTGACGAAAATCAGGGGTCTTTCGCTGGATTTCATACGTCGAATCTCTTATCTAAACAGGTTCCGAAGACAAAAATACCCAAAAATATTTTGCCTGTTGTGATATTATCGTTACTTTTGCGACGCTTTTGTGTAGGAATCTCTTATGGAGGGGGCGAGGGATAATGGAGCAGTGCTCTCCGTTTGTTTTTTGTAGTGTGCCTTGTGTGCGCGGCGAAAACCCTCTTCTCCATCGGAAACCGTAACATTCCGCACCGTAACCCACTTTTAGATTCAGTTCCAACCATGAACAATCTGATTGCAGTAGCCCAACAGGCTTTCAAACAGGAGACCGCCGAAGTCCCCGCATTCAAGGCTGGTGATACCATCACCGTAACCATCAAAATCCGCGAAGGTAACAAGGAACGTTTGCAAAACTTCCGGGGTGTTGTGCTTCAACGTCGCGGTTCGGGTGCAACCGAAACCTTCACCATTCGGAAAATCTCGGATGGTATCGGTGTTGAACGTATCTTCCCCGTGAACTCGCCCACCATCAGCAAAATTGAACTCAACAAAGTTGGGGTGGTGCGCCGGGCACGTATCTACTACCTGCGTGACCTGACCGGTAAGAAAGCTCGTATCAAGGAAAAGAAACTCAACAAGTAAGTTCGCTGATTGTTGGAGCGTTTTCCCTGATTGGGGATACACCGTTTGCGTCGGAAATGGATGTCCATTTCCGACGCATTTGTTTATGCGGGGTCCTTCGGGGTGGGAATGCCCGGGCATTCGAAACGATATTATGCTACTCTTCGTCGGGGAAGAAACGGGCATCGTAATTGACCAGATAGAGCCGCTCGGTGGCACGGGTAACCGCCGTGTATAACCATCGCAACAACTCGAGTGTCATCATCTCCTCACCGAACAGCATCACATCCAGGAAAATGGCCGACCACTGTCCGCCCTGCGCCTTATGGCAGGTGATGGCGTAGGCGAATTTCACCTGCAGCGCACAGAAATAGTCATCGCTCATCACAGCCTTGTACCGTTTCCCCTTTTGGGTGATTTCCGCATAATCGGCCTCCACGGCGCGAAACAACTGAGCCTGTTGGTCGCGGCTCAGCGAGGGGGCATCGCTGTGCAGCACATCGAGCAACAGCCAGCACTCCAAACGATAATCATCGTAATCCGGGAAAACCAACTCGCCATAGGCAAAGTGAAACCCATACCGCTCACGTGTCCGATAGATGCGGTGCACGCGGGCAATGTCCCCGTTGGCGATAAAGTCCATTTTGGCCTGCGGGTCGCGCTCCACGTAATGGTAGTTGTTCTTGACGACCATGACCATGTCGCCCGACCCAATCTCGTCATCGTAGTCCAGAATGGTGCGGCGTATCCCCTGGTTGTAGTGGTTGGCCCGCTTGTTGGAACGGGTGATGACGGCCGTCTCGGATTGGCCGTATCGACCGTAGCAGGTGTCAATCTCGTCAATCAACTCGCGCCCGTCCAGTCGCACAATGTCGGGAAAATCGAGGTCGAACTGCGGAATATCAGCCCTTCCGCCCGCAATCAGCGCCCGAATGGCGGTGGCGTTGTACAAAATGCCCGAATCGTTTTGCTGGCGAACGACCTCGGACAGCGTAAAATTCCACACTGTGCCGTATTTGGCCATGTGGTGCGGGTCGAGAGCCGGCGAACGGTCGAACCCTACGGGGGGCAACTGAGCCTGGTCGCCTACCAGAATCACCTTGTTGTTCCGTCCCAAACGGATGTAGTCGAACATATCCTCAATCAGGTCGCCCGACCCGAATGAGGTCGCCTCGTCTTGCAGAGACACGGTGCGCGAGGTCAGCATCGAGGCTTCGTCCACAATGTACAGTGTGTCGTGCGCCTTGTTGAAATTCAACTCAAACCGCGACCCCTCGGCTCCTCCCACGGTCCGCTCCCGATAGATGGTCTTGTGTATCGTGTAGGCTTCGGCCTCGGCATAGCGTCCCATGACCTTGGCAGCCCGACCCGTCGGAGCCATCAGCACACACGGATACTCCAAAGCCCGCAGGGTACGAACCAATGCTCCTATCACGGTAGTCTTCCCCGTTCCGGCGTATCCGTTGATGATAAACAGCGCGCTCTCATCCCCTGAACTCAAGTATTCACTAAGCGCCTCAATCAATTTTTTTTGCTCGGCAGTTGGCGTGAATGCAAAATTAGCGTATATTTGGGTCGCGATATGGCTGCTCAGGGACATCTCTCGTAGGGGATAATTTCGTTCTCGCGGTAGCTGTGCGTTGCTAACCGTAAACAAACTTAAAAACTAATTCCATAAGATGAAAAAATTTCTTCTCCAGGTGCTTCTGCTGGCTGTCATTGTCGCACTGGCGTGGTGGATTTACTCGCTCTTCAATACGCCGCTCGAATTCGAACGTATCCGTAAAGAACGCGAAGCCAAAGTCGTTGAACGACTCAAAGATATCCGTACCGCGCAGCGTGCCTTCCGCAACAAGTACCTTAAATTTACTCCCAATTTCGACTCGCTTATCGCGTTCGTGAAATACGACTCGCTTACCTTTGAACACGCCATCGGTTCGGCTGACGACTCGTTGGCTGTGGCTCAAGGGCGCGTGAGCGTGGAAAAATTCAACGTGGCAGTAAAGGATACGCTCGAATTTATCTCGCCCGAAGTGCTGGAAGATTTCAACAACCTGCGCTATATCCCCGGCTCGGATATGCAAACCAAATTCAATCCCGGCGGCCAACTCTTGGAATTCGCTATGGATACCGCCTCGATTGAAACCGAATCGAAAGTGGTGGTGCCGGTGTTTGAAGCCTTCGCTCAGTATCCGACCTTCCTGGGTGACCTCGACGAACAGGAACTCATCAACTTCCGCGACTACCAAATCAATACGCTGAGTCGTGCCGATGGTCTGAAAGTGGGTTCACTCACCGCTACGACCAACGAAGCAGGGAACTGGGACGGGGAGTAATCCCTCTTTCGCTCTGCGGGAGGGATACCGCAACTGAATAGGTGTGCCGAGTGGGAGAGGTGGATATGATGAGAATGGGCGTGCTCTCCTCTGTGGTACGGTGATGTGACGAATACCCCATAATGATGCAAGAAGTAGCTCAACACTATACACGTAATCGAGAATTATCCATTCAGCTGGAGCTGAATGGATTTTCTTTTGTGGTCTTCGACATCGCTCCCGGAATGGGCGGTGAGGCGATTTTGCGCTCCGTTGCCTATCGGGATACGGACATGGCGGCTATTCTCGCGCGGGAACCCATGCTGACCGCTCCAACACCTCCGTTGCGCAGGGTCTTTGTCGGTTGTGCTACCGATAATGTTCTGCTCATTCCTCAGCCGCTCTTTGAAGCGGAGCGAGCCGAACAGTATCTGAAAGCGGCCAATATGTTTGTGCCGGGGATGACAACGCTTTCCAACAACTTGTTGTCGGGGCAGGCAGCGGCCGTGTGGCAGGTCGATGCCGGAATGGCCGCAGGAATCCTGCAACTCTATCCGGGCGCACTCTTTTACCACCCGCTCCTCCTGGAACTTGATGCGACGCCGGCAAATACTATCCATGCCATCCTCGATGGCGAATGGGTCCATCTGACCATCTGCCATACGGGATTGTATGCAGCAGAAACATTGCGTGTCGAAACCCCCGAAGAGATGCTCTACTATATTCAAAAACTCCTCAAACACGACGGATTTACAACCTATCGGTTGATACTGACGGGAGAGGGCGCTGAACGTCTGAGCGGATTTTTCGGGCGCTATTTTGCGGAGGTCGATGCGCGCGATATCAAATTCTATAACCATCAACGGGTTCGGGAGATATGCGCATTGTAGGAGGTGTCAGACGGCGGCGGCAAATCGTTCCGCCGCGTAATTTCAGAGCGCGGCCTACGACTGACTTTGCCAAGGAGAATCTTTTTAATGTCCTTCAAAATCTCTATGACCTGGAGACGGTCGATGTGCTGGACCTCTTTTCGGGTACGGGTTCGATAAGCTATGAATTCGCTTCGCGAGGTGCTCGTCGGGTGGTGTCAGTGGAAATGAATCCGCTCCATCAACGCTTTATTGCGGATACGGCTCGTGAGTTGGACTTCAGGCAGATTCAGAGCATCAAGACCAATGTGTTTGTCTACCTGAAGAGTATGGCTGGTGGTGAAGCATTTGACATCGTTTTTGCCGACCCGCCTTACGATATGGAAGGGGTGGAACAGCTGCCTGAGTTGGTTTTGGGTGGTGGTTTCGTGCGTGAAGAGGGAATTTTCATTCTGGAGCACTCGGCTGAGAAAAATTTTTCGGACCATCCAAACTTCTATCAACAAAGAAGTTATGGCAGTGTGCAGTTCTCGTTTTTCAAGCCCTGATGCGAAAAAATCGCATAATTATTTGCGGGTAACGAAGAATTGTTTACCTTTGCACTGCATTCGAAAAGCACGGTGCGGTAGTTCAGCTGGTTAGAATACCTGCCTGTCACGCAGGGGGTCGCGAGTTCGAGTCTCGTCCGCACCGCAATCTTTGTCTGATAACGGGGGTTTATCATTTTGATAAATCCCCGTTATTTGTTTCCGTGGGAATTATGCCTCAGACGGGGGAGGGGTGTCGTTTCGGAGCAGGCGGTATTCGAGGTAGTAGATGCGAATCAGCAGCAGGAAACCCGAAATCAGCAACGGCCCGAAAATAATCCCCCAAAATCCGAACAGCGGTATCCCCAGCACTACGCCGAAGATAATTATCAACGGATGGGTGTCCGCGGCGCGTTTCATTAAAAATATGCGGCACAGATTGTCCACGTTGGCAATCACCACCACGGCGCCAATCAACATCACGATGCCCTGCCACATGGCTCCCGTTGCCAGCAGGTAGATGCCCAGCGGAACAGTCACGAGTGCTGTCCCCAGCATCGGAACCAGACCGAAAACACCCGTCAGAAAGGCCCAAAAGAGGATGTTGTCGAGCCCTACAATCCAGTAGAAGAGCGCGGCAGTCACCGACTGGGCGAGCATCACCACGGGAATACCTATCGCATTGCCGAATATCATCTGTTTAGCCTCGCGCCGCACCAGTTTCAGGCTGCGACCGCTGAAGGGCGCATATCGGAATAACACGGCCTCCATGGAACGTCCGCCGACCAGCATGAAGTAGAGTATGACGAGCATCATCAGGTTGTTGGCCGCGAAGCTGTAGGTGGTGTTAATCAGCATCGAGACGAGGCGCGTGATAAAAACGCGCGACTCGGCCAACAGTTTTGCCGGCACCAGCGTGTATCCGAACAGGTCGTTGATTTTGGTCTGGATGACCTCAAACCCTTTGAGCAGCAGGGCGGAATTGACGGCCGGAATCTCCGAGGCCACCACTTCGAAAATCAGATAGCCCGCTCCCAGCATTACGGCACAGACAACCAGCAGAAGTACGACGGCAGCTATCCAACGTTTCCACCGCCATCGTTCGGTCATGTGGAACAGAACTTTCCGAAGGACAATGTACAGAGTGGTTGCTCCCAAAAAAGCACCGACAAAGAAGCTCAGCTGCCAGAAGATAATCACCCCCAGGCCAATTAAAATGGCCAAAAAGAGCAGTTGGCGAAAGAATGGGTTATAACGGTCCGTGCGGCTCAACATATAAAAGGGAGTTGTATCAATAAATTACCAGGGTAGGGTAGGTGCGCGTTGCGCTCCGACGGTAAAACGGTTAGCCCAACAGCAGAGAGGGGTTGTTCAAATCCCCGTTCTGCGGCGCATTTTGTTGCGCGGGGTATATCAGGATAAAACTGTTTGTGTGGGCATACTTGTTCAGATACTCGGCCACCTGATTCATGTTTTTATGATAAGAGGCTCCTCCACGACGACTCAGAACGGCCAGCAACAGGTCGTTGGCACGAACCTCGCGGAAGAGTATCAGAAAATCGTCCCAGTTGTCAAATTCATGGAATTCTGCTTCGATGGGCTGCTCGGCATGGATGGCCTGAATGCGGCTCAAAGTATGGGCCGGAGCATAAAACACCACTTTGGTATTGGTGTTCCGTCCCATGTTCCATACCTTCATCATCCATAAGGCAAAACCCAACTCATTCTCGGCCCGTTCGGGCACGAATACCAGTATGCGGCTGACGGTTGAAAGGGGCTGGGATGGTTTATAGACCAGTGTGGTAATGTTATTCTGAGAGAGAATGTTCTCGGTGGTCGCTGTGGGGAACAGCATCCGCTCGTCGGCCGTTATGGCCGGGCGCAGTCCCAGTATCAGGTCGGTAATCTTCTGTTCGTGGATGGTGCTTACTATCGCATTGGCCACATCCGAATCGTAACGCAGCAACTCCTGCATGGTGTTGTCCGTGGCCGAGGCGGTGACCACGGCCTTTTCCAGCAGTCGTCTGCCCTGTCGGTCTGCCCCGCTGGCCGCCTGTTCGTTGGCTACCACGTGCAGCGCATACAGTCCTGTCCGATTCCCCTTCGACTTCAGGGTGACGCTCAGGTGTACCAACTCTTCGGCGGTCTCGGGGTGGCTGACGGGTATCAGGATGCGCTCCTGGTTCTCCCGATTTCGTTCGTGTTCGTCGGTCGAACGTGACGCCTCCTCCAGGGCAATGTTGCGGGCTCCCCGCTGCGTGACAAACGACGATACGGTGCAGGTTATCAAAATCATCAGAATGGTCCCGTTCAGCACACTCTCGTTCAACAGGCGAATGGGCTCTCCATCGGCCGTGTGGCCGGTGATGATGCTGTAACCCACCATCACGGCGGCCAGCGTAGCGGCCGCCTGGGAGTTGCTCAGTCCGAAGATGAGGCGCCGTTGGTCTACACTGTAATGGAATGACTTTTGGGTAGCGTAGGCCGCCACGTATTTGGCTACAATGGCCACCACGGTCATGACGGCCGCTACTTTGATGGTTTCGAAATCCTTGAAAAAGGCGCGATAGTCAATCAGCATCCCGACACCAATCAGGAAAAACGGAATAAAAATCGCATTGCCCACAAATTCGATTCGGTTCATCAGCGGTGATGTGCGGGGTATCAGGCGGTTCATGGCCAATCCAGCGAGAAATGCTCCGATGATGGATTCGATGCCGGCCGCTTCGGCCAGAATGGCTCCCAAGAAGACGATGGCCAAAACAAAGATATATTGCGAGATGTTGTCGTGGAACCGTTTGAAGAACCATCGTCCCAGCAGCGGAAACAAAATCAGGATAATAGAGGAGAAGAGCACCATGGATACCCCCAACCGAATCCAGAAACTGTTGTCCACGGCTCCGTTCGAGAGGCGCACAATGATGGTCAGCACGAGCAGGGCCAGAGTGTCGGTAATCATGGTACCGCCGACGGTGATGGTGACGGCGGGATTTTTCTGTACGCCGAGTTTGCTGATGATGGGGTAGGTGATAAGGGTGTGGGAGGCGAACATGCTGGCCAGGAGGATGGAGGTCATCAGGTTGAAGTCGAGCAGGTAGAGTCCGGCGGCTATCCCGATGGCCATGGGGACGCAGAAGGTATACAGGCCGAAGATAAGGCTGCGCCAGCTGTTTTTCTTGAAGTCGGCAATGTCGATTTCGAGTCCCGCCAGAAACATGATATAGAGGAGTCCGACGGTTCCCGACATAATGATGCTGCTGTCGCGCTCCATGAGGTTGAATCCGTGGGGGCCGATGACGGCTCCGGCGATAATAAGGCCGAGGAGGTGAGGGATTCGGATTTTATTGAGCAGAATGGGGGCTGCGAGGATAATAATAAGGATAAGGAGGAATTTGAGGACGGGGTTTTCGAGGGGTAGTGTGAGTGTAATATCGAGAAGTGTCATGGTCTGAATCGGGATAGAGGGTTGATTGTCGTTTCCTATAGGATAAGGTGCAATATAGGAAAAAGAAAGGAGAGTACGGGTGTAGGATTGTTAGTTTTTGGCTATTTTTTTGTCAGTATGTGGCATGTTTTTTGCTAGATGACTGTTTGAGCATGATTGAATACTTAAGTAGAATCTCGGATGTGAATGCCGATTGACCGGATAAGGGAAATGAAAACGAGTGAAAACAGATTGCTTCGTTTTTTGTTGTCGGAGCGCTATGTCAATTTTGGATTGCTTCTGCTGCGATTGTTGGCGGGAGGGATGATGCTGACGCATGGGGTTGCGAAGCTGGAGAATTTTACGGCTCTGCGTGAGGGTTTTCCGGACCCGATAGGTTGGGGTTCGGCGATGTCGTTGGTGATGATAATTTTGGTCGAGGTGGGATGTTCGTTGCTGGTCATCAGCGGTTTTCTGACCCGTTTTGCGGTTCTTCCGTTGATTTTCGGCATGGTGATGGCCATAACGACACATGACGTGATGAGTTTGGGGAGCATAGAACTTCCATTATTATATATAGGAATGTATATAGTTATATTGGCTGCTGGTCCGGGGCGCTGTTCGATAGACTATTTGATAGGTAGGGTATCGCGTCGTCCCGAGGCATAGGGCCATTATAAAGTATTTAATCAAGAAGGGGAACCCGGTCGGAGTCATTCGGCCGGGTTTTTGTGCTTGGTTGGTGTCGGAACGCTGTAGTCGGTGGTGGTATGGTGTCAGGTTTAGGATGACACTCAGGGAATTTGGAGTTGGGTTGAAAAATCTTCTACGGAAAGTATAAGAGTGAGTTATTCAAAATCCAAGAGTTGGGAAATGAGCGGGGAATGCGAGGTGAGAAATCCGTAAAAAAAGTTTATTTAAGTCAGTTTTTATTTGTTTGTTATAATTTCCTTTTCTACATTTGTGACACAATTAGTATTAAATCGAACTGGATAGTTACGTGAGGTTTTTGGATTAGTGTGTTGATTTGTAGCTATTTGAGTAGGTAAAAACGCGGGAATGATGAAAGTAAGACATAGTTTGCTGTTTGCGGCTGCATTAATGGCAGTTGTGGGGTGTCAGCGTCGTCAGCTGGTTGACGGGCGTGATTTGAGTGAAGTATGTACGGTACGTTTTCAGGGAGGGAGTATCGAGGTACAATCGTCATCGAAAGCGAATTTGGTGAATTTGCCGACGGGAAGTACGGTTCGTATTGTAGCCTACCAGCGTCAGAGTGACGGTCAGGGGGCTCCCAATCTGGGTAGCGATACCTGGAAAGCGACCAGCACGTATAAGGTCATTGAGGATGGGAGTTTTGTGCCGTGTTTGGTGGATGACAGTGGGGTAGAGCAGAGTGGGGTGGCCGAAGGGATGGAGTTGTACAATGGGGTGTATGATTTTTACGCCTATTCTACGGCGCGGAAGTTGGAGGCAGATAATCAGACGGTGAAGGGCGTGGCCCACGGTGAGGATTTTATCGGTTCCTATTTGGGGAGTCAGACGATAAATCGTTCGTCGTCTACGGTGAATTTGGAGTTTGAGCATGAATGTTCCAAGTTGACCTTTTCGGTAGTTCCGTCGGAAGATATGGTATGTGGTGATTTGACGGCCAGGAAGGTTTCGTTGAAAAAGATGTCTACGACGCCGGCAGCGGATTATACGATAGGGGGTGATTTAACTCCGACCGTTGGTGATGAGACCTCGGTGTGTGAGTTGAGTTCCTTTTCGTATATCGATGAGCAGCAGAAAGGTGAGGGGGCAGTAGGGAGTGGAATCTTTTTGCCGAAGGCCAGTGGGACGATACCGGCCGATTTTACGGTTTCGATAGACGGTAAGGAGTACGAGTTAAGTGCGGAGTTGCCCGAGATGGCCTTTACGAAGGGCAACAATTACAAATTTACGGCATTGGTGACACCTCGTGGGTTGGAGTTGTATTTGAAGGTGGTTTCGTGGAACGAGGTGAATATTGACACCGACATGGGGGGCGTTCCGGAAGGTTCCGTGTTGATACGTTCGTGGGACGATGTGCAGTGGAGCACGAGCATGGGGGGTAAATAGTGGGGAAAGTCTTTTGACAGCAATCAAACATCGAAACAAGAAACAAACAAGCATACAATCATGAAGAGATTACTGATTATAGCACTATCCGGGATGATGCTCGGGTCGTGTACAAAATCGACTCTCACGACCCCTGTAAAAGGTGAGCCTAACGATTTTCCGGTCGAAGTATCGTTGGCCTTGCGTCCGTTGAGTACGACGATGGCGACGAAGAGCGTCGGTGACGGTGGGGAAGACGGGATGATGGTGACTTTGGGAGGAGTGGATTCGAAGGCTGCTACGGAGCTGACGACGGCTGAGGATTCGAAGATTAATGACCTGTGGGCCATTCAGTTTGGTTCGGATGGGAATATTGTGGGGAGTCCTGTATATTTGACTTCTGAATCTATTCCGGAGTCGTCGGGTAGTGATGTGGGCTATGACGCTATTTATAATATGCGTTTGGAGATGACCGAGAGTGACGACCCGAGCGGGAAGATATATTTCATTGCGAATACCGGTGAGGAGGGATTGTTTGATACGAGCAATGCGGCAACTGAAGCGAAGTTGAAGGCGATGTATATGGAGCTGGTAGGGGAGTACAAGCCGACCTCGGGTCAGGGATTGCCGATGATGGGTATTTACACGGGTGAGGTGACCTCGTCTGCCTTGCCTGGTAATGTTGATATGGAGCGTTTGGTGGCGAAGGTGATTGTGAAGTATAAGGTTGCGTCGTCGTTTGATTTCACGGTTCAGGAGGTGATGATGAAGAATGTGGCGAGCCGCATTTATTTCAACACGGCTGCATCGGGTGTATTCCCGACGAGTGCCAATGACAGCCACCGCGATTATGAGATTGAGGATTTGTCGGCTGCGACGGATGATGGTGGGTATAAGAAGTTTGTGTGGTATATGCCTGAGAATTTGCGTGATACGAAGACGGGTTTGACGGAGATGACCGAGCGTACTTTGGCTCAGACGGATGGCAAGGCTTCGTACATTCAAATCAATGGGGTAGAGAACACCGAGTTGAAGAGTGTGTCGTACAACATTTTGTTGGGTGACCCGAACACGAACATGGGTGATTTCAATGTGCGTCATAACCATGTATATACGGTGACGGTTGATTTGGTAGGTGCAAATACTGCGGACAGTCGTTTGGAGGTTGTGGATGCGTATATGGACAACTGTGCGATGGTTGTGCCGAATTCGGGTGATGCAGGAGCCGCGGTATTCAATTTGAAGAAGATGACGGCGGGTTGGGTGACCGAGGTACCGAAGAGCAACATGCGTGCGAGCATTTTGTGGCAGGATGCGAAGGGTATGATGACGAACGACAATGTGAAGTTGGACATTGCCAAGGGCACCCTGACTGTAAAGTCCACTAATAATATAGTAGGAAATGCGGTTGTAGCAGTGTATAATAGTGCGAACGATGGTGAGGGTGAGATACTTTGGAGTTGGCACGTGTGGGTAACGGAGTATCATCCGGATGGTTCCCAGAACTATGGGTTAGGGGAGAACTCTAAGGCGATAGTTCCTGGTGGTCAGGTACATACGTATGGTCCTGAGTACATGAAGGTAAACCCGGGCAAGGTGATGATGGACCGCAATTTGGGCGCTACGAAGACCTACAACGACGGCAATGTGCCTCAGGCCGGGGATACCGAGGCTGACAAGGCTTTTGGTTTGTTGTACCAGTGGGGCCGCAAGGACGGTTTCCCGGGGGCCGACGGCAGCACGATAACACAAGAAAATGGGACTGCCACAACTATCTCAATATATGGAGCAAGCGGAAATACGCTGATAGAGGGGAGTACCGGAGTGGGTATGGTGAATATCTCCGAGAGTGGTGTATTGAACGAGAATACCTCTCAAATCTATATGATTAAGCACCCACTGACCGT
>DXHL01000029.1 GCA_019113395.1 Candidatus Rikenella faecigallinarum | reverse complement strand
TGGGAGGAACATTGATTGCCGATATCTTTATCCCCCAACGGAAATGGTGGACCTGCCTGCGTGAGGTACTGTATTATGAGCTGTGGTTGTGGCGGTGGTCATTTTTGTGGTTCGGCTGTTGCAGTAAAGCCCCGCTGAACCCCCGTATTCCAGTTATGAAGATTTCCGGATAGTTCACGGGGAATCGTGCATCCCCTCTTTTTCCCGCTCCCCTAACTACTCGCCGCAGTTGTGCGCCCCGTATCCCATGCGGTTTGCCGGCCTGGAGAGGCTTATCCGAACCGCACGTGAAGAATGCAAATCCGATGCGGAAGACAGACTTGCCAAAGCCCGACACGCAGCCGAGGTTGTCGCGTAATCATATTTATTTGAACTGACTCTAACCCTACTCCTTATAAAATGAAAGCGTTCTTGCAGACTCTTTGCATTGCGTTCGCCGGCAGTTGTTTTTATGTGCATGGAGCCGAATATCCACCCGCCATCAGACCGTATGCGGAATTTGTCGAACAATGTTCGACCTCACCGGTTGATTATGTGATGGGGTTGTTCGAGCGGTATGATGTTGTGATTCTCTCCGAACGGCATCATGCCGAAATAACGCAATATGATTTTATCAACCAGTTAATTGCCGACCCTCGATTTGCCGAGCAGGTAGGTCATGTCATGACGGAATCCGGTTCGTATCATCTCAACGAACGTCTGAACCATATATTGGGCTCCATTTATCGGGACGATTCCGCAGCCCGGGAGCAGGTTCTGGCATTGATACGGGACATGTATTTCCGACCGCTGCATACCGAAACGAACTTCTACTCCCTGTTGATGGGAATCTACCAGACCAATAAAGGTCTCGATTCGTCCCGCAAAGTCAAGCTTTACATGACGGACGTCTCTTTCGACTGGAGCGAAACCGCAGGAATGACCCATGAACAATATACGGCATTTTATACCCGGTTTATGGGGTCTCGGGATGCTGTTTTGGCAGAACATGCGGTCGGTGAGTTATACAAAATCTTTAGCCGGAGGAAGATGGGGATGCCCGGAAAAGCATTGATTATTTTGAATACCCGGCATGCCTATCGTTACTTTCCGAATAAATGGCACCATGATATGGCCGCCCAATATATCATGGACCGGTTTCCGGGTCGGGTGGCGAACGTAATGCTCCACGACTGTCTGGCTCCGAGCGACCATCTCAGTCGGGATAAACCGCTCCACAAAGGGAAATGGGATGCAGCTTTTGCGGCTTGCGGCAATAAAGCAGTAGGGTTTGATTTGGCCGGAACGCCTTTCGGAGCAGACCCCTTCGAGTCTATTATTAAGATACGGGGTGATGTAAGGTGGCAGGATATGTTTACCGGTTATATTTTCTATCGGCCATTTTCAGAGTGGCAATTGTGCGTAGGCATCGAGGGCGTGGTGCCAGACGCTTTTGTCGGTGAGTACCGCAGGCGGCTCGCTATCTTCCTCGGCAAAGAGCCCGATGAGGTCCAACTCCAGAGCACATGCGAAAAACTGAACAGGGTGCGATGCTCCATACCCTATTCTGTTCTGGGGAAAATGCACCGGCAGATTGCCCGCCATCTCCAGACTGAAGCCGAACGGAAGGAATAGCGTCGGAACGTAGACCGTTCGGATAGCTATGATTTCAAAGCAGTGGACAGAACGCTTTGTCCGTTTGACAAAGTGCTAACGGAGCACCCGTTCTCCAAGGCTGCCGGGCTTCTCGTCCGATAGCGGTCGGGGTTACCTCCCCATTGTCTTGCTTACGGGAGCCTTTTCGCACTCTATCAACCGTTCCGCGTTTTCCCGCTCCCCCGGCTACTCGCCGCAGTTGTGCGCCCCGCAGGTGGGACAGATAAAACAGGCGGGCGTGTGCCCCTGGGTCTGAATCACGTTCCCGCAAACGGGACAAACTATCGTATTTTCCATGGTATTCGGTATTTAAAGTGTGTTGTGCGTGCTGTTCGGGCTGCCGCCGGGCAGCCTCTACTCTACGTTCCACCGGCTTCGGTGCTGCGAATATATAGACACGTGTCTGACACAAAGCGGTTGCGGAGCAACCGCAGCTTCTCGGACAATCATTCCCGCCTCTTTCTGTCAGCGACACCCCGAACGGCAGCGCAACCCTCGCCCTCTTAGAAATCGACCTCGTCGGGGTGGAGTCCCGAACCGCCGCAGTAGGGCATCGAGTCAATCAAGGCCATATCCTCGGCCGAGAGTTCGAAATCAAACACCTCGATATTTTCGCGAATGCGTTCGGGGGTCACCGACTTGGGCAGCGGGATAAAGCCGTGCTGCAGGGACCAGCGTATGCAGACCTGAGCGGTGGATTTACCGTAGCGGGCCGCTACCTCGGCCAGGGTTTGGTTTTGCAGCATCCGCCCCGTTCCCAGAGGGCTCCACGCCTCGACCGCGATTTGATGTTCACGGCAGCAGGCCACCACCTCGGGTTGGAGTTGGCCGGGGTGGAGTTCAATCTGGTTGACGGTCGGCAGCACCCGCGCATGGCGCAGCAGCGCCTCCAGGTGTTGGACGTAGAAGTTGCTCAGCCCGATGGACTTGACGAGTCCCTGTTCGTGGAGGTGTTCGAGGGCACGCCAGGTTTCGGCGTTGACGGTCTCCCAATCCGCGAAGCGCGACGGCGAGGCGGGCCAGTGAATCAGGTAGAGGTCCAGGTATTCGAGTTGGAGGTCCTTCAGGGTACGTTCAAAGGCTGCCAGGGTGGTATCGTAGCCGCGTTCGGTATTCCACACCTTGCTGGTCACGAAGAGCTCTTCGCGCGGTGTTCCGCTTTCGTTCAGGAAGCTCCGCAGGGCATCGCCCACATAGCGTTCGTTGGCATAGACAGCAGCCGCATCGACGTGGCGGTATCCGGTTTCGAGGGCCGTGCAGACAGCCAGGGTGGTTGTTTCGCCCTGTGGTGCCTGCCAGGTGCCGAATCCCACCACCGGAATGGTTCGGCCGTTGGCCAGTGTAATGGATTTATTCATGGTAAGGTTTGGTCTGTTTGGTTTTTCCCGCAAAATTATAGGAAAGTTATTATTTTCACAGGCGCGTGTGGCGGGAAAAGTGTGGAGGACGGTAAGTCCGAAGAGCAAATGCTTCAGCGGGCACTCAGCCTCCCGACAAGATGAAGGCAGGGGGAGGTCTTGCGGATTTTGCATAACTTTGTGAAGAGGGAGGATATACCATGCCAGAAGATATGCAGGAGCTGACACAGCTCGATAACGAAGCCTTAATCGCCCAAATCGAATCTCTGACGGCCAACGATGAGTCGGTAGACGTGGAGTTTAAGACCGCCAAAGGCGGTTTTCCGGGCAGTTTTTGGGAGACCTACTCCGCTTTTGCCAACACGCAGGGTGGGGTCATCGTGTTGGGTGTCAAGGAGAAGAACGGACGGTTTACGCTCGACGGCATCACGCAGGAGCAGGTACGCAAATACAAAAAGATGTTCTGGGACAATGTGAACAACAAGGCCCATTGCAGTGCAAACATCCTGCAGGAGAAAGACGTACAGACAGGCGAGTACGACGGCAGCTATTTTTTGGTGTTCAACGTGCCTCGTGCTCCCCGCCTGAAGATACCCGTCTATCTGCACAACAACCCCGATAATACGTTTAAGCGCAATTATGAAGGGGACTACCGATGCGACCAGGACGAAATTCATCGTATGTTTGCCGATGCCGATATCACGGACCATCCCCGTGATTACACAATTCTGCCCGACTTTACCATCGAGCGGGATGTGGACAAGGCCACTCTTGAACAATACCGCCGGCTGGTCTCCAACCGGAATCCCAACCATCCGTGGCTGCTGCTTGACGACAAACACTTTCTGATGAAGTTGAACGGCTATCGGATAGACCGGCGCCAACAGCTTGAGGGTCTGACACTAGCCGGTCTGTTGATGTTCGGCAAAATGGACAGCATTACGGATGCTTACGGATGCCCCCAATATTTTCCCGACTACCGCGAATATTTCAGCACCAATCCCGACGACCGTTGGACAGACCGCATCTGTCCGGACGGCACCTGGGAAGCGAACCTCTTCCAATTTTACCACCGGGTCTATCCCAAACTGGCCGCAGTCCTGCCGAAGCCTTTCGCCCTGAAAGAGGGCGTCCGGGAGGACGAAACGCCGACCCATACAGCCCTGCGCGAAGCGTTTATCAATGCCTTGGTTCATTGCGATTATTCGGTCGACTCGAACATCACCATCGAGCTCCACAAGGATGGATACAAATTCTCCAATCCGGGTTCGCTGCTGCTCTCCATTGCCCAGTATTATCGGGGAGGCAACAGCGTGTGCCGCAACAAGGCCTTGCAAACGATGTTCATGCTGATTGGGTCGGCGGAAAGGGCCGGCAGCGGAGCCGACAAGATTATGCAAGGGTGGAAAAAGGCAAATTACCGCAACCCGCGAATCGAAGAGATTTCCCATCCCGACAAGGTGGTATTGACATTACCCCTGGTCAGTTTGTTGTCCGAGGAGGTCATTTCGTATTTGAAGATGCTGTTCGGCGAGGAGATTGCCTCCATCGAGCACAACAAGCTGATGACACTGGCCACCTGTTGCAGCGAAGGAGAAGTCACCAACTATCGGATGCAACTGGTATTAAATAAGCATAGCGCCGATATTACGAAGTTGCTCAAGGAGTTATGTAATGACCAGTATCTGATTCCGGAGGGAGTCGGGCGCGGCACGCACTACAGAATCAATCACAAATTCCCAGGGGGGGGAGGGGTACTCCCCGATAATGTTGCTAGTAATGTTGCTAGTAATGTTGCTAGTAATGTTGCTGGTTACCCGGAGCGGGAGAAAAGGACGCGATTATCCACCGAGGCATTACATGCCCTCATTCTGGAAGCGTGTATCGATTTTGAGTCCCTCGAAACCATTGCCGACAAAGTAGGCAAAAACTTGCGATATCTGAAAAATAGCGTGATTCCCGGGATGGTGAGCCAGGGCTTGTTGGAGCGCGAGTATCCCCATGTTCCGAGGCACCCCAACCAACGCTACAGGGCAAAAGGAACGGGAAGATAGCTGATGCAGCGTGCACGGGAGTCTCTCTTATTCGTTCCACCCGTAACGAGGTTCTGTACATCCGCAGCCGCTTGCCGCAAGCGGAGGCTTTATACTATTGATTAACCTATTAATATTCAAGGTGATGTCAGACGAAAACAGCAAAACAGGCACAGAGGTGGGTCTTCTGACCGATGAGCCTGTATCCGTTGGCCATTCGCGCAGCAGCCGACCCAAGCCTCGTCGCAACCCGAGCCGCAGAGCGGACAGAACAATGAGCACGCCCCGTTGTTGGGTGTGGTTCCCATACCGTCCCTGAAGGTGGAGGATGCCACTATGGAGTTTCATATGGAGGTGAAACGTCCCGAATCGTCCTCCAGCAGCCACGACCCCTGGAAAACATTCTCTATGAGCATGGCGACGCAATATTTGAGCCATGGGGGCAGATAGTGAAGCGTAAGCAAACCAGCTCCGGGCTGCATTACATGCGTCAGGATTGCCGCTACAGCCTTGAGTCTGTAGGGGTTTGGTGCGGTTCATCTTCAGCACATCCTTGGATAGAACGGAGAAATAGGCCTAAACGGAGAAGAGAGTATAAAATAAGAAATTCTACTTAGTCCTATGCTGCAATATGGCATAGTTGCCATGATATCTTTGCAGTGTCAATAATGACAAACAACATTTAAATCAAAGCATCATGCCAGTTATGATTAATCGAGGGAAAGAAATTCTCAGAACAACTAATAATGGATTGTTCTATTCCACAAACGATGGAAGAACATGGATTCTCCGCAAACGTTAACTGTTCATGCAGAAGCTATATCTACTGTGCTGCATTCCAACCATAATCTACAATAATGAGGTCCCAATTTTTCATATCACCATCCATAGAAACTGTAGTAGAAGAGTCGGCAGACATTTTGAATACAGGTCGCTCCATAATTAGTTTTGATACCGCAGACATAAACTACGTTGCAAAAGAAGCCGTCAATGTACTTTTGCTTGAAGGATATGGCAATGGTTCATGTCGTATATCCAATGCTATCGAAGATGCGATTATAAAAACATGTCCAGCTGCAAAGGGTTTTGATTTGTTCTCCGCAAACAAAATACTCATTCATCTCAGTTATAATGAAAAGAAGCCAATTCTTTCGGCAGACTTGTCAGAATTAACACAATTTGCTGACATGTTTCAAGCGGACGCCACAGTTATGTGGGGAATTTCCTGTGACAACAACCTTAGGGATGACACCGTAACAGCAAGACTTATAGCTTCGAATTTAACATTGAGCCCTGTTAAATATCAGCATTATGGCAACAAAGATATCGGCAAATGAATATATGGAGAAGATTCTCCATGATTCGGCCTGTAAAGAATTTTCAGAAGCACTTTGAATGAACGGAACAGATACCGAAAGAGCACAAAAACAAAGCGGATTGGAGCAATATCCGATGAGATTCCATCACGTCAACTGCCAGGGTTATGCTTTTGACCTGGTTCCCGAGAACGGGAAGATGCGGGAGTTCAAGCGTTTCTGCTGCGAATTTGTGTCGGACAAGGCCTTCGACCAGTTGATTTCCGAAGGTGAGGATAATAGCGGTATACCCCGTTGGATGCACATAGGCTATAAACACCGCCAGAGAACATTACAACGCCGCCAGGCTCTATCGATGGTGCACGGCAAATATTATCCGATGACGGAGTAAGCGGGGACGGAGAAGCCCGGGAGGCCTCATGCCGTCCGAACGGTTTCCCGGGCAAAATACCCTGCGACGGAACCTTTATCTCCGTCGGGTATTGATGCGAATCTCTTCTCCTTTGGGGGATTTGGACGAGATGTAACCCTCCGTTTCGAGTTTCTCAGCCAGTGCCTTATTATAGGGTGTATTGGGGATTTTGGGGTGTTTCCCTTTTTCAGTCACTTCATTATAGGGGGAGCCGCAGGCCAGCAACAACAAGGTTATATCATAGCCTGTTTTTATGCAGTCCCAGTGGTTCAGCAGGAGGGTGATACGTTGCTCAACATTTGAGGCATGGCGAAGCAGGGCCTCCAAAAGGGTCACGGAGAGGGGGCCGTGGTCCTCATGCGCATAGAGCAGCCCGCCCACCTGTCGGCAGGTATCTTTCTGCCCGACAATGAGTGCCTCGTCCACCTCACCCATCAGGTCCCTTTTTTGAGTGAAGGAGAGTACTTCGGACCGCATCAGCATTCGGACATCCTCCGCATCGAGTGCAAATTCGGTTATCCGTTCATCGAACTCAGCAGCATGGCGTTCCAGCAGAGCGAGATGCGCAGGCGGAAAATGCTCTTTCAAGCTGTTGAAGTTCTGGGGCGATAGTGCAATGAAGCCTTCCCGGATGAGTACAGCGACTTTCTCTGCAGCGAGATGTTCCACCTCCAGCTCCTCCCACTCCGCGCAAGAGGCGGGGATACTTCGCAACAATGCGGTATAACTCTCCATCGACAACTCAGCCTATTTTATTATCTACCGCAAAGCAAATCTATACGGTTCCCTCTTTCTGAAATTGTCAGGAAAGAGGGAACCGTATAGATTTGCAACCCGTCTTTGCAGGTTGCATTCAGGTCGATGGGGTCAGCTGCCGCGGTAGGTCGAGTAACCGAAGGGCGAGAGCGTAATGGGCACGTGGTAGTGTGACGAGTCGCTCACCTCGAAGACCACCTCGATAAAGGGGTAGAAACTCTCCAGTCCTCGAGCCGTGAAGTAGGGTCGGGTTTCGTAGATGAGTTTGTAAACGCCGCGGTTATCGGCCTCGGGGGTCACCGGCAGAAAATCGCGGACCCGTCCGTCGGCATCGGTACGGCGTTCGGCCACAGGGGTCCAGGTGCTGTCGGCCGTGAGGCGTTCCAGACGGATGGTCACCCCGGGAGCCGGCGCCCCGGTCGAGATGTCGAGGATATGGCTCGAGAGTTGATGTCTGTTTTGCGCGCAGAGGGAGCCCGCTGCCGTGCCCAGCACGACCAGCAGAGAGAAAAGGTACTTTTTCATCATTTGGGTTCGATTTAGCGTGTCGGGTCAAAGGTATAAATTACCGTTCATTTTTCGTCCATTCGGTACGAAATGGGGTGCATCCCCTCTCTTTCATTGGCAGCGACGGGCAGATGCGGTTTCGAAAGAACCCGTCGGTCGAGCGCCGGACGGCTTTCAGCCGTCGGGTGGTTACTGACCGGTGCCGCTGGGCACCTCAGCCGAGCCGTATTTGGCCTGACGTACCTACATTATCCGAGCACTGCAACCGCAGCGTTCACTGCGCCGCGCCGCAGCCGCTGCCCATCAGCGGGAGCAGCAGTTCGGGACACTCCACCCCGCCCGTGCGGATGCGCGCCAGCAGCGCACGACCCGAAGGGGTGAGTGCAAAGTACATCTGCCGACGGTCGGCGGTGCCGAGCGAGCGTTCGACAAGTCCTTTGTGTTCGGCGGCGGCGATGACCTTCGAGGCGTTGGAGGCCGAGAGGCCGAGCAGTTCGCCGAGTTGTCCCGAGGAGAGGGGGTGTTCGGCATGGGAGAGGGAGCAGAGCACCATGCCTTCGTTGAGCGAGAGGCCGTAGGCGCGGGTGAAGGCCTGTTCGAAGGCGGCCACGCTGCGCTGGATGTCACGGATGCGGCAGAGCACGCCGAGCGAAGGGCCCATAGCGGTTGTATCCATAGCGGGGGAGTATGTAGAAGTATGAGCGGTGACCCACTGAATGCGTGGGTCACCGCACCGGGTAGTGATACAAGGATTACTCTTTTTTGCCGAGCAGCAGTTCGTCGATAAGGCGTTTGAAGTCGGCTTTGCCCATGGCACCCTGCGCCATTTGGGGCGTGCCCTCCATCGGCACGAAGAGCAGCGACGGGATGGAGCGGATGCCGAAGGCGGCAGCCAGTTCCTGTTCCTTGTCGGTGTCGATTTTGTAGATGTAGATGGAGTCGCCGTATTCGGCGGCGAGTTCTTCGAGCACGGGAGCCACCATGCGGCAGGGGCCGCACCACGTGGCGTAGAAGTCGATAAGTGCCGGACGGTCGCCCAGGTAGCGCCACTGGGCGGGTGAGGCTTCGATGTCGGCTACTTTTTGCAGAAATTCGGCTTTGGTCAGTTCAATCGGTTTCATGGTTTTTTTGGTAGAGGTTATGGAATCGTTTTGAGTCGAGTTGTCGGCAGCGGGTGCCGAGCCGCAGGCGGTCGACGTGAGGAGCAGAGCTGCGGTGAGGAGTCCTGCAAAGAGGAGGTTGTATTTTTTCATGGTGTCGAGGTGCGTGACGGGGGTTACGGTTTCGGGATGCCGTAGCGTGCGGTGGCCAGGGCGTAGGTGCGCAGGCCGCCCGAGAGGTTGCGGATATTCGTGTAGCCGCGGCCGAGGAGGATGCGCGTGGCGAGGTAGCCGCGCAGGCCGATGGCGCAGAATATCAGGACGGGTCGGTCGGCGGGGACTTCGTCGAGGCGTTCGCGCAGGTCGTCGAGCGGGATATTGACCGCCCCCGGAATGGAGCCTCCGGCAAATTCGGCGGGGGTGCGCACGTCAATCAGGTACATCGAGCCGTCGGCAGCGGCAGCCTGTGCGTCGCGCCAGCCCACGGCGGGCATGGCTCCGCTGAGGATGTTCGAGGCGGTGTAGGCGGCGATGGCCACCGGGTCCTTGGCCGAGGAGAAGGGGGGCGCATAGGCCTGTTCGAGGGCGGTGAGTTCCTGGACGGTAGCACCGCGTTTGATGGCCAGCGCCAGCTGGTCGATGCGTTTGTCCACGCCGTCGTAGCCGACGCACTGGGCGCCGTAGAGGCGGCCGCTGGCGGGGTCGAAGGTGAGTTTGAGGGTCATCATCGTGGCTCCGGGGTAGTAGCCGGCGTGCGAGGCAGAGTGGGTGGTGGAGCTGGCGTAGGGGATGCCCATCTGTCGGAGCCGTTTGGCGGGGAGCCCCGTGGTGGCCACGGTCATGTCGAAGACCTTGGCAATGGCCGTCCCTACGGCCCCTTCGTAGGGGGTGGTGTCGCCGTAGACCATGTTGTCGGCCACGATACGCCCCTGCCGGTTGGCGGGATTGGCCAGGTAGTTCAGGTAGGGTTTCCCGGTCAGCGGATGAGGATACTCAATGGCATCCCCCACGGCATAAATATCGGGCTGCGAGGTGCGCAGATATTTGTCCACGCGGATACCCCCCGTTTCGCCGAGCGCCAGCCCCGCCTCGCGTGCCAGCGTGGTCTCGGGGCGCACCCCTATCGAGAGCATCACCAGGTCGGCCTCGAGCCGTTCGCCCCCCTCGAGGAGCACCGCTACCCCACCCTGCTCGCCGCGTTCGAACCCTTCGACACGGCGTTCGAGATAGAGCGCTACGCCCTTCTGCGTGAGGTGTGCATGGAGGTGCGCCGCCACGGAGTAATCCACGGGGGCCATCACCTGATTCCCCATCTCGACCACCGCCACCTGCGCTCCGGTTCGGTGGAGGTTTTCGGCCATCTCGAGGCCAATAAAGCCAGCCCCGACGACGACAGCCCGCCGTACGGCATGCGCATTCAGGTAGTTCTTAATCCGGTCGGTATCCTCGACGTTGCGGAGCGTAAAAATCCCCTCGAGGTCAATTCCGGGCAGCGGCGGCCGCACGGGGTTTGCCCCGGGCGACAGCAGCAGCTTGTCATAGCTCTCAGTATAGGTGGTTCCATCAGCCCGACGCACCGTCACGGTTTTTGCTCGGGGGTCGATGGCTGTCACCTCGCTCTCGGTCCGCACATCCACCGCAAAGCGCCGCCCAAACCCCTCGGGGGTCTGCACGAAGAGCTGCCCGCGCTGGGGAATCGTTCCGCCCAGGTAGTAGGGCAATCCGCAGTTGGCAAAGGAGATGTACTTTCCGCGTTCAAAGAGGATAATTTCCGCCGTTTCGTCCGCCCGCCGTATCCGCGCAGCGGCCGTCGCTCCACCGGCGACTCCTCCGACAATCAGGTGTTTCATGGTTTCGGGTATCAGTATGTTATGTTACGTTTCATGGTCTCTGTCCAGGGTCAGCGGTTCGGGGTCTGCCCCTGTGTGGGTTGCGGCGCTTGTGCGCCGGACATCGGGCGTTTCCTTTGCTTGTTCTTGGTTTTTCTTGGCTTTTCTCGGTCGGCGCCGCCCTGAAAACTGTTTTCGAGTTACCCGTTCGGGTTGCGGGAGCAACCCGTCGGTCCGGAGCCGGCAGAGTTTAGGGGTAGAGGCTGCTCGGTTGGAGTGCCCAGCGGCACCAGGCCGGAACCAGTGGGGGGTTGCGCGGATAGCGCAGGCCTCCACCGGGGGTGGTTCCGGCCTGCACGAATTGCAAGCAATTCGCTTTCTATTGCGGCGTGAATCAACTTACGGCCCGCGCAGCACCAGGCCTCCGTCATTTTCCAAGCAAACTCCCTGTCGGAGTGCCCGGCGGCACCTGCGGCCTGACACGGTTTCTGGCGAAACCGCATCGGTTTGAACCCTCATTTATGCCCTTCTCGACCTCGCGCCCAGCCCCCCGAAGCGGCAGAGCCGCTTGGGCGCTGAGGTCGGCGGTTTTTTCAAAACCGCAGTTTTCCTTATAAATCCATTCTGTCAGTCATCGTGTCTGCGGCACCGGGTTGCCTCAGCAACCCGTCGGTCGAGCGCCCAAGCGGCTCTGCCGCTTCGGGGGGTGGGCGCCGACCGAAAAAGACCGCAATGACTGCCCGAGACATGCGGTTTCGTCAGAAACCGTGCGGGCCGCCTGGCCCTCCTTCCAAAGAACTCCTGACAAAGGTAGGAATATTTTCCGCAGAAACAAATTTCCAATGGAAAATAAATGCCTTGCCGACAATTCCCTCTCTTATATCCCTGCAAAAAGCCTATCTTTAGGGTTCGAATAACCCAAACCAAGCTACTCGGAATCATGAAAAAACTACTTTTGACGGCGGGGCTGCTGGCGAGCCTGAGCGCAGCGGCTTATGAGGGTCGTGTGTATGTGGACGGCAATCAGAACGGGCGTTACGATGCGGGCGAACGGGTGTTGAGCGGGGTGTGCGTGTCGGACGGGCTGCACGTGACGCGCACCGACCGAAACGGCGCTTACAGCCTGCCGGGACATGAACGCGAACGGTTTATCTTTATTACGACCCCGTCGGGGTATACGAGCGATTCGGCCCACTATCGGCGCATCGAGCCGACGAAGGAGCGCTATGATTTCGGGTTGCAGCCCTATGCGGCCCATGTGGGGCGGGACGGGGCACACCGTTTTATCCAGGTTTCGGACACCGAGATTGGAGGTACGGTGGGCAACGACGACTGGGTGGAACAGATACGGAACTATGCTGCGAACGAGGGGGCAGCCTTTGTGGTGCACACGGGTGACATCTGTTATCCGGCGGGTCTGCGGAGCCACATTCGGCTGATGAACAGCGCCAACATGGGGGTTCCGATGTACTACTGCATCGGGAACCACGACCTGGTGAGCGGTCCGACGGGCGAAGCGCTTTTCGAGGCGCTGTACGGCCCGGTTTATTATTCTTTCGACGTGGGGAGCGTGCATTACATTGTCACTCCGATGCGCAGCGGGGATTACGCTCCGGGGTACACGACCGAGGATGTCTATGCGTGGTTGGCGAATGACCTGGCACAGCAGCCCGACGGCAAGCCCATTGTGGTGTTCAACCACGACCTGCTGACCACGGGTTCGGAGTTTCGGTTCTACAAGAACGAGACCGAGTATATCGACCTCGACGCCCACAACCTGAAGGCGTGGATATATGGCCACTGGCACATCAACCACATCCGCCGCCACGGGTCGGCTTACAGCGTCTGCACCTCGACCCCTGTTCGCGGGGGCATCGACCACGCTTCGTCGGCCTTTCGGGTCTTCACGGTGGACGGCAACGGCGATTTTCGGAGCGAACTGCGCTACAGCTACCTCGACAAGGCGCTGACCATCGCCTCCATCGGCAGCGAACAGTGGGCACCGTTGTCGGCAGGGGGTACGGTGCCGCTGTCGGTGAATACCTATTCAACGGTATCGCCAACCGTGTCGGTCGATTACCTCTGCCGCGTAGGGGAGCGTGTGGTGGTATCGCGTCGTCCGCTGACGCAGCAGAGCGACTTCAACTGGCGGGCCGAGATGCAGCTGCCGAGTGAGGCCGTAGGGCAACTGGTGACAGTGCGTGTCGAAGCAGCGTACGGGAACGGCGAGCGTGCCGTAGCGGAACGGTCGATCCGCTACACGGGCGATGGCGGTGAGGCCATCGCCCTGCCGAGCGGGGCCGCGTGGCCCACGCTCGGCGGCAACGCCTCGCACACCGCAGCGGCCGCCGACACCCTGTCGGCACCGCTGCGGCTGCGCTGGACCACCAACGTGGGGAGCAACCTCTACATGTGTTCGCCGGTGGTGGCCGAGGGGCGTCTGTTTGTAGCCTCCACCGACGAGAACAACCTCGGCCGTGCCACGGTCACGGCGCTCGATGCCCTCGACGGTCGTGTGCTGTGGCAGTCGCCCGTCGAAGGGTCGGTCAAGAACACCATAGCCCTCTCTGGCGGATGTGTCATGTGTCAGGACGTCCACGGCACGCTCTATGCCTTCGACCAGCGCGACGGCCACTTGGTTTGGCGGCGTGACCTGGGTGTGGGTGCCATCCCCGCGCTGAACGACGGTCTGACGGCCGAGGGTGACACGGTCTATGCGGGTACGGGTCGCGGGCTGTGTGTCGTCGTGGGTTCCACGGGCGAGGTGCTGTGGGTCAACGACGACTGGAACCGTCGCGAGGGGTGCACGGCCACGCTCTCCGTGGGCGATTCGTTCGTTATCGGCCACTCGCACTGGGACGCGCTCCACGCCAACGACAAGCACACGGGTCGTGCGCTGTGGCACGCCTCGGAGAACGGATTGCGGAACCGTTCGGCGGCTCCGGCCGTAGTGGACGGGAAACTCTACCTGGCATCGGGCACCTCGTTTTTCGTACTGGACGGCCGCACGGGCACCGTGCTGGCGCGACGGGAACTCAACCGCAATGTGGATGTGGCCTCTACTCCGCTGGTGACCGACACGGAAATCATCTTCGGGACGGCTACGGATGGTCTGCTGGCACTGGACCGCGAGACGCTCGACGAGAAGTAGCTCTTTGCAACCTCCCCTGCCCTGATATACTCGTCGCCCTACACGCGCAACCCGTCTCGCACGGTCGAAACCACTCCGATTTTGAGCGGCGAGCGGGTCTATTTCGGAGCTTCGGACGGCTGTCTGTACGCGGTCAATCGCCATACGGGAGCCCTGGAGTGGCGCTACGCGACGGGCGCACCGATTTTCGGTTCGGTGAGCGTGATGGGCAACGCGTTGTACGCGGTCGATTTCGGGGGCAACGTGTATGGTTTCGTGAGCCTCCCAGAAGTCTCTTCCTCCTCAGCGGAGTAGTCGGACGGAGGCGCCGTTTTAAGGGGAGTAAGCACTGACCGAAAATAACAGGAATAATTGTCCGCGCCACAGCGGTTTTGTAAAAACCGCCGACCGATGCGCCCAGCGGCAAAGCCGTTCGGGGGATGGGCGCAAGGTCGGTGCCGCTCGGCACTCGAACCGACTCGTGTCTGTCAGTAGAGTGCGACATCGTGAAGACCGGAGCCGGCGGAGGGAGAAAGTCGAACCCGCGAGGGGGGAGCCGCTCAGCCCTCCGCATCCGGACGGCTCCGGGCTGACGGGTTACCTTAGCAACCCGGTGCCACTGGGCACGTGAAACGACTTGTGACTACCCCATTCTTCGCCTGCTACGGTGAATGCGTTTGTATTTTCGGGCGCAGCCTGTGAAGGAGTGCAACGTCAGTTGCGGGCCTTCGCGGGGCGAGGCTGCGGCCCGCACGGTTTCTGACGAAACCGAAGTTGAGTAGCATAGTTTATGGGAATTCCTATGCCGTTATCGAATACGATGTCTCTTCGCTTCTCGTATCTAGGCTTCCTCGCGTGGAGTTTATATTTTTCGCTCGGGGACTCCTGACACGCCCTGCTTATCGCTCTTCCCCCCTTCGTTGACCGACTGCTCCCCTGTTAGCTATTCCTGAATGCAGCGAAGAGGGAAACCAGCTGCACGACTATCAGTATTTTCTGTTGATACTTGATACGTGGTATAGTTCATATCTATACCCATGAAATCATTAACATGGTGGCTCCAATTACAAGAAGCTGAACCACTGTTGGCTATTACTCCCGTGCCGCGTCCAATTGTCCCGGTCGCCGGGTACCACGACAGAGAAAAATATACCCTGTGCGCGAATTTGGCATACCCTGCACCCCATCTTTGTCCCAGAAAACCACCTAAAAACCCAAAGTCATGGAAAAAAGAAGACATTATGCCCATTTTCGGTTGGCAGGATTCAGCTACTGGGAAGGTGCTGCCGTGTTTGACGAACTGAAAGTAGGAACCCCTCTGACGCTGCGGCGCGAAGCGGATAATGCGTTCGACCCCTATGCCGTGGCGATATATTACGGGGAGCACAAGTTGGGTTTTGTGCCACGGGGCGAGAACCACGAGTTGAGCAAGTTTTTGGAGATGGGTCATGGGGCCTGGTTCGAGGCCCGCATCAACCGGGTGAGCCCGACCGAAGAGCCCGAGCAGCAGATAGGGGTTGTGGTTCACCTGTTGGGAGCCGGTGAGGCGCCCGAAGCAGAGAAAGCGTAAGGTGCGCGGCGCGGGGAGAGCATCCTGTCGGCATTCCACCACCCCACCGAAGGTCTACTCCCTCGTCATACGGAAGCGTCACATTTGTCGATTATTTTTATAGTCTACAGAATTATCTATCTCGTAAACGGTTATGTTGTCGTGCGGGAACTGATTAATCAGTTCCCGCACGACACTATTTTACCCATTCCCTGCAAAATACCCCGACACTCTCTCCCTTGATTGTTTAGAATTCATCAGGAATGCGTATCTTGTCAGATGAAGTATTATCCTCTCAAACTGCACATATGCCCCACTCTACCCTGACCCAAACCCTACATTGCGAACCCTCCTCTGGGGTTGTTTGTGCGCAGAGTATTACCGTCGAGCTGGACGAGCACCTGCGCATCTTGAGCCTTCAGTTACAGGGGGCTCCGAAACCGTGCGAAGATATATTGCGGGGGCTGTTGGAGAGTCGCAGCGTTCAGATGGCCTACGAGATAGGTATTGGTCGGCGTTGCGGTTCCCGAGAGGGGTCATGTGCTGATGAAATAGCCCGTGCTCTGAAGAACCATTTTCCACAGATACGCCCGACTTACGCCGAGCGGCGTGCGCTTTTCCGCCAGCAGTACCCGCAGAACGGCGCCAAATGGGACGATGCCCAGTTAGAGGAGTTGGGTCGTTTGCACAGCGAAGGCTATACACTGGAAGAGATATCGCATGCGATGGGTCGTACCCAGGGCGCCATTGCGACACGTTTGGTGCGTATGGGTTTGCTGACACCGGACGAGGTATGGTCCGCAGGGCTTTCGCTCCACGGTCATCCTACGGCAAGTGAAGAGGTAGGTGCGTCGTTATCTATCCCTTCTTTAGCCGAATAATCCATTATAGATATCCCCATCTCATATCTATATTTCCCCTTGATGTTCAGAATAGGAACATATTAAGACAAACATCAATATAATTTATATCTTTGTTTGTAAACACTGTTAAATTAACATGATGTATTGCACTAAGAAGATTTTGATTATTTCATACATCATTCGTGAGAAAACCGGAGGTGGAGCAATCAATCAACGTAATATCGACGTTATCAAGAGATTATGCAATAATGTATCCGTCTTATACATTGATCCCCTGAACCCAAAGGTTCATGTTCCATTATGGACGCGCTTATGGGATAGGATACAAGGTATTTTTAGTGGACTAAGTAAGCCCTACATAGAAGAAATACGTCAATGTCTGATATCGGAACAGCCTGATATCGTATTTATTAATCAATCTCTTTTAGGGGTACTCGCACAAATAACTCGTGCGAGTTTACCACAAGCTACTGTTATCACCTTTTTCCATAACTGCGAATCACACTACTATGCCAGTCAATATCGAACCCAATGGTGGAATCCGATTGCACTACTCAACCTGCTTTCCAGTCGCAAAGCCGAATCCAAAGCTGCCCGCTATAGCCACCTCTTAGCTGCCATGAACAAGCGTGATGCAGTTCATATTCAACGGCTTTATCATAAAAACATCCACGTATTGCTACCGACTTCTATCACTGACCAAGGCACCTTTCCCTATACTCCCTCCAGCCCACAAGCCCCTTTGGAACTATTGTTTGTAGGTTACCGTTTTTTTGCGAATGTTCATGGAATCACATGGTTTTGTAAAGAAGTAATGCCCCAGGTTCCTCAAGCTCGTTTAACAATAGTAGGGCGCGATATGGAAAACGAACGTCACCGATTGGAGGCACCAAATGTTCACGTCATAGGTACTGTAGAAGATTTAACACCCTATTATTGTTCCGCCGACATGGTAGTAAGTCCAATTTTCATTGGCAGCGGAATGAAAACCAAAACCGCCGAAGCCCTCATGTATGGTCGTCCATTGTTAGCAACCAACGAAGCACTCGAGGGTTACGATATCCACCCGGAGAATATTGGAGCCTTATGCAACACCTCATCCGAATTTATTGAGAGTATCCTGTACTACCAGGGTCATAAAAACGAACTAATCACCAAATCAACAAACGCACGCGCACTATTCCTCAGTCAATACAGCCACACGGTT
>DXHL01000028.1 GCA_019113395.1 Candidatus Rikenella faecigallinarum | reverse complement strand
TAAAAGAGATAAATATTCCAAAAGAAGTTAAAGAAATACCTTTTGAATGCTTTAGTGGCTGCGTAAATCTTCATACAATCTCTCTTTCATCGCATATCTTGGAAATTGGATCCGGAGCATTCAATAATTGCCAATCATTAACGACTATACTTCTCCCAAATTCTATTCGTAATTTGGGGAATAAAGTTTTTAAGGATTGTTCTAATCTTTGTCAAATCCTCATACCTACTGGCATCACTTACATATCATCTGAAACATTTTCAGGCTGCAAATCTCTATTAGAAATAAAAATTCCCCAAAATATAAGGGCAATAAATTCCAATGCTTTTGAAAATTGCAATGAACTTAAATGTGTAATTATCGAGTCTAAAGACATTAATATTGATCCAACGGCTTTCATTGGTTGTGAGTATCTAACAAGAATTTATCTTGCAGACTTCACTCCTACAAAAGTCCTTTCTGCATTTCCTGATTGTTCTAATATAGAACATATAGCTCCATTAGAGGATTATGTATACGGCCTATCAAAAAAAACGATATCTCTAAGTTCTGTTCAACAACAATTATCAAATGAATTGAAATACATGAGTTTATATTATCGGTTATTTGGTATGAATATAACCCAGATGAAATGGTCAGAATGCTCAAAAAAGAACAAAAAATCATTCAAAGAACCAATAGACACTAACTGGGAAGCCTATAAAACCATATCACAACCATTAGACTACTTATTATCTTTTAATTGGGAAAAATCATTAGGAATAGGTTTGATTCTTGGATATAATCATTATCGAGCATTAGATATAGATATTTCAAGTATTTTTATAAGTGAGATTCTCTATCCTGATGAAGGATTAAATGGTTTCATTAATGAAATTCTAGAATTGTTACACTTACCCTTAGATTATCCATGGGTAGTGCGCAGTGGCAATGGATATGGATTTCATATTATTTTTAAAAGTGAAGATAATACAGCTACGCGAAACATAGATTCTTTATCATTTGAGCCTAAAGACGAATATTGCGAGCATTGTAATCTTTTTGACAGAATGGAACTAAGATGGTGTGACCATTTGGTGTTACCACCTTCAATACATGCTAGCGGTTTACAATATCGTTTTAGAAATGGAATTTTACCAACGATTATTCCCTCAAATGTTACTTTGGCAGAACTTGATTCTGTGATAAATAAATTCTGTGGTGAAAGAATATTTTTTTATGCTACTTATAAAGATATCAAAATAGAATTGACTGAAATCAATACAATAAAAAGCCGCCATGACAGTTATCTTTCCCCTCACGAACATCAAATAAATGCAATAGAATGGCTTATAGAAACTTCATCTGATGAAAGCAAAAATTCTCTTGCGTTGCGTTATCTTTTAGGCAAAGAAACTTCTGTCAATTATAATTTAGCGATACAATACTTAAGAGACTCTGATTCTCAATCTGCAAAGTTTAATTTATTACAATTATACGCATGTGGATTTATCAAATATGATGCTGAAATTTATAATGATTTACAGAAAAATTTAGATGAAAAACTTTTCAACGAGCACTTAGATATTTTGTATAATAATGCCAATAAGTATTTACCAGAAATAGACCGGTATTTATTTTTTGATACAGAAACAACAGGATTACCTAAAAACTATAATGCCCCATCTTCCGATATAAATAATTGGCCTAGGGTCATCCAATTGAGTTGGATAATTACTGACCAATTCCAAAATATATTAGTAAAGCATAATCACATAATAAAACCTAATGGTTTTATTATTCCCAACGAGTCTGTTTCTGTACATGGTATATCTACCGAATATGCAAAAAATTGCGGAGAAAATTTGAATGAGATTTTGAACTCTTTCGAGTCAGATATAAAAACAGTAAAATACATTGTGGGGCACAATATAGATTTTGACAAAAAAATCATAGAAGCAGAATTTTATCGTGAAAATAAAGTTTTATCATGGGATAGAACAATAAGTTTGTGTACTATGAAAAGTTCTATAGACTTTTGTAAGTTGAAGAATTTTTACGGATACCGTTATCCTAAATTACAAGAACTTTATAACAAACTATTTGACTCTGACTTTGAAAATGCACATGATGCATTTTCTGACATATCTGCAACAGTTAAATGTTTCTGGGAAATGGTAAAACGAGGAATTATAACAATTCCACAAATAAAAGGAGAAAAGGCAACCAACACAGATGAGAATGACTTACCTTTTTAGGGCATTATTTCCCGTCAAAATAAAACACCCGATTTTACACTATTACGTGTAAGTCGGGTGTTAATTCTAACTTTTTGGCGGAGAGGGAGGGATTCGAACCCCCGGAGCCTCGCAGCTCAACGGTTTTCAAGACCGCCGCAATCGACCACTCTGCCACCTCTCCGGGTGCAAAAGTAACGGTTTTTTCCGTTTCCCCAAAACATCGGCCCCATTTTCCCCCTGTGCCAGCGGAAGAGCCGCTGAAACCCCACGCACAGGCCCACCTACAAACCACCATACCCCCCGCAAAAACTTATCCGAAAAAACTCCCGTATCCCTCGTGCCTGCTCCCCTCCAAACCAACTGCTCCACACCGCGCCATTCTTTGAAAAAAAACCGATAAACACTTGATTGTTACGTTTTATCCATTATATTTGCATCGTACAATGAGAAAATACTAACCTCTCAAATCGTTACTGTTATGAATAAATCTCAACTTGTCGATGCAATCGCTGCCGAAGCAGGATTGACCAAAGCTCAAGCAAAAAAAGCCCTCGAAGCCTTCATCGGCGTAACGGGCAAAACCCTCAAAGCCGGCGATAAAATCGCTCTGGTAGGCTTCGGCTCGTTCAGCGTAACCAAAAAACCCGCTCGTACCGGCCGCAACCCCCGTACCGGCGCGGCTATCAAAATCGCTGCGAAAAAAGTCGTTAAATTCAAAGCAGGAGCTGAACTCAGCGCTGTCGTAGGTAAATAATCCGGAGGCTCTGCACACCGCGGAATATTTACCGACCACTCTTAGTTTAGCACCCTCTTTCTTTCTCGTTCACATACGACGAAAGAGAGAGGGTTTGCTTTTTTTCTATCTTTGTAACCGGCATCCAACCGCCAAAACCCTTTCCCCACGACACAAACCTCGTCACCCCTCATGGAGCCTAAACGTAAAAAAACACTGCTTATCGCCCTGCTGGTCATCCTGCTGCTGGCCGTGGACCAAATCGTCAAACTCTACGTCAAAACACACATGACACTCGGCGAAGAGATTGCCGTCTTCGGAAAATGGTTCTACATCCAGTTTATCGAAAATCGCGGCGCGGCCTATGGCATGGAATTGGGCGGAGAGTGGGGGAAACTGCTGCTCAGCCTCTTCCGTATCGTGGCTGTCGGGGCCATTATCTGGTACATCAACAGGCTGCTCAAACGCTCGGCTCCGACCGGAGTCGTGGTCGGCGTTACCCTTGTGCTGGCCGGAGCCATCGGAAACATCATCGACTCGGC
The DNA here is from genome assembly GCA_019113395.1 of Candidatus Rikenella faecigallinarum. GTDB lineage: Bacteria > Bacteroidota > Bacteroidia > Bacteroidales > Rikenellaceae > Rikenella > Rikenella faecigallinarum. The sequence continues at coordinate 83,563 of DXHL01000028.1, read as the reverse complement.
ATTCTACGGACTGATATTCTCCGAATCCACCGTTACCGAAGTGGCTCATTTTGTCCCCTGGGGCACAGGATACGCCTCCTTCCTGCACGGCAGCGTGGTGGACATGCTCTACTTCCCGATTATCGAAATCGAACAGATGCCCCAATGGGTGCCCATATGGGGCGGTGAACCGTTTATCTTCTTCAGCCCGGTTTTCAACCTCGCCGACACCTATGTGACCTGCGGCGTGCTCTACCTGCTGTTGTTCCAATATAAATTTTTCAAATAGACATCATTCACACGCCCCTGCCATGGCCACGATTTGTCTGACCCGCGAATTCGAATTCGAGATGGCGCATGCCCTCGAAGGGTACGACGGCCTCTGCCGACACATCCACGGACACTCCTACAAACTCTTTGTCACCGTCAGCGGAACGCCTATTGACGACCCCCAAAACCCTAAGTACGGGATGGTGATGGATTTCGGCGAGTTGAAAGCCATTGTCAATCGGTTGGTGGTCGAGCGGTACGACCATGCGCTGGTGTTGCGCCGTACGGAGCAGCACTGCGCCCTGCTCGAACACGTGCGGGAAAAGTGGGAGCGGGTCTATCTGGTCGATTACCAGCCCACCTGCGAACAGATGATAGCCCGTTGGGCGCCGATGATTGCGGCCGAGCTGCCCGAGGGAGTGCGGCTGGTCGAAGTAAAACTGTACGAGACAGCCAAATCGCACGCCACCTGGCGCGCGCAGGACAATCCGCTTTAGGGCACAGTTCCTCGTATCGTTCCCCAATACCCTGACTTACGCACCTTTTTCCCGTCTATGGAAAAACTTTTTCTGATTGACGCCTACGCGCTGATATTCCGGTTCCACTATGCCTTCATCAACCGTCCGATGCGCAATGCGCAGGGGTTGAATACCTCTGCCATTTTCGGCTTTGCCAAGTTCCTGAACGACCTCATAGCCCGTGAACAACCCAAATACCTCGGTGTGGCATTCGACCCACCGGGAGGGTCGTTTCGGCGGGAGCTGTACCCCCTCTACAAAGCCAATCGGGATGCCACGCCGGAGGATATCATTGCGGCCGTTCCGCATATCAAGGCAATTTTGGAAGCAATGCGCATCCCCGTGCTGGAGGTGCCGAACTATGAGGCGGACGACGTGATTGGCACCCTCTCGCACCAGGCCTCCTGCTGCGGCGAATACGAGGTCTACATGGTAACGCCCGACAAGGACTACGGACAACTGATTCGCCCCAACGTCAGCATGTACAAGCCGGCCAAGGGGGGAGACGGGATTGACATTGTGGGAATGGACAAGCTGTGCGAGACATACGGGATTGCCGACCCTCGGCAGGTTGTCGATATTCTGGCGTTGTGGGGCGACGCATCGGACAACATTCCGGGGGTTCCGGGTGTGGGCGAAAAGGGGGCTCGAAAATTAGTGGCCGAGTGGGGCGATGTAGAGCAAATCATAGCCCATGCCGACAGCCTGACCCCGAAACTGCGCACCTCCATCCTTGAAAATCAGGAGCAGCTGCGTCTTTCGAAAGTATTGGCCACCATCAAACTGGATGTACCGATAGCCTTCGACCCGCAGGCGCTGCGGGTCGAAGAGCCGGACTATGCTGCGCTGCGGAATATCTACATCGAGCATAATTTCAATCTGTTGCTGCGCGACATCGACAGTCGTCTGTTCCACAGCAGCGCCCTGACGGCCACAACCCTGCCCCCGCTCAGCAAAAAGGCGGGCAAGCCCAAGCCCTATTCGCAGTTGTCGGGTCAAATGTCGCTTTTCGAGAGCGCAGCGACGGCTCCGGAGCCGTCGCTGCAGCCGGCCGTGCCGCCGACGCCGGCCCTGGCCGAAGGCGACGCATCGCCGTTCTCGAACGGCTATGCGTCGCTCGCCACCACTGACCACGCCTACCACACTGTGACTGAAGCGGCGCAACTCGCGGCACTGGTCGAAACGCTGCAAACGGCCGAACGCTTCTGTTTCGACACCGAGACCTCGGGCCTCGACCCGCTGCAATCGGACCTTGTGGGCCTTTCGTTTGCCGTTCGTCCTCACGAGGCATGGTGGGTACCGACTCCCACGCCCGAACAGCGCGCCACGGTTTTGACGGCTTTGCGCCCTGTGTTCGAGAACGAGCAGATTGCCAAAATCGGACAGAACATCAAGTTCGATATGCTGGTACTGCTGCACGCGGCCGGCATCGAGGTGCGGGGCGAGCTCTACGACACAATGATTATCCACTACCTGCTCGACCCCGAGTCGCGCCACGGGATGGATTTTCTGGCGAAAAGTTTTCTGAACTACGAGCCGATTCCCATCGAGACGCTTATCGGCAAGGGCGCCAAACAAACCTCCATGGCCGCTGCCGACCCTGCGGCTGTAGCCGAATATGCGGCCGAGGATGCCGATGTGACGCTGCAACTCTACAACGCGTTGTGGCCGCTGCTCGAAGCCTCGCAGCAGACCGACCTCTATCGACGCATCGAAGCTCCGCTTATTCCGGTGCTGACACGTATGGAGTATACGGGCGTCTACGTAAACCCGACTATTTTGGGAGAGTCGGGGCGGGCATTGACTGTCGAAGCGGCAGCCCTCGAACAACAGATTCGTGAAATGGCCGAAGCCCCCGAGCTCAACGTCAATTCGGCCCGCCAGTTGGGCGAAGTACTCTTCGACGGGCTCCGAATCGACCCGAAACCCAAAAAGACCAAAACCGGCCAGTACCGCACCGACGAAGAGTACCTGCAATCGCTCTCCGAGAACCATCCGATTATTGACAAGATACTCGAATACCGTGGTCTGAAGAAGCTGCTTTCGACCTATATCGAAGCGCTCCCACAGTTGATAAATCCCTCCACAGGGCGTATCCACACCTCGTTCAACCAGGCCGTCACGGCCACGGGGCGCCTGAGTTCGACCAACCCCAACCTGCAGAACATTCCGATTCGGGATGCCGCAGGACGCGAAATCCGCAAGGCTTTCACCGCCTCAACACCCGACCGCGTGATTGTTTCGGCCGACTACTCGCAGGTCGAACTGCGCATTATGGCTCACCTGTCGGGTGACCCTGCCCTGCAACAGGCCTTCCGCGACGGAGAGGATATCCACACGGCGACTGCCGCCAAAATCTATGGCGTGGCTCCCGACGAGGTGACCCGCGAACAGCGGCGAAGGGCCAAAACCGCCAACTTCGGGATTATCTACGGCATCTCGGCCTTCGGACTAGCCACCCGCCTGCGTATCCCCCGCGCGGAGGCCAAAGCCCTTATCGACGGTTATTTTACCCACTATCCGGGCGTCAAGGCCTACATGGAACGGGTCGTGGCCGAGGCTCGCGAACGGGGCTATGTCGAGACGCTGTTCGGTCGGCGCCGCTACCTGCGCGACATTCGCTCCGACAACGCCATGACCCGTTCGCTGGCCGAACGCAACGCCATCAACGCCCCGATTCAGGGCAGCGCGGCCGACATCATGAAAATTGCGATGATTGAGGTAGACCGTCGGTTGCGCGACAGCGGCAGCCGGGCACGTATCGTGCTGCAGGTACACGACGAACTGGTGCTCGAGGTGCCTCGTGAGGAGGCAACGGCAACTGCCGAATTGCTGACCGACGCCATGTCTGGGGCAGCCATGCTGGATGTCCCGCTGTTGGTCGAAGCGGGTGTGGGCGACAGTTGGTTAGAGGCCCATTAGCGGTTTCTTTCGAGTGCTGCCGGTTGCTGTTCTGCGTCGAGCAGCTCCCCATGACAGACCGCCCCCGCAGCGGAGATATGGTACCACTGGCTCTCCAGTTGAAACAAAGGTGTTTGGGAGATGGTTTTCAGGGCGAAGCCGGCGGAGCGTGCTCGCATTAGAGCAGGCCTCCGCATGCGGCGGCTTCGGCCTGCGCGGTTTCTTCGAAACCGCATTGTTTCAGATACGGGGTCGCGTGCCGAGCGACACCGATACCCGGGGCAAACCACGAACAATCCGCTTTGGCAACCTTGCTCCTGAAACGTTCTCCGTACCCCATTGTACCCACCTGTTCTAAAAGACCGCTTTTTTGTCCCATTCAAGAACAATCTCACCGGAAAGGGTATTATCTTTGTCCAGCGATGATTACACCCTTCCTCTTTGACCAAAATCTGCTGCTGGCGTTGAATTTCGACGGCGGATGGTTCCTGGACCAATTCATGTATGTCGTATCCGGCAAACTGACCTGGGTACCCTTCTATCTCTTTATCCTGTGGCTTATCTACGCTCGGTTGGGATGGAGGGTTCTGCTGATGAGCATCGTCACCATTGCCCTGCTGATAACCTGCGCTGACCAGACCGCTACCCTCGCCAAAACATACCTGCCCAAGTTCCGCCCCACCCATTACGAACCCATTGCCGCACATGTCCACACGGTAAACGGTTATGTCGGCGGCTGGTATGGCACCGTCTCTTCGCATGCGGCCAACTGTTTTGGGCTGGCCCTCTTCACGTCGCTCCTGATACGTCGACGGTGGTATGCCTGGATGATGTTTGAATGGGCCACACTCGTCACATATAGCCGAATATACTTGGGTGTCCACTATCCGATGGATATTCTGTTCGGTATTCTCGAAGGACTTTTCTGGGCTTGGGTATGGTATCGTATCTATCGGTGGGCGGCTCAGAAAATGAACCTTTCCGGACCGACCCGGCAGCAGGAGTCCTGCTCCGCTACAAATAGTTCACACGCTCAATAAGCATACCAGGCGACATAGCCTACCCAGAGCAGGGTCATCAGCGCGTGAATCAGCAGAAACAGGCCGCTGTTTCGCACGCGATACAGGAGAGCGAGCACTGCCCCGATTACTCCCCAGCCGACCAGAAGCCAACCGGAAAGTACGTAATTCGGGGCACTCTCATAGGTCCACCCCAGTCCTTCGGCACCTATCGGATAGAGTTCCGGAGCCTGACTGAACTGCCTCAGGTCCATCAGGAACACCACCATCAGCAACAGACACACCAGCCCCCAAACGATTCGGGCGAGGATTCGGGTCCATTTCCCAACGACCTGCATATTTCGATTACGGCGCATCATAACAAACAGCATACCTTAAGCTCCTAAAAGTCCCTGAGCCTCTCCGCAAGGTAAAAATAAAAGAGCAAATCAACGTGCCATACGCAATATAAAACTATCTTTGCTGACGGATGCAACGGTGGACTCCATATCTGGCTCTTGTGCTGACAGCTATGCTGTTGGCCGTAGGGGCCTTTTTCTTTCCCGCTACCGAAGGTCCTGGGCCTGTTGCGGGGCACTCCGTCGAGCCACACAATCTGCCCGTAGTCTGTTACGACGACCCGACGGCCAACCTGACCGTTCAGGACCGCTGTTCATGGTATTTGGTACCGGCATCGGGGAACTCGACAGTCCTGGGACGCATCCACACATCGTCACCGCAGGCCAACGGCACCCGATGCCATTGGCTGACAGGATTTCGGCGAGTGTTGTCGAGTCCGCTTTTTCTGCCGGCTGACACACGGCTGGCTTATGCACGGCAGGAGTCCTCGGCCCGTGCCTTCGCGCGCCGACGGCGGGGAGCAGGCAACTCCTTTTGCAGCCCTGCGGCGGCTACCGTCACTCGACCCTCGGACGGGTATCTGTATGCACTGGGGTGTATGGTGATTTAGTGCGATTCGGATTTTTCATCCCCCTTTTTTGACGACCATGTTTTGAGGCCGTGCTGTTTTCCGCAGCGGAAAACAGCACAGGCCTTATCGTAATGCGGAGTATTTCTAAGGTACGGAACACTTCCGCCGACAGGGTGTTTCCACCCTGCAAAAATCCAATCAATCACCCTAAAAACACAAAACCATGACAACTCAAAATCAATCCATAACCTCCGCCACCCTTCTGACCCGACGCAAAAGCCCCAAAGCCATCCTCTGTGCCATTGCGCTTATCGTCGTGGGCACAGCGCTCTACCTCGTATCCGACCTGCTGCCCGACAACTCCTCATCGCTCTACATGGCCTGCGTCGTGGGCGGTCTGATTATGGGCTTTATCGGCCTGCTCAAACTCTTCGTCGGCGGCAAAGAGGCCCTCTATCTCCCCACCAAAAGCCCCGTACGGAGCTACACCCTCTACATCGAAGCCCTCTCGGGCGATGAAGTGGCGCGGCTGCTCACCGAACGCCGTTTCGACGACCTCCGCCGCGCACGACGCAAAGAGAGCGGTCCCGTGCGCATAGACGTCCAACGCTCGAAGGATGACCGTTTCATCAGCCTGCAGGTGATGCAGTTCATCCCCTACTCCTACGAACCGGTTGCCGAGCCCTTCTGCTTTGAGGGTGCCGAGGCCGCCGAAGTAGCGGAGAGCGTCGGCAATCCCGCGAAATAATCGTATCTTTGGCGACGCGATTACTACACATCTCAAAAATCTCCACCATACGATGAAAACATACAACGTCGCCATTGCCAGTGACCACGCCGGCTATCGGATGAAAGAGTTTGTAGCCGGCTACCTGTTGGCCAAAGGGTATGCCGTGCAGGACCTCGGCACGCACAGCGATGCCAGCGTCGATTATCCGGTCTATGCCCATGCGCTGGGTCGGGCCCTGACGGGCGGGGAGTGCGAACTGGGCGTGTCGTTGTGCGGCAGTGCCAACGGCATCAGTATGGCACTCAACAAACACCCCCATGTACGGGCTGCAGTCTGCTGGTGTCCCGAGATTGCCGCACTGGCACGGCAGCACAACAACGCCAACGTGTGCTCGCTCCCTGCGCGCTTCATCACCGAAGAGCAGGCAGCCGCCATTCTCGATGCCTTTTTCGAAGCCGAATTCGAAGGCGGACGCCACGAACGGCGCGTCGAGATGATAGACTTGTAAACAACGCTCCGGTACGCACCGCCGAAGGTGCGTACGCTCGAAAGCGGGAGGTTTGTACACCTCCCGCTCCTTCTTTTTTCGAGCCGAAAGCCCTACACGGCTCGGCAGCAACCCCCTTTTTGAAAGATTGTCACGCATGATAACAGCCAACCAGGTCGAAGTGATGTGCCCCGTCGGGTCGTGGGAATCCCTGCAGGGAGCCATCCAGGGAGGGGCCGACTCCGTCTATTTCGGCGTGCAGGGGCTCAATATGCGTTCGGGGTCGAGTGTCAATTTCACGCTCGACGACCTTGCCCGCATTGTCGCCACCTGCCGCGAACACCGCATCAAAACCTACCTGACCCTCAACACCGTCCTCTTCGACGAAGATATCCCCTACATGCGGCAGGTCATCGACCGCGCCAAAGCCGAAGGCATCGATGCCGTGATTATCGCCGACCAGGCCGCCATGAACTATGCCCGCGAACAGGGTGTCGAGGTGCACATCTCGACCCAGCTCAACATCAGCAACACCGAAGCGCTGGCCTTCTACGCCCGGTATGCCAATGTGGTGGTGCTGGCCCGGGAACTGACCCTCGACAAAGTACGATACATCTACGACCAAATCCGGGAACGGGACATTCGGGGGCCGCGCGGCGAACAGGTGCGCATCGAAATGTTTGCCCACGGGGCGCTCTGCATGGCCACCTCCGGCAAATGCTACCTGAGCCTCCACGAAGCCTGGAAATCGGCCAATCGCGGCGAATGCCGCCAGCTGTGCCGCCGCTCGTACCGTGTCGAGGATGTCGAAACGGGACGGCAGCTCGTGGTCGAAAACGAACACATCATGTCGCCCAAGGACCTCTGCACCATCGAATTTCTGGACAAGATGCTCGAAGCCGGCGTGCGCGTCCTGAAAATCGAAGGCCGCGCCCGCTCGGGCGAATATGTGCGTCGGGTGTGCGAATGCTACAAGGAGGGGGTACGCGCCGTGGCCGAAGGGCGCTTCACCCGCGAACTGGCCGCTGAGCTGAAAGAGCGGCTGCGCACGGTCTTCAACCGCGACTTCTGGGACGGATACTACCTCGGACAACGCCTCGGCGAATGGTCCGAACACTACGGCTCGGCCGCCACGGTCAAAAAGGTGATGATTGGCAAGGTGACCAACTATTTTGCCCGCATCGGGGTGGCCGAAATCTCGGTCGAAGCGGTGCCGCTGGCCTTGGGCGAGAAACTGCTCTTTCTGGGAGCTACCACCGGCGCACTGGAGTTCACCCCCGACGAGATTCGCGTGGACCTCAAACCCACCGAGCTGGCTCCGCAAGGGGTCAAATGTTCGGTCAAGACCCCCGAAGTGGTCCACCGCGGCGACAAGGTCTTCAAACTGGTCGAGGTCGCCCGATAGGGGCCCGGCCCCCTCGACGGAAACAAGCAGCGGCACGAACATCCCGAGGGGATGTTCGTGCCGCTACTTCATTTTGTACTGTCCGGGCGACATCCCCGTATGCTGCCGAAAATACTTGCCGAAAAACGACTGCGTCGAGAAATTCAACCGATAGGCCACCTCCTGAATACTGAGCCCCGAATACTTCAACAGCGTCTTCGCCTCCAGTATCACATACTCGTCAATCCACTCGGCAGCCGTGCGCCCGGTCATCTCCTTCATCAGCGACGACATGTACTTCGGCGTAATGTGCATCTTGTCGGCATAGAACCCTACGCTGCGCTCTTCGTTGTGGTGCTGGTTCAGCAGGTCGATAAACTGGCGGAACAGGATCTCCCGTCGGCTCTTCACGGTACGCGTATCTTCCAGGGGGATGTTGTTCAGCAGTTCACAACAACGGTACATATAGGCCCCCACCAACCCATTGACCACCTCCTGGTGCATGGAACCCGCCCAGGGCGCCGAATTTTCCTCGACACTGTCCTGAATCAGGCGGTGGAAACGGGTCAGCAGATTCATCGTCGCTTCATCAAGCCGACACAGAGGATGGTCTTTGATATACATATAGAGCGATATGGCATTTTTCAGGTCGATGTGTACACTCCGCAGAAACTCCAGCGAGACGACAATAATCTGCCCGCGGAAATCGTCACTGAGCCATACAACCTGCGTAATATTCTCGGGCAGATTGACCGCCAGCACATTAGGTTCCACTTCATACTCCTTGAGGTTTATCATGGCTTTCGCCTTTCCCTCCGTACACAAGACCATTACCACCGCATCCAGCCGACACGGATAACGGAAGATACCGGTAGTGGTCGTTTTGTCGGCAGAAAGCACCATCAGATTGCCATCGCCGCCATCCTGATAGCCCAGAACCTCTCTGAGCTGTTCCAGCGTAATACTGTTGAGTTCATCCATTGTTCTAAATCTCCTGATTACAGGCCTAAAATTAGCGTTTCATTGTATATATTGATACGAAATACCCAAAAATCCGACCTTCAGGACATCTATGGCGGAGTTCAGTACTTTAACCCCGCACCCAATTCCTGCAACTTTGTATCATGAAATCCAATACAAAAGAGAGGAGAAAAGCCATGAATAACCAAAGGATAGCTCTGTGGCTGATGACAGCGGGCATTCTGCTCGGCACAGGATGCTCACAGGCGCCGCAGAGACAACAGGAACGAACCGTCGGTGTTCGTACCGTGACAGTGGCCGAAGACCGCACCGTCGGCAGCGGTCGCGACTATGTGGGACTGATAGAGGAGGAGTCGGCCACGGCGTTGAGTTTCCCGGTTCAGGGGACGGTATCGTCGGTGAGTGTCGGCGAGGGTGAGCGCGTTACGGCCGGAACGCTCGTCGCACAACTCGACCGCCGCAACCTGCAGAGTGTGCACAACGGGGCCAAAGCCTCGCTGGAACAGGCCGAGGATGCCATGCAACGCCTCCAACAACTCTACGACAACGGGAGCCTCCCCGAGATACAGTATGTCGAAGCCCAGACCAAGCTGGAACAGGCGCGGGCCATGGAAGAGGTGGCACGCAAGAACCTCGACGATGCCCGGCTGACTGCTCCCTTCAGCGGCGTGATTGGCCGTCAGTCGGTCGAAGCGGGCGAAAATGTCCTGCCGGGACAGACCGTCTGCATGCTGTTAAAAACCGACCGTGTGAAGGTGAAGATACCGGTTCCGGAGAACGAAATCGCGACCATCGCCCCGGGTTGTCCGGCCCGGATTACGGTAGCGGCTCTCAACGACCGCGAATACCGGGGTGAGGTGGCCGAAAAAGGAGCCTCGGCCAATCCCGTCTCCCACACCTACGAGGTGCGCATCCCGCTCTCGAACAGCGACGGGAGACTGATGCCGGGCATGGTGTGTCGGGTGACCCTGCAGGGCGACACCACGGCACAGGCCGTGGTGCTGCCCAACCGTGCCGTGCAGGTGACCGGCCGCGGCGAACGTTTCGTGTGGTGCGTACAGCAGGGACGTGCCGTGCGGGTGCCCGTGACGGTCGGCAAACTCACCCGCGACGGAGTGGTTATCACCCGCGGACTGACCCCCGGCGACCGCGTGGTAACCGACGGGACCCAGAAAATCAGTGACGGAATGAAAGTAGAGGTATTATGAGACGAATCGGCTTCATCGAATCGGCCATGCGCTACCACCGCATCATGCTGCTGGTGGTAGGGCTGCTGGTCATTCTGGGCATTTATGGGCTGACCGTGATGCCCAAACAGGAATTTCCGCCCTTCACCATCCGTCAGGGGCTGATTGTGGGGGTCTATCCGGGCGCAACCTCCGAGGAGGTCGAAGAGCAGCTCGCCAAACCCCTCGAACGTTTCCTTTTCACCTACAAAGAGGTGAACAAGGCCAAGACCTACACCCAATCGCAGGACGGCATGGTGTATATGATGGTGGAACTCAACGACGACGTCCACAACAAGGACGAGGTATGGTCCAAAATCAAACACGGTGTGGCCGACTTCAAGCTGCAGCTGCCTTCGGGTGTGTTGGCGCTGGTGGTGAACGACGACTTCGGGGACACCTCGGCCCTGCTCATCTCGCTGCAGTCCGAGAGCAAGACCTACCGCGAACTCGAACACTACCTCGATGACCTGGAGGGTCGTCTGCGGCGCATCGAATCGGTCTCGAACCTGCGTCGCTACGGCGTGCAGCAGGAGCAGATAACCGTCTACTTCGACCCCGACAAACTGGCCGTGTACGGCCTCGACCAGCGGGCACTGATGATGCGTCTCTTCGCTCAGGGCTTCACCACCACCGCCGGAACCATCGAAACCAACGGACAGGAGCTGCCCATTCACTTTGCCGCGACCTACGACTCGGAATACGAGATTGCCGAACAAATCGTCTACAGCGACCCGCACGGCAACGTGATTCGCCTGGGAGACGTGGCCCGCATCGTGCGGGAATACGACACCCCCGACAGCTATGTGACCAACAACGGACATAAGGCGGTGATACTCTCCATGGAGATGCGCGAGGGGAACAACATCGTTGAATACGGCAAGGAGGTTGACCGTGTGCTGGCCGAGTTCCAGTCCACGCTGCCCGACGATGTACAAATCGAACGCATCGCCGACCAACCCAAGGTAGTGGACGACTCGGTTACGTCGTTCGTGCGCGACCTGCTGGTCTCCATCGTCGTGGTGATTGCCGTGATGATGGTACTCTTTCCGTTCCGGTCGGCCATCGTGGCGGCCACCTCCATCCCCATCAGCATCTTTATCGCCATCGGCATCATGTTCATCACCGGCATTCCGCTGAATACGGTGACCCTCGCCGCCCTTATCGTGGTGCTCGGGATGATTGTAGACAACTCGATAATCGTGGTCGATGCCTACCTCGAAAACCTCGACAAGGGCATGTCGCGCTGGCATGCGGCCGTCGCGAGCGCCAAAAACTACTTCGGGTCGATTTTCCTGGCTACGCTCTGCATCTGCATCATCTTCTTCCCGCTGCTGGTGACCATGCACGGCGAGTTCCTCGACTTCCTGAAAGACTTTCCGTGGACCATCACCATCTCGCTGATGACCTCCCTGGTGCTGGCCATGATATTTATTCCGTTTCTGGAGTATGTCCTGATTAAGAAGGGACTCCTGCAACACAAAAAAGAAAACGGCAAAAAATCCCACGGCTCAATGCTCGACACCGTGCAACGGTGGTACGGTCATCTGCTGGACTGGACCTTCCGCTGGCCCAAATTGACCATCTTCGGGGGAGTAATGACCGTGGTATTGGCCGGAGTGATTATGCTGGGTCTGAAGGTGCGGATGATGCCCTTCGCCGACCGCGACCAGCTGGCCGTTGAAATCTTCCTGCCGCAGGGGACCGCCCTCGAACGCACCGAAGCGGTGGCCGACAGCGTCTACCGCGTGCTCGCTGCCGATGAACGGGTGAAATCGGTCACCCAGTTTATCGGGACTGCCTCGCCACGCTTTCAGGCCACCTACGCCCCGAACCTGCCGTCGAAACACTACGCGCAGTTTATCGTAAACACGCAGTCGGTCGATGCCACCCGTTCGCTGCTCGACGAGTATGCCAATGCGTGGGCCGACCGTTTCCCCGATGCCTATGTGAAGTTCAAACAGCTCGACTACCAGAACCTCACCACCCCCATCGAGGTTCGTTTTCGCGGAGATGACATTGCATCGCTGAAGCGCGCTGCCGACACCCTAATGCAGGGCATGCGGCAAATCGACGAATTGGTATGGGTCCACACCAACTACGAAGAGCCGTTGTCCGGTGTCGAGGTGCGTCTCGACCCGGTGGAGTCGGCACGGCTGGGGATTAACCGCATGACGGCTCAGACCGAATTAGCCGCCTGCTACTCGGGTTTCCCGGCCGGAACGCTCTGGGAAGGCGACTACCCGCTGTCGGTGGTGCTCAAGGCCGACAGCCCCGACACCACCCAAACCCTCGACCGCATCGGCGACCAATACATTGCCACGGCCATTCCGGGCGTCTCGGTACCGCTGCGCCAGGTGGCCACCGTCAGCCCCTCCTGGAACGAGGGACAAATCGTCCGCCGAAACGGAGTCCGTACGCTGAGCGTCATGGCCGACGTCAAGCGGGGCCACAACGAAGGGGAAGCCTTCAAAAAGGTACAGGCGCTGGCCGAAGCCCAAAGCCTCCCCGAAGGGGTCGAAATGGAGTACGGTGGAGCCGTCGAGAGCGATGCCGAAATCACGGGCCCCATCATCAGCGGGGTGACAGCTGCCGCCTTCATCATCTTCCTTTTCCTGCTCATCAACTTCAAGAAGGTCAGCCTCTCGGTCGTGGCACTGGGTTCCATTTCGCTGTGTCTGCTGGGCGCAGCCCTCGGCCTGTGGATGACCGGCACGGAATTCGGCTTGACCTGCGTCCTGGGTCTTATCAGCCTGATGGGGATTATCGTGCGCAACGCCATCATCATGTTCCAACACGCCGAAGACCTCCGCGTCAAACGCCATGTCCCGGCCCGTGATGCCGCCTACGACGCCGGCAAACGACGCATGCTTCCCATCTTCCTCACCTCGGCCACCACGGCAGTCGGTGTCATTCCGATGATTATCAGCCAAAGTTCGCTCTGGACCCCCATGGGGATTGTCATCTGTGTGGGTACGGTGGTGTCGATGATACTGGTGGTCACGGTACTTCCGGTCACCTACTGGAAAATTTTTGGAAATGTCAAGCTCAAACAGAAACCCTATGAAGCGTAGTCTGCTGCTTATCGTTGCGGCCGTGCTGGGCAGCACGGCCGCAACCCGCGCCCAGTCCTATACCCTCGAAGAGTGCACCACCCTGGCACTGGAAAACAATCGCACGCTGCAGAACAGCCGCCTCGATGCACAAATCTCGACCGAGACCCGTCGCGAAGCCTTCACGAACTTTTTTCCGACGGTTGCTGCCGGCGGAATGGCCTTTTATGCCAGCGACGAGGTGATGAAACTCTCGGTGCCCATCAACCTGCCGATACCGGGTTTGTCGTTGCCGCCGATGTCGATGGGGATGATGAAACACGGCCTGATGGGGGGTGTGACGGCCGTACAGCCGCTTTTTGCGGGGCGGCAGGTAGCCGCCGGCAACCGTCTGGCCCGCATCGGCGAAGAGGCCGGCGGACTGAAGGTGGCCGTTTCGGAGCGTGACGTGCGCGAAACGGTCCAGAAATACTATTGGCAACTGGTGGCTCTGCGTGGAAAACTGCAAACGCTCGATGTAGTGGAACAACAGCTTGCCCGCATCCGGAGCGATGTGGAGACGGCCATTCGGGCCGGCATCTCCACGCGCAACGATTTGTTGCGCGTGGAGCTCAAACAGCAGGAGGTGGCCAGTTCACGGCTCAAGGTCGAAAACGGCATCACGGTCTACCGTCTGTTGTTGGCGCAATACGTAGGAGTACCGCAGGGAGAGCCCTTTGACATTGCCTCTCCGGGCGATACGCTCCCGACACCGCCCGAAGGGTGGTATACCGATGCGCTGGAGGCTGCCGAACGCCGCCCCGAGGCGCAGCTGCTCGGCAAAAATCTCGAGGCTGCCAAACAACAGATACGGATGACCCGCGGCAAGAACATGCCGACCATCGGCGTGGGAGCCGGTTACCTCTACCACGACCTGACGGGACAGGACAACGATTTCGGAATGGTCTTTGCGAGTGTTTCGGTGCCGATAACGAGTTGGTGGGGGGGCTCGCATGCCGTGAAGCGCGAACAGCTCAAGCAGCGCCAGGCCGAAAATGAACGCCGTCAGGCCGTGGAGATGATGGAAGTAGAGATTACGCAGTGCTGGCACGAGGCGTGTGAGGCCTACGAACAGATTCTGTTGGCGCAGAAATCCATCGCCTCGGCCACGGAAAACCTGCGGATGAATGAAGATTATTATCGAGCAGGAACCGTCGCGTTATCGGATTTACTGGAAGCTCAGACCCTGCTGCAACAGAGCCGCGACCAGCTGACCGATGCCACGGCCGATTATCGGGTGAAACTCTCCCGTTACCGATTGGTCACAGGGCAATAACCTGTACCGTTCTGCCGTAAAATCACATTGGCCCTTTTATCCCATTCAGGGATAAAAGGGCCAATGCCGTATCAAGAGCTCCGAAACATCGACCGTCGCCAATGAGGACAGGGAAGGAAAGCAACGGTCAAAACAGGATGAGTAGGGAATCCATCTCGGAGCTCAGCATACACAGAACCATACACGGGGCATACCCCATAACACCGTTACTGTTCCGTCGGCACTTCTATCTGCGGACGACGGAACCGTTCCTCCGTCCGCTGACGATGTGCCCGCCCGCGCTGTTCCCGCTCCATCTGCATCCAACGGCTATACTGTTCGGCCGTCAATATCTTTTGCAGTTTCTTGTTTCGTTTGTTCCACTCCTGTTCGGAAGCCTCCGAAAGTTTCGGCTGCTGCGCTGCAGTATCGGGTCGTTGAGGCCGTTCGACACCCTGCGGCAAGGTGGGCCGCTCACCCATCGGAGCACCATCCGGTCGTCCCGCTCCTGCAGGACGACCCGGACCCGCCGGCCTCCCACCCGCTTCCCGCTCCGGCATCGCTTCGGTACGAGCATCCAACCACCGCAAGTTCAACTTGTAAATTTTCTTATACTGTTTGTCTGTCAATTGCAGGGCTTTCTGCATCTGCTCGGTCATTCGTTTAGCAGCCTCTTGATTGTCAGATTTTTCAGTGGTTTGCCAATGGGGACGTTCGCCGAAAGGCGGACGAGATGCACCGAATCCTCCATCAAAACCTCCGCCAGGCTGTGCCTGTGTCCATTGGAAAAGGCCCGCAAAACATGCTGCCACCATCCACCGTACCATTTGTTTTGTTTTCATCGGTTCTTATTTTTAAAGGTTACGTTGTGAAGGTAAGGCGACGGAGAGAAAAATATCGAACAAAATCGACCAACAGCCGTTTTTCATGGGCAGAACGAGTTTTTTTGCCGTCGAAGCAGAGAGATAAATACCCCAAATACGCATTGGGTCCTCTACCCAATTGAGGGTAGAGGACCCAATACATGCTCAAACGCCAAGCGATATCTACAGCTCCTACTGCTGCCCTTCAAAAGCCTCCTGCAGAAAACGGTCTATCTCGTCAAACGGAATCACCTTCAGATTGTCGTACAAATCGACGTGACAAGCCCCGGGAATTATCATCAACCGCTTGTTGTCACCCTGAAGCCGTTTATAGGCATCCTCCGAGAAGTAGCGCGAATGGGCCTCGGCTCCGTGAATCATCAGCACCGGAGTGCGAATCTCGCTGATGTAGCTCAGGATAGGCATATTCATAAAGGCCAACGAATTGAGTTTATTGAGCCCTTCGTTGGAGTTCGGCGAGCGGCGGTGATAACCGCGCGGGGTCTTGTAATAATCGTGATACTGCTTGACAAAGAGCGGTGCATCATCGGGCAGCGGGTCTACCACCCCGCCATCGCGCTCGTACACGCCACTGCGATATTCCGCAGTCCGTCGTTCGTTGAGCTGCCGCCGCAACTCATAACGGTCGTCGGCAGACATCGCATCATAATAGCCGTTGGCATTCACGCGACTCATGTCGTACATGGTCGAGGTCACGGTAGCCCCTATCCGCGGGTCGTTGGCCGCCGCATTCAGCGCAAAACCGCCCCAGCCGCAAATACCGATAATACCGATGTGTGCCGAATCGACATCCTCGCGGGTCAGCAGATAGTCCACCGCCGCACTGAAATCGTCCGTACTGATTTCAGGCGAGGTGAGGTAACGCGGCGTTCCGCCGCTCTCGCCGTAGTACGACGGGTCGAATGCCAGGGTCAGAAAACCGCGTTCGGCCAGAGTCTGAGCATAGAGCCCAGAGACCTGCTCCTTCACGGCGCCATAAGGGCCGCTGACCGCCACTGCCGGAAGTTTGCCTTTTGCATCGAGCGGTTTGTAAAGGTCAGCCGCCAGCGTAATGCCATACCGATTGTGGAAGGTCACTTTGGTGTGTTCCACACGGTCACTTTTGGGGAACGTTTTGTCCCACTCCTGAGTCAAAGAGAGTGTTTCCATGGTTTGTCTATTCGGGGTTGAATCGGGTTGTGCGGAGGCGCTCAGCGCGCCGGCCAACAACAAACCCATCATAAAAAAGCGTACTTTCATACAATCAAGTGGTTTTAACCGATACAAAATTATCTCGGCTCCTCCCCGATGACAATACCCCGATTACGGAGATAACAACCCTTTTTACATTCGGGAACGGACATAACCTGGCGAGGGTCTTCCCCCGTCCCTCTGTCCGACCTCCTCCACACTCCTCTCACAACCCGTTACTCCAGCTGCCCTATGCTTCTCCAATAGGCCGTCTTATAGATACGATACTGGGTTTGAGCCTCAATCAGGTTGCTCGCGGCCTGCTGCCACTGCGCCTGGGCATCCAGCAGGTCGGTCAACGGAGCCATCTGCGCCGCATGACGGTTATCCATCACCCGCAGATTCTCCTCGGCCTGCCGCAAACCCAGTTCAGCCGTCTGAATCAGCCGATACCCGTCCTCCACATTGCGGATAGCCTGCTCGACCTCGAGCGACATCAGCCGTGTATTCTTCTGCAGGTCGAGTTGCGCATTCTGCAACTCGTAACGCGCCTTGCGCACCTGTTTTCGTCCCTCGCCCCAATGAAACACAGGGACCTTCACCGCCACGACAGCCAGCCCCAGACCGTCACGAAACTCCTGAGAATACGGAACGAAGACCCCGTTCCCGGCATCCACCATGCTCTGGAGTTTGATGTTGCCATAGTAGGTATATCCCAGCGACAACCCCGCCGTCGGGAGCATTGCCGAGCGTACATCGCGAATCTTCTGCTCGCCGAGAGCCACCTGCTGTTCGAGCAGCCGCAACTCGGGCCGTGTTTCCAGGGTTGCATTCAACTGCCCGGGTGCCGAAAGGTGGAAAAGCGTATCCGTCGGCACCGGCCGTACCTCACTACCCACCCCGATTATCCGACACAACGACATCCGACACAGGTCAGCTCCATTGCGCGCCTTATCCAGCTGGTAGCGGATTTCGCTGCGTTTTGCGGCTACGCGCAGACGGTCATTTTCCAACGTCATGCCGGCCTCAACTGCCCCCGAAACCTGACTGTACAGCGTATCCATCTGCGCAGCATAACTTTCGAGCATACGCACCTTGCCATTGACCGCCACTAAGGTCCAATAGGCATTGTCAGCCTCCACCAGCACATCCATACGGGTCATGCGCTGCTGTTCGCCGGCTACCTCCTCGCCAATGCGGGCCATGCGTCGGGCGGCCGATATTTTTCCCCCGGCATAAATCGGCTGGGTGAGGGAGAGACCGGCCATATAGGTACCCCGCATGCGCAACTCCATCCCCATCATGTCCATATCGGGCAGGACATAGGCTCCGGTTATGGAGCCCGCAATATTGGGCAGGGCAGCCGTTGCGGCTAACTGTCGGTCGAGTCGCGCCTGTTCCAGCCGGTTATCGGCCTGCAGGAGTGCTTCGCTGTGGGCCAGCGCCCGTTCGCGACACTCGGCCAGCGACAACCTTAAGGGCTGTTGGGTCCTGCCGGCAGTCACCGTCAGCATCACGGTACCGAACACTGCACATATATTCTGAATATTCATAGTCCGTTAAGCATTTTGAGGTTTGTGAATCCGGAACATCGCCGCATAGAAGGTCGGGAGCAGGATAAGCGTGATAATCGTGCCGACCGTCAGCCCCCCCATGATGGTCAGAGCCATCGACCCGTACATCGGGTCGCCGACCAGCGGAATCATCCCGACGATGGTGGTCAGGGAGGCCATCAATACGGGTCGTACACGCGATACCGTTGCCTCGATAACGGCCGTATAGGGCAACTGGTGGTCTTCGGTCTGGAGGCGGTTGATTTCATCGACCAGGACGATGGCATTTTTGACCATCATGCCGATAAGCCCCATCATGCCGATGATGGCCATGAAGGTGAGGGGTTGTCCGGTCAGGAGCAGCGCAGGGGTGATGCCGCAGAAGACGAACGGGAAGCACAACAGAATGAGCAGCACCTTGCGCCAACTGTTGAACAGCAGCAGCAGAATGGCCAAAATCAGGAATATCGTCAGCGGCATATACTTCATCAGGTTGTTTATGGCTTCATCCTGCAGTTCCCCTTCTCCGACCCAACGCATCGTGTAGCCTTCGGGCAGGGGGATAGCCTCGATTTCGGGACGTATGGAGGCCACGACCAGGGCCGGTGTCGCCTCCTCGCAGTCGGGATTCGGGTCACACTCCGCCTCGATAACGCGACGACCGTTCATCCGCAGGACCATGTCTTCGTCCCAGTCGAGGCGAATGTCGCGAACGGCATTGCCCAGCGGCATGGCACGGGACATACGGTCCTGCAACTCGCTCATTCCCTTGCTGCCGGTCAGTGCCCCTTGCAGTTCGTCGTCCGTCATCCGCAGGTTCATCATGCTCCAGACGGGGATTTCGGCCAAATTGGTAATCCGGCTGCTATCGGCGTTACGCACCTGGAGTTTCAACGTGACCATCCGTTCCTGGTCGTTCAGCACGCCGACCGGCATTCCGTCCGTAGCCGCCAACAGGGCATTGGCCACATCCCCCCGTTCGATGCCGGCGCGCAGGGCATCCTGTTGGTTGAATTCCGCCACAAGCGCTTTTCCTTTCGGTTTCCAGTTGTTCTGTACGGAGTAGGCATCCACGTAGGGACAACGGCGCATCACCGCCTCGGCTTGGGCACTCAGTTCGCGCAGCACCATCGGGTCGGGACCCGCAAACTCCACCTCGACCGTATGGGAGGTCGATATCGAGAAGTTATATTTTCGGATACGGATGTATGCCTCGGGGAAGTTTTCACGCAGTTGTCGGCGGATGGAGGGAATCACCTCGAGCACGGTTTGGTAATCGGGACAGTCTACAATCAGTTCTCCGTAGCAGTCCCCTCCGGCGGTCATCGGGCGTACCAGGCAATAGTGAGCCGGTGCACTGCCCTGGCTGACGGCGACCCGTTCGACAGCGGGATTTTGCCGTATGCTGTCGCTCATGGCGAGCATTCGGTCCCTCACCCGGTCGGCATCCGTGGCCGCGGGGAAGAAACACTCGACAACGAACTGTTTGTAATCGAAGTCGGGGAAAAAGAGGTTTTTGACCCGTGTCAGCCCGAAGAAGGAGAGTGCGAGCACGCCGAAAGCGACCACAATCGTCGCCCGCTTGTGCCCAATGAGGAAAGCGATGGCACGGCGGACAAAACGGTGCACCGCAGAGTTCATGACGGTCGGTTTGTCGTCTCGCATTTTTTCACGGCTCGGCAGCCATGATTTGGCGCAGACGGGCACCTGCACGAGTGCCAGGACCCAGCTGGCCAGCAGGCTGACACACAACACCAAAAAGAGGTCGCCGGCGTATTCTCCCGCCGAGTCGGGCGAGAGATATATACCGAGGAAGGTCGAAGCGGCAATCACGGTAGCTCCCAGAAGCGGCAGTGCCGTATTCCGACCGATGCGATAGAGATAGGTTTTCGGAGTGAGTCCCCGTTTTTTGTCGATGAGGATACCGTCCATAATCACCACGGCGTTATCGACCAGCATCCCCATGGCCACGATAAAGGCGCCGAGCGAGATACGTTGGAGCGTGGTGCCGCACACCAGCAGAATGGGGAACGAGACGGCCACCGTCAGCACGAGGCCAAAGCCGATAATCAAGCCGCTTCGGAATCCCATCGTGAAGACGAGCACCAGAATGACGATAAGAACCGACTCCAGGAGGTTCCACATGAACGACGAGATGGCCCCCTCGACCTTGTCGGGTTGAAAAAAAATCTTCTCCATGCGGAACCCTGCCGGGAGCTGTTGCATCGCTTCGGCCAGCCGGGCATCGACCGCCTTCCCCACGTCGGGCACGATGGCCGAAGACTCCATGGCGATGCAGAGTGCCAGGGCCGGACGGCCATCGACAAAGAAACCGTTACGCTGCGGTGTCGCGAAGCCTCGTTCGACCCGGGCCACATCCCCAATGCGCAGCTGCCGACCGTTCAGGGTACGGAACTCCAGGTTGCGTATCTCCTCGGGGTCGTCAATCGCCGAATCGACATAGATGGCAATACGCTCCCCGTCACTCGGATATTTCCCCGCATCGACCGTTTTGCCGGCCTGCTGCAGGGCCATGGTAATCTGGGTCGGTATCACGCCGTTGCGGGCAATCTGCTCTTTCGAGAGGATAATGTTTATCACCTCATCGCGGTTCCCGGCGATAAGAATGCGCTTCACGCCCTTCACGTCGAGCAGTTCGCGACGCAGGTACTTGGCATAACGGTACATTTCGGGATAGTCATACCCGTCGGCCGTCAAGGCGTAGAAGATGCCATAGACATCCATCATGTCGTCAATCACCACCGGCGTATAACACCCCTGAGGCAACCGTGACGCCACATCATTGACCTTTCGCCGCAGCAAGTCGAAGTGCTGCTCCAGGTCGCGATTCAGTACCGTCATCTGAAACTCCACGGTCAGCATGGCCGCACCGTTACTGCACTCGCTCCTGACCTTCTTGACATTGGGCAGGGCCCGCAGTTCATCCTCCATCAGCTGGGCCACTTTCAATTCCACCTCGTGGGC
This sequence comes from Candidatus Rikenella faecigallinarum, assembly GCA_019113395.1. GTDB lineage: Bacteria > Bacteroidota > Bacteroidia > Bacteroidales > Rikenellaceae > Rikenella > Rikenella faecigallinarum. Next base: position 62,219 of record DXHL01000028.1, on the reverse strand, counting down.
GCTGGCTCCGGGGTAGGGTACTACGACCATGGCCTGTTTGACCGAGACGGCCGGGTCCTCCAGTTTGGGCATGTAGAGGAACGACAGCACACCTGCTATCAGGATAGCCCCCATCATCGACCAGAAAAGCACCGGTCGCCGCATGAAAAATTCGGTCACCTTCATTTTCATCACAGCAATCCTCCCACATTGGTTTGACTGGGTTCAGCCACTACGCGCACCTTCATTCCCTCATCGAGGGCCGAGACTCCGGCCCGCACAATCTGTTCCTCTGCGTTCAACCCGTCGATGACCACCGCCCGTCCCCGGGCATCAGTGTTGTCGAGCACGACAGCCCGACGATGAACCGTCGAGTCGGCACCCAAGACCCACACGCAGGGGACGTCGCCCGCGAGAAAGAGGGCTTTGAGCGGAATGGCCAGCCTTCGGCGGCTCACCGTGTCGGTCGAGGTAATCCGCACCTCCACGTTCATCCCGGCTGTCAGCTGGCGGTCGAGTTGGGCCGCAAAAGCAAGGGTCAGGTGGTAGAGTTGGTTGCCGTCAGCCTTGGGCAGGATACCCGAAAGGCGCATCGGCACCTCGCCCTCGACGCCTGCGGCCCGACAGGTAAAATGGGTGAAACGGTCACGCTGCAGGTATTCGCCTGCCGGGATATCGACCTCGACCTCCATCCTCGAAACATCGAGCAGCGAAAGAAGCGCGGTCCCGGTGTTTACCATCTCGGCCGGCGAAAAATTGACCTGCTGCACATAGCCGTCGGTCGGGGCATAGAGTTTCGTATAGTCGAGTTTGTTGCGATTGACCTGCAACTGCACCCCCAACTGCCGCAGCCCGGCCTGTGCCTTTTCATAGTCGTTGGCCGAGACGCTCCGTTGCTCAAAAAGGCGCTTCGTGCGCTCCACCTCATCCTGAAGCTGGTCATACTGTATTTGCAAGGCTTCGACAGCCAGCCGGTAATCGGCATCGTCCAGTTCGGCCAGCAGCTGTCCCCGGCGGACGTAGTCACCCTCTGTGACATGGATACGCGCCAACTGGCCGGCGGTCTTGAAACCCAGATTCACTTCGTGGGCGGCGCTGACCACACCTGAATAGGTACGAGTCGTTTCATCCCCCAGCGCCACAGGCTGCGTCAGGCAAACGCTCGGCACATACGGAGACTCGGACCGTTCGCCGGAGCAACCGCTCAGCACGAGAGCGGCCAGAGGAATCCACCATCTGTCTATTGTCTTCATCATGCTTGCTGATTTTTGATTTCCACGGCGACAAAGTTCCCGATTTTTCGGTGAGGCCCTCTGTCGCATGCTGGGAGACTATTGTTCAAAAGGATGACAAAAACTACCTTTCAAGAAGAAAAAATGCCTGTTCATTGTTTGAATTTGTACATTTGTCGCAAAAAAGGTAAATCCGCCATGGTCGATAATCACCCCTTCAATGCGCTCAACCTGACAACCATTCCCTTCGACGAACAGGCCTGCATTTTCGACAATCAGTTTATTCTTGCCGGCGACCTCGACGATGGAACGCCCATGCGCGATTTGAACCAGGACCCGACGATGCGTCACTTTCTCACGTCACCCTACCCCTTCAAAATCCAGTTTTCGATGCTTCAGCTGTGCCTGGGCGGCAGAATGCGCGTCAGACTGAACTTCAATGAATACGAACTGCACCATAATTCACTGCAGATTGTCACCCCGGGTTCCATCGGCCAATGTCTCGAGATTTCACCCGACTGCCGGATAGTCCTCATCGCCGTGTCGAGCAACTATATTTTCACGGAAGAGAACTCCGAAGCAGCCCTTATCATCCGTAAGTTTCTCGCCCGGCAAAGGCCGCTCGAACTGACCGACGCCCAAACCTCCCAGATTCTGTCCATCTGCCGGACCCTGCGCGACAAACTCCGACAAGCCGATTTTCGGTTCAAGCACCTCGTACTGAAGGGATACATGCAGGTGCTCTATGGTGAGATATGCCAACTGATGGCTCCTTATGTTCAGGAACAGGAGACTCGACAGGGCTCGCGCAAGAAACAGATATTCGACCGTTTTCTCGAAGAGTTGCGCCAGCACTACACCACAGAACGAAGCATACACTTTTATGCCGACCGGTTGTGTCTGACTCCGAAATACCTTTCTCAGGTCATTTTGGCCGTGAGCGGCCGTTACGCGGGCGATTGGATACGCGATTATGTCATTTTGGAGGCCAAGGCGCTGTTGAAGAGCGGCCAGTATACGGTTCAGCAGGTATCGGACCTGTTGAATTTTGCCAATCAGTCTTTTTTCGGAGTATACTTCAAACGGAGTGTCGGCTGCTCACCGACCGCGTACAAAGAGTCATAGGCCAACGCGTGTCGTAGTGGTTTGCGACACGTGAGCCCGGCAACAGCCACAGGATTCATCATCCAACCTTGGAGTCTGTTCGAACGAGAGACACACGGAACAACAGACAATGCCCAATAGCACTCACCGAGAATAGCGGTTAGAATTACCCCCAAGAGCCATCCATCTCGGGTGGCTCTTCATTATTTAAGCTTCAAACTGCACAATCAAGTTGCAAGAAGCCACAAACCCAGCCACAACAAAAACAAAAAAGGCAAGACAACCAGTAAGTTATCTTGCCTCGTTGTACCCGGAGCCGGGATCGAACCGGCACGGATTACTCCATTGGTGTTTGAGACCAACGCGTCTACCAATTCCGCCATCCGGGCTCAAGAAAACCGCCTACAAACGTTATCAACGCTGCCGACGGTTTACCTGTTCTTTCGTTGCAGTACCATACACGGATGAGAGTATGCCGCCCACGGCTTCTCCCCCCCACAGGCCGTACTACAATGCGTTCACTTTCAACTGCAGCGCGCTCTTCAGGTTAGCGGCCTTGTTGATGTGAATGATGTTCTTTTTAGCCAGTTTGTCGAGCATAGCCGTCACTTTGGGCAGCAGCGCTTCGGCAGCAGCCTTGTCCGTCGTATTGCGCAGTGCTTTCACGGCGTTACGAGCGGTTTTGTGGTAGTATTTGTTGTGCAGACGACGGCTTTCGGTCTGACGAATACGTTTTTTGGATGACTTGTGGTTTGCCATTACGTTAAATAAATCTCAGTGTTTTTAATCGTAGCCCCTAGGGGAATCGAACCCCTCTTCCAAGAATGAAAATCTTGTGTCCTAACCGATAGACGAAAGGGCCATCGTACAGCAGGCACGACGCAAAAGGCTATCCTCCCCCGGAGAATCTCACCCCCTCAAACGCCGTCCCGTGTCGGATACGGACTGCAAAGGTAAATACTCTTTTTTATTCCGCCAAATTTTTTCGCGGCCAATCCGCTCTCCGAGAGCTTCCTATCCGCGCGTCAGCTCCTCTTCGGCCGTCAGGAAACGCTCGAAATCGAACTTTTTCAGCACGGCGGCCATCAGGGCATCCACCTTGTCGAGACAAAGGTTCCCGATGCTGCCCGCATGGGTATGGTGCGCCTCGCGGCTCGGGCGATAGGTGCCGTTTTCGATATCCAGCCCCACCCGGCGATAAGCCTCACGGAACGGAACACCACTCAGAACCAACTTATTAACTACTTCTACACTGAAGAGATAGTCGTATTTCGGGTCGTCGAGAATATGGGTATGCACCTCGATATGCTGCAACATGTAATCCGCCATCGAGAGACACTCCTTCAGGGTCTGAATGGCCGGGAAGAGCACCTCTTTGAGCAGTTGCAGGTCGCGGAAATAACCCGTCGGCAGGTTGGTGGTCATCATCGCGATTTCGTTCGGCAGTGCCATCAGCCGATTGCACTTGCTGCGCATCAGTTCCCACACGTCGGGATTTTTCTTGTGAGGCATGATGCTCGACCCGGTGGTGAGCTCCGGCGGGTAGGAGATAAAGGCAAAGTTTTGCGACAGGAAGAGGCAGTTGTCCGTGGCCAGTTTGTTGAGCGTGGCCGCCAGCGACGACATCGCCTGCGCCAGAACCCGTTCCGTCTTGCCGCGCCCCATTTGGGCGTAGACCACGTTGTAGCTGAGCGTGTCGAAACCGAGCAGTTCGGTGGTCATTTCGCGGTTGAGCGGGAACGACGAGCCGTAACCGGCTGCCGACCCCAGCGGGTTTTTGTTGCAGATGCGGTAGGCGGCCTCCATCATCGTAAGGTCGTCCACCAGCCCTTCGGCAAAGGCGCCGAACCACAAGCCGAAACTCGACGGCATGGCGATTTGGAGATGGGTATAGCCCGGCATCAGCACCCCGCGGTGCCGTTCAGCCAGCTGTTGCAGGGTGTGGAACAGACACTGCACCTGCGTAACAATGTTGTAAATCTCACGACGCAGGTAGATGCGCAAATCGACCAGCACCTGGTCGTTGCGCGAACGGCCGCTGTGGATTTTCTTCCCCGAATCTCCGATACGGCGGGTCAGCAACAGCTCCACCTCGGAGTGAATATCCTCGACATCCTCTTCGATACGGAACGTCCCCTGCTGCATCTCGCGATAGATGGCTTTGAGTTCGCGCTGCACGTCGGCCAGCTCCTCGGGGGTAAGCAGTCCGATGGTTTCGAGCATGCGGGTATGCGCCAGCGACCCCAGTACATCGGCCTGAGCCAGATAGATATCCATTTCGCGGTCCCGTCCCACGGTGAAGCGGTCCACTTCGGCCGTATCGGTACCGTTTTTCTGCCAGAGTTTCATCTTGATGGTCTGCGATAAAAAGTGTAGGGCAAAGGTACGATTTTGGGGAGAAACGGCAAGAAACAGAATGAAACGGACCAGAGAATGCCCCGCGTACCGTCGTGCGCCGAAAGGATTTCCTGTACCGAATGAGTTTTACGCGTGCAGCTTTCGGAAGGTAACCACCGACAGCACCCCCATCACCACGGCAAAAGCCCCCAGCCCCACCCAATGGGGCACAAGGTCGGCCGCCGAGCTCCCCTTGACAAGCACCATTTTGATGGAGGCGATAACATGGGCCACGGGATTGACCACATTGACCTGCTGCGCCCAGTCGGGCATGCTTTCAATCGGGGTAAAGAGGCCGCTCATCAGGATAAGAATCATCATGATGAAGAAGGTGGGGAAAATCACCTGGACCTGGGTTTCGGAGAAGTTCGAGAGGACAAAGCCCAGACAGAGCACCCCCAGCAGATAGAGCGCCACGACGCCGTAGAGGGTCAGCAGGCTTCCCTCGATGGGAACGGCATAGACCGTCCGCGCCAATATCAGCCCGATGGTGAACTGCACCAGGCTAATCAACAGGAAGGGGGTCATTTTGGCCAGCATATAAAGGGTGCGGCTCATGGGGGTCACGTTGAGCTGCTCGATGGTGCCGCGTTCCTTCTCTTTGACGGAGTTCATGGCCGTCATCGAGAGCCCCGCAATCGTAATCAGCAGCGCCAGAATACCCGGCACAATCACCGTTTTGTAGTCAAAGCGGGGATTGTACCACTCCTGCGCCACAGCCCGCACCTGCACCGGGAATTTCGCCCGGTTGTCGGTCTCGACCGAAATCAGCCGCTCATCGGCCAGCTCCTGCACAAAATCCGCGACAATCGACTGCACATAGCCCGAAGCCACTCCCGCACTGAGACCGTTGATGGCCGAAACGTGCACCGACACCTCGGGACTCCGCCCGAGCACCACATTCCGTTCGAAATCGACCGGCACCTCCACCACCATATCCACCGTGCCCTGTTGAATCAGCCGTTCGGCCTCGCTCCACGAGGCCGAACCCTCCACCAGCGAAAAGTAGCCCCCCGCCTGCAGTTTGGTCAGCAAACGGCGGCTGAGCGGCGAATGGTCACGGTCGATGGTCGCCATGCGGAAATTCTTAATATCATAGTCGGCCGCCAGGGGCAACACCAGGAGTTGAATGACCGGCAACAGAAGCACCACCCGCAACATGAAACGGTCACGAAAAATCTGGAGCAACTCTTTTTTAAGCAGGACGGCAAATTTGTGCATATCGGGACTGTACCTGGAAGAAGATTGGAATCTTAGCAAAGATACGTTTTTTTCGACAGGGTATCTTCCCCGGATTTCGGAAAACGCTGCGGCGGTTTCAACCGACGGGGAGCGGATTTCTCTCAAAAAATCCGTACCTTCGTGCAGATACCCTGCTGAAAAACTGTCAGATAACCCCCTCAGAAGCTCCTTCCCTCCCATGAAAATACTGATTGTCGAAGACGAAGACTCCCTGCGCGAGGTCATCGGCCGTTCGCTCGAACAGGAGCGATACGTTGTCGAGACCGCGGCTGATTACACCAGCGCCCTCGAAAAAATATCGACCTACGACTACGACTGCATCCTGCTCGACATCATGCTGCCGGACGGCAGCGGGCTGCAGCTGCTCGAACGGCTCAAAGCGATGCACAAAAGCGAGAGCGTCATCATCCTCTCGGCCCGCGACTCGCTCGAAGACAAAGTGGCGGGACTGGAATTGGGAGCCGACGACTACCTGCCCAAACCGTTCCATCTGGCTGAACTGCACGCCCGCATCCGCAGCGTCATCCGGCGCAAAAACGGAGGCAAAAACACCCTCGACGTGGGCAACCTGACCATCTACCCCGACCAGTTTCGGGTGAGCGTGGCGGGCAAAGAGCTGGAGCTGAGCCGCAAGGAGTACGACATTCTCTCCTACTTTGCGGGTCGGCCGGGACATCTGGTCAGCAAAACCACCCTGGCCGAAGCCGTCTGGGGTGACCACATCGACCAGGCCGACAACTTCGACTTCGTCTATGCCCAAATGAAAAACCTCCGCCGAAAACTCAAAGAGGCCGATGCTTCGGTCGAAATCCGTTCGGTGTACGGTTTCGGTTATAAACTGATTGTTGCTGAAGAAGAATGAAACTCATCTGGCGTCTGACCCTGCGTATCACACTGGCCCTGTCGCTGCTGCTGGCCGGGTGGGCCTTCTTTTTCTACGTGGCCGTCATGGACGAGGTCAATGACCAGGCCGACGATGCCCTCGAAGAGTACTCCGTACGCCTTATCCGGCGACAGCTGGCCGGACTGCCCCTGCCCGACACCGACGATGAGTCGATGACCGTCTATTCGCTTATCGAGGTCGACGCCGACTACGCCGAGATGGCCGAACCCGAACGCTACTCCGACAGCAAAGCCTATATCCCCGCCATGGACGAAGAGGTCCCCGTGCGGGTGCTGAGAACCATCTTTCAGGATGCACATAACAGATACTACGAGCTGGCGGCAGCCACCCCGACTATCGAAAAAGATGACCTCCAGGAGGCCATCTTCACCTGGATAGTGTGGTTGTACGCCATTCTGCTGCTGGCCGTGGTGCTGATTAACGGCTGGGTATTGTGGCGCAGTCTGCGGCCGTTGTATGTCCTGCTGCGGTGGCTCGACAACTACCATATCGGCGAAGAGAATCCACCGCTCGAAAACCCCACCCGCATCACCGAATTCCGAAAACTGACCGAGGCGGCACGACGCTCGGCTGAACGGTCCGAACAACTCTTCGAAGAACAGAAACAGTTTATCGGAAACGCCTCCCACGAGATGCAGACCCCGCTGGCCGTCTGCCGCAACCGGCTGGAGATGCTGGCCGCCGACAACGAGCTCTCCGAACGACAACTGGGCGAGATACTCGGTGTACTGCAGACCCTCGAGGGGCTTACCCGCATGAACCGCACCCTGCTCCTGCTCAGCAAAATCGACAACGGACAATTTCCCGAAAACGGGGAGGTGTGCCTCAACGACCTGCTGCGCAGCCATCTGGATGCATATGCCGAAATCTACGGCCATCGGCACATTGCGCTCACGCTCGAAGAGCAGGGACAGCTGAAGGTCACGATGAACAGTTCGCTGGCCGAAATGCTGGTCACCAACCTGCTCAAGAACGCCTATCTGCACAACGTCAAGGAGGGACACATTCACATCCGCATCACCCCACGGTCGCTGCGCTTTGCCAACACCGGCGAACCGCTCCCCTTCGACGAAGCAGACCTCTTCAAACGCTTCCGCCAAGGCGGACACCGCGAAGAGTCCACCGGATTGGGATTGGCGCTGGTGGCCTCCATCTGCAAGCGCTACGGGCTGCACATAGCCTATGCCTACACGGGCGGCGAACACTGCTTTACGGTCACAAAACCCTGAGACGGACCTGTTTTTTCGTCTCCTCCGCCCGCTGAAAATCCCGCGAATTAACGTACCTTTGTCCTCGGCACAGGTTCCGCTCCGACCCGCCGTGCAGAGAGGCCCCCTCTCGGTGTCGCGGTGCCGTTCGGAAGGATGAAAAGGGAATGCCGTGCAAATCGGCAACAGTTCCCGCTGCTGTGAGTTCCGTCTCTGCGCCCCTCGAGGCGCCAGCCCAAGCGTGTTGTGACCATCCAGGCCACTGGCTCCCCACGGCGGGAACCGGGAAGGCGGCACAACCGGAACAAGTCAGAAGACCTGCCTGCGCCGCTTCGCGCTCCGACGGCGACCTACGGCGAATAGGCTCGGACAACCTTCGGCTTCGGCCGACGGCGGGTTCCTCTGTGACTCTTTCACGCGACTGCTCCTTATTCGGCACGTATGCCACTGTCGGGGACGAACACTCCCATGCCCCGACAGAGACAACCAACCATGCTGAAAAACCTGTTTCGATACCTGCTCCCGCTGCTGACCCTGACGGTCGGCATGACGGCCTGCATGGATTACGGCCCTCTCGACGAAGAGCACTTCGAAAGTTCGCCGAACGGGGTCTTTATTCTCTGCGAGGGGAACTTCATGTACGGGAATGCCTCGCTCTCGTACTACTCGCCCCAGACCCGCAGCCTCCAAAACGATATCTTTTCGCGAGCCAACGGCATCGCGCTGGGCGACGTGGCCCAATCCATGACCCTTCACAACGGGCTGGGGTACCTCGTGGTGAACAATTCGGGGGTGGTGTTTGTCATCGACCCGGCGACGTTCCGTGTGCGGGGCACACTCAAAGGGCTCATCTCACCGCGCTACGTCCACTTCGTGAGCGACACGAAAGCCTATGTCACCGACCTCTACGATGCCCGCATCACGGTGTTCAACCCCCTGACTCTCGAAATTACGGGACACATTCCGCTCAACGGACACAAATCGGCCGAACAGATGGTCCAGTGGGGCGACTCGCTCTTCACGAACTGCTGGTCGTACGACAACAAGATACTAGTCATTGACACCCATACCGACCAACTGATTGACTCCGTTGAGGTGGGCATTCAGCCTACCTCCCTAGCCTTGGACCACAACGGAAAACTGTGGACCGTGACCGACGGCGGGTACAAAGGCAACCCCTTCGGCCACGAAGCCCCATCGCTCTGGCGCATCGATGCCCGCACACTGCAAATCGAACAACGCTACGACTTTCCGATGGGCGACGCTCCGTCGGAGGTGACCCTCAACGGTTCGTGCGACACCCTCTACTACATCAACCGCGGCATCTGGCGGATGCCGGTCACTGCTGCCACGCTGCCCGCAGCACCCTTTGTCCCGCACCGCAACACGATTTTTTACGGGTTGGGCGTAGACCCCCGCACGTCGGAGGTTTATGTAGCTGATGCCATCGACTATGTCCAGCCGGGGGTGGTCTACCGCTTCTCGGCCGACGGCACCCCGCTCGACACCCTGCGGGTGGGAGTCACCCCGGGGGCCTTCTGTTTCAAATAGACGCATGAAGCACGCCGTACATACCCTTCGCCACGTCTGGTCGGCTCTCCTGTTGATAGGGGTGCTCTCGTTTCTTGGACTGCCCACGGCAGCCCAAGAACGGACGCTCCGCACCGATGCCGTCACCGTCCGTGCCCAACGTGCCCTGCGCGACATCGGCGCACAGAAAACACCCCTCGACACCTCCATCCTCCACGAAAATATCACCCACTCGCTGGCCGACATCCTCTCGCAGAACAGCTCCATCTTCATCAAGTCCTACGGCCGCGGGACACTGGCCACCGCCTCCCTGCGCGGCACGGCACCCTCCCACACCCAGGTGACCTGGAACGGTATGAAACTCAACTCGCCGATGCTCGGGATGGTCGATTTTTCGCTCATACCCTCCTACCTGATTGACGAGGCGGCGGTCTACCACGGCGCCAGTTCGGTGGAGGTCACCGGCGGCGGGCTGGGCGGTGCCGTCGCCCTCGGCACCCGCCCAGCCCGAAAACAGGAGGGATGGGACCTGCGTTTCGTGCAGGGCATCAGCAGTTTCAACACCTACGACGAGTTTCTGCGCGTGGGGTGGGGCAACCATCACTGGCAAAGTTCCACACGGGTCTATTACGTCACCTCGAAAAACGACTTCCCCTACACCAACTACCGCAAAAAAGAGTACGAGACCAACGCAGCGGGTGAGATTGTGGGTTTTCGCTATCCCGAGGAGCGCAACCGCAACGGCGAATATCAGGACTTTCACGTGGTGCAGGACCTCACCTACGACACCGGCAACGGAAACCGCTGGGGGTTGTCGGCCTGGTACCTCTCCTCACGGCGGGGAGTGCCGATGCTCAACGTAGATTACAAAACCGACAGCCGCAGCACCAACCGGCAGGATGAAAACACGCTGCGGCTCGTGGCGGGATGGGAGCGGCTGCGCAGCCAGCTGAAACTGGCGGCGCGGGCCGGATACACCTACACCGACCTCGGATACCACTACTGGGGCGACCCGGGCGGCGATGAACCGCTCGTGGAGATGATTCGCTCGCGCAGTTTCCTGAACACCGTCTACGGCGCCTTCGACGCCGACTACTACCTCGGCCAAAAGTGGCTCTTCACCGCCCGACTCACCGCCAACCAACACTTTGTCCGCAGCTCGGACCGTACCGTCACCTCCTCATCGGGCGGCACGGCCAACGTGGGCTATGACGAGGCCCGCTTCGAACTCTCAGGCCTGCTCGGGGTCAAATACCGCCCCACGGAAAGGGTCGGCGTGGGGCTCGACCTGCGCGAAGAGCTCTGGGGACGCAACGTCACTCCCCTCATCCCGGCCCTCTTTGTCGATGTGCTCCTCTCACGCCGCGGCAACCTCCTCCTGAAAGCCTCCGCCGCCCGCAACTACCGCTACCCCACCCTCAACGACCTCTATTTTCAGCCGGGCGGTAACGACTCCCTCCGCACCGAACGCGGCTGGACCTACGATGCGGGGCTGGAGTTCACCCTGGGCGACCTGCGCCTCGAACAGCACCGCGTCGGTTTCCGCGCCGAAGTGACCGCCTACAACTCCTGGATTGACGACTGGATAGCCTGGCTACCTACCTTCAAAGGGTTCTGGTCGCCGGTCAATGTGCGCAAGGTGCACTCCTACGGACTCGAAACCAAAGCCCGTCTGGCGGCTGACCTCGGCCGCGGCTGGCGCCTCGGCCTCGACGGCAACTTCGCCATCACACACTCCATCAACCACGGCGACCCCCAAAGCTGGGCCGATGAGTCCATCGGCAAACAGCTGGTCTATATCCCGGTCTACTCGGCGGCTGTCACGGGACGCCTCGCCTGGCGCGGATGGACCCTGCTCTACCAGTGGAGCTACTACAGCGAACGATACACCACCTCCAGCAACGAAACCACCTCCCAACTGGGCGTACTCTCGCCCTACTTCATGAACGACCTCTCGCTCGAAAAGGCTTTCCGTTTCCGCTGGGCCGACCTCTCGCTCAAAGCCTCTGTCAATAACCTCTTCAACGAGGCCTACGAATCGGTCCTCTCGCGTCCCATGCCCGGCCGCAACTACGGCCTCTTCATCAGCCTCGCACCCCGCTGGGGACAATAATGGCATTGGATACGCACAAACCGCATTGGGCATCCCCTTTCCCGAGCGGTTTTCTTTCTCGCAAAGTTTTCATTAGCTTTGTGTCTCGAGTGCGCTTTCACGGTACGCGCCCAACCCCTTTCGAAAAACTAACCTAAACATACCCACACCGCATGAAAAATCTGAACCGTCTGCTGCTCCTGGTGCTGACGGCGGGCCTGCTCGCCGCCTGCACCGGCAAACCCACCCCCGAAGCCAACTATCAGGTTATCCCGCTGCCCCAGGAAATCACTCCTGCTGCCGGAGAGGGATTCTCCCTGAGCCAAACCACCCAAATCCTCTACCCGGAGGGCAACGAGGCGATGCAACGGAATGCCCTCTTTCTGGCCCAATACATCGAACAGATGACCGGGCTGAAACTCGCCACCAACTACGGCGGCTCCGGTCAGGCCGCAGGCAATATCGTCCTGATCCTCGGCCTCGACCCGCAGCAACCCGAGAGCTACCGTCTGACGGTCGATAAAGGCAGCGTTACGATTGCCGGGGGCAGCCCGGCCGGCGTCTTCTACGGCATCCAGACCCTCCGCAAAGCCCTGCCCGTGACCCAGGGACGGGTGGTGCTGCCGGCTGTCGTTATCAACGACGCGCCCCGCTTTGCCTACCGCGGGGCACACCTCGACGTAAGCCGCCACTTCATCGGTGTCGACTCCGTCAAACGTTTCATCGACATCCTCGCCCTGCACAACCTCAACCGCTTCCACTGGCACCTGACCGACGACCAGGGCTGGCGCATCGAAATCAAATCGCGGCCCGAACTGACCCGTGTCGGGTCACAGCGGGCTGCCACGGTCATCGGCCACAACAGCGGCAAGTATGACAGTATCCCCTATGGTGGCTTCTACACCCAGGACGAAGCCCGAGAAATCGTAGCCTATGCTGCCGAACGGCACATCACCGTGATTCCCGAAATCGACATGCCCGGTCACATGCTCGCCGCCCTGACCGCCTACCCCGAACTGGGATGTACCGGAGGTCCGTATGCCGTATGGGGGCAGTGGGGCATCTCGGATGATGTCCTCTGCGCCGGAAACGACCAGACCCTTCAATTTATCGACGACGTGTTGGGCGAAATCATCGAAATCTTCCCCAGCGAATACATCCATGTCGGAGGCGACGAATGTCCGAAAGTACGGTGGGAAAAGTGTCCGAAATGCCAGGCACGCATCCGCTCCTTAGGTATCCGAGCCGACGGCAAACACACTCCCGAACAGCAACTCCAAAGCTATCTTATCGGTCATGCCGAAGAGTTCCTCAACGGTCACGGACGCAAAATGATTGGCTGGGACGAAATCATGGAGGGCGGCATCTCGCCGACGGCTACCGTAATGGCCTGGCGCAGTGCGGCTGAAGGCATCAAAGCGGCCAAAATGGGCAATGATGCCGTGATGACCCCCTCGTCGCATCTCTACTTCGACTACTACCAAAGCAAAGAGGTCGAACAGGAACCGATAGCCATCGGCGGCTACATTCCGGTCGAAATGGTCTACAACTACGAACCCGTACCGGCCGACCTGACGCCCGAAGAGGCCAAACACATTATCGGTGTGCAGGCCAACCTCTGGACTGAATACATGCCCAACTTCCGTCAGGTAGAATACATGGAACTGCCCCGCATGGCGGCGCTGGCCGAAGTGCAGTGGACCGACCCAAGCCTCAAGGAGTACGATTCGTTCCTCACGCGGCTGCCCCAACTGGTACGCATCTATGACCTCGAAGGATACAACTACGCCAAACATGTCTTCGACGTAAATGTAACGTTCGTTCCGAATCCTGCGCAGGGAGCACTGGATGTGGTGATGGTGGCTATCGACGACGCCCCGATTCACTACACCACCGACGGCAGCGAGCCTTCGGCCGCCTCGCCGCAGTACTCGGACACGCTGAAAATCACCGAGCCCTGCACCCTCAAAGCCGTTGTGGTTCGCCCGAACGGCACGAGCCGTGTCTTCACCGAAGAGATTGCCTTCAACAAGGCCAGCATGAAACCCGTCACCATGCTTCAACCCATCAACAAACAGTATGAATACAAAGGAGCCCCGACGCTGGTAGACGGACTCAAAGGGAACGGAAACTACAAGACAGGCCGCTGGATAGCCTTCTGGCAGAACGACATGGAGGCGGTCATCGACCTGCTGCAACCGACCGAAATTTCGAAAGCGCAAATCGAGACCTGCGTGGCCAAGGGCGACTGGGTGTTCGATGCGCGTTACTTCGGGGTTGCCGTGTCGGAAGACGGCGTGAATTACAAGACTGTGGCCGAAGCCGACTATCCCGTGATGGGGGAACAGGACCGCAACGGGGTCTATGAACACGAACTGACCTTCTCGCCCGTGACGGCCCGTTACGTAAAGGTCACCGTCAAACCCGAGCACAGCATGCCGGCATGGCATGGCGGCAAGGGAAGCCCGGCATTCCTCTTTATCGACGAAATCACGCTGAATTAGTTTCGCACTTCACCTTTGGCAGCCGTTTATCATGCGGCTGCCCACTCCCTACGGCCGGCCAATCCCCTGCAAGCGGATTGGCCGGTTCGTGCTATGGGATGTATGAGCCGTTTTGCTCCTGCCTCCAACTCACCCAAACCGCCACACCATGAAAAAATTCCTCTGCTTCTCCCTTCTTCTGCTGCTCGGCCTGCTGAATACCCAAGCCGCCCGACCCGTCAAAGTCGCCTGCGTCGGCAACAGCATCACCTACGGTGCCGGCATCGCCAATCGAGAGGCCAACAGCTACCCCGCCCAACTGCAATACTACCTCGGCACAGGCTATGAGGTGCGCAATTTCGGCCACAGCGGCGCCACCGCGCTCCGACGCGGTGACCTCCCCTACACCCAAACCGAAGCCTACACCGCCTCACTGGCGTATCAACCCGACATCGTGCTTATCAAACTCGGCACCAACGACACCAAACCCCAAAACTGGCGCTACCAAGCGGAGTTTGCCGCCGACTATCAGGCCCTGATTGACACCTACCGCGCTCTGCCCTCCCACCCTCGGGTGATTCTGCTCACGCCGGTGCGCTGTTACCTGACCGAACCGCAGACCATCAACCCCGACACCATCGCCGAGCGGATACGCCCGACAGTCGAACAACTGGCCTATCGGAACGGACTCGGCATCATCAACCTTTACAACCTCTTCGGCGACACCTGGGACGCTTCGCTGATGCCCGACCGTCTGCACCCCTCCTCCATCGGAGCGGGGATGATGGCCCGCCACATCGGGGAGTATCTCCTGCGCGACACCCTTCCACAGCCTGAAACTTTTGTTCCGTCAAACGGTACACCGTTCAACTTCCACGGATACCGCGGGTATGATTTCACACTGGAGGGCATCGCCTGCAAAGTAGTCACCCCCACGCAGGAAGCCGACGGCCACCCCTGGGTATGGCGGGCGCGATTTTGGGGACATGAGCCTCAGACGGACATTGCCCTGCTCGAACAGGGGTTCCACATCGTCTATTGTGACGTGGCCGACCTGTACGGGTCGGATGAGGCTCTCCACCGCTGGGACCGCTTCTACCGCTACCTCCAACGCAACGGATTTCACAAACAGGCCGTACTGGAGGGGATGAGCCGCGGCGGGTTGATTCTCTACAACTGGGCCGCACGCCATCCTGAACGGGTAGCCTGCATCTATGCCGATGCGCCCGTAATGGACATCAAAAGCTGGCCGCTGGGGCAGGGTACCTCCCACGGGTCGCCGCAAGATGCTGCACAACTGCTCCGCGCCTACGGTTTCCGCGACACGCTGCAGGCTGCGGCCTGGAAACGAAACCCGCTCGACCACGCCACGACGCTGGCCCGTGCCCGTATCCCGATACTGCACGTTGTGGGCGATGCCGACAAGGTGGTGCCCGTTGCGGAAAACACGGCACCCTTTGAGGCGGCCATGGAGCGGCTCGGAGCCCCCATTACCGTCATCCACAAACCCGGCGTCGGACACCACCCCCACTCCCTGTCCCATCCCGAGCCCATCGTGCGCTTTATTCTGCAGGCCACGGGACGTGACTCCAACCCCTGCATCCATGCCGTTCCGGGCAATGAGTACCGTTCGGCGGCGGGCTGGAGCGAAGGGTCGGAGTGGCACAGCGTGGCCCAAGACATCGAAGCAACACTGGAGGGGCGAAAGGTCAAACTGCTCTTGCTGGGCAACTCCATCACGCAGGGGTGGGGCGGCAATCGCCAACGGGTCACCTACAAACCCGGGAAAGCTGCGATGGATGCAGCCCTGGGCGAGGGTTGCTGGGAGAGTGCCGGCATCTCGGGCGACAGGACGCAAAACCTACTCTGGCGCATCCGACACGGCCGCTACAACCGCTGCCGCCCCGACTATGTGGCCATAGCCATCGGCATCAACAACCTTATCGGCGGCGGAGACAGCCCCGAAGCATGTGCTGAAGGCATTGTGTCCGTCACGGAGGAGGCCTGTCGGGAGTTTCCCGAAGCAAAAATTCTACTGTTGGGTCTTTTTCCGAGCGGCAGGGAGCCCGAAAGCACGATACGTCAGTCGTGCGACCGCATCCACGCGCTGCTGGCCGCCCATCGGTTCGACGAACGGGTCACCTACATCGACCCGACGGCCTGGTTCCTCTCCGAAGACGGCACCCTGCGCCAGGCGCTCTACAGCCCCGACTACATTCACCTGACCCCACAGGGCTACCAATGTATCGCCGACCATTTGGCCCGCCTCATCCAATAACAACCGACTAAACTCCACTCCGCATGAAAACCAAACAGGCGCTGACCCTCACCCTTTTCATCCTGTTGAGCCTCCTTTCCTCCCGGGCACAGACCCGCTGGTACTACCCCGCCAACGACTCCCTGCTGCCCATACAGGGACGAGGGTGGAACCGCGAAATCGGCAGCGAATACCAACGCCTGCCTGCCCGTGCCCAGGCGTTGGTGCGCCCGCCCGTATGGGACCTCTCCCGACAGACGGCAGGACTCTATATCCAGTTCACGACCAACTCCCCCACCATTCGGGTCGAATACCAACTCACGGGCGGCTGGTCGATGCCCCACATGCCGGCTACAGGTGTCAGCGGCGTGGACCTCTACGCCCTGGACAGCGACGGGCATACCGCCTGGTGTGCGGCTGACTACCGTTTCGGCGACACCGTGCGCTACACCTACAACGACCTGACCTACCGCAACAACCACTCCCGCGGCAGCGAATACACGCTCTACCTCCCGCTCTACAACGGAGTGCAGGGGCTGCGTATCGGCGTACCGTCCGAGTACCGTTTCGCCTGGGTG
The DNA here is from genome assembly GCA_019113395.1 of Candidatus Rikenella faecigallinarum. Taxonomy (GTDB): domain Bacteria; phylum Bacteroidota; class Bacteroidia; order Bacteroidales; family Rikenellaceae; genus Rikenella; species Rikenella faecigallinarum. Next base: position 45,213 of record DXHL01000028.1, on the reverse strand, counting down.
GCTCCGTCGGCCGAAAAACCGATTGTCGTCTACGGCACCTCCATTGCCCAGGGGGCCTGCGCCTCACGCCCCGGCATGGCCTGGACCAATATCCTCCAACGGCGGCTGGAGATACCGGTGGTCAATCTCGGATTCTCGGGCAACGGCCAGCTCGACGAAAGCATGTTCCACCTGCTGGCCGAGACCGACGCCGCCCTCTACATCATCGACTGCATGCCCAACATGACGAATGAACGCACGGCGTGGATTGTCCCGCGATTGGCGGAAGGTATCCGCATCCTCCGCAGCCATAGTGCGGCCCCCATTCTGCTGGTCGAGCACGACGGATACATGGGATACCGCGCCTCACAAGCCAAAGAGCAGCGGTTCCGCGCAGCCAACCGCGAGTTGCGGGCGGCATACGACAGCCTGAAAGCGACGGTCCCCGGACTCTATCTGATGACTTTCGAGGAGTTGGGACTGAGTATGGATAGCCAGGTGGACGGCGTTCATGCCACCGACCTCGGCATGCAGCAATATGCCGATGCCTACTGCAAGAAAATAGCGGATATTCTGTTTCCCGAGCTCGGTCAGTTATCCTTAACCCCGTCGCGCCAGCATCGCGATGCAGATACCTACGTATGGAACGACCGTCACAATGCCATCCTGACCTACAACGCTTCGACCCAACCCGAAATCGTACTCCTCGGGAACTCCATCACCCACTTTTGGGGCGGGGAGCCCTTCGAACCGCGACGGGTGGCCGACGATGTATGGCAGGAGCTGTTCCGCGGCAAACGGGTGGTCAATCTGGGTTACGGATGGGACCGCATCGAAAATATGCAGTGGCGTATCCTGCACGACGAGCTGGAGGGCTACCGCGCCCAAAAGATTTTCATGATGATGGGCACCAACAACCTCGATGTCAATACGGATGAAGAGATTGTCCGCGGCATTCGGGAGACCATCGAGATGATTGGTCGGCGACAGCCCGAAGCCGAACTCTACCTGATTCATATTCTGCCGCGGCGCGGGGCGGAAGCGCGTCTGCGCCACCTCAACGCCCGACTCACGGAAGAGCTCGAGACTCTTCCCCGTCTCCACCTTCTGGACCTGACGGCGGATTTTGTCGAACGGGACGGCACCCTCGACGAGACGCTCTTTTCGGACGGCCTGCACCCCAATCACAAGGGGTACCAAATCCTGGCCAAGCGTTTGAAGCCCTGCCTGCGATAACCCGCCCGGAACAGCCTACTGCGCCAACCCGGCAAAGAAGGGCACCAGCAGCGGCACGGAGAGGTCGGCCACAACCCCCTGCAACACCGCCAGAGCCAGATACTGCGGTCCGCAACACCGCATAATGGGCGGCAGGCTCACATCCACCGCAGTGGCTCCCCCGCTGCAGATGGGGCCGAGCGGCGAGAAGTGGCGAGCCATCCAGGCGGCACCGACCACGGTCAGCATCTCGCGTGTGATATTGGCGAGCAGTCCGATGGTTCCGATTTCGGCTCCGCGCAGTTCGGCCAGCAACACCCCCGACAGAGAGTAATAAGCCTGCCCGGCTCCGACGGCCAGCGCATCGGACCAGAGCATCTCACGAGTTCCAAGCAGTTGCAGCAGTGCCCACACCACACTCACCCCGACCAGCGACCCGACAATGGTTGCCACAGGGACCAGCAGGCTGCATTTGGGCTGTCGAACGACGTTTCGCAGGGTAGCGGTATCGCTGCCGATGGTTATCCCGACGGCCAGCATCAAAAGGTACAGCGCCCCAAAGGCCAAAGGCCAGGCAGCTACCCACCGTGCGGCAGGCGTCCAAATCCCCACTCCCACACCCAGGGCAAACGTGCCGAGAATCACCAGACTGAAACGGCTACCGCCGCCCGCGGTCTGTTGAGCCTCCGCCGCATCGGGTCTGGCGGGAGCCACATGACGAAAGCTATAATACCACAGCAGTTTGGCAGCAACCAGTACTCCGGCTATCGCCCCTATCCCCAAAGCAATGGCCGTTAGACCGATAGAAGCAAAATGGTTCACAATCCACGGATTACCCCCCACTTCGGTGCCCAAAATAAGCATCAACAGTAAAATCGCTATCGTCACGGCTTTGGCCGCCACCCGCCGCGGATGCGGGAATCGGCGCGTGAGCCATCCCAATACCACTCCGGCACACAAAACTGCAAAAATCTGAAGCATACCTTGTTTCCTGCCTGTTAAATACAAAAACTCCCATCCTCCGACAATCGGAGAGCGGGAGTTCCTGACATGGCGTGTTGGCTAAGCCAACCCAGTGACCCCGACGGGATTCGAACCCATATCGTCAGAACCGGAATCTGAAATTCTATCCATTGAACTACGGAGCCGTTCACGGTATGCACCCTGCGGCGCATCACGGGTGCAAATATACGTTTTTTCTTTTGAAATTTTCAGCGACCGCCCAAGAAATTGGTTTTCCTTGTCCTCGTGCCCGGCGGCACCGACTCTCTGTATCCGGGTGGCTGAGCAACGGGCACCGACTGAAAACTACGAAAGGCTGTTATCTGCCAATTTGCGGTTTCGCTCGAAACCGTCAGCCCGGAGCCAACCTAAAAAAACGGAGATTAAGGTCCGAGCAGATGCGGTTTGACAGAAACCACCGACCTTTGCGCCCAAGCGGCTCTGCCGCTTCGGGGGGTGGGCGCAAGGTCGAAATCCAAGCAACCTCTCCCCAGTCAGCCCGGCGGCACCGACTTCGTAAGAAATCGTGTCCAGTCCCCAGCCGCCCGCTGGAGACTATGGCATATGCCCCCAATCCCGAAAATAGCTATCTTTGCAAAAAACTGCCCGACCGATGATTAGCTCGCTGCTCAGCTCCACCATCTTCGTCCTGTTTGTCATTATCGCCCTCGGATTTATCGTCGGGCGTATCAGCATCAAAGGAATTACCCTCGATGTCTCGGCCGTCATTTTTGTCGCCCTGCTCTTCGGACACTTCGGCATTGTCGTGCCGGCCGAACTGGGAGATTTCGGGATGACCCTCTTTATCTTCGCCATCGGCATCCAGGCAGGACCCGGATTTTTCAGCACCTTCAAAAACAAAGGCAAAACCCTGGCAGGCATTGCCACCGTACTGGTGCTTTCGGCCGCAGTGGTTGCTCTGGCCATGAAATACATTTTCGGTCTCAACGCCCCCGATACCGCCGGGCTACTGGCAGGAGCGCTCACCAGCACCCCGGGGCTGGCCACGGCACGTGAAATTACGGGCGACAATGCAGCCATTGCGTATGGGATAGCCTATCCGTTCGGAGTGATTGGGGTGATACTGTTTGTGAAACTGCTTCCCCGCATCCTGCGCATCAACGTACGTGAAGAGGAGGCCAAACTCGACGCATCGCAAAAAGAGCTCTATCCCGATATTGTGGCCCACGCCTATCGTGTAACCAACCCGCTGGTCATCGGGCGAGAGTTGCAAGACATTAAATTGCGCCTGCATACCGGCGCCGTCATTTCGCGCATCCAGCGCGGCGAAGAGTCCATTCTGCCCAAAGCTCATACCGTCTTGCAGGCCGGCGACCTGCTAAAGGCCGTCGGAACCCCCGCTGCACATAACAAGGTGGAAGAGCTGGTGGGCGAACGCCTCGAAGGTGAACTGCCCTTCGGCGACAACGTGGAGCTGCAAACAGGCCTCGTCACCGCCAAACCGCTCGTAAACCGTACACTGGGCAGCCTGAACCTCCAACAAAACTTCCACTGCGTGGTGACCCGCGTGCGACGCGCCGGCATCGACCTCTCGCCCTCACCCTCCCTGACCCTGAAATTCGGGGACAAACTGACCCTGGTCGGCAGCAAAGATACGATGGACGAAGTGCTGCGACTCATCGGCAACGAAGGCAAACGCATCTCCGACACCGATTTTCTGCCCATTGCCCTGGGGATTGTCCTGGGCGTGGTGGTCGGCAAACTCTCGCTCTCGTTTGCCGACAGCTTCACCTTCTCGTTCGGGCTGACCGGAGGGGTGCTGCTGACGGCACTGGTGCTGAGTGCCGTCGGGAAAACAGGCCCCGTCATCTGGACCATGTCCGGCTCCGCCAACCAACTGCTGCGGCAACTGGGACTGCTGCTCTTCCTGGCCAACGTGGGCACCTCGGCCGGACAGGGACTCGTCGACACCTTCCGTGACAGCGGCTGGTCGCTCTTCATCAGCGGCTTCTTTATCACCCTTATTCCGATGATTGTGGCTACGGTCGTGGCACGGTACTTCTTCCGCATCAACATCCTCGACCTGATGGGCACCCTCACCGGAGGGATGACCAGCACACCGGGGCTGGCGGCTGCCGACTCCATGTCGGACAGCAGCGCCGTGAGCATCGCCTACGCCACCGTATATCCCGTGGCCATGGTGCTGCTGATAATCTGTATTCAGGTGGTTTCGATGATTGTCGGCTAAGTTTGTTTCCTGCTATGACAGAGACCTCTAAAAATACGGTACTGCTGGTCGATGACCACGCCCTGTTCCGCAACGGACTGAAACTGCTGCTAAACTCCCATCCGAAGTTTCGCGTGTGGGGCGAAGCCGCCACCGGTATCGAGATGCTCACCCTTCTCAAAGAGGCAGAAACGTTGCCCGACGTGGTGCTGCTGGATATCTCCATGCCCGAGATGAACGGCATCGATGCCGCAGCGGCCGCTTTGAGCCTCTACCCCGACCTGCGCATCATCACCCTCTCGATGTACGGCGAAGAGGACTACTACTTCCAAATGGTATCGCAGGGAGTCAAAGGATTTCTGCTCAAAAACTCCGACATCTCGGAGGTCTATGCCGCGCTGGAAGCTGTACTGGAAGGAGGTTCCTATTTTTCGCAGGAGTTGCTGTTCAATTTGGTCAGTAATTTACGTTCGTCATCAGCCGCGGCTGAAGGAGACGCGGAACGGGATGACGAGACCGGCGAGAATGATGAATCGCTGCTCTCGGACCGTGAAAAGGAGATATTGTTGCTGATTTGCAAAGGCTTCACCAACAACGAAATTGCCGACACACTCTACATCTCGAAACGAACGGTGGACAAGCACCGGGCCAACATCCTCGAAAAAACCAACTGCAAGAATACAGCCAACTTAGTGGTCTACGCCATCAAGAACGGGTTGGTGGAGATTTAGCCTCTTTTTGCGGACCGACAGGCCTGTTGTCCGGATAGCTTTTTGCATCATTCGCGCTGTGAAAACAACATTTTTCACAGCGCGAATTAATTTCTGTCATTTTTATTCTTTCCCTTTCTTACCTTTGTTTAGAATGGTGGAATAGGACTTGTCGTCCTCCGAACATACCTCACTATTCATTCTCACACATTTCTAACCACACCCTATGCCCCCAAAAGCCGATACCCTTTTGTCCCTGGACCGAACCCTGTACAACACGTGGGTAACCTATATGGATTTCTTGAAGTCTCCGAATAGTGACCCCACAGTGGTGGCGGATTTTCTGGACCGACTGGCCGACCAGCCCGACGAATATCTGGGATACACCAATGTGCCCTATTTGGAGTGGCGGACACGTTGGATGATTCGTTTGGGTCGAGAACAGGAAGTTGTCGATGCGTGGATAAAAGGTATCGTCTACCACTCTCGGGGTTCTCACTATGACGAATACAAAAAGCTGCAAGACCTCCCCCTGCTGCAACAAGCCGAGAAGGATTATTTTCGTGCACACCCCCTGTCTTCGTGCGACCCGCTTGTGTGGCTGGAACAGGGTCCGCTACCCGTGAAACGTCGGAAAGACTACATCAGCAACACCCCCCTGTCCAAAGGCGATGAGGTCTGTCAGTTTACCTTCTACTCCTGGAGACATTCGTGGGGCAGCGAAGACCGATTGGCTACGGCACCCGAACAACTCGCAGCCCATCCCGCTCTGGCCGAAAGCATCCGGAAATACGCACAGGATGCGTACTCCGTACATGACTACTGCATTGCTCGGGAGGCATTGCCGAGCCCGATGTATAAAATGCCGTTCATCCACCAGTTTCTCTCCACCTATTCGCCGGAAACATTCAACCTGAGCGCCCTGCTCCAACGAGCCGCCTCCGAGACAGGGGGAAATTTCCCCTTTATCATTGCTCCACGCACACCGCATGACTCCCCCTCGGAATACAGCCAAGAAATCGAGATTAATTACTGTGGCAACGGGGAGGTCATACATTTGCTCTATATCCTGAAAAAATGCGGTTATATCGACAAAATCTTCGAAGCGCTGCCAGACCTTCCCGAGGATTTCCCCCTGCTTCTGATGTGCTTTGCAGATACGGACATCCGCAAACGGGTCGAAGCGTATATGGGTATCTCGGGGCTAGCCGACATGTACGACCTGGCTTTTGCTCCGCGTCGCCTCCAAGTCAAAGAACAACTCAAACTGATTGAATTCGGTCGGCAATATCCCCATTTCCAGGAACTGCTCGGAAAATCCCTGTACCGCTACTGCTACCACCTCTACAACGAATTCTATCCCTGCCCGAACTGGTCTATTCAGGAATTTGCCCATTTCCGATGCGCCTTTTGTGCCGACGTATTGCTCTTTCTACTCACTGCACCCGAGACGTTGCGCCAGATGAAAGAGTTGCTGGAGGCAGGCCCCAAGATGCGTCTGCAGGGTGGAAGTTCCGCATACGAAGGTTTCGCAAACTGCCAAGCCTATTTTGTACGGAACCTACTGGGCTACCTCGCTCTAACCAAAGACAAACGCCTGACAGAATGGATAGAAGCAGAGAAAGGCGACTGGAAAGAAGAGGCAGAAAGCGAACACCGAAAAATCAAAACTCTGAAACTGGTCGAGGCACTCCAAAAACTGGAATAAAAACAGTTAACGGGAAGCACAAGTCATCTAATACACCTCCAGATTCCATGCTGAAAAAGAGACTATGCTACCCCTCCTTGCACACAAAACATTAACCCTCACCCATACGGAACATAAAAACAACCACTATGGCAAAAACACCGGATGAGCTGCTGGAAATGGACCGAACGCTCAAGAGTACATGGAAAGAATATGAAACCTTTTTATCGAGCCCCAGTACATCCAAAGAAGATGCGACCTATTTTATGGAACAACTGGCTCGCAATGAGGATGAACAACTGGGATACACAACCCCCTATCTGGATTTGAAGACCTGGTGGTTGCTTCGCATGGGACACAATGCAGACGCCAAGAAAACCCGGCTAACTGCACTCATGAGTGGCGCTGGAAACAACTGGAAGAGTGACTACAAAATACGCAAAACCCTCGAAAGTTCCCTTCTGATAGAACAAATCGACGAGGAATACAAGCAGGCATGCTACGACTCTTCCGGTTGCCCTCCCCTGGTGTGGCTGGAACGCGGGCCTCTGCCAGTGAAAAACCTGCAAAATTACCTGGACCGCAGCCATTGCATTCAGCAGGGAGAAGACGCCTATGTGTGCCGTTTCTATGCATCACCCAGTGCCGAATGGGCCACAACCCCCTGGAACCTGAAATTCAATACCCGTATGGCAGAGAGTATACGCAAGTATGAAAATGATGCATACGACTTGCTCGATTTCCATAATGCCTGCAAGACTGACTATCGGATGCCGTTTATCAACGTTTTTCTCTCAACCTGTACGCTCAGAGAACCCAACATCAAAGACCTGCTTCACAAAGCGGCCACCGAAACGGGAGGGAATTTTGCACATTACCTCAAAGCAGGCCCCGAATCTCCGACTCCCGGGTGGTTCGAAACACTGCCGCAGGTAAACCTTTGTGGCAACGGGGAGGTCATCCACCTGCTCTATATCCTGAAAAAATGCGGATACATCGACGAAATCTTCGAAGCGCTGCCGGACCTCCCCGAGGACTTCCCCCTGCTGCTGATGTGCTTTGCCGACAAGAGCATCCGCAAACGGGTCGAAGAGTATATGGACATCCCCGGACTGGCCGACATGTACGACCTCGCCTTTGCTCCGCGGCGGCTCCATGTCGATGAACAGCTCAAACTGATTGAATTCGGACGGAAACATCCCCATTTCCAGAAACTGCTCGGATATTCCCTGTACCGATACGGCTATCACCTCTACAACCCGCATTTCCCCAGCCCAAACTGGAACATCCAGGAATTTGCCCATTTCCGGGGCGCCTTTTGCTCCGACGTACTACTCTTTCTGCTCTCCGACTCATCAGAACAGTTTAATGATTTGTTCCTGCATGGACCCGGCACTCAATTCGTAGAACCTACAACAGAATATCACGGTTTCGTGACCTGCGAAGCCTATCTAAAACGCAATGTACTGGGATACCTCGCCCTAACCCGGGACAAACGACTGCCCCATTGGCTGGAAGTGGAGACAAAAAGTTGGACAGCAGAGACGCGCAATGCACACCAAAGCATCGAAACACTGGCTCTGGTGGAGGCACTCCTGGCACAAAATCAAACCGAACAAAAAGATTTCATCCAAAAAACAGCCTCAGCCATTCACCCCTTAGATGAGGTGCAGGATATCCCTTTATGGGATACAGCAATACCCCATAACGACATAACGCCGACGGAACTGCTGGCCATGGACCGAACGCTCCATAAGACATGGGAAGACTATCTAGCATTTTTAGAGAACGAAGATGCCAACCCGGAGGATGTAGCCTATTTTCTGGACCAAATGAGCCGTGAAAAGGAAGAACACCTGGGGTACTCAACCGACTATCTGAATTTGAAAACCTGGTGGTTGCTTCGTTTGGGACGCGAAAAGGAAGCTGTGGAAACTCGGATAAAAGGACATATGTATGGGGCCGGAAGAATCCTTTGGACTGATGATGAAATCACGAGTTATTTGGATCGCCATACCTTGATAAAAAAACAGACAAGCAATACTTCCAAAAACGGTTTCCATTCTCCAATGACTGTCCTCCTTTGATATGGCTGGAACATCGTCCCCTGCCTGTAAAAAGCATGGAAGATATCATTGTCCCCAACCATCGCATCCAGAAGGGAGAGGAGGCCTATATTCTCAAACTTGTTACGGCTGAAGACTATTACAATCAACGCGCTACAACTCCCGAGCACCTCAAGACAAGACCGGCGTTGGAAGAGAGTATGCGCAAATACGAAACCGATGCGTATGAGATAACCGACTTTGATTCCACCTGTCGGTATAATATGCCTTACATCAACTACTTCTTTGCCACCTATTCACCAGAAACGTTCGACCTGCGAGCCCTGCTTCAACGGGCTGCCCCACCGAAGTGGGGGGTAATTTCCCGTACTGCTTCAGAACCGGACCCGAATCTGCCACACCAAAAAAAGAAATCGCCACTCCACTGGAAATCCTGAATGGTGACAACGGAGAAATCCTGCACCTGCTCTATATCCTGAAAAAGTGCGGCTATATCGACAAAATCTTCGAAGCGCTGCCGGACCTTCCCGAGGATTTCCCCCTGCTGCTGATGTGCTTTGCCGATACGGGCATCCGCAAACGGGTCGAAGCGTATATGGGCATCCCCGGACTGGCCGCCATGTACAATTTGGCCTTTGCTCCGCGACACCTGAATCTCAAAGACCAACTCAAATTGGTCGAATTTGGCCGGAAACATCCCCATTTCCAGGAACTACTCGGGAAATCCCTGTACCGATACGGATATCACGTTGAAAGTCACATACAGATACCACATCCGGGAATACAGGACTTTGCCCACTTCCGCAGTAACTTCTGTTCCGATGTATTGCTCTTTCTGCTCTCTGCACCCGAAACACTGACCCCGATACATGAGGCCATGAAACACGGACCGGGTACGGTGTTTTTCCAACCCAATGCAACATATTGGGGTTATGCTCTTTGCGGAGACTATATCATACGCAACATCGTAGGATACCTCGCCCTAACCCGGGACAAACGACTGCCCCATTGGCTGGAGGTAGAAACAAAATGTTGGCATAAAGAACGCCAAGACCGCCACAAAAAAATTAAAACCCTGGAACTGGTCGAAGCACTCCAAAAACTGGAATAGGGCAACTGCAAGGTGATATACCGATATTATCTCAATACTGGCTTCAATCAACTTCCAATTTCAGCTATTGCGCACAAAAAAGCGGCATTTTTGAGAAAATGCCGCTTTTTTCATTTTCCTTTCAGAATCAGGTATCAATTTTGCATCGTAGTTCTTCACTCAGATTCGATTGTCAAACCTAAAAAACATACTGCCATGAAAAAGATTTTTGTACTGCTCGTTTGCCTCTTCGCACTGCAAACCGTCGTTCGCGCTGACAACGACCGACCCATCACCGTCAATCAGCTGCCCGCCACAGCGCAACAGTTTATCAAAAAATACTTCCCCAATGTGAATGTGGCCTTCGCAAAAATGGAAAAAGACTTCTTCCAAACCTCCTACGAAGTCCTCTTTGCAAACGGCAACAAACTCGAATTCAACGGCTCGGGTGAATGGGCAGACCTCGACTGCAAATACACGGCCGTTCCCGCCGAACTGATTCCCGCACAAATCACTGAATACATCAAAATGTACTACCCGGGGACCAGCGTCCTGAAGATGGAACGCGATTACTCCACCTACGAAGTCAAACTCAACAATCGGCTTGAACTCACCTTCAACAAGCAGTTCCAACTGATTGACATCGACGACTAATCGTCCGACCCCCTTTGCGTTTCTTCGGTCGGCCAACCGAGGGAGCATCCCGGGCCGCGGAGAGATTCCTCACGGAATCCATCCGCGGCCCTGCTTTTTTGAGTCCCCCTAACCCTGTTTCATCCGACGGTACACCGACGGCGACATCCCCATCTCACGACGAAAAACACGCGAAAAATAGAAACAGTCGTCCATCCCCACCTTGTGGCAAATTTGGTTGATTTTCAGTTGCGTCGTATCCAGCAGGTAACAGGCATGCCGAACCTTGAGACGGTTGAAAAAAGCTATCGGAGACATCCCCGTGCGCTCATGGAACAGCGTAACAAAGTGAGAAACCGAATACCCTACATAAGCAGCCAGTTCCGACACCGACAAATGTTTGTCGAGATTTTCACGCATATATCGGATAGCCGTGTCCATCGAATCCGACCGTACCGTATCCGACCAACGTCCCGTAAACTGCTGCAGAAAACGGAACGACGCCAGGAAATGGTGCAGGACCGCCCCGGCGTACATCATGTTTTCGGGTGTATAGCCCCACTCCAAGGCACGGTACATCGTCTCGAACAGACGCAGACGCTCTGCAATGCCCGAACCCGCCACCGCCACAATATCATGCGCCACGCCGATTGTCGGGGCGTAGGTATCGGCCAGCGTACCCCCGTAATGCACCCAATAAATGGTCCAGGGGTTGTGTTCGTCTGCTCCGTAGGAGTGCGTCACCCCGGGAGGCACCACGAAATACTGGTTCCGCCCCACGGGACACCGTCCACCCCCCGAAAGGGTAAAATAACCGCTCCCCTCCATGCAGTATATCAGGATATACTCGTCGATGGGTTCTGAACGCTCGCAATAGTGCCATGTTGCACGGGGATAGTAGCCGATGGCGGCCAAATACAAGGCCGACGTAAGGGGCGAACGGCGCAGGGCCTCAATACGCGCACGGGGAAGCACCTGGGACTGCTCGCCCGCAAAACCGTCTCTCTGTTTCCACATGGTTCATATCTATTTATACCGTATTTCTGTGCTGTCCCTGACGGGTTGCAACGAAAAATCTCCTCCTTCTGCAAAAATCGTAAAATAGTCCATATAAAAAGTCTGTTGTTCTATTTTTTCCTACCCCTGCCTCCGCGTAACTTGCACTCGCAAAACCTCCTCATCCGATACTGTCGTGAGAAAAGCATGGATTATCGTACTTTTAGTCCTCGGTTTTTCGGCCGCAGCAGGGCAGTCTCTCTCGCTGTCGGGAACGTGGCGTGTGCAGCTCGACCCTAATGACCGGGGCATCGAACAGCACTCCTTTAACACCCTCCAAGGTACACCCGTCACCCTGCCCGGTACCCTTGACGAAGCCGGTATCGGAACGCCCACTGTCGGAAGCCGCTACGGCATCCTCTCACGCCGACACGAATACATCGGTCCCGCCTGGTACTGCCGCACCATCGAGGTACCGAAGGCGTGGGCGGAACAGCCCGTCGAGCTTTATCTGGAACGGGTCATGTGGGCCTCGGAGGTGTGGGTAGACGGCGTGCGGAAAGGACGACAGGACGGACTCGGCACACCCCATATCCACCCGCTCGGGAGACTCACCCCCGGCAAACACCTCCTCGCCATTCGGATAGACAACCGCATGCAGTACAACATCGGAGACAAGGGGCACTGCTACGGAGAGTACACCCAAATCATCTGGAACGGCGTGGTCGGACGCCTCGAACTGCGCCCCGTCAAACCGTGGGGCGTGCTGCACCTGACCCCCGATGCGGAGAACCGTACACTGACCATCCGACACGACTCCATCGCCCCGCACCAACGGCTCTCCTACCGCATCACCGACCCTCGGGGAGGCGCCGTGGCCTTTCGCATTGAGCAACAGACCGCCGACCGCACCACCCTGCGGATGAAAGATTCCATTCTCCATTGGGATGAGTTCTCCCCGTCGCTCTACACCCTTGAAATCACCTCGGGACACGGAAAAAAACAGTTGCGGGAAGAGGTCACTTTCGGATTCCGAACGGTACGTTCCATCGGTTCCAAAATCCTTATCAACGACCGTCCGACCCTGCTGCGCGGGAATCTGGACTGCGTCCATTTCCCGCTGAGCGGATACCCCTCCTGCTCGCAGCAGGAGTGGGAGCGCATCTTCTCCATCTACAAACAACACGGCCTGAACCACGTCCGCTTCCACTCCTGGTGCCCGCCCGAAGCGGCCTTCTCCGCGGCCGACAAACTCGGCATATACATCCAGGCCGAAGTCCTGTGGATTGACTGGTGGATGTCGGTAGTCAATCCCGAACGCCCCGAAATGACCACCCTCGGCCTGCCCAGGGGACTCGGCGAGAACCCCTCGGCCGAAGCCTACGTTCCCGCCGAATTGCTGCGCATGACCCAAAGCTACGGCAACCACCCCTCGTTCCTGATGATATGTATCGGCAATGAACTCGGAAACTCCGATTTCGGTCTGATGCAACGCTGGACGGATTCTCTGAGAGCACTCTACCCCGAACGGCTCTACGCCGTCTCCACCGCCCGCACCGTCACCCCCACCGACCAATACATGGTCACACACCACTACCCCGGTGCCGGGAACACCTACGGACTGCGCACGGCAGGAACCGATTTCGACTGGGAAAGCACATACGCCAAAACGGCTGTCCCGACCCTCGCCCACGAGCTTGGACAATATCCGGTCTATCCCCTCTGGAGCGAAATCGACAAATATACCGGAGTGCTCGAAGCGCGCAACCTGACCGAACTCCGGGAACTCGCCCGCCAAAACGGGCTGACGGCTCTCGACACCGCCTTCCACCAGGCCAGCGGAGCCATGCAAACCCTCCTCTACAAGGCCAACATCGAGGCCCTGCTGCGCACCCCCTCCTGCGCCGGATACCAACTGCTCAGCATGACCGACTACTCGGGACAGGGCGAAGCACTCGTCGGCTGGCTCGACTCGTTCTGGGACTCCAAAGGTATCGTCGAAGCCGATACCTTCCGCCAATACGGCGGAGCAGTGGTGCCCCTGGCCCGTTTCGACCGATACGTGTGGGAATCGACCGACACGCTCACCCTGAAGGTCGAAGTGGCCAACTACGGCTCCTCCACGCTTCACTCTCCGATTCGCTGGACGCTGGCCGCACCCGGCGACACCCTCGGCAAGGGAACACTCGCCCCAATGACCCTCCCGCAGGGCGACCTCACCCGCTGCGGAACCCTCACCCTGCCGCTGCACACCGTCACGCGGGCCGCACAATATACCCTCACCCTCGAACTGCCCGGCACCCCCTACCGCAACCAATGGAACCTCTGGATATATCCGCCTCTCCAACCGCTTCGCCACTCCATCCTTATCACCGACACGCTCGACGCGCAGACCCTCGACACGCTGCGTAACGGAGCCAGCGTCCTGCTGCTGGCACACCGCGCGGGCAGTCACGAAACCACCACACCGCTGGCCTTCACGCCGCTGTTCTGGTCCAACTCCTTCTTCCCGGGACAAAGCACCAAAACCCTGGGGCTGCTTATCGACCCCACGCATCCCGCCCTGCAGGCCTTCCCGACAGCCTCGCACAGCGACTGGCAGTGGGAGCCGCTGTGCCACGGCAGCGCCTTCAACCTCAACCGTTTTCCGACACTCCGCCCCATCGTGGGGCCCATCTCGGATTTTCACATCAACGACCGGCTGGCCTCTCTCTTCGAGTGCCGCGTGGGCCAAGGCAAAGTGATGGTATGCGGACACGACATCGGGAACAATCCCTCACCATCGGCCAAGCAACTCCTGTACAGTCTCCTGAGATACATGTCCGGCCCGGACTTCGCCCCCACCGACACCCTCACACCCGACCAGCTGCTGGCGCTGCTCGCCGCCCAACCCTCCACCGAAAACGTCCCAATCTGCACATACACCCTCCTCTGTGACGGCACAGAGACGGAAACCACTCCCTGCAGCGGTGAACGCATCGAGGTAAAAATAACCACCCCGAACGGTATCCTCGGCGACTTGCAAGTCACTTTTTCCGACGATACACAAGGCGAAATGGCCGTCGAAGGCCGCACCTACCCCATCCAAGCGGGAAATAACACCCTCTTCGTGATGCGCGAAGATACCAACGACGGCTCGGTCACCTTCCGTGCTACGGCAAAACCCGGCACCCGCCTGACCCTTACCCGCTGTGAACTCATACCCAGACAATAAACCTAACCACTAACCCTATCCTACTAACCAAACTCATGTTTAAACCCATCATCCTGTCGTTATGCAGCCTGGCGCTGCTGCTGCCGACACAGGCACAAACCCGCCTCACCGGCGGCGGAAACCTGAATCCCGACCTGCACACCTCAACCAAGGCACTCAAAGCGTGGCAAGACCTGCGCGTGGGAATGTGTGTCCACTGGGGCCCCTCATCCCTCAGCGGCAAAGAGATTGGCTGGAGCCGTAGCACTTCCGTACCCAAAAACACCTACGACAGCCTCTACCTGCGCTTCAACCCCGAACGGTTCGATGCCGACCAGTGGTGCCAACTCATGAAACGCTGGGGAATGCGCTACTTCGCACCCACCACCAAACATCATGACGGCTTTGCACTCTGGTTCTCGGACGTGTCGCCCTACGACATGGAAGCCACACCTGCCAAACGTGACCTGCTGGCTGAAATGAAAACCGCCTGCGACCGACACGGCATTCTGTTCGGGGCGTACTATTCGATTCTCGACTGGTACCATCCCGACTGCGCCCCACACGAATACGGAGGCCCGGGAACCCTTATCCCAAAACAGGCCGACAGCCCAAACGCCACCCGCTATTTCGATTACATGACAGCCCAGGTTTATGAACTGATTGACCGCTACGATGTGGCCTTCATTCAGTTCGATGGGGAGTGGCTCGGCACCTATACCCACGAAGTCGGGTCGGAGATGTACCGTCGTTTCCACACCCGCAAACCGGACATTCTGCTCAACTCCCGTGTCGATATCGGTCGGCGGATGGCCGGAGCCGACAACCACATCGACATGGACGGCACCACCTATGCCGGCGACTTTCAGGACCGCGAACGCCTCACCAACCGCGGCAACCAGGTGGCAGTGTGGGGCGACCACCCCTGGCAGGCATGGGTCACGCTCGACAAATCGCAATGGTCCTACAATCCAACACCCAAACTGATGACTGCCACAGAACTGGTACGCGACATGGTGAGTATCGTCGGAAGCAACGGAAATTACATGATTAACCTGGGTCCGCGGCCGGACGGCACCTTCGAAGAGGGCCAAATCGCTCTGATGGATACCCTTGGAGGGTGGTTGAAAAGCTACGGAGAGGCCATCTACGGGACGAGAGGCGGACCGTACTACCCCTACGAGGGGGGTGTCAGCACCCGCAACGGCAAACGGGCATGGCTGCTGGTGACAGACCCCTCGATAGAGGTGCTCGAACTGCCCTCGGCTCCGCAACGTCTTGTATCGGCACGGGACAAGGTGTCGGGCGGAAAAGTATCCTTTACGGTTTCTGACAAAACTACCCGTTTTGAGTTGCCGAAAGCGGTGCCTTCGGAACCGGTGCGGGTGATTGAACTGCGTTTCGCGGCACCTGTCGAGCTGTGTGCCCGACAGGTGCTGTAAAGCACGGCATACAACAGGAGTGCGTTTATCGTTTGTTGAGAAACGATAAACGCACTCCCTTTTTCATCTTCATTAAAAAGCGAACCCCACCGCCGCCGACCAACGGGGTGCCGCACCACTGGCCCGATACCACTCTTCTCCCCACCCCCCGCGCACAAATACGGAACGTTCGCCCGAGAGCCGCCGCTCGACACGCGCCGACAACCATACCCCCGTCATGGCATCCGTCAGGTAACGGTAGTTAGCCTCCAGCGTACCGATACGAGACGAGGAAAAATCGGCTCCCGGCAACTCCAGCCTTCCGTTCCCACGCGCCGAGCAGGTAATACCCGCCTCGGCGCGCACCAGCCACCTCTCCCACCGACGCATCACTCCCCCGCGCACCGTCGTCTGCCACCGCAACACATCCATCCGACGCCCCGCCGAAGCATACTCGCTCCGAAAATCCACATACGAGAATTCGGGCTCGACCCACCAGACCAACGGGGCCGTCGGCACATTGCCCACCACCCCCGACACCGTTCCACCCACTACCTGCGAAGCGTACCCTTCGCTCGTGGTTATCTCGGGATAGACATTCCCCACAGGGTCGCCAAAAATGTGTTCCGTACCGCTCCGTCGGCGCAACTCGCCCCGGGCCGTCACTCCCCAGGCCAATCCCGCCGAACGCCCCCGGTATCCCGCAACACCCCGCACCGCATGGTCTGCCACCGTCACCAGCGGGAGGTTGTTCAGTCCGGTTATCTCTTTCCGAAACGTGAAGTAGTCATACCCCACGGCAGCCGAAAAACCCTGCTTCGCGGTCGGAAACAACTCCACAGTTCCCCCTGCACCCCAACCCGCATAATAACTCCCCGTCTGCACCCCCGCAAACCGCACGTAATCCATCCCCAGACCTGTCATGTGATAAATGGCCGCCTGATACATCTCATTATAAAAGGCAACATCCCCCCGCTGTCCATACTTTCTACCCCGAGCCGCCAGTGACAACGCATATTCGTTCCCCACCCGCCGTGCTGCGGCCACAGAGCCCTGCAAATCGGAGACCACATTACGCGGCCTGGGGTCCACCTCACGATACTCCAGCAATGCCCGATAGTCCAGCACGGCCCCCCATGTCCAAGTCCCAGTGGTATGAGCATACCCTCCCGAAAAACGATAACACTCGGCAGTCAAACTTCCCCCGACCGAATCGGCCGTCACGTACGGATAGAGCAGTGCGAAATCGGACGTTTCGCTCCACCGCACATCGCGACGTGTCCCATAGGTATATCCGGCCGTACCGAACGCCCGTCCCCGCTCACTGGTACGGATAAACGAACAAGCCTCGAAACCAAACCCGTTCGCTCCCGTTCCCTCCTGCGCCAGGGCCGCCTCACCTCGTCGGCTGTCGGCATACCCGACCGCCAACTCGGAGAGCGAGAAGCTCTGGCGGAAGGCCTCGGCGGCAGGATTCATGAATCCTGCCGCCGGGCGCTGTTCAGCGGGAGATGCCCGGAGCATCTCCCGCTGAAACAGCGTCAGTGAGTCGCCGACGGGCTCAGCCCGCAGCGACTCACTGACTCCGCCCAGCAACAACACCAGACAAAGCATCCGCACACCACTCTTTCGTTTTGTCTTTAACATCGGATTCATACCACTGTTCAAAATCTATGTTCACTCCATGTATACTAACTGCCCGCTCTCTTTGGGTGTGTGGTCGCTTCTTTCAAGTACAGGTCATTTCGTGTACCGAGCAATACCCGCAGCCGGCGAAGGGAGGAAAGAACACGCCGGAGGCGGGTCTCTTTCAGCCCTCCGCCCGGGGGTGGATGAGAGCTGACGGTTTCTGTTGAAACCGTAGCTACTCGGACAATCATTCCCGCCTCTTTCGGTCGGCGCCCACTCCCCACTGGCTTCGGCCCAACGCAATGCCGTCTGCAGATGCTTTCGACCTCGGGGCGCAGCCGGCGGAGAAATGCAAACAATGTGCGGTAGCGCATTCTTGCGGTTCTCCGCATCCCCGCGGCTGCGAACCGCAACGACTTCTGACGAAGTCGCACGCTGCTCTTCAAACAATTAGGCTACGCCTTTCTCGACCTTGCGCCCATCCCCCGAACGGCAAAGCCGCTAGGCGCACAGGTCGGCGGTTTTTACAAAACCGAATCTTACAAAGTTATCAGGACGGAGCCAGTGGAGGGCGCGTGAAATAGCGCAGGCCTCCGCAGCCCCATGGCTCCGGCCTGACACGAATGGCTAGCCATTCGCATTTTCTCGGACAAGCATCAACACATGTGCCGAATTGCATTCCGACTGCGCAAGCAGTCGTGCAGGCCGAAGCCGCCCCCAGCGGAGGCCTGCTCCTTCCGGAGCATTCCCCGCCAGCTTCGACCTGAGAATGCTTTGTGGCCTGACATGAATCGGCTCGAGTGCTGAGCGGAACCCGACTGTATTTCATCCTCTGCCGATTCGCGCAGCCCGCAACACCCAGCCAACGAAGGGAAAGGAAGTCCTATGAGAGCCACAAAAACAATATCTACCGCATCGAGGGAACCACGTTGCGCTCGAAATCCTCGGCCGAGTTATTCGTATCCTGCAGCACCTGCCGCCCGTCAGCCGTCGTGGATGCCACCTTGCGACGTACAGCCATACCATATTCGATAGTACCCGAAGTCAGGTCTCCGCAATAGGTGTAACTGATGTCGAGCGACGGGTCGAAAACAGGCCATGCAAACTCATACTTGTAGCCCCGCATCTCCACGGCATCCACAACCCACTCGTTCGGAATCTTGTAGTAGGTTTTGGGAGTAGTCGGTTTCCCGAGCACATTCGTATAGTAAGCCGTGTAGGTGTATTCGTTCAGATATTGCTCTTTGGTCAGCCCCTGCGGCATACGAACCAGCGCATAGGCTTTCGTTCCCTGCTTGTTCAGTACGAAAATCGTCGCCGTGTAGCAATAGTACACCTCCAGGTTTGGCACTGCTGGGTTATCGATGTCGGGATAGTTGGCATTGGTCGAGTTGGTGAACCACTCGAAATCCGCTCCGCTCAGGTCCATAAAGCTCGCATCAGCCTCCTTGTGGTTCTGGGCGTTGTCGCACAAGACAATGGACTCACCGGGTTGCACCGGATATTGTTTGCCGGTACCCGGAATCACAAACAGCGCATCAACGGTAATGGCCGAATCCCGCACCATCGGCGTATAGTCGTTTTTGGTCGAGGTCGTAAACTCCGACTCCACAAAGGCCAGTCCGTCGGCATAGAGCACCGTATCGGAGTTGTTGGTGATTTTGATGTAGGCATCACCGTTGTATTGTTTCTGTTTGCCACTGGCATCGGCGGCATAGGCCGAACCGACGTAGTAAATCTCCGAAATCACAAAGTCGTTGCTCGACTCGGGAACGACCGACAAGGCCAGGGTCAGGCGGAAACTTCCGTCAGCCTTGACCACCACATTGTTTTGAACACCCTGCATTTTCACCGTGAGGGTGGTCGAAGTTTCGGCATCCGCTTTGGTCAAATCGACCACACAGTCGGCTTCACCCTCAAATTTCACGTTGTAAAGCCCTTCCGCAACTGAGGCACCGGCCGAGAGCGGATACTCCAGCACGGTCTCCACTCCGGTAGTCACATTGGTAAAGGTGTAGCGGCCGCCGGTCACGGTCATCGACGAAAAGTTGGCCGGAGCGGTCAGTTCGATGGTTTCCGTTCCGAGGGAGACCTGTTTCGGCGTGTTGTCCGAGCAGGCGACTACGGTCAGTGCAGCAGCACAAAGCAGTGCAAAACGTTTCAGTTGTTTCATGGTGGGTATGTTTTTTAGGGATTAAACAGATTAAAAGGTGAAGGTGAGTTCCATGCCGAAGTAGGGCGAGGCCGAGCGGCGCACCAGCACCCCATTCCGATAGTAGTCCGGATATGCACTGAAGAGGCGATTGACATACATGGCCAGCCGTGCCCAGCGGCCAAAATGTTTCGTGGCTTTCAGGTTCACATCCATGCTGAAGGGCACCGTCGAGCGGTCGAAATAGCCGTCGGCATATTTTTGGACAAGCCACTGCAGCTGCGTATCAGTTTTGTCGGCCTCCGTAAAGGGGTGCTCGTTGCCGGCCGCATCGACCCACGCCACCGGAACCCCGTCGTTCCAGAGCGGCGCACTGCTCGTGAACCACAGACACTGGAAGGTCGTCGAGAAGGTCAGCCCCAACCGTTCAATGTGGGTGTCAAACGTGACATTGGTGTTGAACTGCTGGCGCACCGACCCGTCTTCCCAGTCATACAGCCCCACATATTTGAGCGGGTCGCCTCCCAGATTGATGGTAGACGAGCGGTAGATGGGGGCACTGTTGCTGTAGGTGGTGCGAAACCACGCCCCGTTGACCGTGATGCGTGTGCGTATCGACTCGATGCGCGAGGTCGAGAACTGAAACTCCACCCCCTGTTTGTCGATGCGGGTGCCGTTGGCCCAACGGCCGTAAGTATTGAGCAGTGTATCCCAGGTGTAGGGCAGCGTCGAGAGGTCGGGCGGAGCCGTCAGGGTCGAGGGGTCAAGGCTGCTTGCATCGTATTTTTTATAGGGCAACGCCTTGTAATAGGTCATGGTACGGAAGCCGTCGCGCATCCGCTCCTGGAAATAGGTGACCGAAAAGTTCGCTCCCCTGTGCGATGCCCCGAACCGCACCTCCCACTTCAGGTTGCGGGCCGGGCGAAGGTCAAAATTGATATTGTCCCAGACGTAGGTCAGCACGTTGATGCGCCGCAGGTCGGGGTTCGTGGGGTAGTAATTGAGCTGCACGAGGTCGGCATAGAGGGGGTCGGGATAGAGTTGGTCGAGGGTGGGTGTCTTGGTGTGTTGTCCGATACCTGCGGCCACCTCAAAATCCCACCGCGCAGCTCCCTCTCCCACACTCGGCAGCCGCCACTGCACGTTGAGCCGCGGGTCGAGATAGACCTTGCCGTGCATCTGGTAGTCGCGGGCAATGTTGAGCGGCATCATCGCCCGCAGGCCGGCCGTCACCACAAAACGGTGACGGCCCGCCTCGAAACGCAGGGCATCCTCGGCAAAGAGCGACAGCTCCGTACCGGCCGGAATGTCGTAGAACGGACGAGGACGATTCGTATTGGTCGGATTCAGCGGGCGGGTGATGTCATAGATTTGGCCCGCTCCCCAGTTTTTGTCGTACTTCCAGTCCAGCCCCACCTTACCGCTGTGTTTCAAGCCACCGGTCGTTCCGCCCAGCCCCAGTACCGCCTTAATGAAGGCATTCATCGGCTTGCCGTCCACCGCCACATCGGCCGTATATTTGTAAGGCAGCAACTCCGCATCGTACTCCTGTCCGTTGGTCATGCCCACGGGGAGCGGAACGGCACGATTGAGATAGACCTGTTTGGTCTGCTCCATGCGGCTGAATTCCTGAGCCAGCGAAGCGGTCACGTCGAGCGACTTCACCGCCCCGCCCCGCAGAAAGGTCCAGTTCCAGGCCGAGGCCAGCGCCACCCGATTGTAGGAGGATTTGAAACGGTCGCCCGCCATCGAGGCATCGGCATCGGTTTTTTCGCTGTCTATCGAGGCGCTGTAATCGAGGCTCAGGCGCCACCGCCGCACGGCACGTTCCGTGGTCTCACGGCTGTTGTAGCGCAGCGACCCCGTGATGCGGCGGTAGTTGGCCAGCGTGTTGCGGGGGTCGTTGCGGGCCGTCAGGTAGTCACCGTCGATGTTCAGCACCTTATCTTCGCCCCGCAGGGCTATCCCCTTGCCGAGGGAGACCAGTTTACCGTATTCGTCGGCTTTGACGCGCGCTTCGAAGGGGGTGGCGGTGGCACGGCGGCGGATATTGACCAGCCCGCTGGTGAGGTCGCCGTATTCGACCGAAGGAATCCCCCGCACGATTTCGACCGACTCGATGTTGTCGGTCGGAATCGCCCGCATGTCAAGCCCCCGAGAGACCAGTGAGTTGTCGCTGCTCGACCCGGGCACCGCCTGCAGATTGGCATCCGTGCTGAGGGGTACCCCATCCACCGTAAAGGCCGTGCCGAGCGACGAGATGTCGTAATCATCGCTGCTGTTGCCCGCCTCGCGCAGCCGGATGAGGTTCGGCGTGCCGAGCTGGGGCGTGGAGGCCATGCCTCCGGGCAGCAGCGACAGCAGGTCGGCGAAGCTGGAGGGCTGGAGGTGTTCCATGGCCTGACGGTCGATGCGCGAGGCGCTGGTGGCGCCTCGCGACTCCTGAGCCGTCACGACCACCTCCTGCGTGGTCAGCGGGCGAGTCACCAGTCCGATGCGCAGCGTCGTGTCGCCCGCGATGTGAAGCGTGCGTTCCCACGCCTCGTACCCCACGAAAAGCACCTTCACCCGATAGGCACCGGGTTGGAGCCCCGAGAAGACGAAAGCCCCGCGGGAATCGGTCACGGCACCGCGGGGCGTGCTGTCCCCTGCAGCGAAGAGTTGCACCAGGGCGTAGTCCTGGGGTTTCCCCGTGGCGATGTCGGCCACCGTGCCTCGCAGCACGGCGCCGACGGCACTCGGCAGCGCCACCGACAGCAGCAACAGGATATGGAGCAGCGTTCGCATCGCGGGGTAAGAATGACGCTGCAAAGGTATCGGCCCCCCTGCGGGAGGACAATCGCCACAAGTGAGGAAAAAGGCGTTCGGGCCTCCCCATTTTTAGGGAGGCCCGAACCAATCCGCAACTATCACGCCGCCAAGAGTCCCGAAGCGGGACTACTTGTCGCGGGTGCGGAACGTGACGAGGTAATCTTCATACATACGGACACCGTCGGCTCCGACAAAACTCAAATCTTTCAGCACCCAAAACCGATAGGTCCGACCCGGTTTCAACCGAACCGACACCGTGACCGCCCGTTTGTCCTCGGAATAACGTGCCCTGCCGTACACGGGCAACCCCTCTTCCGAATCGGGATGGGAGTTGAAGGCATAGCCGCGCCCCGCGAGCGGACGGTCGAAACGAATCGTCAGTTCGGTCAGCGCGGGGTCTACCTCCTGCGCTCCGTTGCCGAAAGGTTCGACCGCCACCACCTTCAACGCCTGCTCTCGCCGCACCTCGCGTTCGGCCGCACGACGCGCATGGAGGGTCTCCATGCTGCCGACCGTCTCCTGACACCAGCTCCGCACGCGGGGCACAAAGGCCGCAAAATCGGGATAGCGGTCCCGACGGGCGGCATACGCTTCGAGCAGCGCCACCGCCTCGGGCATCCAGACAAAACCCAGGTCTATCTGCGCCCACAACTCATTCTCCGCAGCGACCCGAGTCGCGTGTTCCCTCAGATAACAGATGACGGCTGCCCGCACAAAGGTCTCGAACAACACCGACCTGCCATCGGTATAGGCCTGACGGTCCATGCGTTCGGCCTCAGCCCGATAGAGTCCCTCGGCCGCACATAACGCCAACGTATCGTGCTCAAGCGTCGGATTGACGAACGAGTGGCAGAACTCGTGGACAATCGTCTGTTTGAACAGCTCCGCATCGAACATCGGCTGCCCCTCCCAGAGCGACCAGCTCCCCATAAAGGCATAGTTGTCGGCCGTCGAGTCGGGATAGAGAATCCGTCCACCGTAGTTTCCGCCTCCGAACCCCATCCCGATAATGGGAATCATCCCGTCGGGATGCTGAACGCCGAAGAAACGTCCGAACCACGCCATGTCTATCTCCGAAAAAACCGGTTGAAAGCTACGCTCCACAGTGGCGAACAGAGTGTCCTGACGCTCAAAGAAGGCCTCACAGCGGGTGTCGCGATAAAAACGGCGCAGCAGGCGGATGAATTTCTTGCCGGATTTTACATCCCACCGCTCGTCAGGTTGGGTGGCTGTCAGCGGAAACCGCGCCCGCAGGCGGGGAGGTTCGCTCAGATAGACTCCCATAATCGGCACCGCATCGTAGGCCACCCCGCGCTGCTCCCTCAATTCGCGCAAAGAGGCCACGGCAGCATGGTTACGGTATGGGGCAAACCAGGCATCGAGGCTGTCGGTATAGGCTCGCACCAAAGAGGATTGATACTCCGGGAAATCGGCCAGTCGGGCAACGATGGTCATCAGTTCGACCCGCCGGTCCACGACGGGAGCCGCAATGCCGACCGTGGCCGTCTCCTGCGGACGAGCCGTCAGCGTCAGCAGCGCCAGCCACGCAGCACAAAGAAATTTCACTCTTTTCATCACGGTAAGTTCGGTTTTTTCATGTGGATTGATTCCGTCCAAAGAGCGTGCCACAAATCGCAAGTGCATATTTATCAGTACATTACAGAAAAACTTATCCTGCCCGGGTGTCCAATAATTAGACACCCGGTGTCTAATTATTGGACACCTCCTCCTACCCAAAAACGGGGATGCCCCGCTCCGCTTTTCCCCACTTTTGGGGATTCCGCACCCCACGCCGCCCCCATACCTTTGCACCCGTTCAACAATACTTCACAACCCATGAAAAAAACACTCCTCGGCTCCCTCGCCCTCTTCGGAGCCCTCACCCTGGCCGCCTGCGGCTCCAACACCTCCTCCAACAACGCCACCACAACCGCCGAAGCCTCCGCAGCCCGGGTCATGGACGTAGACTCGCTGCTCTCCGCGGCTGAAACACTCGTCGATACCTCCATCACCGTCGAAGGCATCTGCACCCACATCTGCTCGCACGGCGGCGGCAAAATCTTCCTCATGGGGAGCGACGACACCCGTACCATCCGTGTCGAAGCCGGAAAAGCCATCGGCAGCTTCCCGCAGGCCGTTGTCAATGCCATTGTCACCATCCGCGGCACCCTGCGCGAACAACGTATCGACGAAGCCTACCTCACCCGTTGGGAAGAGCAGGTGAAGAGCCAAACCGCAGAGAGCCACGGCGACAGCGGAGCCGGCTGCGAATCGGAACAGAAGGCCCGCGGCGAGGCTACGGGAGCCGTCTCAACTGCCGACCGTATTGCGGCCTTCCGCCAGCGCATCGCCGACCGCAAAGCCAAAGAGGGCAAGGATTACCTCTCGTTCTATTACATCGACGGCGAGTCGTACACCATTCAGGAATAGTTTTTCAGAGACTTTTTTTCAGTGACGGGCATGGAAAGGGAGTGAGGGAAGTGATAACGTATCGTCTTCCCTTTCTCCGCCTCACCCCGCCCCCACACAACATCCCTTCACCGCCATGCCATCATCGTTCATGACAGGCCTGCGCAAAGTGAGCCGACGCCTTCACCGCGACCTGTCGTTCTTCTTTGCGGGCGTCATCCTGATTTACGCAATCTCGGGCATTGCCCTCAACCACAAGGCCACCTTCAACCCCAACTACGACATCAGCCGCCACACCTTTGCGGTCACGGGTCCCATTCCCACGCGCAACGGCATCACCGAAGCGTGGGTCCGCGAACACCTGCTGCGACCCGTGGACGAAGAGAATGCCTACACCAAGCACTACTTCCCGCAACCCCACACGGTCAAAGTCTTTCTCAAGGGCGGGTCGAGCGTCGTGGCCGACCTCACCACCGGCAAGGCCGAATACGAAGCCTTCAAGCGCCGTCCCTTCTTCGGCGCCGTCAGCCGACTGCACTACAACCCCGGCCGCTGGTGGACCACCTTTTCCGACATCTTTTGCATCGCCCTGATAATCATCACCATCACCGGATTCACCATGATGAAGGGCCGCAAAGGCTTTCTGGGCTGGGGCGGCGTGGAACTCCTCGCCGGACTGCTCTTCCCGCTCGCCTTTCTGTTCTTCTTTTAGGGCGCCGCATGGCATCTGACTGCCGCTGACACCGCCCCATAAACACCTCTCACACCCATGACCGAACCCATCATCGAGTGCCGCAACCTCACCCACTACTACGGGAAACGGCTGATATACGAAAACCTGAGCTTCGACGTCCCCCGCGGACGCATCCTCGGGCTGCTCGGCAAAAACGGAACCGGAAAAACCACCACCATCAACATCCTGAGCGGTTATCTCAAGCCCCGTTCGGGTGTCTGCCGTATCTTCGGCGAGGATGTCCAGCGGATGAACCCCCGCACACGCCAAAACATCGGCCTGCTTATCGAAGGGCATATCCAATACTCCTTCATGAGCATCACCCAAATCGAAAAGTTCTATGCGCCGTTCTACCCGCGCTGGAACCGTGACGCCTACTACCAGTTGATGGAGAAGCTGCGCGTGGCACCCGGACAGCGCATTGCCCGCATGTCGTGCGGCCAGCGGTCGCAGGTGGCACTCGGGCTGATTCTCGCCCAGAACCCCGACCTGCTGGTACTGGATGACTTTTCACTGGGGCTCGACCCCGGCTACCGTCGGCTCTTCATCGACTACCTGCGCGAATACGCCAAAGCCGAAGCGAAAACCGTCTTCCTCACCTCGCACATCATTCAGGACATGGAGCGGCTTATCGACGACTGCATCATGATGGACTACGGCCGCATCCTGCTCCAACAGCCCGTGGGCAAACTGCTCGAAGAGCTGCGACAGTACACCTTCACCCTGACGGCTGACGGCCCGCTGCCCCGCGATGAGCGGCTCTACCACCCCTCGGCCATCGGCTCCCAAGGCGAACTCTTCTCGTTCCTCGGCGAAAGTGACGTGCGGCGCATCCTCGATGAACAGCACGTACCCTACACCGCGCTCGAAAGCCATCGCGTGGGGCTCGAAGATGCCTTTATCGGCCTGACGGGAAAATATTAACCCCCATACCACCCTCCATCCTAATATTTCAGACTACCTCCGACACAAAACTATGGGAAAAGCGATATGTTACAAGGAGTGGATTAAAACCCGCTGGTACCTGCTCCTGGCCCTCGTGCTGATGACCGCCTTTACGGCCTACTGCCTGCTCAACGTGAGCCGGGTCATCGAGTTCAAAGGGGCTGTCCACCTCTGGGCCGTGATGCTCGAACGCGATGCGGTCTTCATCGACCTGCTGACCTTTCTGCCGCTGCTGACAGGACTGCTGCTCGGCATCTTCCAATACGTACCCGAGATGCAGCAAAGCCGCCTCAAACTCACCCTCCACCTCCCCTACCCCCACTACCGCATGGTGGCCGCCATGCTGCTCTACGGCACGGTGACCCTCTGCGCACTCTACGGTGTCAGCCTCGGTCTGGTGACCCTGCGCTTCGAAACAGCCGTCGCACGGGAACTCACCCAACGC
The DNA here is from genome assembly GCA_019113395.1 of Candidatus Rikenella faecigallinarum. Classification (GTDB taxonomy): domain Bacteria; phylum Bacteroidota; class Bacteroidia; order Bacteroidales; family Rikenellaceae; genus Rikenella; species Rikenella faecigallinarum. Next base: position 17,909 of record DXHL01000028.1, on the reverse strand, counting down.
GTCCTGCTCACCGCACTGCCCTGGTACCTCGCCGGGTGGGCCGCCTACTTCCTCACGGCCTGGGTATGCCTCGAACCCGCCTGGAAACGACGCATCCTCAACCTGCTGGTGGCCGCCGGAGTGCTCCGAATCTACTTCCTCGCTCCGGCTCCCGAAGCCTACAACGCCTTCCTGCCGGGACTGACCCTCTTCACCCTGCTGCTGAGCCTGCTCAGCCTCCTCTCGGTCTACCGCTTCAAAACCGGCGAACAGGACTAAACCCACACACCTTGACACCCCCATACGCTCATGATACGAATCAGCAAAATCCTTCTCTTTTTCTGCGTCACAGCCCTGTTGGCCTGGGTCCTGCCGTGGGCCTACGGTTTTCTGGGAGGTGCCGCCCCGCGCACGCCCTTCACCCTGTACAGCTCCGTCAGCGGCCGTTTCGTATGGCTCGAAAGTTCGGAAAACGGCCCGACCTACCACGATGCCGCAGGGGCTACCTTCACCGAACGGGAGTTCGACTCGCTGTTGCCCTTCTTCTACTACCGCCAACTGGTGGCCGACAACCGCTTTCCGGACAGCGTACGCGGGGTGGCCGTCACCCCGCGCATGGCACAGAGCGGCAGTTTCATGTTCCGCTCCTCGCCGCGCGACCTCAACACCACGGGGGCAGGCATCTACCCGATGTTGGAGTCAATGTCCGGTCGGGTCGATTTGGAGACCCCGAGCGATGTCTTCCGCATCGACGACCGCGGAATCACCTTCATCGACTGCGCCACCAATGCGGTCGACACCGAAAAGAGTGCCGCCTTCACCGAGATGATGCGCCGCAAGGGGTTTGAATTCCCTGCCCGGGTGATTGCCGGGAATCCCACCACCCGCAAGGAGTATGACGAGGGGTTCTTCCTGACCGACCGCACGGGAGGGCTCTTCCACCTGAAACAGACCGTCGGCCGCCCCTATGTGCGCGCCGTGCCCCTGCCCGAAGGGCTGGAGGTGGCTCACATCCACGTGACGGAGTTTCGCGGGCGGCAATACTACGCCCTGCTGACCGACACCGCGGGACAGCTCTACGTCCTCACCACCGAAGACTACGCGCTGCACCCCGTCGAGATACCCCCCGTGGACCTGCGGCAGGAGGGGCTGCTGATTGTGGGCAACCCGCTCGACTGGACGCTGCGGGTGGCAGCGGCCGACGGCGCTGAACACTACTACGCTATCGACAGCCGAGACTTCTCACGACTGGCCGAATGGCACTACCCCGCCCCGGCTCCCTCTGCGCTCGACCGCGCCGCACGCTGGGTTTTCCCCTTCCGACTGGAGTTCACCTCCACCCTCGATACGGCCGTCTACCCTCGCCTGCTTGACTTTTCGGCGCGCGCCCTGCTCCTCGGAGCCCTGCTCGCCACGGCATACTGCCTCCTGCGGCGCAACAACCCCCTGCGCCTGTGGCCGCAAACCCTCTTCGTCCTGCTCTTCGGAATCTACGCTTTCATTGGGTTATTGTTGTTCTCGAAACGGTAAGGACCAAGGGGCTCCTCCCTGCCTTGGAGGAGCGTAGTTCGGTCGGGTGCCCTTTTTTCGGAAAAAGGGCACCCGACCGAACCGCTTTTGCGCTGACCGTAACGCAGAAAAACGCTATCTTTGCAAGGATTAAGTTTTACCGAACCATGAAACAACCCAAAAGATACCTCGTCACCTCCGCCCTGCCCTACGCCAACGGACCCGTACACATCGGCCACCTGGCCGGGGTGTATGTCCCTTCGGACATCTATGTCCGTTACCTGCGGGGACGCGGGGCCGACGTGATTTCGATATGCGGTTCCGACGAACACGGCGTGCCCATCACCATCAAAGCCAAAAAAGAGGGCATCACGCCGCAGGACGTGGTGGACAAATACCACGGCATTATCAAGGATGCCTTCCGTCGGTTCGGCATCAGTTTCGACATCTACTCGCGCACGAGCAGCCCGACCCATGCCCGCACGGCATCGGATTTCTTCCGCAAGCTCTACGACCAGGGCGACTTCATCGAACAGACCACCGAACAGTACTACGACCCCGAAGCGCAACAGTTTCTGGCCGACCGCTACATTACGGGTACCTGTCCGCGGTGCCACAGCGAAGGGGCCTACGGCGACCAGTGCGAGAAGTGCGGTTCGACCCTCTCGCCGACCGAGCTGATTGACCCGAAGTCGGCCATTACGGGGGCTACGCCCGTGCTGAAATCGACCAAACACTGGTTCCTGCCGCTGGACCGTTACGAGTCGTTCCTGCGGGAGTGGATACTGCGGGAGCACGGCTCCGACAACGGCGGAGCGCATGAGGTGTGGAAATCGAACGTCTACGGCCAGTGCAAGAGCTGGTTGGACGGAGGGCTGCTGCCGCGTGCCGTGTCGCGCGACCTGGACTGGGGCATCCCCGTACCCGTCGAAGGGGCCGAAGGGAAGGTGCTCTACGTCTGGTTCGACGCCCCCATCGGTTACATCTCCGCCACCAAAGACCTCTTTGCCGAAAAGGGGAACCCCGACGGCTGGAAACCCTACTGGCAGGACAACGACACCAAACTGGTCCACTTCATCGGAAAAGACAACATCGTTTTCCACTGCATCGTCTTCCCCTCGATGCTCAAGGCCCACGGCGACTTTATCCTCCCCGAAAACGTCCCCGCCAACGAGTTCCTGAACCTCGAAAACGACAAAATATCGACCTCGCGCAACTGGGCCGTATGGCTCCACGAATACCTCGACGAATTCCCCGGCAAGGAGGATGTGCTGCGTTACGTGCTTTGCGCCAACGCCCCCGAAACCAAGGACAACGACTTCACGTGGCGCGACTTCCAGGCTCGCAACAACAACGAGCTGGTAGCCATTTTCGGGAATTTTGTCAATCGCGCGCTGGTGCTGACCCACAAATACTTCGCAGGGAAAGTGCCTGCCGTTGGAAATGGCGGCCTGACCGACTACGACCGCGAGACACTGGACGAAATGCCCCGCATCAAAGCGGCCATCGAACAGAACATCGAGAATTATCGTTTCCGTGAAGCCCTCAAGGAGATGATGAACCTGGCCCGCCTGGGAAACAAATACCTGGCCGACACCGAACCGTGGAAGGTAGTCAAGAGCGACCCGGACCGCGTGACGACCATCCTGAACATCGCCCTGCAAATCACCGCCTCACTGGCCATTGCCAGCGAACCGTTCCTGCCCTTCACGGCCGAAAAACTGCGGAACATGCTCCACCTGGAAGCGGCGCAGGCGCATTGGGACAATATCGGCTGTGCGACGCTGCTCGCCCCGGGGCACGAGTTGGGTGAAGCGGTGCTGCTGTTCGAAAAAATCGACGACAGCGTCGTCGAGGCCCAGCTGCGCAAACTCGAAGAGACCAAGGCGGCCAATGCTGCGGCCAACGCCACGGCAGTACCGGCCAAAGAGAACACCGTTCAGTTCGACGACTTTGCCAAAATGGATATCCGCGTCTCGCGCGTGGTGGCAGCCGAACCGGTACCCAAAACCAAGAAACTGCTGAAACTGACCGTCGATACCGGCATCGACACCCGCACCATCGTCTCGGGCATTGCCGAATACTTCACCCCCGAAGAGATGGTCGGCAAACGGGTGCTGGTGTTGGTAAACCTCGCCCCGCGCACCCTCAAGGGCATCGAGTCACAAGGGATGATTCTGATGGCCGAATCTCCCACGGGTCAATTATCCATCGTGGCGCCGCTCTCCGACGAAGCCGCTTCGCCGGCAGGGTCGGTGGTGGGATAGAGCGCCTCGAACTCTTCGGTGACGGCCCGAGTGCCGCTCACGATGTAAGGGAAGACATACCCTCCGACACGCTTCAGTACCTGATAACTGCGAGCCTCATTCAGCACCCGGCTGAGTGAGGCTCTGTTTTTGGGTTCGAGCCAGGGGATAACGGCTTCGAGCGCCACCAGTGCCAGTCCCAGCAGCAACAGCCCTTTGGCCGCGGCAAATGCAGCCCCGAGCAGGCGCAACGGGCCGGCCAGGCCTCCTGCCCGAAGCAGCCGCGTCACCAGATGACTCAAGAGAATCACGCAGACCATCACCCCGACCAGCACCACCACAAACAGCACCTCGGCAGGGAGTTCTTCGAGGTCGAGCCACCGACCGATGGCGTGCGAGAAGCGGTAGGCCACCCAGGCCCCCACCACAATACCGACAATGCCGCTGAGTTGCACCAGAATACCGCTGCGCCAGCCGCTCCACACACACCACACCAGCACCACCAATACCAGAATATCGATTATGTTCATAGGCACAAAGATAGGGTTTCTTTCCCAAGGTTTCCCTCTGCAGCAAAGTCCGTTCCGAAGATACCGGAAAAAGCGAAGAGCGGAGAGAAATCGACCGCAGGAGGGCGGAAAACTCGAATTAAAGTACTATCTTGTGGCACCTTTGTCGGCCGGCAGGGCCGTTTGACCGTTTTCAGCATTTTTCAACCCTTATCCATACTCACACGCACCATGGCACGTACACGTACACTGCTGACTGCCCTGGCCGTCGGGGTTTTCGGCATCGGAAGCCTCTCGGCCCAGGAGACCGAATTCGACCTCTCGTCGCAACGTTCGGAATCGCAGGATGTCCTGATGGTTCCGGGACAGAAACTGGACCACCGCGGCATCATCATCAACCCCACCCCGCACACCCTGACCGTCGATACGAGCGGTTGGCTCAACCTCGGCGGCGGAGTCCGCATCACCGACAAACAGGGAGCCTTTGCAGGCGACCTTCCGTTCCTGACCCCAGCCAAGAAAGGGGTGCGGCTGACGCTCGACTTCGGACCGAAGGTTGCTGAAAAAGCGGGCGTAAAAGCTCTCTCGGGGGCTTATGTGCTGACCATCGGCGAAAAGGGAATCACCATTACGGGTTATGATGAACGGGGCGCCTTCTACGGCATCCAGACCCTGCGCCAACTGACCGAGAGTCCCATTGCCGACAGCAGCCGCCTGCCCTACCTCACCATCAACGACTATCCCGACCTGCCGCTGCGCGGCGTGGTCGAAGGGTTCTACGGCACCCCTTGGTCGCACGCCGTGCGCCTCTCGCTCATCGACTTCTACGGCCGTTTCAAGCTCAACAGCTACCTCTACGGACCCAAGGATGACCCCTACCACAGCAGCCCCAACTGGCGCGAACCCTATCCCGAAGACCAGGCCCGCAACATCCACGAACTGGTCGAGGCCTGCAACCGCAACCGCGTCGATTTCGTCTGGGCCATCCACCCCGGTAAGGACATCAAATGGAACGAGGAGGACTACAATAACCTGGTTCACAAATTCGAACTGATGTATGACCTGGGCGTACGTTCGTTCGCCATCTTCTTCGACGACATCTCGGGCGAAGGAACCAATCCCGTGAAACAAATCGAGCTACTCAACCGCCTCACCAAAGAGTTCGTTCAAGCTAAAGGGGATGTGGCTCCGCTGGTAGTCTGCCCGACCGACTACTCGAAACTGTGGGCCAACCCCACACCGCAGGGTAGCCTGAGTGTTTACGGACGGACGCTCGACCCGTCGGTAGCCGTCTTCTGGACGGGCGACGCCGTCTGCAGCGACCTCACCCGCGAGACCATGGAGTGGCTCAACAGCCGCATCCAACGCCCGGGCTACTACTGGTGGAACTACCCCGTGACGGACTACGTGCGTCACATCATCATGCAGGGTCCGGTCTACGGCCTTGACACTACCCTGACCGCCAACGAAGTGTGCGGTTTCGCAAGCAACCCCATGGAACACGGCGAAGCCTCGAAACTGGCCCTCTACGGTGTGGCCGACTACACCTGGAACATCGGAGACTACAATCCCATCGACAACTGGGAACGCGGGCTGGTCGAACTGGCTCCCGAAGCCCTCGACGCCTACCGGACCTTTGCCATCCACTCGTGCGATACCGAAACGGGTTATCGCCGCGCCGAATCGTGGGAGACCGAGACCTTCCGCATCGACGACTATACCCCCGAACAGTATGACGCCCTGCTGAGCGAGTTCGAGAAAATCGAACGCGTACCGCTCATCATGGAGGCCAAATGCGAGAATGCCGAACTGCTGAAAGAGTTGCGCCCGTGGCTGACGGAGTTCGGGAAACTCGGTACCCGCGGTCGCAAAGCCCTCGAACTGATTAAACTCTACGAAGGGGATGACGATGCGGCACTATGGTCGGCCTACGTGGAAAACCTCATGAGCGACGAAGAGCGCAAAGCCTACGATGCCCACAAATCGGGAACCATGAAACTGCAGCCGTTCTACGAAAATACGATGGACGATATTCGGGACGGCTTCTATACGAAGATTACGGGTCACCTGCCTGCCGCAGCCAAGGCCATCGGGTCGTTCCGCAACCTGAGCACCCCGCTCGGCAAACTGATGTTCGACAACGACACTACCACGCACTACACGTCGGGGCTTCCGCAACGTCCCGACAGTTGGATTGGCGCTGACCTGGGTTGCGTCCGTCCGGTCGAGGAGATTGACATCCGTCAGGGACGTAACTCCGTCGACGATGTGGACTACTTCGACCACGTTATCCTCGAATACTCGGCCGACGGCAAAACCTGGACCCCGCTGAGCGACAGCCTGCGCCAAACCTATATCATCCGCTGGAGCGGCGACCCGATTGATGCGCGGTACATTCGCCTCAAACGGCTCGACTCGCCCAAAACCAACTGGGCCGCCGTACGCGAAATGGCCATCAACCCCGTTCGGCTCGAAAAACTGGGCTTTGACATCACGGTAGCCGACTCGTTGAAAAAGGATGTCCTCTACGCCTTTGACCAGAACCCCGCTACCTCGTTCCACAACGCGGGGGCACTGACCTTCGGCATCCCGGCCAATACGGTGAGCTACACGCTGCTGTTGAAACTCGAGGGGCGTGACCGTCCCGTATTGCGGCAACTCGACGCCAAAGGGAACGTACTCTCGGAGATGGTTATCGAGACGCCTTTCGTGCAGTTGAACGTAGCCAAACGGGCCAAACAGATGGTACTGGAGGGTGCTGCCGAGGTGTTTGAGATTATCACCGAGTAGCGCATTTTAGGGGAAGTTGGCTGACTGGCCAACTTCCCCTCCCCAAACAATCGCGGGGGTCGATGAACGGAATGTTCATCGACCCCCGCGCCCGTTTTTAACGCCACACTTTATTATTCACATCCTTATTGGATAAAGAAAAAACCATCTCCCCACTACCTTCATGCTCTTCCACATGCACCAGTGCCCCATGTTGAAACACCAGCTCCAACTCCTTCACCCGACCGTCCGCATCACAAAACGGACACCTCACTGCACCTGAGAACCACTGGGCAAAAACTCTTTTTTGACCCGGAAACAGGTCGTCCAGCCCAATCGTCTCACACAAACCAAAAAAATCATCTTCATATTTGGCCTGCGGGTCGTACGGTTTTAGCCTAACCACTGCAATTAACCCGGTCAGATAGAGTTTATCGGTCTGGTCCACCTCCCACCGAGCATAATAGCCCCGCCAACAGGCTGAGTTGGGAGGGAAAAACTGGATTTTCCTCGGCCGAAGATAGGGTTCCAAAAGGTCCGTAAACATCCCAACATGATAAGGCTTATCCCGATAAAGAATAATGTCCCGAAGCTGCATGGTCATAAGGCAGGCATTTTTTACAGGAATATATCCGATGTTTTTATCTCGTCCGTCAGAAAATCTCCGATAGAATGCGCAGCGAATTGACCCCGTAAATGGCATCGGTATGGTATCCGTAGAGGTCGGTGAGCCGCTCGAGCATCGTCACCCGCTGCTCGCGCGAGAGACCCACCTCGCCCAACGCATCACAATCACAATGGCGCAACCGATGAAACAGCGCCGCCTCCGGCGCCAGCATCACCAGCGTATGGGCCGGAGGGGTCGGCGTATAATGCCCGTTGCGGTAATCCAACGCACTGCCCTCCGTATAGTTCTCCTGCGGAGCATAGCCCATGTATTCGGTCAGGTGCACCAGGAACCAGAGGTGGAAGTTGGCTACCCCCTCCCCCATCCCGTCGAGAGCCACAATCGAACGCTCCACAAACTGATAAAGCGCTTCGTCGGGCTCCCCCTCCTGAATCAGCCGATAGAGCAACTCCGACAGAAATAGCGCAATGGTGCTCTTCACAATATCGAACGGCAACTCTGCCAACGGCACCGCCTGCAACGGCTGGTCGATGTGGTGCAGCTCGCCCCGACCCGACCAAGCATCGAACTCCAGCACAAACAACGGCTGGAACAACCCCCGTGGATTGTTCCGTTGACTCAGTTTGGTAATATAGCTGCGACGGCCGTACTCGGCCGTAAAGATGTGGATAATCAGCTGTCGCTCGCCATACTTGAGGGTATGGAGTACCACGCCCCGCGCCTTGTACCGCCCCTTGGGCACCGGCACCTTCTGCCCCTTGCGCGGCGGTGCCGTTGGCAGCGACACCTCGGGAAGAGCTCCTGTCGGATAGGTTTTCACTTCAGCCATACTGCACGCCGGATTAGCTATTTCGACGAGATACGGATAAAGACCCGTGTTCCTCCGCCGCCGGGGCGGCTATCTATCTGCAACTCCCCGCGAATGGAGCTGATGCGCGAAGCAATGTTCGACAGCCCCATTCCATCGGACTCCGCCTCCGTGTCGAACCCGCAACCATCGTCCACCACCCGCACCGTTATCCACTCCCGTTCGCTCCGCATATCCACGGTCAGCAACGATGCCCCCGCATGTTTCAAGGCATTGTTAATCAACTCGCACACCACCCGGTAGAGAATGACCTCCTTGTCGGGGTTAAACCGCACGCCACGCAGATTCCCCGCATTGAAAGCGATGCGGGTCGTGGGACACATCGGCTGAAGCTTGTTGATAAAGGTGTTCAGCGCCCGAGCCACTCCAAAGTTGTTCAGCACATGGGGGCTGAGGTTGTTCGAGATTTCGGTCAGACCCTTGACCGCTTCGTTAATCACATACTCCGTATTGGCCAAAATCTCTTTCTGGGTCTCGTTGAGCGGCTGGGTCGAGAGCGCCGAGACACTCATCCGCACCGACGACAACAAGGGGCCCAACCCATCGTGCAACTCCTTCGAAATAATCTGACGTTGGTTCTCCTCGGCCCGAATCACCGCACTCAGAAGCCGTTTTTCGCTGTTTCGACGCTGTTCCTCGCGCAGGGCGATGTAGTTCAGGATTTTCTTAATCATAAAGACCCCGACCGCAAAACAGAGCGAGGTAGCCACGCCCACCCAAACGTAATATTCGGGTTCCATCACAATCATGTTGGTTCGCCCCTGAGTACGTTCCGAGAGAGCCTGAGCGAACTCGTTGAACCGCATGGCGCACATCAGCACCAGGGCAATCGTAAAGAGAATCCAGGAAGAGTTGAACTTGGTGGTGCGGGTCAGGCGCACAGCGACTCCGGCCGCGAAGATTTGCAGCACGATGGAGATGACAAGGAGAATGAGCAGTACCATACAGTGGTTAAAGATACGAAAAAAGCACGATGCGACGTTTACCGGGTAGAGGATACCCCTTGGCAAAAAGGGGCATACGGGAGCACTCGCAGTCAGCGGGCTGCACGGGAAACACGCTGTTTCTGCGACTGCTCAGTGTCATCCCGTTACTCAAAACGGCCAACAGCGGAGCGAACTCCCGAAAATTATCGTACCTTTGAGAATGATGAAACGCAAGACGGTCAAAAAACTGATTTTCATACCCCTGGGCAGCCTGGTCGTGTTGTTCGGCCTGGCGGTGGGTTTGGCAGCGCTGCTGCTCACCCCGAAGCGGCTGACACCCCTGGTCTCCGGGCTGTGCGACCAGTACCTCGAGGCGCAGGTGCGCTTCGACACAGTGGATGTGGCACTGTTCAGCAATTTCCCGCACGTAACGGTACGGCTGCGGGGCGCACAAGTCGTTTCCGAAGCCTTCGCTTCACTGCCTGACTCCGTTCGGGCGGAACTGCCCGCAGGGGCTGACACGCTGGCGCGTATCGGGCGGTTGGATGTGTCGCTTAATGCCCTGGGGCTGCTCTCGGGCAGGGCCGACGTGCGACGGGTCAGCCTCGCCGACACCTACCTGAACGCCGTGGTGGCGACGGACGGAACCGCCAACTGGGACATTTATCTACCCGACACAACCGCAACCACAGATACCTCCACGGCCTTCGTGGTCAATATCAACCGCCTCACCATACGGGACGGATTGCAGGTGCACTACGTGAGCCAGCCCGACACCCTGAGCGGTTCCATCGCACTGAAGGGTTTTACCGTGCGAGGGAAGATGTCCACCGACCTGCTGCAGACCGATATCCGTCGGCTGCGGCTGCGCGACTGCCGTGTGGCCATGGAAATCGGCGGCAAACGCAGCGGTCTGGTGCTCGACAGCCTGACCGTCACGGGACGCCGACGGGTCGATTACACGGTCGATGCAGCCCTGCGACAGGTCGAATGGGAGGGGCTGCACTGGCTCGACTCCCTCAGACTGCACACCGAAATGGAATTTACGGGGGCCGACCACCGCAAAGTGGACCTGCGGGCGTTTGCCCTCAAACTGAACGACATGCAGATAACGGCTGGCGGCACGGCTGCCCTGCGAGGGGACAGCGTAACCACCGATTTAGCCGTACAGACCCACTCGCTGCGCTTTGCGGAGCTGCTGGCCGTCATACCGACCGAGGTATTGCCTCTGGCTCGAGCCTACGAGACCAACCTCATGGCCGACATCGACCTGCGGGTCGAGGGGACGATACGTCCCTCGACCCGCACATGGCCCAACATTACCCTGGACTGGCGCATGCCCAACGGCTACCTCGCCTATACTCAGGGGAAACGCCCCAACCGCATCGATACCCTGGCGCTGGATATGACGCTGCGCTACCGTCCTCAAGCACCCGACTCCACGGGTCTCGACCTGCGACGGCTGCAGGTGTCGGGCGGCGCCATCCACCTCTACGCCGAAGCGCAGGTGAACGACCTGCTGCGCGATGCCGCCTTCAACGGCAAGGTACAGGGTAACCTCTCGCTGGATTACCTTACCCAACACTTCCCCTCCAAAAACGGAACCACTCTGCACGGCCGCGTATCGATGGATGTCCGTGGACGGGCCCGGCTGAGCCAACTCAATGTGGCGCAGGCGGGCGGTGCGCTGCTCGGCGGTTTCGTGCAGGTCGACACCCTGCGCCTGCGCATCCCGCAGCAGGAGTTCAGCCTGATGGTCGGCCACGGCCGACTGGGGCTGGGAACCGGCACCGCACGCAACGATTCGCTCGTGGCCAAAGGCTCGCAGGCCGTCGGAGCGATGATTAAACTCGACACGGTGGATTTGCAGATGGGCGAACTGCTTCGCCTGCGCGGGCGACAACTCGCCATGCAGGCCGCCACCTCGGCACGCACCCTGGTACTCGACACCACCGCCGTACAACCCTCGCAGGGGAAACTCTCGGCCGAGGGTCTGCGTATCGAATCGGGCGACTCGCTGGTGCTTATCGGCCGCGGTCTCGAAGCCGACTGGACGGTGCGTCCTGCGCCGGGTGCACCGCGAGTCCCGCGCATCGGACTCCAGATGGAGGCTCGTCGGCTGACGCTGCGCGATGCCGACAGCCGATTCGTCATCCGCCGCGGAAACATCGGACTCTTTGCTACCCTCAACCGTCCCGACAGCGCACAACGAGCCCGCCGCGAACAACGCCTCGATTCGCTCCAACGCCTCTATCCCAACGTGGCACGCGATTCGCTGTTCGCCCACGTGCGGTCGCTGCGCGGCCCGCAACAACCCGTGACGGATGAATTTTCGTCCGGTGACATCGACATGCAGGTATCGTCCGATTTGGGAGCACTGCTGCGCCGCTGGCAGCTCTACGGACGCATTCAGGCCAACACGGGGCGTATCATGACCCCCTACTTCCCGCTGAAGACTGTGCTGCGCAACGTGGACATCACCTTCAACACCAACCAAATCAGCCTCAACCGAACGTTTGTCAAGGCAGGACACTCCCAGATGCGGCTGACGGGCGAAGTGTCGGGTTTCCGCCGCGCCATGATGGGACGGGGGACACTCAAAGGGAACCTGACGGTCGAAGCCGACACCCTCAACCTGAATGAAATCATCCGTGTGGCCAATGCCGGTTCGACGTTGGTGGCACAGGGCGGCATCGGCGAGACCGAAAGCGACGACCAACTCGAACAACGCCTCACCCAGTCGATAGACACCGCCTCGGCCAGCACCCTGCTGGTGGTTCCGGGCAATATCGACATGACCTTCGACATGACCGTCCATCGGGGTCTGTACGCCAATCTGGCGCTGGACAGCCTCTTCGGCGAGGTGCAGGTACGCAACCGCGCCATCCAGCTCTCGGACCTCACCATGCGCAGCAACGCCGGAAACCTGAAAATGACCGGCCTCTACGCCACCCGCACGCCTCAGGATATTCAGACCGGCTTTGACCTGGAGATGGACAAAATCCAGGTGGCACGCCTCATTGAACTGATTCCTTCGATTGACACGCTGATGCCGATGCTGCGGTCGTTCGAGGGGGTGGTAGACTGCCAGATAGCCCTCACGGCACGCCTGGACAGCGCCATGAACATTCTGCTGCCGAGCCTCAACGCCGCCTGCCACCTCGACGGCGACAGCCTGGTGCTGCTCGACGGGGAGACCTTTGCCGAAATCTCCAAAAAACTGATGTTCAAGAACAAGAAACGAAATCTGATTGACCATATTTCAGCCGAGGTACTGGTACGCGACTCGCAAATCGAGATATTCCCGTTTGTGGTCGAGATTGACCGTTATCGGGCTGCCGTGAGCGGAGTCCACAAGATGGACATGAACTTCAACTACCACATCTCGGTGCTGAAGTCTCCGATACCGTTCCGCCTGGGGATTGACATTTTCGGCAACCTCGACGACTTCGACTTCAAGATTACCAAAGCCCGATACAAGGACGCCAACCTGCCCACGCGGGTGGAGTTGATTGAAGATACACGGCTCAACCTGCGGAACTACATTCGTGAGGTCTTCCTGCGGGGTCCTCGGGCAGAAGACTCGCTGAAGCTGCACATCACACCCGACACCGAGTCGCCGTTGGAGCTGCTGCCCGCTGCCGACTCGCTGAGCACGGAAGAGAGCGTGGGGCTGAGCCTTATTGAATCGGCAGTGGAAACCGAAGCATTGTAATATTTTTCCAGATTGTTACCTGCTGATTTTTAGCCTCTTGCAACTATCGCGCCGAAAAAAGCATCGAAAAAAGTGTGATTTTTTTTGGAGAATTGCGGAAAAGCCGTACTTTTGTATCGCAATCAACGCAAGGGAGCTTAGCTCAGTTGGTTCAGAGCGTCTGCCTTACAAGCAGAGGGTCGGGGGTTCGAATCCCTCAGCTCCCACTCCACAAATCAGGGTTACGAGATTCTCTCGTAACCCTGATTTCTTTTTATCAATGCACACCCCCCCTCACAGCCGAGACCCCAAATCCAACCGATGCGTCAGGCTCGACGGATAGTCTTCCGAACGGTGCGAAACATATATCAACACTTTCCCCGTCCGACGACAAAAAGCCTCAATTATCCCCTTTACACGCCCCTTGTTCTCTCCGTCCAACCCGTTAAGCGGCTCGTCGAGTATCAGCAGGTCGGGGTCCTTGACCAAGGCGCGCGCGAGCAGCGCCAACCGCTGCTCACCGCTCGAGAGCTGCAGGAAAGAGCGCCCGCACAGCTTCTCCAAGCCGAAAACATCCATCCAGGCCACTGCCGCAGCCAGTTGTTCGGGCGTCGGCGTCTCGTACAACCCCAGCGTATCGTAATAGCCCGAAGCCACCAGCCGCTCCACGGGAATATCCCGACGAAACGAACTCTGCAACTCGGAGCTGACATACCCAATGTGTCGTTTAATCTCCCAGATACTCTCGCCCGTACCGCGCCGACGGCCGAAGAGGGTAATATCCTGCGCATAGGCCTGGGGGTTGTCGGCGCTGATAAGGCTCAGGAGTGTCGATTTTCCGGCCCCGTTGGGCCCGGTGAGCAATGGCTGCTCACCGGGCCGCACCGTCCAGTCCAACGACCGTAAAATCGTCCGTTCTCCATACCGTATTGTCACATTGCGCAGGGTAACCGCCTCGTCGCAGGCCAAGGGTTCGGTTTCGGCCGTTGGCAGCGGCCGAACGGCCGAAACCGCCGCAGGCACCACCGGCTGAAACCGTGCTGCAGGCACCTTTTCACCCAACTGCCCCCCGGCCAAGCGATAGACATGCGTGACAAACGACGGTACGGCCTCGCCGTCGGGCTGCACCACGACCAGCTGCAGCCCGCCCCAACGCGTCAGCCGTTCAAACACCTCCTCCAACAGTGCCCGAGCCGCCGTATCCAACCCGATAAAGGGGTTATCGACCACCAGCACCCGTGCCCGAGTCAGGAGCATCCTTACTATCTGGAACTTCCGCAGCTCGCCGCTCGAGAGCATAATGACCCGTTTGTCGAGCATCGGACCGATGGCAAACAGGTCGTACAACTCCGCTCGCAGCGTTTCGTCTCCCTCCATACGTCCCAACAACTCCTCGACCCGAGGCGCCTGCTCACTGTCGCAGGAGTTCCACCGCTGCTGGTAATAGTACTCTCCGTCCTCAGCCCGGTTGTAAGTCTCCTGAAAAGCGATATAACGAACCTCGCCCATCGGACAACCATACTCCAACCGCCCGCCACACAATGCATACCGCCCCATGAGCGTCTCCACCAGCGTCGTTTTGCCGCTGCCGTTTGGCCCCGTGAGCACCAGATGCTCCCCCTCCTCCAACCGGAAATTCAACGGAGCGGCAAAACACGAACGCCCCTCACTCAAACGACCCTCGGTAAGCGAAATAATGGTTTTCGGCATGACTTTTGAACGGATTGGTGGAACAAAACGGAAAAACGAACGCAAAAATACGGAAAACCGAATGTTATCCCTAACTTTGTCTGAAACGGGTCTCTGACGGCAGAGACAGGTAACCCGACCTCCTCCTGCCGTACCTTCAACCTTTTCCCGCCGAACAGACCCTATTTTTTATTACCCATCGAATAAACTCATTTTTCACACCACCATGCTCGCCACATTCTTTGCCCAACTGATTCCCTCGACCGAGGTCATCGAAAAGGCCGACAGTGTCAAAACCACCTTCACACAAAAACTGGCCCAACTCTCGGAAATGTCGGGCCAGGACCTGCTCAAAACGGTTGCCAGCGGACTGGTCAATATCGTTATCAAGATTGTCATCGCGCTGCTTATCTTTTGGGTGGGACGGTGGCTTATCCGCCGCGTGCGCAAGATGCTGGACCGCATCATGGAACGCCGTAAAGTGGACGTCTCGCTGCGAGCCTTCCTGCGCAGCCTCGTCACCATTACCCTCACCCTCTTCCTTATCATCATCATTATCGGCATTCTGGGCATCGACACCACCTCGTTCATCGCCCTCTTCGCTTCGGCCGGTCTGGCCATCGGTATGGCTCTGAGCGGCACGCTGCAAAACTTTGCCGGAGGGGTGATGATACTGCTGTTCCGTCCCTTCCGGGTGGGCGACTACATCGAAGCCCAAAACGAAACCGGTACCGTCAAGGAGATTCGCCTTATATACACCGTCCTCAACACGGTGGACAACAAAACCATCCTGCTGCCCAACGGCCCCGTTTCGACCGGCATTATCAACAACTACTCCCACGAACCGTTGCGCCGTGTGGACTGGATTTTCGGAATTGCCTACGGGGATGATTATGATGTGGCGAAAGCCACCATTCTGGAGTTGCTGGCGGCGGACGAACGGGTCAAGAAAGAGCCGGAACCGTTCATTGCCCTGAAAGAGCTGGCCGACAGCTCGGTGAATATCGTGGTACGGGCCTGGGTCGATTCACCGGAGTACTGGAACGTCTATTACGACATGAACGAACGGGTCTACAAGGAGTTTCCGCGTCGGGGGCTGAACATCCCTTTCCCGCAGATGGACGTACACGTGCATCAGTCGCCCGAGGCTTGACGATACGCTGTCGATGAAGCGCGCGCAGCGCAAGGGACCTCAGTCCCTTGCGCTGCGCGCGCTTTAGGCAGAGAGACATGGATATATCCATGTCTCTCTACCGGTTTAGAAGGTCGCACCGACTTTCAACCGGATTGCTTTCGTCATTATACTTGCACTGCTATAATCATGGGCATAATACCCTTCTGGAGTCCCTTTGAATTGCAATACAGAAAACCCAATACCAAACGTAACGGCTGCTTTATTGGAAACACGAATCGTCATCCCGAGCGTCGGCTCAACCATTAACCCCCCAGACCATTTCGCATATGTTTTGTAATCGATTTGGTCTTTGGGAGAAGTTGAGATGTTATACCCGAGGCTCAACGCAATAAACGGAGAGAAGTTCCTGTCTATCCAGTTCACCCGACCATGTAGAAACAGCGGAATACTCGTCACGTTTTCTCCGTTAGTGGATATGTTAAACCCGACACCAATCCCAATAAAGCCATAGGGACTGAATTGGTAACCGTTGATAACATCCAGCTCAAAACGGTCCGTATACCGCATCCCAATAGTAGAGCCACCCCCGACACCGATTCCATAGCCGGCTTCGACGATACCCATGTAACCCCGCGCCTTCGCCTCGTAACGAGGCCTAACGCCATAATAATTAGGCGCCTGCTCCTTCGTCATCTTGGTGATTTCCTCCATCCGGTACACAAAGACATTGCCGTCGCGGGTCTCAATCTTCAACGATTCATTGGGGACCTGTTCGATAATAACCCCTCGAATCACTGAACCATTCTTCAAATAGACCACATCCTGCATCGGGGCGGTTTGAGCCAGTGCAACACCCGACAGTAGCGAGAACAGGCCGACGAGTAAAATTTTTCTGAACATACGAGAAAAAGATTGAATGTCTCTTCGACTCCGCAAAAGACCGGGTACGTAAAAAAAGAAAGAGTGGAACTGCAATATCTGATATCAGGTAAGTCGAATAAAGGCCAAAATGAAAAAAAGAGCTAAACAAGTGCAAATATAATCATTGATATACTGTATTTTATGTGGTATCAGATTCGGGAAAGACTTTTTAATTTGTCTTAATCCGTTGCAGGTTTCTTCGGGATATATGGGAACATATACGGGAATTTATTTACCTTTGCCGCATAACCGAAAAAAGCAACGCAGATGAAAGTTTCCGTCTATCTGAAGAAATGCTCTCCAGAGACCTCGAACATCTGTTTCCGGGTCAGGGAGAAGAGTGTGGACATAAAAGTGGTCTCTCCCCTTGAGGTACAGGACAGGTATTGGGATTCTGATACCCTTAGCTACAGGCGCACAACGGCTGTCCCTGCCGTAGAGCAGAAACGACTGCCGGAACAGATCGCCTCCATCATTGAGCGGGCGGAGAAGACCTTTTCGGACAAGGCGGACAGCAGGTGGATGAAGCAGGTCATCGAGGATGTGCTGTACCCTGCCCGCGCCTTCGAGCGCAACCATCCGAACCTGCTTGCCCGCGTCCATGAGTATCTGGAGAAGTTTGACGGTGCGGAGAGGACCAAGGAGCATATCGTCCGCTTCGAGCGCAAGATGACCCGCTACCACGACTACCGGCGGGAGATACTGGGCGAGACGGACTTCACCCTCTTCGTGGAGACCGTCACGCTGGAGCAAATGAACGATTTTAGGGATTATGTCGTGAACGAGTACAGGCTGCGGCAGGAACACCCCGACTTCTATGCTCCCCGCATGCTCATCAACCACAGGCCGAGGCCGCTTTCCGGCACGACCGTCATCAACATCATGAACCTGTTCTGCACCTTCCTGCACTGGTGCAAGAAGATGAAGTATTCCGACAACGGGGTCTATGCCCTCTACGGCTGCAAGGAGCCCACCTACGGCGACCCGTTCTACCTCACATCGGAAGAGAGGAACATTCTCTACGATGCGGACCTGA
>DXHL01000027.1 GCA_019113395.1 Candidatus Rikenella faecigallinarum | reverse complement strand
CTTCCCATTCCGAACAGAGAAGTTAAACCTGCCCGCGCCGATGGTACTGCATCTTTATGTGGGAGAGTAGGTCGCCGCCTCCTTCAAGCGCCTTGATTGTTATCAGTTATCTGTAATAATCAAGGCGCTTTCTTATTTTCCTCTCCCTACCTGCATGGGTTTTCAACTCATCTCATCTCCTCATTATAAAGAGAGGCATGGCTCATCGTCTGTGAGCCATGCCTCTTTTCTTGTCTTCTTCGGAGCGCCTAAACCAACGCTAAGGCTGCCGCAATCATGCCAAAAAGCAGCGTGATAAAGATTACGTCAATCAGCGAAATAATGAGACCCGCAATGGCTAAGCCACGTGGCTTTTTAGCCAGGCCAATGGCTGAAAAAATCAGACCCAGTATCCATAATATCCAGCCCAGTACAGGCACCCATCCGAGTGCAAAGGTAAGCAGCGAGAGGACAAATCCGGCCGTCCCAATGCCGTTGGATGATTCACGCGGGGATTGCACAATGACGGTTGGCTGAGGCTGGTGATAGGGTGGTTGCGGTTGAGAGTGAGGTGTGGTGTTCTCCATGGTTTGTTGAATTGGATGATAGTTGGCGATGAACAGTTTATTGGATAACCCGCATACGGCTCGTATGACGGGTTTCATAACGTTAAAGTTAAGAAAAAATCTCACGACGCAGGGAAAAGTTTAACTTTGTGGGGTAAATTTTATGGAATTATGGCTTTGGTTGTTATTTTGGGAGGGGGAGAAAGCGGTTACGGCTCTGCGGTTTTGGCCGCTGCGAAGGGGTATGATGTCCTGCTCTCCGATTCCGGAAAACTGAAAGAACCCTATCGTTCGCTCCTCGTGGAAAAAAAGATTCCTTTTGAAGAGGGCGGACATACTTTGGAACGTCTGCTGGAGGCGGAGTTTGTGGTGAAAAGTCCGGGCATTCCGGAAACGGCGCCCGTGGTGAGGGCAATTCGGGCGAAGCATATCCCCATTATCTCCGAAATCGAGTTTGCAGGGCGTTATCTGGCCCCGCATACCCGTACGGTATGTATTACAGGGAGTAACGGCAAAACGACCACCACCACGCTGATTCATGAAATTATGCGGGGAGCGGGATTTCGTGCCGAGCTGGCCGGTAATATCGGAAGGAGCCTCGCCCTGCAGGTGGCGGAAACTCCCGCAGCTCAGCAGCCCGATTGGTATGTGATTGAACTCAGCAGTTTCCAACTCGACGGAATGTATGACTTCCGCGCCGATATTGCACTCCTGCTGAACATCACGCCCGACCACCTCGACCGCTACGACCATCGTATGGAAAACTACGTAGCCAGCAAATTCCGCATCACGCAAAATCTTCGCCCGCAGGACCTCTTTATCTACAACGGTGAAGACCCCGAAACGCTGGCTTATCTGCCGAATATTTTGCCGACTCTCCAAGCGCAGACTTGTGCATTCCATGTCAAGGGAGGACAGGGCCAGGCCTGGTGTGATGCGACTCGCGGCGTGCTCCATTGCGGCGAATTTTCCCTTGAGACGGCTGAAATGCGACTCAAAGGGCTTCACAACATGGCCAATGCGCTCGCTGCGGTGGCGGCCTGTCAAAAGGCTGGAGTGCCCAATGGGGCGATTGCGGAAACGCTCCGTACGTTTGGCGGGGTCGAACATCGCCTCGAACCCGTGGCAACCATCGATGGCGTGGAGTATATCAACGACTCGAAGGCGACGAATGTCGATTCGGTGTGGTATGCCCTCCAGGCCATGACACGTCCCACGGTCTGGATTGCCGGCGGAACGGACAAAGGAAACGATTATGCCGTCCTGATGCCGCTCGTGCGGGAACACGTCAAGGCACTCGTCTGCATGGGGCTCGACAACGCCAAGCTCCTGCGTGATTTTACGGGAGTGGTCCCTGTCTATGATACCGCCTCGCTCGACGAGGCCCTCAAAGCCTGCCGCGCGGTCGTGCAACCCGGGGATGCCGTACTTCTTTCGCCCGCTTGTGCCAGCTTCGACCTCTTCCACAACTACGAAGACCGCGGACGGCAATTCAAACAGGCTGTCCACGCCCTCGAAACGGAAAAACCAACAACCGGGACAAAATGACGCTGCGATTGATTATCTTTGCAATCCATTAGGCTCATACGCATACCATGATATACCACATTGCCGAATACCTCGACCGTACGTTTGACCTGCCCGGGGCAGGGATGTTCAACTACATTTCGTTTCGGTCGGCCATGGCGATTGTTGTCTCGCTCCTGATTGGGATGGTCTTCGGGAAAGGTATTATCCGGCTCCTTCAAAGACACCAAATCGGGGAAGAAATCCGCAACCTTGGACTTGAAGGACAGCTCCAGAAAAAAGGAACCCCTACGATGGGGGGACTGATTATTCTGGCTGCCATTTTGGTTCCGGTGCTTTTGTTTGCCGACCTGACCAATATCTATGTTATCCTGATGCTGGCTACGACGGTGTGGCTCGGACTCTTGGGCTTTCTGGACGACTATATCAAGGTTTTCCGCCAACGCAAGGAGGGACTCAACGGACGATTCAAAATTCTGGGACAGGTCACGCTCGGGCTGGTGGTGGGGACCACCATGTGGATAAGTCCGCAGATTGTCTCCCGCGAACCCTCTACGGCTCGCACGGCCGATGCCGAGCGGGTCGTTGCCACTGACCTCGGCAACCAGCGCAAGGTCATCTACCTGACTCCGGCCGAAAAATCGACCACCACTACCGTTCCCTTCTTCAAAAACAGCGAACTCGACTACCGGGACCTTATCCCTGTCGAAGGGCAAATGGGCGATACGCTGGGGTGGCTCCTGTACGTGCTGATTGCGGTCTGCATCATTACGGCGGTCTCCAACGGAGCCAACCTCACGGACGGACTGGACGGGCTGGCGGCCGGCGTTTCGGCTGCCATCGGGGTGGTGCTCGGAATACTGGCCTACCTCTCGGGGAACGTTATCTATGCCGACTACCTCAGCATCATGCACATACCCGGCTCGGGGGAACTGCTGGTCTTTGCCGGAGCCTTTGTCGGGGCGCTGCTCGGATTCCTCTGGTACAACTCCTATCCGGCGCAGGTCTTTATGGGCGATACCGGTTCGCTGGCCATCGGTGGGATTATCGCCACCTTTGCCCTCCTGATTCGCAAAGAACTCCTGCTGCCCATCCTCTGCGGGATTTTCCTGGTCGAAAGCCTGTCGGTCATTATCCAGGTGCTCTGGTTCAAATACACCAAACACAAGTATGGCGAGGGGCGAAGAGTCTTCCTCATGTCCCCGCTTCACCACCACTATCAGAAAAAAGGCTACTTCGAGGTCAAAATCGTTACCCGATTCTGGATTGTCCAACTCCTGCTGGCTGCCATTACTTTGATGACCCTCAAAATACGATAATACATTCCGCCTTGAGCACGATGCGACGATGAACGGTATGGAAACTCCGTTTGTCGTCGCTCTTGTATCATACGGTGCCGTGTGGCGACGGGTAGGTTTCTCCTGAAGGATGGAACTCTTTTGCGCGTGGGCTGCCTATTCCTTGCCGTCTGTGGGAGGACTTTGTGTTGCGGTGGAGGGGAGAACTTCTACGACCTTTATCCATCCCCGTGTCACCCCTCTCCACCAAATCAGACCGACCAAAATCAGCAGCAGGCTGAACCATTGGGAGGGAGAGAGTCCTGGCAGCAGTTCCCCTCGGGCATCGGCACGGAGAAATTCCACCAAGAACCGCCCAATACCGTAACCCATAAAATAGACCGTAGGACGGAACTGAAACGATGTCCATCGGACCATCATCCAGAAGAGCAGAAAATTCAGGGCGGCTTCGAATAACTGCGTAGGGTAGAGCGGTTGTGCACCGCAGTGGACGTAGGCGTCGCTCCCCACGGGGTAAACAACCCCCAACCACCCGGGGGCGGGAGCTCCATAGCAGCATCCCCCGAGAAAACAGCCGATGCGCCCGAACGCGTGGGCCAGGGCTACGGCCGGTGCCAACATACAGAGGAGAGTGGCTAGGGGTTGGTGTGTGCACTGAATACCGAGGATGAGCACAAGGCTTCCAACCAGCAGCCCTCCGAGGTAGGTAGAACCGCCATAGAGCATTGTTTCAAGGTTTAACGGGCGGTGTTGCAGCAGTTGTTCTACCAGATGGCCGCCAACCAGCCCGCTTAGGGTAGCTGCGGCAATGCAAAGCATCAGAGCACGTTCGTGGCGGTAGTAGCGGCGTAATTTGATTTGACGATTGAGGTACAGCAGGGCCGCAAGTAACCCAATGCCCATGAGGATGTTATAGAACCACAGTTCGGAGTTGCCGATGGGGATAGATGGATACATGTTTGAGGTCAGGGTGAAATAAGGTCAGGGGAGCGGGTGTAGCGTTATGAAAAACCCTCGTTTGCAACTTGTGCAAACGAGGGGAGATGTGTACTGGAGGCATTAGAGAAACTTAGGCTTCGACCGTTTCTTTTGTTTGTACCAATGCCATGATTCCTCCGATAACGGCCAAAATAAATGAGATGAGTGCCAGCACACTGAACATCGAGATGGTTTCGATGAGCAGCAGGAAAGCAGCGACAAGCAGCAGAACCCCCGAAGCCACAGGGTTCGATTTCCCCATGATACCCCCAATCAGACCGAGCACGGGAGCTGCGAAAGCCATGAAGACCATAAAGCCTCCGACACCAGTACCTGCACCTGCCGTGCCGACCGTAATGGCAGTGGCACAAACTGTTGCACATAAGGCGGCCGGAAGACCCAATGCAAATACCAAAACACCCATAACCAAGGGTACCGGTGATGTTCCTCGTTGAATTGTTGCCATAATGTAAAAGTATTAGTGTTTGTGTAACAAAGATTAAAAAATGATGTTAAAAATGCAAATTAATTTTCCTTTTGACTGGATTTTTGTTCAATAAAGTGGGTGAATATTGGGCTGTATGGGTGTTTTTTTATATTTCAGGATGGGGGTAGGTAGAGTGGAGGCGACCCTGGATGGGGGATGCGGTGGGGGAACCGCTTTGCGATTATTTCGAAAGATTGGTTTTTATCCGGCTCAAAGTACTATTTTTGTGGTTCGACGCGTTCTATTATAACCAAATAATGATTTAGAAAATGATACTGTCATCTTTCGCTTTCACTTCGTATGGCTCCTATTTCGGCTCCATGGGGCCCGAATTTCTGTTGATTATCATCATCGGGATTGCCGGATTTATTGTTCAGGCACGCCTGCAGAGCGTCTTTCGTAAATATTCGCAAGTCTCCTTCACCGGCGATATGACGGGTAAGGACGTGGCCGAAAAAATGCTTCGTGACCACGGGATTACGGATGTCAAGGTCATCCATACTCCCGGGCAACTCACCGACCACTTCAATCCGGCCAACAAAACGGTGAACCTCAGCGATGATGTGTATGAAAGCAATTCGGTGGCAGCTGCGGCCGTGGCGGCCCATGAGTGCGGCCATGCGGTGCAGCATGCCGTAGGGTATGCTCCTCTGAAACTGCGGTCGGCACTGGTGCCGGTGACCAGTTTCTCGTCCCGCTTTGCCATCTTCTTTATCATCGGCGGTATCCTGCTGGCCGGGGCGACCAACTCGCTCGTACTCTTTTGGATTGGTATCGCCATGATTGCCGTCTCGGCACTCTTCAGCCTCGTGACGCTCCCCGTAGAATACGACGCTTCGCGGCGGGCACTTGCATGGCTCGACGGGCAACATATCCTGACCTCCCAACAGCACAACCAGGCCAAAGAGGCTCTGACGTGGGCCGCGCGTACCTATGTCGTGGCGGCACTCTCGGCTATTGCTACGCTGCTCTACTATATCGGCTTTGCCCGACGCAACTAAACAGAACACGGGGAAGTTCCCGAGCTATAATACTATAATACATGCAGGCACAGGCCGTCTACATGAGACGGCCGAGTGTCTGTTCTTGTTTCTGTCGGCATCCTCTCTTTATTTCCCATACTGAAAAATTGTTCCGCCGCGTGCGGAAAATCCCTATCTTTGCAGATAAACTTATTTTTCCCACAGACCTAACTTTACCTATGGCAGACAATACCATACTGGCCAAATTAGACGGAATCAAAGAGAAATACGCCTCCATCTCCGAACAAATCACCGACCCGGAGGTGATGAGCGACATGAAACGCTACATCCAGCTCAACAAAGAGTATAAGGAACTGGGTCCGATTGTCGAAGCGGCCGACCGCTATCGTACTGCGGTAGCCAACCTTCAGGAGGCCAAGGATATTCTGGCCAATGAGAAGGACGAAGAGATGCGCGAAATGGCGCGGGGTGAAATCGAAGAACTCGAGCCCCGAATTGCCCAACTCGAAGAGGATATCAAACTGATGCTGATTCCAGCCGACCCGCAGGACAGCAAAAACGCCATCCTCGAAATTCGCGGTGGGGCAGGGGGGGATGAAGCGGCTATTTTTGCGGGCGACCTGCTGCGGATGTACCTCAAGTTTTTTGAACGCAAGGGGTGGAAGGCTGAAATCAACAGCGAGAGCGAAGGAACCTCGGGCGGATACAAGGAGGTGGTGCTGAAGGTGACGGGCGAAAATGTTTACGGTACGCTCAAGTATGAGTCGGGCGTGCATCGGGTGCAGCGTGTGCCGCAGACCGAAACGCAGGGACGTGTGCACACCTCGGCAGCGTCGGTGGCCGTGCTCCCCGAGGCGGAAGAGTTCGATATCGAACTCAAAATGGAGGATATCCGCAAGGATACGTTCTGCGCCAGCGGACCGGGCGGGCAGTCGGTCAATACGACCTATTCGGCTATCCGTCTGACGCACATTCCGACCGGTATCGTGGTGCAGTGTCAGGACCAGAAATCGCAGCTCAAAAACTTCGACAAGGCTCTCGAAGAGTTGCGTACGCGTATCTACAACCTCGAATACCAGAAATACCTCGACGAAATCTCCTCCAAGCGCAAGACCATGGTTTCGACGGGCGACCGTTCGGCCAAAATCCGCACCTACAACTATCCGCAGGGGCGTGTGACCGACCACCGTATCGGATATACGATGTACAACCTGCCGGCCTTTATGGACGGCGATATTCAGGAGTGTATCGATAAGTTGCAGTTTGCCGAAAACGCCGAACGGTTGGCGGCGGCTGCCGAAGAAGAGGCATAGGTCTCTTCGGTCGGGCTGGGTTACCCTGGGGGTAGAGGGATGCGATGGATTTATGCTGTAACTAAAATACCGACTTGTGATGGAACCTTTCAACGAAAATCAACAGTCGATGGCGGGGCAACGTGTAGGAGAGGTGTCGAATGGCACTCCTTCGACGGCTCATTCCCCGAGTGAGTCCGAAGCGCAAAATGTCGCTGCAGGGAGTGCGTCTGAAGCGTCTGCATATCGTTCTGTACCTCCGGTGACCGAACCCTACAATCCATATACCCAAACGACTCCACCCGCGGCAGGTTATGGTGCTCCGTATGACGCGCAGCAGCAACTTGCCGGACAGCCTCACGCTGGACAGCAGCCCTACGGCGGGTCCTACTATCCGCCCCAAGAGCCGATTCCCAATCAGGTCCCTCCGGGGTATCCCTACGGGTATCCGCAGCAACCCGTCTATACCCAGAAACCCACTCTGCCCAACGCCGTGGCGGTGCTGGTGCTCGGGATTCTCTCCATCTTATCCAGCTACTACCTGGTGGGGATTGTGCTGGGCATCGTGGCGCTGGTGCTCGCTGCCAAAGGACGTAAAATCTGGCGGCAAAATCCCACAGCATATTCCGGTGTCGGAATGCTCAATGCCGGCTTTGTCTGCGCCATTATCGGCACGGTTATCGGAAGTCTGTTCTTCATCGTTGGCTTCTTCCTGGGGCTGGTAGCGGCGATTAGCGGAGGTCTATGGGCGCTGATGCAATAAAGGGGAATCCGACATTGTTTGGATGCGTGAACGGAACGGCCTGAAACGGCAGGGGTGACCCTCCCCCTTTCCCACCATGCAAAACCAAAAATACTGAAAATTATTTTTCGATTAAAAAGAGCCTCTAAGGGCTCTTTTTGTTTATATTTGCTTTGTTAAATATGTGGCGGCGGAAAATGAACGGCCTGCCCCAACCATAACCAACACAAACTCGGACTATGACCGCGCAACAACTCTATGAGCAGATTAGGGCCAAACGCTCTTTCCTCTGCGTAGGACTGGATACTGACCTTAAAAAAATTCCCCAGCATCTGCTTACGACCGAAGACCCTATCTTCGAGTTTAACCGTGCCATTATCGATGCGACGGCTCCCTGTGCGGTCTGCTACAAACCCAATCTTGCCTTCTATGAGGCGGCGGGAATCCGCGGCTGGAATGCGCTGGTCAAAACCGTGAAGTACCTGCGCGAACGTTATCCTGAACAGTTTATTATCGCCGACGCTAAACGCGGCGATATCGGCAATACGTCGCAAATGTATGCCAAAGTCTTCTTCCAGGAGATGGACTTCGATGCCGTCACCCTTTCGCCCTATATGGGCAGTGATACGGCTGAACCCTTCTATGCCTATCCCGGCAAGTGGGCCGTGCTGCTGGCCCTCACCTCGAACGGCTCGGCACGGGACTTCGAAACGCTCCGACTCGAAAACGGTGAAATGCTCTATGAACGGGTTCTGAAAACCTCCATGACCTGGGGGACGGACGATAATACGATGTATGTGGTCGGAGCCACACAGGCCGCGGCGCTGGAAAGCGTGCGGGCCATTGTCCCGGACCACTTCCTGCTGGTGCCGGGCGTCGGGGCTCAGGGCGGCTCGCTCGAAGAGGTCGCACGGTACGGCATGAACCGCCGTTGCGGACTGCTGGTGAACTCGTCGCGGGGCATTATCTATGCCTCCGCCGGACGTGACTTTGCCGAAGCCGCCGGTAAAGCGGCGGCAGAACTGCAGCAACAAATGGCTGACTTGCTGGCCCAATACGGCGAGGTGCGCTAACCTTATCAGACGGCGCTACCCGTTCCCTCCTACGTAAAACTCAAAAAAAAGAAATCATATGGACATTACCAAAATGCCGCTTTCGGGTAAAACCCGCAAGGAACACGACTTGCTCGGCGAACTGGATATCCCCGAAGAGTACTACTTCGGCGTGCAAACCATGCGTGCACTCGACAACTTCCACATCAGTCGCGTGCGGCTCTGCATGTATCCCTACTTTATCAAGGCGCTGGCCATGGTCAAGGAGGCGGCCGCAAAAGCCAACCGTGACCTCGGCGAAATCAAGCCTGAAGTGGCCGATGCCATTATCGCGGCCTGCCACGAAGTGGAACAGGGAAAACTCGACGACCATTTTGTGGTGGACATGGTGCAGGGCGGGGCAGGTACCTCGACCAACATGAATGCCAACGAGGTGATTGCCAACCGTGCTCTCGAAATCCTGGGACACAAGCACGGCGAATACCAGTACTGCCACCCGAATAACGACGTAAACCACTCCCAATCGACCAACGATGCCTATCCGACGGCCGTGAAGATTGCCCTTATCTACCAGACCAACGACCTGATTGCGTCGCTCAAGGAGCTTATCGGGGCCTTCAACGCCAAAGGTATCGAGTTTGCGGATGTGATTAAAATGGGACGTACCCAGTTGCAGGACGCTGTGCCGATGACCCTCGGACAGGAGTTCGACGCCTACGCCGCCAACCTCTCCGAAGAAATCGACCGTCTCGAACAGAATGCCCGCCTGCTCCTGGAGGTAAACATGGGGGCAACGGCTATCGGAACGGGCATTAACGCCGACCCGCAGTACAGCCAAATCTGTATCAAGTACCTGCGCGAAATCACCGGTCTGCCGGTGCAGGCGGCGACCAACATGATTGAGGCGACGAACGATACGGGAGCTTTTGTTATCTACTCGTCGGCCGTCAAACGCATGGCCGTGAAACTCTCCAAAATCTGTAACGACCTGCGTCTGCTCTCGTCGGGACCGCGAACCGGCCTGAACGAAATCAACCTGCCGCCGATGCAGCCCGGCTCCTCCATCATGCCCGGAAAGGTCAATCCGGTGATTCCCGAAGTGGTGAACCAAATCGCCTACAAGGTGATTGGGAACGACCTCACCGTGACCATGGCGGCCGAAGCCGGACAGCTGGAACTCAACGTGATGGAGCCGATTATCGTCTACAGCATTCTGGAGTCGATTGTGATGCTCGAAAACGGGATGAATACCCTGCGCGAAAAGTGTATCCTCGGCATTACGGCCAACAAGGAACGGTGTCGCGATATGGTCTACCACAGCATCGGACTGGTGACGGCTCTGAACCCGTACCTCGGCTACGAAACCTCGACCGACCTGGCCAAAGAGGCGCTCAAAACCGGCAAAGGGATTTATGACCTGGTGCTCGAACGCAAACTCATGTCACAAGAGGAACTCGACAAGGTGCTCCGACCCGAAAATATGGTGAAACCCCGCAAATTCCTGCGCAAATAACCCTTTCGGCGGATGGTAGAGACAATACAACGAAAAATGTCGGAGTCGCGCTCGGCGCGATGGGTCGTGCTGCTGATGGTCTCCCTGACCATGATGTGCGGCTACTTTTTGACGGATGTGCTCGCCCCTCTCAAAGGGCTGCTGATTGAAATCTTCCACTGGGACAATACCGACTTCGGCCTCTTCAACAGCGGCTACGGATGGTTCAATATCTTCCTGCTGATGCTTATCTTCGGCGGGATGGTGCTCGACAAAATGGGAGCCCGTTTTACGGGCGTCCTGTCGGTGGGGGTCATGCTGGCCGGTATTGGCATCAAGTACTATGCCATCGGCTTTATGGACCCGGCACGAATGGTCGACTTCTGGTTCTTTGGCCAGCAGACCATGAAACTGCAGGTGCTGGTCGCATCGTTGGGCTATGCTCTGTTTGCCGTGGGCTATGAAACCATCGGGATTACGGCCAATAAAATTGTGGTACGGTGGTTCCGGGGAAAGGAACTGGCGTTGGCGCTGGGGCTCAACGTGGCCTTTGCGCGGCTCGGGACCTTCCTGGCGCTGGCCTTGCCGCTGCCCATTGCCAAAGCCTTCGGAAACTCCATCAGCATGCCGATTCTCTTCGGGATGATTCTCCTGCTGCTGGGATTTCTGACCTTCTTTGTCTACATCGGCATGGACCGAAAACTCGATGCGGAATGTGCACAAGAAGGGCTCGCGGATGACGAACGGTTCCGCTTCCGGGACATCTTCGCCATCTTCCGCATTCGCGCGTTCTGGTATATCGCCCTGCTCTGCCTGCTCTTCTACGCTGCGGTGCACCCCTTCGTTAAATTCGCCCCGGACCTCGTTGTTCAGAAATTCGGTGTCAAGGAAGAACTCTCCGGGCTTATCCCGTCGCTCTTGCCCGTAGGAACCCTTATCCTTACCCCGCTCTTCGGAAACCTCTATGACCGACACGGCAAAGGGGCCTCTATGATGATTTGGGGGGCATGGATGCTCGTGGCAGTGTACGTGGGATTCTCCATCCCCGGCATCACCCACTGGCTGGCGGCCGTGGGACTCGTTATTCTGCTGGGTATCGCCTTCTCGCTCGTCCCCTCGGCCATGTGGCCCTCAGTCCCCAAAATCATCCCCGAACACCAACTCGGGACGGCATACGCCCTCATCTTTTGGGTTCAAAACTGGGGTCTTGCGGGGGTCCCGCTCCTTATCGGCTGGGCGCTTGACAAGTGGGGGACACTCCCCCCGGAAATGGTGGACGGACAACTTACGCAACGTTACGACTATACCGTTCCCATGCTGATTTTCCTTGCTCTCGGACTGCTGGCCGTGCTGTTCGGCATGCTCCTCAAACGTGAAGATAAACGCAAAGGATACGGACTCCAAAAACCCAATATCACCCACTAAACTCCTTTTGCGACACGCACTCAGACAGATAAAAAAATGGAAAGGCTGTTGGTTAATTGGAAAATCATTCCTACTTTTGTCGGGAAAGAGACGAAATGCCATGAAGGGCACCAAGTTCCCATGCTTTGTTTTTGTGACAAAAATCAATGCCGGTGCCTCTTTCCTGCTCCTCAGCTTCAGTAGAATAAAACAGATACAATCTCAAAATATGAAACATCTTTTACTCTCGATGGTCACGCTTTTCGCAGTTGGCGCTGCCTGGGGCCAGGGAGGCGAAGTGATGCAGCCCGGAGTCTATATCGATGGCATCTCCGTGGTCAAAGAAAACGGTAAATACGGGCTGGTCGATGTGACGCACCGCGTATTTACGCCCGTTATCTATGAAAGCATCTCGCCTTTCGTGGACGGTCTCGCTAAAGTGAAACGCGATGGCCGCTACGGCTTTGTCAATACTCTGGGGCGTGAAGTCGTTTCCCCTATTTATGATTCCATTACCCCTTTCCAGGACGGGGTCGCCAAAGTCAAGAAAAACGGTTACTACGGCCTTATCAACCGTACGGGGCGCGAAGTGGCCAGTGTCAGTTATGACGTTATCACCGACTTCGAAGACGGGGTTGCGAAAATCTATAAACGCGGACGCATGGGGCTTATCAGCATCTCGGGATATGAATTGGCTCCGTGTATCTATAACGCCATCGACGACTTTGTCAATAAAATTGCTATCGTCTATAAAGATGGGCGTTTCGGCCTGATTGACAATGCCGGGAACCAAATCGCACAGCCTATCTACAAGGAAATCGCCCCGTTCGATGAAAACGGGCTCGCGTTTGCCTCTCGTGACGGGAAATACGGATATCTCTCCTACCTCGGGGATGAAATTATCCCGGTGCAATATGACGAAATCTCGAACTTTATTGACGGGATTGCGCGAGTATCCAAAAATGGGCGCTATGGCTTCGTGAACACTCTTGGGCAGGAATTCGTGGCCACTATCTATGACAGTGCTACGGCATTCTCCAACGGGCTGGCTGTCGTGGAAAGCAATGGTCAGTTCGGGGTAGTCGATGTGCAGGGACGCACGGTGGTACCGTGTAACTATGCATCCCGTGAAGACGCAGTGCGGGCTTTCGACAATCTCACCATTGTGAAGAAAGATAAAAAGGCAGGAGTGACTACCTCTTCTCGAGGAACGACAAACGCTGCCATTAAAAGCGCGGAGTAGAGCGGACAGCCGCAGAGAATCGCTATCTTTACCCGGTTGCTCTTAGGGGAATCCTTGAGGTGAAAATAGTTGAAAACCGCTCTTTCTAACTGGTAGAAAGCACATCTCTATAGTACATATCATACAGCAAGGTGCCCGGCAGATAGATTCTGCCGGGCACCTTGCTGTTTTGACTCTTTTGTGCTATTATTCTGAAAACATCTCTCAAGGAAAATCCCTAACTTTGTACTATGACCAAAAAAAGGAAGTTGTTCCTGTTCCGTGGCGATAAACCCCTCTGGATTATCGTTACAGCACTCTTTCTCGTCTCGTTGCTGGTGGTCTACTCGGCAACCGCAGCCATGGCCTATCGCGAAGTCGATGGAAATACTTCCTACTACCTCTTCCGACAGGCTCGGTTTATCATGATTGGCTTCTTCCTGATTATCGTGGTCCACTGGGTCGATTACAAATACTACGCACGCTTCGCCAAAGCACTCTTCAAACTCAGTATTGTACTGGTCCTGCTGGCCTATGTCATCGGAGTCTCCCTGAACGATGCACCGCGATGGATTCGTGTCCCGGTGCTCGGCTTCACCTTCCAACCCTCCGAACTGCTCAAAATTACGCTGGTGGTCGTGCTCGCCCAACAACTGGGTATTCGGCAGAACGTAATTACAAAAATCCCTATTCTTCCCCCTCTCAATCCTGCCGTGCGGAGGCAAAATCCCCGCAGAGTGTTCGATATTTGGCATAAAACCACCAAACCGTTACTGATGCCCATTGTGGTGTCTACGCTCGTAGTGCTGCCCGCGAACTTCTCGACGGCTGCCATTATTTGGGCGACGTGTATGATTATGCTGGCTATCGGCCGTGTCCGCCAGCGCGAAATCAATCGGCTGATGCTATGGGCAGCCCTGGCGTGTGTCCTCCTGGTGGCTGTCATGTACGTGAGCGGAGTCGGGCGCGCGGAAACGTGGGTCAATCGGATGGTTCAGTTTTTGGGTCCGACGGAGGTGGTAGCCGACAACAAACAGTCCAGTCAGGACAGCTATCAGGCGCAACAGGCCGAAATTGCGATTGCATCGGGAGGCGTGATTGGGAAAGGCCCAGGAAACAGTACGCAACGCTCGCAACTGCCGCACCCCTATTCGGACTTTGCGTATGCATTTATTATCGAAGAGTATGGGGTCTTCGGCGGTATCGTGGTATTTGTTTTGTACCTTTGGATATTCTATCGGGCAGGGCTGATAGTCCGACGATGTAACAGACCCTCGCAGGGGCTTATGGTATTGGGTCTGAGCCTGATTATTACCATGCAGGCCTTTGTGAACATGGCCGTGTCGGTAGGGTTGATGCCGGTGACGGGGCAACCGCTGCCTCTGATTAGTATGGGGGGCTCGTCGGTCTTTTTTACCTGTATCGCGATGGGGATGATTCTGGGAGTGAGTCGGGAGAGCGAACGGGAACAGCAGGAGCTGGAGGCGCAGCAGCGGCTGGCTGCGGCGCAAGCGGTGGACAATGAGTCCGGCAGTGAGCCTGTGATGCCGCAGGATGCATCCTTGGCGGCGATGGAAGATGTTCCGGAAGAGCCTCTTCGACACCCGTTGCGGCGCTCCTTGTCGCAGCGGGAGTCTCGACGGGCTGATGTGGAGGATGAGGAGTCGGTGGATGAATTGACTCTGGTGGAGCATGGCGACGGTACTGCTCAGTGGGAGGAGAGCGCGGCTCCAAAACGGGAAGTGATAGACTTAATGGACGATGATGAACGATAGACCTTTACGCGTGATTATCAGTGGCGGAGGAACGGCCGGACATATCTATCCGGCTGTGGCTGTGGCAGACGCATTGCGGGCGGAACTGGGTGAGCAGGGAGTGGAGATTCTTTTTGTCGGCGCACGGGGCAAAATGGAGATGGAGCGGGTTCCGAAGGCGGGCTACCGCATTGAAGGGTTGCCGGTAGCCGGTTTGCAGCGCAGCCGTCTCTTTTCGAAGGAGAATCTGCAGCTGCCGGTCAAGGTATGGCGCAGCGTGCGGCAGGCGCGGCAAGTGGTGCGCACCTTTCAGCCTGATGTGGTGGTGGGCTTTGGGGGGTATGCCAGTGCGCCGGTGCTGTGGGCGGCGCAGCGGATGGGCATTCCGACCGTCATTCAGGAGCAAAACTCCTATGCGGGCCTGACCAATCGGCTGCTCTCGAAGCGCGCCAGGGTGATATGTGTGGCTTACGAGGGGATGGAACGTTTCTTCCCGAAAGATAAAATCGTGATGACCGGGAATCCTCTGTGGGGTAACTTCTCGACGGTGGCTCACCCCTCGGACGAGATGCGGCGCGAAGCCGCCGAATATTTCGGTTTCGACCTTTCAAACACGGCACGTCGGACCCTTTTGGTGGTGGGCGGAAGCCTCGGGACAAGGACACTCAACGAGTGTATGCTGCGCTGGATGGATGAACTGGCCGCACGAGACGATGTGCAGGTGATTTGGCAAAACGGGAAATATTACGATGAACAAATAGCTGCTACGCTCAAACAGCGCGAGGGTGGTCTTCCGAAAAACGTCTGGCGCGGAGCCTTTGTCGAGCGGATGGACCTCGCCTATGCCCTGGCCGATGTCGTGGTGGCACGGGCCGGAGCTTGTACGGTCTCGGAGCTGGAACTGGTGGGACGGGCTGTGATTTTTGTCCCCTCGCCCAACGTGGCAGAAGACCACCAAACCAAAAATGCGCAGGCGCTGGTGCGGCATGAGGCGGCCATAATGGTGCGGGACGATGAAGCGGTGCAGCGGGTCATACCCGAAGCGCTGCTGTTGCTGGGCGATGACCTGCGACGTCGGGAAATGGTGGCCCATATTCGGGAGTTGGGGCGGTCAGGGGCTGCGCATGATGTGGTACTACAAGTGATGAAAACGGCACAACGGTATGGCAAAAAATAACATCTATTTCGTAGGCATCGGGGGCATTGGGATGAGTGCCTTGGCGCGATATTTTCGGCATGAGGGGGGACAGGTGGCGGGCTATGACCGCACGCCGTCACCCCTGACCCATGCTCTGGAAGAGGAGGGGATTGCGGTTCATTACGAGGATAGTGTGACGCTGATTCCCGAGCCGTTTCGTGACCCGAATACAACGCGGGTGATTTATACCCCGGCCATCCCGTCCGACCACCATGAATTGAATTGGTTTCGGGAACGGGGTTTTGAAATCCTGAAACGGTCGCAGATGTTGGGACTGTTGGGCGAAGGAAAAGAGGTGATGGCAGTGGCCGGAACGCACGGGAAAACCACTACGACAACCATGGTGGCCCATTTCAATTCGGTGGCTGCCGGTGAGGGGTCGGCCTTTCTGGGCGGAATCTCTAAAAATTTCAACTCCAATCTGGTGCTGGGCCCGGGACGTAGAATGGCGGTCGAGGCCGATGAGTTCGACCGCTCGTTCCTGCAGCTGCATCCCCATGCGGCGGTGATTACCTCCGTGGACCCCGACCATCTGGACATTTATGGTACTTACGAGGCAGTGCGCGAAGCCTTTGCGCAGTTTGCCGCGCAGGTGACGCCGGGAGGAGCTGTCGTGGTGAAACGGGGAGTGACCCTGCCGCTGAGCCTTCAACAGGGGGTGAAGAGTTATACCTATGCGCTGGATGACCCGACGGCCGATTTCCATGCCGAAAAACTGGAGGTCGATGCAGGTGGATACTATACGTTTGACCTGGTCTTCCCGAACCATACCGTAACAGGCTGCCGTTTAGGGATACCGGGACTGGTCAATGTCGAAAACTGCGTGGCGGCTGCCGCACTGGTCTGGTGCGAAGGTTACCGCTCGGACGACCTCCTGCGCGAGGCAATCGCCACGTTCCAGGGCGTGCAACGGCGTTTCGACTTCTGGGTCAATGACCCCTCCCTCCCGCACGGGATGATTTACATGGACGACTATGCCCATCACCCGGCGGAACTCAAGGCCATGCTCACTTCGGTGCGACGGATGTTCCCCCAGCGTGAACTGACCGTTATCTTCCAACCGCACCTCTATACCCGCACGCGGGATTTTGCGCCTGAGTTTGCCGAGGTGCTGAGTCTCGCGGACCGCGTCCTGCTGTTGCCGATTTATCCGGCGCGCGAACTGCCCATACCGGGGGTAACGACCGAAATAATCCTGGACCGTGTCACGGCCCCGCTCAAAAAACTTATCTCGAAGGAGCAACTGCTGGCCGAAGTAGAGGCGTTGCCTGCTGCCGATGCCGTGTTGGTGACGGCTGGAGCGGGGGATATCGACCGTTTCTGTGCGTCGGTGGCCGAAGTGGTGCGGCGCAAAAACGAACGTTAGCGGAGAAGAATCGCAAAGGATTACATACCCTTCGTCGAAACAGGAAAAACTTTTTTGTCATTCACATAACTCACAGGCTGTTATGGTACACATCTTTGACGAACTGCCCGAAGCCCGAATCACCGGACCGCAGAGACCCGGAATCCGCTGTATCCAATTCAACTCCCGCAAGGTAGAGCCGGGGGACCTCTTTGTGGCCGTGCGCGGAACCCAGGTGGACGGGCACGACTATATCCCCGACGCCGTAGCTCAGGGTGCTGCGGCCATCGTCTGCGAAACGTTCCCTGCGGGTGACCTGAACCCCGAGGTGAGCTATGTGCTGGTCGATGACAGTGCACGGGCCTTGGCGTTGCTGGCTGCGGCTTACTACGGCCATCCGAGCCGCAAACTCAAACTGACGGGCGTGACCGGGACCAATGGCAAAACGACGGTGGCTACGCTCCTGTATGACCTCTTTACGGCCTTGGGACACAAGTGTGGACTTATCTCGACGGTGGTCTATCGGGTAGGCGATGAGCGTATCGAAGCGACCCATACGACACCTGACCCGCTGACCCTCAATCGGCTGATGGCCGAGATGGTCGAAGCGGGGTGCGAATACTGTTTTATGGAGGTCAGTTCGCACAGTGTCGTGCAACAGCGTATTCAGGGGTTGCAGTTCGTGGGGGGGATTTTTACCAACATCACCCACGACCACCTCGACTACCATAAAACCTTTGCCGAGTATATCAA
Organism: Candidatus Rikenella faecigallinarum; assembly: GCA_019113395.1. Taxonomy (GTDB): domain Bacteria; phylum Bacteroidota; class Bacteroidia; order Bacteroidales; family Rikenellaceae; genus Rikenella; species Rikenella faecigallinarum. The sequence continues at coordinate 13,449 of DXHL01000027.1, read as the reverse complement.
AGCCAAGCAGGGCTTTTTTACGGCCCTGCCCAAGGAGGCGTTTGCGCTGACCAACATCGACGACCGAAACGGCGAGGTGATGCTCCAGAATGCTGCGGTGCGGCGTAAGGCGACCTACTCGCTGCGCAACGTGGCGACCTACCACGGGCGTATTGTCGAGGAGCACCTCGACGGCATGCAGCTCGAAATGAACCGACAGGAGTTGTGGGTACAGTTTATCGGCCGTTTCAATGCCTACAACCTGACGGCGATTTACGGGGCGGCGATGGAGTTGGGACAGGATTCGGACGAAGTGCTGCGGATTATGAGTACCCTGCATCCTGTGAGCGGCCGTTTCGAACAGATACGGGCCGATGACGGGCGATTGGCGATTGTGGACTACGCCCACACGCCCGATGCCCTGCAAAATGTGATTGACACCATCAACGAACTGCGCAAGGCTGAGGCGCAACTGATTACGGTCGTGGGCTGCGGCGGAAATCGGGATACGACGAAACGCCCTGTTATGGCTCGTGTGGCGGCTGACGGCTCCTCACGGGTGATTCTCACCTCGGACAACCCGCGCTTTGAGGACCCGCAGGTCATTTTGGACGAGATGCGGGCCGGGTTGGATGCGTCGCAGATGGCGCGGACGCTCACCATTGCCGACCGACGCGAGGCGATTCGCACGGCAGCGGCTCTGGCGCGGCCCGGAGATATTATTCTGGTCGCAGGGAAGGGGCATGAGCCCTATCAGGAGGTAGCCGGTGTGCGGCATCATTTCGACGACCGCGAAGAGGTGCGGGCGGCTTTTGCTTAGGGCGCTTGTATTACCCGGAGGCGAGAAATTCTTTTTTACACTTATTAAATAATTAGGGGGTAAATCTTGTGACTTACCCCCTAATTATTAATTGTTTGCGTTGGTTACTGCCGCTTGATGCAGAGCTGCTTCAGCACCTCATAGGCCTCTACCAGCCCCAACTCTCCCGCCTTGCTCAAATCCAGACACCCCTTCTGGGTATCTTGCATGAATATCTGCACCAATCCCCGATTGTAGTAGGCCTCGGCAAAGTAGGGGAAGCGTTCGATGGCCCGCGTATATTGCTCGAATGCCCCCGGCAGGTCGCCGCTCAGACAGAGCATGTTCCCCAGATTGTAATATGCCTGCGGCAACTCGGGCATCAGCTCGATGGCACGCCGGGTGTCGGCAATCGCCTCCGAATAGTCATACGTTTGTCGGTTCTGTGACTGCAGAAGGCGTGCCGCCGGGTCATCGGTCTGCACGGCCACCTGCTGCATCACGTTATTCCCCTCCAGCGATGCAATAAACTCAATCATCTCGGCCTGTGCCGCGCCGCGGTTCAGGAATATCAGCGGATTGTCGTCCGTCACACGGGCTGCTCGGCGGTAGTAGCTCAACGCCGAGGCATACTGCTTGAGCAGCGATTGGGTCACCCCTTTCAGGAAATTCTCTTCCCACGAGACCGGCCCGTCATTGGCTGCATCCCACCGTATCAGGCTGTCGGCCATCCATCCCGATACCGCAGGGTGGCAGGCCAGTCCCACAGGAATCCCGTAACGCTGCCACGGTGCCGCCGCCTCCGCGGAAGCCAGCATCTCGAGATAGTGGTCCAGGCGTGCATTGCGGTATTCGCGCGGGTTGTAGCGTTCCACCGTGTCCGGTGCTGTCAGTGTGATGCGGAAAACAGGCATCAGCCGCACATTCTTCCGAATATCTCCCCGCATCGACCGCAACTCGTTGTTGCCGAAATCGGCATCGAACGACAGCAACTTGTTGAACTGGCGGCTGGTGTCGGCATACGAAAGGAAGGTGCTGTCGGTGAGTTTTTGCCGGTACTCTTCAATCTTCGCCTCGGCAATGCGCCGGTCGCTCTCCGCTCCGCGGAAGTCGCGCAGGGCGGCCTTCAACTGCGAACGGAACAGATAGGCGTTGGCAAAGTCCGGATAGAGCTCAATGGCACGCGTATAATCTTCGATGGCGCCCCGATAGTCCCCCACCTGAATCTTGACCGAAGCCCGATTGTAGAAGACCAATACGTTCCCCGGGTTGTACATGGCCACTCGGTCGTAGTCTTCGATGGCACGGTTGTAGTCGCCGATTTGGCTGCGCAGGATGGCCCGGTTGAAGTAGGTCACCGAGTTGGAGGAGTCGTAGGCAATGGCGCGGTCGAAATCGGCCAGCGCCAGCATCGGTTGCTCTTCGGCCACATAGGCATAGGCGCGGTAGAAGTAGGCTACCGACTGGGTGCTGTCCAGTTCCAGGGCTTTGGTCAGGTCGCGAATCCCCGCTTCGTTCTGTTTTTGCGCCACCTCCAGCAGCCCCCGACGAACATATCCGTCCGGCTCGTGGGGGTTGATGTCAATGGCCCGATTGAAGTCGGCATAGGCACGGGTCGTGTCTTTCAGGTAGAGGTAGCAGGTGCCGCGGTTGGTCAGGGCATTGATATCCGCAGGGGTCGAACGCAGGTAGCGCGAGAAATCATCGACCGCCTTTTCGAACTGCTGGCTCAGAAAGTAGGTCACCCCGCGGCTGTAGTAGGTGGCCATCAGGTTCGGACGCAGTTCCACGGCATACTGATAATCCTTCAGGGCATCGTTGTAGTTGCCCAGTCGGGAGCGGGTGATGGCGCGGTACTGATAGGCCATCGTATAGACGGGATTGACGGCGATGGCGCTGCTGAAGTCGGCTTCGGCGCCCAGCAGGTCGTCGAGGTTGTATTTGGCCACCCCGCGCAGAAAATACCCTTCGTACTCTTTGGTTTCGGTACGAAGCAGCAGGTTCAGCATCTCGATAGCGGTACGGTAGTCGCCGTTGAGGATGAGTTCGCGGCCTTTGTAGAAGAAGTAGGGTTTATTGAGTTGGGCACGAGCCGTGTCGATGCCGTGCAGTGCAACGGCCACAACCACCAGCCCGAGGAACAGGAGTCTTTTCATAAGGCAAATATACGCTTTTCGGCGTGTTTTTTGGTGCCGGGTCACATTCCCCGTGTCGAAAAGAGCCGTCCCTGCCAGGTGTCGCGCTCCTCCAGCCGTTTTTCCAACAGTTGCCACAGCCGTTCGTTGCGCACCAGCCCCCAGGGCGATGTCACCTGGTGGTAGCGCGGCGGTGCCTCGCCTGCGAAACGTTCGATGACCAGCGTGGGGCGCAGCCGCTCCAGCAGGTCGATAAAGAGGTTGATGTACTCCTCCAGCGTCCAGAAACGATAGGCCTCGGGATGCTCCTCGTAATCGCGCGCCATCAGGGTGTTTTTGAAAATCTGCAGCTGGTGGAATTTGACCGTGTCGAGCGGCAGGGCGTTGATGGCATCGGCCTGCTCCAGCAGCATGCGGTCGCTCTCGCCGGGCAGGCCCAGGATGAAGTGGCCGCCACAGTGCAGCCCCCGCGCATGGGTCATCTCCACGGCCCGTACTGCCGTGGCAAAGTCATGGCCGCGGTTCACACGTCTCAGCGTCTCGTCATAGACCGATTCGATGCCGTACTCCAGCACGACATAATATCCCTCGGCCGCCAGCTCGGCAAAGTAGTCCAGCTTCGCTTCATCGACACAGTCGGGGCGCGTCCCCACCACAATCCCCACCACCTCGAGGTGGCTCAGGGCCGCGCTGTAAATCTCGCGTAACTCCTCCAACGGTTTGTAGGTGTTGGAATAGCTCTGGAAGTAGGCCAGGTATTTCGGGGCTTTTTCGTATCGGTTGCGGTGAAACAGAATACCCTCTTCGATTTGGCGGGTCACGGAGTACCCTTTGTGGCTGTACGAGGGGCTGAAGGCATCGTTGTTGCAGAAGGTACACCCCCCCCGTGCCACGCTCCCGTCGCGGTTGGGGCAGGTAAAACCCGCGTCGATAACCACTTTCTGTACCCGATTCCCGAACAAACGTCGGAACCACCCTGAATAGCTGTTAAAACGGCGGTTGTCGCCCCAGGGATAGATGGCGGGAGTCTGGCAGGTCATCGGAAAAGGGTATGTATGTGCGGGGAAAAACTATTGCAGGGTGATGGCAATGTCGATATGGGGCAGGGAGTCGGTCGGCAGCGGCCGTTGGGGCTGTTGCGGCAAGACCGGTGCCGGCGCATTCCGATGGGGGTCGAACTTGGGTTTCATGGTCGATTTGATGTTCTCGTCCGTAAAACCTTCCCATGCCTCCGAACCGGCCAGGTAACGGCGTTGCGACTCGTGGCGGGTCAGCCCCAGACCCGGAGCGTCGCCCAGCGACTTGCCGGCCCGTGCTGCCGCCAGTTGCTCTTCGACCGACTGATTCACGTTGGCATCCACAATGTTGGAGTTAAACCCCATCGAGGGTATCCGCGTGGCTTCACCGCCGCCGGTCTGTCCGAACGAGAATACCACGGTGCGTTTCTTGTCCGAGCGGGAGCGTATTCGGCTCATGTCGAACGGCGGAACGCCCTGCATCCCGGTCAGCACCGCGTCGCGCAACCACGTCTCGGTGCGGCGGGCTGCCGAACCGCTAAACACATTGCCCATTCCCTCCAGTTCGTTTTCAATCTCCAGTTGGCGTAGGGCGCCGTCGGGGGAAATCACAAAGGTACAGCTGATGGCGTGGTCGATATCGGCAATGGTTTTGCCGTCCGGAATGGTCAGGACGAAATATTGGGCCACGTGCAGCAGAATGGCATTATACTCCCGGTCGGCTTTGAGCACGGGCCGCGCGCGCACGCGCTGAACGGCACCCGCCGTCAGCGGAGCCTGCATAAGGAGCAGCAACAGAGGAAACCATATCCGAATTTTCATGGCGTGGCGGGCAAAAGTCTGTTTTATAGTAACGTGCACAAGGCGGTGTTTAGTGTCCGCGGAACGAGGTTCCGCGCAGGGTTATTCCACGTAGAGTACCAGCCCCTTGAGGTATTCTCCTTCGGGGTGGTAGATGTTTACGGGGTGGTCGGCAGGCTGGGTCAGCTGGTGCAGGATGCGCACCCGCCGTCCGGCAATGGCTGCCGCGCTGAATACCGCCATCCGAAACTGCTCGCGCGAAACCGCTTGCGAACAGCTGAAGGTGAATAGAATGCTCCCTGCCGGCATCTTGCCGAGCGCAGCGGCATTGAGCCGTTTGTAGCCCTGCAGGGCATTCCCCAGCACCTTGTGGTGCTTGGCGAAGGCAGGAGGGTCGAGGATAACCAGGTCGTAGGCATTCTCGGGCATCCGACGGATAAATTCCAGTGTGTCGGAAGCGATTTCCTGATGTGCGAAGCCCTCGACAGCGACCGAACGGTTCAGTTTCATATTTTCCGAGGCGAGCGCCACCGCCCGTGCCGAACTGTCTACCGAGTCTACCGCCGTGGCACCGCCCTGCATCGCATAGACCGAAAAACCGCCCGTGTAGCAAAAGGTGTTCAGCACCCGCCGTCCTCGTGCATAACGTCCGACAAGCGCACGGTTATCGCGCTGGTCGATAAAGAAACCGGTCTTCTGTCCATCCTCCCAGTTGGCCTGAAAACGGTTGCCGCCCTCCCATACCACGGTATCGGGATGTGCATTTGCCGTCTCTTGCCACAGGTAGCCGTCCACGGCTTCAATGCCGCATTTGGGCGGAATGGTGCCCGCACTCTTGTCGTAAACGGCCGTCAGCCGTGCGCCGTAGACCGACCGCAGTGCCGCTGCAATCTCGTGGCGGGCGAGGTACATCCCCACCGAGTGGGACTGCATCACAGCCGTAGTGCCGTATATATCGACCACCAGACCCGGCAGGTTATCCCCCTCGCCGTGTACCAGACGGTAACAGGTCGTATTGGTGCTGTCGGTCAGCCCGAGCGTTTTCCGCACGCCATAGGCCTCTGCGATACGCCGCTCCCAAAAACGGTTGTCGATGGCCTCCTCCGCGTCGAACGTCAGCACCCGTACCGCTATTGACCCGATGGCACAATGGCCGCGGGCGATAAATTCACCTGTGGAAGTGTAGACATCCACCACGTCGCCCTCTTCGGGCGTGCCGTCGGTGCTGTGGATGGCACCCGAAAATATCCAGGGATGGCGGCGGAGCAGGGACTCCTCCTTGCCGCGCCGCAGGGTCAGTTTAGTCATGCTGTGCTGTGGATTCTAGGTGTGTCGTGGGGTTGTCAGCGGAGGCTGTCCGTTGTGCGGCCGCTTTGCGGCGGGTACGGCGTCTGGCTCCTGAGGGGTTGCGTTTGTTGCGTCGTGCATGTAGTTTGCGCCCCGACGGCATCTCCCCTTCGGGCTGTTGTTGCAACAGCCCCCGAACAGCCTCAGCCAGCAGCGCGGAATCGTCGGCCTGCAACCGCAGGTATATCTCCCGGCAAACCCACGCATCCATCGCGGCATAATCCTGTTGAGGCTCCGTCAGCCGCACGGCTTCCCAGTTGGTCAGCCGTTGCGCCTTCGAGACCTTGATGCCGAGGATGATGGCTGCCATCTTCTTGACACTCAGTTCTTCAATACCCCACCGCCGAACCACCGCCTGCAGGTCTACAAACCCCGCCGGCCGAAACTCCGCCACTTGGCGCATGCCGCGGATGTCGTCGCGCAGCGCCGCTCCCACCTTAATCACGTCGGGGGAGGAGAGCATAGCCCGTATCGTTTCGGAAAGCGGCACCTGTTTGACGCGAAAGAGCAGTGCCGTGTCGGCTGTCGAAATCTGTACCAGCGCCATCCCGTACTTCAGCCCCTTCTGGAACGAGGGACGTGTCTCGGTGTCGTAGCCCACGAGCGTCTCTCCCTGCAGCACGGCTTCCGCCTCCCGCATGGTCTCCTCGCTGTCCACCACGAGCACACGCCCCGGGAAATGTCCCACGGGCATCTCGTTAATCTCTTCGTTGGTGATGGTCGGCTGATACATGTCGCCGACAAAGGTACGATTATTTTGCGTGGTGTGGGCCACGGTCGGGGTGCTTTCCGAGAAAAACCCCTGTCGTGGTGTGGTTACGCTTCGACGCGCTCCGCTCCCCGCAACTTGGCACTGCGGGCACGAGGATTGCGGGCAACCTCTTCGTCAGTCGGCAGAATGACCTTCCCCACCGTCCGCAAGGGTGCCGTGACCCGCCCGAAAAAGTCTTTTTCGGGGCGGCCGTCGGCTGTTCCGCTGCGCATGAAATTTTTGGTCAGGCGGTCCTCCAGCGAGTGGTAGGTGATAATGCTCAGCCGTCCCCCCGGCCGCAGCAGCCGAATCGCCTGGCTGAGCATCATTTCGAGGGCTGTCATCTCGCCGTTTACCTCGATGCGCAATGCTTGGAAAAGTCGTGCCCGGAACTTCGACTCCGCCCCCTTGGGCGTGACGCTCTCGGTGGCGGTCAGCAGCTCTCCGATGGTTGTAATGGGCCCTGCGCTCTCGCGATGGCGCACAATGGCTCCCGCCACGCGAAAACACTTCTCCAGCTCTCCGTACCGCCCCAGGAGGGTGGCGAGTGCCTCCGTCTCATACGTGTTCACCACATCAGCCGCCGTCCGTCCGCCTCCCGTCTGGTTCATGCGCATGTCCAGCGGCCCGTCGAACCGAAACGAAAATCCCCGTTCGGCCGTATCGAAATGGTGCGATGAAACCCCCAGGTCGGCCAGCACACCATCCACATGCTCGAACCCCGCTGCACGAACGCACCCCCGCAGAAACCGGAAGTTGTTGTGCACCAGTATCAGCCGTTTGTCGTCCGGGGCATTGGCCAGCGCCTCGGCATCCTGGTCAAACGAAAGCAACCGACCCTTCTTTCCCAGCCGGGAGAGAATTTCGCGGGAGTGTCCTCCGCCGCCAAAGGTCACATCCACATAGATACCCTCGGGGCGGATGTTCAGCATATCGACACTCTCGTGCAACAGAACGGGGTCGTGGTATTCGGACATGTCGTGAATTGTGCTAGGGTGAGTGGGTAAATCGGTTTCCCGCAAAGGTACGAAAAAAGGTGAGGATACGACGGTTGAGGGCCTTGAGAAGGGGTGGAAAACCAACATAGGGAGAAAAAACATACCTTTGTTGCTGTATTGTTATGGAAACCATTGATATCGGTCGATTGTTGCGGAACAAAAATCCGCGTCTGGCCCGTTGGGTACCCCGCTTTGTCGTTCGATGGATAGAGCGGCTGGTGCGACTCGAAAAAATCAATCATGTGCTCTCGACCTACGGTGCTCAGCCGCCGATGGACTTTATCCGTTCGACGCTCGAATATATCGGTGTCACGTATACGGTTCACGGCGCGGAGCGTATTCCGCAGGGTAGCCGCGTCATTTTTGCCTCGAACCATCCGCTGGGCGGGCTCGACGGACTGATGCTGGCGGAGGCTGTGGCGCCTTATGTGCCCGAGGTGAAGGTGATTGTCAATGACCTGTTGATGAATCTCGAACCGCTGGCGCCGATTTTTGTGCCCGTCAATAAATATGGAGCGCAGAGCACGGACTATGCCCGCCGACTGGTGGAGATGTACGAAAGTGATGCGGCGGTGATAACGTTCCCCGCGGGGCTCTGTTCGCGGCTTATCCGCGGCGAGATAACGGACCCTCCCTGGCGGCGCAACTTTGCACAAAAGGCCTGGGAGAGCGGACGGCTGGTTGTCCCGGTCTATATCGAGGGACGCAATTCGATGTTTTTCTACCGTTTCGAACGGTTGCGCAAGGCACTTGGGATAAAACTCAACCTGGGTACGGTACTGCTGCCCAAGGAGATGTTCGACCAGAAGGGGAAACATCTCGACATCTACATCGGCGAACCGGTGGAACTCACGACCGAACACACGGTCAAGGAGTGGGGCGGCATCATCCGTGAGCGGGCTTATGGCCTTCGACCGATACCATAGCATATCCTTTTTTGTGTTTTTGTAGCGCTAAGGCGTATTCTGAATCAGTTGGTTTCTTTGGCGATGTTTTGAGGGACGAATCGATTGACGAGTCTCTCTGTGTATCGCAGGCATTGGGTTTTTCGGGTCATTTTTGACCCGAAAAACCCAATTTGTTTATGTATCCCGCCCCAAGAAATATGAATCATTGGCAGACAATGAAGTTAGGTTATCTGTAAATTTGTCTTGCTCTAAAATCTATCGTTATGGCCAGTCTTAAACTGTTGCTGAATAAAAGCCGTATGCTGCAGGATGGAACATTTCCTCTGGTTTTTCAACTGATACATAGACGTCGTAAGAAACTGGTGTATACGCCCTATCGCTTGTATGAGTCGGAATTTGATGTTGAGAGGGGACGGGTCGTGTTTGTGTCGAGTTCGGTACGCAATAGAAAGCAGGTGAGCGAAATAAATCGGACGTTGCGAACCATGGAAAAACAGATTTTAGCATGCAGTGTCCGTTTAGCCCGTGAGCAGGGCGTTTTCACGGTAGACGATATTGTGCAGGCATACCGTATGGCTGATAATGGATTGGACCTGATGGCATATTTTGAGTTGCTGGAACAAAGAAAACAGGCTCAGAATAAATTGGGTATGGCAGCCGCTCTGCACAGTACACGGATGTCGTTATCGCTATTTGTGGCGGGTAAATCGGTGTGTTTGTCGGCGGTGGATACCGCTTTTGTTTTGGCGTATGAAGAGTTTTTGAAGGGCAGAGGGTTGAGCCGTAATACCGTATGTTATTATATGCGGAACTTTCGAGCTGTCTATAACCGGGCTCGTTATGAGGGATTTGCAGCAGGTGGAGACCCGTTTGTGCACATGCGTATGGCTCCGTGTCGTACGATGAAGCGGGCGTTGGATGATGAGGCTTTGCGTCGTTTGCTGCAGACGGATTTTTCGAACTCTCCCACGTTGGAGATGGCTCGGGATTTATTTTTGTTCAGTTTTTATGCCCGAGGGATGCCTTTTGTCGATGTGGTTTATTTGCGCAAAAGTAATATCCAGGGAGGTGTCATTACGTATGCCCAACGTAAAACCGGGCAGTGTTTGCAGGTGGCTATGCTGCCACAGTTGGAACAACTGGTCAAGAAGTATGATAATCCGTCCGAGTATGTTTTTCCGCTTATTTCCGGTTTTGAGGAAGCCGACCAGTATCTCTCCTATCGAAAAGCGCTCGGGTGGGCCAATTATCATCTGAAGTGGGTAGGGCGTCGGTGTGGTATATCGGTGCGTTTGACGACGTATGTAGCTCGTCACAGTTGGGCTACGCGGGCAAAATCTCTGGGCGTCCCGGTGTCGGTTATCAGCGAGAGTCTGGGGCATACTTCGGAGCGAACCACAAGGATATATTTGAAGGAGTTTGACCACAGTATTGTCGATGAGGTCAATGAGCGTGTGGCAGGGTTATAGCGTGAGGGTTGATGTGGTATGGTGGGGGTAATAAAGCGCGATTGCGGCAACCCGAAGAGGGTTGCCGCAATTGTGCTTTTTTGGATATTTTATCTTCTATTCGATTTGTGGAATAATAGCATATGAATTTCTCTGGTCTCCGATGAGGAAGCCTGCATAGAGGCCGTCTTGAGGGGATACTCCCATTACGTCAATCCAGGGTCGATAGCCACTATTGTCGATATACATTCCCAAACAATAGCCTGTTGATGTTTTCGGCTTCCCAGTCATCCAATAGAAGGCGTGGTTGCCATAAAGTCCTGCCTGGAAGTTGTTACTTACGGCACGTCCACCCAGCAAGGGGATTTTCCACGGCTGTCTATAGTCATTTGTAGAGGGATTCCTGTTGCTGTATGTCCAGAATTTTGCAAATCCATATCCATATCCGGCGCCACTCGCCTCGGTTCCGTAGGTTTTGTTCCATAAGTCGAACGAGCTAATATCCAGACCATATCCACCCGTACCTGTATTGACATTGGGTTCTGGTACCAGATAGGTCCCAGCACTCCAAGCGTCGATGTCTCGTACCAAGTCGTCAAATGACCCGGCGGTCGGAACCTTATATCCTGCAGGAGCAGGGTCATACAGACTTTTTGTGGAGGTACCAAGCACACTTGTCTGCGAAGTTGTCGTAAGAGTTGCATTCCATAAATAGGGCAAGATAGTTCCGCTTGCTGTGTAATACGCATGGGGGTTTTTAATCCAGTCTGCAATACTCAGGGAGCTAATGCGATTGGAGGTGCTGGGCAGATAGGTTCGATCGCCGCCCGCTCCCGGATAAACGGGCGCATCTTTTGCAGCTTGAGCCGCGGTACTGCTCGTCGTGATGGGGAGCTGCGGGTCTTTCCGTCCCCACTGGTAGGTAGGGTAGCGTCCGGGAGTCTCTCGTTGAGCTCCGCTTTTTGTAATTGTGATTTCTTGTGAGGCACTGCCTTCTAAATACTGCGATGCGTTATCCGGGTCCTGGGGAATAAAGCGGATAGTAAGACTTTCCTGATCCCAAATAGCAGTCCCCGGGTGGACATATCCCAGCGGTACAAGCATCATCGTAGCACTGCCGCCCTGGGCCGCATTCCGTTGAACCGTAATCGTTTCAGGTTTCGTAGTAACCCAGATATGCCAACTCCAAATCACCCGTTTGGGATTGCTATCCAAGACTCCAATTACGGCATTGCCTTCCTGAATGGTCTCTTTGGCTACGTAGAACTTGAGGTATTTGCCGTCACCGGTTGCCTGGACATTCTGTACAAGCCCTTGCGCATCTTGCCACAGCACTTGCTGTAAGTCTGGAAATATGTCATTCTTAATCCAAGGTTGGGTAATTGTATATCCCAAGATGTCTGTGTACTTGTTCATAACGTCATTATTCGTTACTTCAGAACCCTGATTGCCTGACGTCAGCGCATTGCCATATACGATGGGAATCTGATACCATCCGGGGGCGCTGACGATATAGCAGTTGGCAGATGCTTTCCCGGCTGCCAAATTTACTGGGGAGTTCTGGCTGCCCTGGGAAGTGGCGTTGTAAAGTTGATCCCTGTAGGTGCTTTGTACGCGGTACTCTTCTGGAGTTGTCAAAAGATGCGTTCTGGTCGTTCCAGAACCTGTGGCACTCGAGCCCGTTATCATGGTTGAATAGTCGGTGGTATTCAGGTCTGCCCATGTATTATTACTCTTCTTGTACTGTACCTTATAGGGAACAAAAGTGCCGTCTCGTTCAGAGGTGACGTTAAATTTGAAGTCTCCTCCGGTCTCACTGAGGCTGGTTGTTACTGGGTTAACTTTGAGGTTGACGTCTCCAACGAGGTTGAACGACAGGGTGTAGGTGTAGGTCTTTCCTCTTGACCAGTCGCTTCCCGGCAGGGAGGCTGTCAATGTTTTGGTCGTACCCTTACTGTTGCGTGCCTGTATCCTTACCCCTATGCTGCGAATAGACTGCGGAATGAGAAAAAATGCTTTTTGAGCGCCGGAGGCATTATCCGTGCCAAATACATCGGTCGTTGTTCCCGAGGTATGGTCAATCCCGCTAGGCCCGGTATATGAGAATTCTTTGGGTGTAGTCGGTACGCTCCACCATCCGGTTGCTACATGAGGAGTCACAGTCCCCACCGAACCTACCCTGGTAAGGACTATCGTGTCGATATGGCAATCCTCCACGGACGCGTCAATCTTGAAACGAATGGCGGCCATAGCATGCTCATAGTTCAGGGTTGCCGTACTGTTGGAACTGCTTACGCTGGCTTGTGCAAAACAGATGTCTTTCTGGTCTGCTATCCATTGCGGTGTGGTGAATTGGTATGCCAGATATTTCCCTGAAACAGTCGGCTTGGCAAGCCCGTTGGTGGTGCTGCTGCTGAGGTAGGGCGCCTGAGAAAAAATCTGTATCGTCTTCCCGGTCGGAACGTAGTACTTTGTGGTTGTGCTGTACCCTGAAGTTACAGAACCGGTCGCCTGAACATTCTCCATAAAGTTGGCCGAGAATGTGTTGTACGTCCCGCTATGCTCCATGGCGTAAAGGCCGAGTGTGGTGTGGAAATATGTGCCGGTCGTCATCTCTGCCCGGGTCACTACTCCCTGTTGTGCCGCCCCTCCCAAATCAATCCCTTCCGTCACGTGCGCCCTGAGGTACATCTGACGCCCCTCTTCCAATGTCCCCTCTACTTTGGAGGCCGTAGGGGCTGTAGACGTCGTTGCCAATTGTGAGGTCGATTGCGCGGTCTGACCTGCCTGCCACTGAAGGGTGTCGGTCACAACAAACCGAAGTATCCCATCCGTCGCGCCAAACTGATGGTCCAACTTCTTTTGACACGCAGAAAAAAACAGTCCGCAACCTGCAACTGTAAGCGCGAATGCGGCAAGTGTATGACGGTGGTCTTGCCTGCGTCGGTTTCTCTGAACATTTTTCATAATATCCTACTTTTCAATGCAGAACAATTCCAAACCCCCTATCGGCGCTGTCTGGTGGCCGTGGCGAAGTTTGGTGTATTCACGAGGTCTGTAAATCAGTAATATAGAGCAAATCCAGTCGTCGCCCTTTCTGCTTGCAAAGAAATAGGATATTTGTCTCTAAATGTGTTTTATCGACGTCAAAATGTTTATGAAATGCGCCAGTGTATCCAGTCTTTTTCTTAATGCTTCGTTGAGTTTATGATTTTGTCGGAAATAAATCCCCCAAATTTATAAAGTTTATTCTTTCTGAATGGGGAA
>DXHL01000026.1 GCA_019113395.1 Candidatus Rikenella faecigallinarum | reverse complement strand
CCTCAGGATGGTACACTTAATGGGTCAAACGTCATGAATTACGAACAGGCCGTAAACTATTGCAATAATTTATCTTACGGCGGTTATGACAATTGGCGGGTACCTACGGCTCGTGAGTTGCACATGCTCTTCGTCATTGGGGCCAATAACAATGTAAGTAGGTTTGACAAGGACAATTCCAGCAGTCAAACTGGCAACGTAAGTCCCATTGTATCCAACTACTTGTACAAACAAAGTACTTGGTTTACTCCATTTGGGAATGCCACCTATTGGACAGCTCACACAGGGTGGTCGCTTGATTATGAAAACGGATATTCGATAGGAGCTAACACAGCTCGTGTTCGGTGCATTCGAGACTCTTGGTAGGATAAGCTAAAAAGAGTTGTTGGTAAGAGTGAGACCATATTTGTAAGAAATGAAGACGTCAATGACATATCGGCTGAGCGTGCTGGCCGCCACCGGGGTGGTGGCCATGGGAGCATGGATGCTGGTCGGCTGCTCGAAACAGCTGGCGGGGAACGAGACGGGCGCTCCGGTGGAGGTCGCCCTGCCCGCACTGGTTATCGAGCCGTCGCAGGCGCTCTTCTTCGGCTCCTCTACAGGGAATCCCGACGGCGCTCCGACGCAGGAGACCCCCCAACAGCGACCTCTTTAGCGTGCAGGTGGTGGACCCTGCTGCGACTGCTGCGGCAGAGACTACTCCGTCGAAGGCCTCCAACGCCCTCTCCAACGTATGGGTGCTCCAGTTCGACGGAGGAGGGACAACACGTGCCTGTGTCTATGTCGGCACCGTCAATGCCGAATCCAACATCCTCGCCACCCTCGAAAGCGGTGAGGGGTACTCCGTATGGGTAGTAGCCAACGGACCGGGTAACGGTTCCTTCACCACCTCCAACCCCGCTACCCTCTCCGACTTCGAATCGAAACTCCTCTACACCGGGAATACCACCTCCGACAGCCAGATACCCCTCTGCGGCAAAATCGAGAATGTCACCGTCCTCAAGAACGGACAACTCCTCGTGGGGAACAACAATGCCACCGTGCCGAGCGTTCTGCTGCGCCGGGCTCAGGCGCGGGTCGATATGATACTCGAATACGATGTGAACGGAGCGGTCTTCGACGGAGCATGGCTCTACAACGTGCCCACGGGTGCCTGCTACGGGTTGCTGGAGAGTGCCGCCGACGGATTCCCCGAAGCCGCAAGCGGCAACTTCAGCTACACGGAAGGATTTGCCGACGGTGCCGTACATGCGCAGGGTACCCAAACTGCCGACGGCATCTACACCTGGTACATGGGCGACAACCGGCGGGGAACGAAAAGCGATATTCTGTACGAGATACAAAAGAACCAGTACAATGCGCCGCAGTATGCCACTTACATCCGCATCAAGGGGCATGAGCAGTCCGATGAGACGAAATACCTTTTCCATGATGTCTACCTCGGCAAGACCAAGACCTCGGATTTCAACGTGCTGCGAAACTGGAGCTACACCTTCCGTGTCCGCATCGGCGGGACACTGGACCAACACAAAGCTCTCGCCGCTAGTGACCCCCGCGTTAGCGCCGGTGTGTTCAACCAAGTAGAATCTGTCACCGTGACGCCCGACCCGACCACAATTGGCCGAAATGGAGGAACATATACTATCACCATCCAAGGGATTTGGGCTGGAGAGATGCCTGTGCGCATTTGGGATGGAAGTACGGAACTGAACAAAGGGGGTATCACTTATTCTTCTGCTTCCAAGGGGGGCAGCACCACACTGACTGTACCTGCAAATGACCTTTACACGCAAAAAAGCATTGCGTTCCAATACTACAAAGACAATAGCTGGCTCACCATCAAAGCCGGAACTCAAGAAGCGAAATCCATAGGCGTAGATATGGGGACATTCTGGGTCGAGTCTCCAGACCCCAACCTCTCACTGTCGTGGTATGATGGTGTAGAATACTGTAAAAATAAAGATAACGGAGCTGGCTGGGTTCTGGCTGGTTTGGCTGATTTGGATAAATGCTATCAGAATATGGGTGCCTTCACAGGAGAAGACGCATTCCCTTATGCTGGATATTGGACAAGTCTAGAACACAGCGAGACTACGGCAAGTTGGAAAAGTATGGGATTTGGGTCATCAAGCATCGATACTAAAGACGTAGAGATGCGGATACGCTGTGTCATGTACAAATAACAACGTTGCAAGAATTCTACAGCCTGTGTCGCAATAAGGATGGGATTACGGTCCCGGCTAACAAAAACAGGATATAATACAGCCGAAAAAAGGCTCACCAACAAATAAAGAAACACATACACACTATGAAAACGAGCAGCATATATCTTCTTACTATCGGCCTCCTGCTGACGACGGCCCTTGCCACGAGCTGCCGCAAAGGCCTATCCGAAGGAGAGAACGGAGCATCCGCCAACGGAATGACACAGGTCGGCTTCCAAAGCGGAGCCCTCACAATTACTCAAGTGGGGAACAGCAATGGCTGGGAATCCTCCGTGCCCCACTCCAAGGCAGACCCCGAAACAGGACCCGAGGTAACCACGCCCGACCGGCTGCCCGTGGGGACAACCTTCCGACTGGTCGTGTACAACGCCGGCGATAACCCAAAGACGGCCGAACCTGTGGCACAAAACACCTACAAGGTAGCAGACACCGAAGGGAAAGTATTGGCAACGCTGGTTGATGAATTCGGGACGGCACTCGAAGGAACAGACACATCGGCTATTATCTTGCGCCGGGGCGATTATGACTTTTACTACTTCTCACCTGCCATACCCATTGGGAAGACCTCTGTTGCCACCTACTCCGACCTGGGACAGGACATCGACTACATGGCTCTCTACCAGCGCCAGAGCGTAGACCCCTCCAAAGGGCGGCTCCATGGAGTGACTGAGGTGAACTTCTACCGCATGGCCTCCTATATTGACATTAAGATTGCGCCCAGAGAGGGAGAAATCATAGGAACACTGGAGGTAGACCCGAACAACGGACTGGAGGTGTTTGGTTTCACCAATACCGGTTATTATGAAATCGGCGGGTATCCCTACTATCTTGCCACCGAAGGAACGGGAGGCATGGTAGCATACAGTGCGACAGACTTTGGAGCCATACCCGACCAGACGGCAACCATCTCGACCGAAGAGGTGGACGGAGGACATATCGTCCTGCCTGGGGTAGCTTCCGATTTGCGTATCTCGGGCGTGGTGCTCAGCGACGGAGCTACCAAACGCTTCTCGACCTCGCTAGGTACGCAGATTTTCGAACCCGGATACCGCTACCTGATTGAGCTGGGCATCAGCCGCGTGGCAGAAGACCCCACCGTTGATATCACCGTACTCCCTTGGAACGAAGTGGACTGGGACGATACGAATATCGGCGGAAAATACCCGCCCGTCGACGCCTCGGTAACCCCGGACCCGACGGCTGGATATATTGATGTGCGTGGCGATGAGTTTACAGTAACCCTGACAAGCCCCGTCATGTGGACTACGCCGGTCAATATTCGCGCATGGGGCGATGAAAAAGAAGAAGTTGTCGCCACAGGGACTGTCTCGTACAGTTCGGCTCAGAACGGCGGTAGTGGAACCGTCTCCATTGGACAGAATACGCAAGAGACGCTGCGCCGCATGCACTTCCAGTACCAATGGGCTGAACAGTGGTACGACATTCCGCAGCTGGCTCAACAACAGGGCTCACTGCTTGACGTGGGGGCTACCATCCTACTCGAAAATCCTGACCCAAATAAGCTATGTACATGGCAAGAGGCGTACGATTACTGCCAAAGTAAAAATACGGATGGACAATCTGGATGGCGACTCCCAACTACCTTTGAGATGTCTTTTTATTGGTGTATCACACCTGCACTATCTGCGGAGAAAAATGAAACCATGAATCCTGATAACTCCTACTGGATTGATAGATTCTACATAGATGCCACCCATAACTGTGGCTATGTTATTGCGTCCAGCCTTGGGTATATATCATGGAATGCTCA
The DNA here is from genome assembly GCA_019113395.1 of Candidatus Rikenella faecigallinarum. Lineage (GTDB taxonomy): Bacteria > Bacteroidota > Bacteroidia > Bacteroidales > Rikenellaceae > Rikenella > Rikenella faecigallinarum. Next base: position 61,385 of record DXHL01000026.1, on the reverse strand, counting down.
TGACCAGGAGCCAGCAGAGCCAACGAGGCAGTTTTACGTTCGTTGTGTGAAATCTGCACACCGGGATTATGAGACATCATATCCTAAAGTAAACGCCGCTACGGACGGAACAAATTCATATATCATTACACTATACGACTCACAATCCGGAGCGGGATTACCTCGTGCCATGTTATACCCTAATCGGTTGGATAAATCGCTCGTTGATATGGAATATTCTGACAACAATCGCATATCCAGAAAATTCAGAATACAAAGTAAAGAAAACGAGACCTTGATGTATTGGGCTGATGCACAAAGTTATTGTGATAACTTGGTTGAAGATGGATATGATAATTGGAGACTCCCCTCTCAACGGGAAGCGCAGTTGATAATGCAATTAGGGCTCTCTGAAACAGGAACTGTTACTGGAAGTTCAGACCATAACGGGAGTCTTGTGGCGCAGTCATTAATTGACCCCGATTCATACCTGTATAAGCAACCCGGCATGGACCCTGCAGACGAGACAGTACAAGTTGCTTATTGGACTGCTACCCTAGTATCAACAACAGAAGGACAATGCTGCCAAGTATCCTATATGCTGGCTAATTGTGGCCGATATAAAGGTACTGCCTCAAAAATCCATGCTCGTTGCATCCGAGATGAAGAATGGTAATAGCAGACTGCCAAAGACACACAACACACATACACACTGATAACTGACAAACTGAAACATGAAACCGACTTCACTAACCCAGCATGCACGGGTCGTGAAAACCTGTAAACGGCTCCTGGTAGCGGCCCTACTCCTCATGGGCTGCTACCCCGCTGCCCATGCTCAGGAACTCGCCGTCAAAACGAACGCCCTACAGTGGATTCAAACCACTCCGAACGCAGCTATCGAATACGCTTTCGCTCCTCGATGGACTGCCGAACTCGCTGCGGGATTCAACCTCTGGAGCTTCGGACAAAACCGTAAATTCAAACACGTCCTCATTCGACCCGAAGCCCGTTTCTGGCTCTGGGAACCATTCAATGGACACTTCTTCAATGCTGCACCCGAATTCGCCGTCTACAACATCGGGGGAACAAAACTGCACCCCTTTGCACTCATGTTCCCCAACTCCGACAAACACCGCTATGAAGGCGTATTCTACGGAATCAGTGTCGGATACGGATACAACTGGATGCTCTCTCCGCGATGGAGCCTCGAAGCTGAAATCGGATTCGGATACCGATACGCTCGATACCGCAGCTACGACTGCGTCACTTGCGGCAGACCGCTCTATCCCGGAGCTCCCGTACAATCCAAACACTGGTTTGGCCCCACTCGGCTGGCACTCTCCGTCGTATTCATGATTCGATAACTGTTTAGAACCACATACCAATGAAAGCACTGCACACTCTATTTACTGCTACTTGTGCACTATACCTGGCGATGTCTGTGGCATCCGCCCAAAAAAACGACATCGATATAGACTCTGTCAAAGTGGAATCCCATGGTGCCGCTGTCGGACTCTCCTTCCAAATGAACGTACCGCAAGGAACCATCAAACAAAACTACGACCTCTACTACATCCCTGTGCTGATTAGCGACAACGGTGAACTCCGATTCCCGGCCGTCGCCTTCAGCGGCAGCCGGAAACAACTCTCCAATGAACGAAAAACCACGATGGGCTATACAACCAGTTTCAACGGCCCCTCGACACCCGGCTATGAAGGACACTTCTTCTATGACGAAAATGCACCCTACCAACGGTGGCTGTCCAAAAACTCCAGTACACTCGTCTTTGACCTGCGCAGAGACGGATATCGAAAAAGTGTAGACCTCGGACGAATCACCCTGGATGAACACTTCCAGTTGAAACATCCTTGGATAATTTACACCCCTCCGCTCGAAATTCCGGATACCACAACCTATACCGGCAAACAATTGGTCTATGCACGGGCTTCCGATTACAGCAATGACGGACGTTACGTGGAAGCCACTCAAATGCTGGACACCCTCATAGCCGACGAAGCACGCGCTGCCGCACTGACCGGAATATGGCGCATGGCTGCCGACAGCGCCCTGCGCACTGCCCTTTTCCCAAAAATCGGCCTCGGAGCTGAGGGGGAACGTTATACTCTGGCATTGGACTCTCTCTTGCTCAAACCCGCTAAAACATGGGATACCGTATCGGTTCGGTTACTTTTCCCGGTGAAGGATTCAACCCTTGACCAAAATATGAAAAGTAAACTGGATTCTATTGTCATGGCTGTTTCCACCGTAAAAGAACGGGAAAAACTGCCCCGTATCAGTATCACCGGGGCTGCCTCTCCGGAAGGTTTCCAATCGCTGAACCGCAAACTGGCGTGGGGACGTGCTACTGCCGTGCAAAACTACCTGCTCGAACAACTCGCAATCAAAGGAATTGAATATCCCGCTGAGAAAATCGTCGTCAACTCTTTGGGCAGTGACTGGAACGGACTTTATCAATTGGTAGACACCTCCGACATGCCCTATCGCGAAGAAGTGCTTGAACTCCTTCGTACAACTCCTGAAGCCGAACGTGGACACGCTCTGTGGGGACTGAAATGGGGAGTACCATACACCTACCTCTACAAACATACGTTCCCTAAACTCCGGGGTGCAACGATGGTCAGTCTGCTACCCGGAACCGCAGCCGATGAGGTGGGTGAAATTATCAATCGTGCCATCGTTTTGATTCAAAAAGGAGACTACGCCGCTGCCCGAGATACCCTGCTGCCGTATACGGATGACCCGCGGGCAACTTTCCCGTTTGCTATCGCCTGTGCCATGTCCGGCGATTTTGATATGCTGAGCATACTGACCAACATGGAGACTGAATAAACTTTACTCACAAAAGTTTACTCAAACGAAGTCTAACCACTCCTTTGACAATTATGAAACACACATTTTGTTACTCAGCTCTCTTCATCCTCACCTTGGGGCTATGGCTACTACCGGCCAAAGCTCAGGTGGGAGAAGGCATTACGATAGATTATCCTCATATCGCCAAACCTAAACTGGTCGAAAGCAAAGGAACCGTAACCGTTACCTTCCGCATGGTGATTCCGGCCGATAATTTTCGTCAAAACCAGATGATTTCCATGGTACCTGTCCTCAAAAACAACGCAGGAGAGGTATCCTTAACCCCCATTACCGTCACGGGTGAACGCAAAGCATTGTCCGACAAACGGAAACGCTTCTTGGGCGGATACGACATGGCCATGCGTATGACCGTTGTACAGGGGCAAATGGGCATGATGGATTATACGGCACGCGTCCCCTATGCACAATGGATGGGACGCGGTGACCTGGCTCTGTTCCTCGACCAATCGAAAGTGGGATACCGCAAAACGGAATATTTGGGCCGTATCCCGCTCCCGATAGAAGGGGTAGATGAAACCGAAAAACTGACAATCTCTCATGCTGAACTGCAAGCTAACGCCTTCGATACCTTGGACTTTTTCTCGCGGTTCTGCCAATTGCTGAACGATGAAAATTTCTCTGGAGCGCGTTCTCTCTACGACAGCATTAGTCCTGCTGACAGCATGCTGAGTCGCATGCGAGGATTGTTGGACAACAAATATTTTTGTGGCTGGATTGGGGGGCCTATCATCCTGAATCCGAACAACAAAATTATTCTGGTGCAGGTCATGGCTGATACCGTAGCCCAAAGTGCCACGCGTCGTTTAGCCAATACGGAGACATTCGTTGCTGACAAACAACAGTTCTGGACAGACCGAAATTCGCTCAAACGAGACGAAAATATGCTGGCCATTTACTTCCGTACAGGGTACAACGTATTGGAGCCGAACTTCATGAGCAACGGTGAAACCATTAACCGCATACTACATGCAGTGAAAGTGATTCGACAAGACCCCAATGCCCGGTTGGTAGGTATCCGGATTATCGGACAAAGTTCGCCGGAGGGGGGGGACTGTTGAATGAGGCGCTCTCACGCCGACGGGCAAACAACCTGAAACTCTATCTGATGAGCCAAACCGGTCTGCCACAGGAAAACTTCAGCATTGACGGGATTGGTGCAGCCTGGGCCGAGCTACGGTATCTGGTCGAAAAAGACCCGTTCATCACCCACAAACGGGAAATTATCAGCGCCATTGACGAGGTGCCCTTCTCCACGGCAAACGACGTGCTGGCATACATGAAACAACGATGGCCGGCCGATGCAGGGTATATGCAACGCAGCCTCTTCCCCCTGCTCCGGAATGCCACCTTCCTGAAAGTCTATTTCGAAGAAAAAGTAGACCCGCAAGAGTATACATTTAGCGAGGCCATCCGTTTATTAAATGCCGGTGACTATGCCAAAGCATTACCACTGCTCGAATCCCTCAAAAAAGAAGAGAGAACCTGGATTCCGCTCGCCGTATGCTATGCCATGACCGGCAAAAAGAGCGAGGCGGATTACTACCTGGCACGAATGGCATTGAAATCCATGACCGATAAGGCCTCGCAGCAATAATCAACCGACAGCTGTGTATGAAACATCCGATTTTGAATTTCGTTGGGACTGGTTGTCTGACTGCGACGCTGATGCTGCTCGTTGCGTGCGGCGGAGGCAGCCAGACCCAACAAAAAAAAGAGAAAACGTATCTTCCGCCCACGGTTCCTTCGATGATAAGTGAACCCGACCAACGAGCTGCCTATGCGGTAGAACACTATTGGGACAAGTTCGACTTCACGGACCGCGAATGGATTGCCGACAGCGGAGCTTTGGAGCAAACCTTTGCCAACTATATAGGGATAATGGGCTATGCTCCGGAAAATAGCGTCCGCACGTCATTCGCCAAAACTTTTGCGACAGCTGCCAAAGACAGCGCCATGTACCGACGATTGGCACAAGTAGCCGAGCACTATCTCTATGAGCCCAACTCGCCCATGAAGAACGAGGCCTGGTATGTGGCAGTACTGGATGCTCTGTTGTCAGACTCTGTGCTAACCGATGCAGAGAAGGTGAGGCTGCAATTTCAACGACAGATGACGCAACGGAATCAAGTAGGAGAGAAAGCAGCCGATATCCCTTTTGTTACGAGCAATGGGGTTGAAGGTTCGCTCTATGGTCTGAAATCGCCCTATGTGCTGCTCTTTTTCCACGACCCGGATTGCGGCACCTGTCGCGACTTGACCCTGATGATAGACCGTTCCGGTGTCATTCAACAGTTGATTGCCTCCAAACAACTGACTGTGCTGACCATCTATCCGGACGAAGAGGAACAGGCTTGGCGAAATCACTTGACTCAGATGCCGCAGCTGGGGTGGATTCACGGTTGGGACCAACAGCGCGTCCTGCGCCGGGAGCACCGATACGATTTACGGGCGCTGCCCACCCTCTACCTGCTAGACAAAGGGAAAAAGGTACTGATAAAGGACGGAACCTTTAATATCATCGAACAGGCTTGTAGTAAGTTAGAAGTGGACTAACCAGTTTTTATCTATATTTTTTATCGTTTCATTGTGTATGTGTGCAAGGCGTTCTCTGTCGGCTTTATGTCGGCAGAGAACGCCGCTTTTATGACGGAATGCTTCTCTCTGGGAGAGGGGACCTTTACCGAACCCATAAAGCAACCGAGGGGATAGAAAACCTGCAGATTCCTTTATCATAGTCTTAGTAAAAAGGCGGAGGAAAAAACTCATGGTTTCTTCCTCCGCCTTTATGCTACCCTCCCCTACTGCCTTATCCAAACAAGATAAGACCCCAAGACAGGGAGAGAAGTTATCTTTATCTGCACATCATCTGCACGCTGTTAATAAGCATATCCCGTCTGGCGCTGCACATTGGTACCGCTGCGCAGTGGTACCAGCGTAAAGCCCCACGAGTAGTCCCGATTGGTCGGAAGCTGATACTGGGGATAGGGCTGAGAATACCAGCTGTCATCACCCCCAACGCCCAACATCTTGTAATCCAGACACAACTCCACAAAATCACGCGGTACAATGTCGTTAATGTGGGTCTGTTTGGGTTTCACATTCCGTCCTGCGGCATCCGAATGGTCCTCGTCCGGACGGAAGTTGTTCCACTGGTAGGGTTTGTCCGACTCCTGACCGTCGAAATCCTCCACCGAGTTCCTCAACGCATTGAATTCCATCAGGTCATCCGCTTCGACCAGCAACCCGGCACCTTTCGAGCTGTTAAGCGCCAGCCACCGCGTATCGGTATGGTGTCCTGTCTCCTGCGGCCGTACGTAGTCAAAGTTTTCGACCCCGGCATTGCTGCGATAAAGGCCTACGTTGGTTCCATAGTTGCGGTCCTGGTAGTTTTCCTCGGGACCGCGGCCGAAGTATTGCAGGTTGGCCATTTCGGCCGGCAGCCGCAGACGCATCCCGAGGCGCGGCATCTGGTCTTTCGACTCGGTATTCCCCGTGAACGCATACGACACGTTCACTACCCCCGTCGCATAAACCTTGTACACCACCTGTAACGAACACCCTTCCGGCAACGCATAGTCTACCGTCACCAAAGCCGCATTCTTCTCGGTTGTAGCCCGAACCGACGTAGCCCGCAAGGTACGCGTGACCTCCTTCCACTGCTGCAAACGACGCGGCATGCCGCTCCCATAGTCATTATCCGTCGGAGCACGCCAAAAGTTCGGCTGAAGACCAAAACCGTCGGCCATATACTCCTGACTCCCGACCCGATAGGAGGTCATGTGTCCCGTTGCCTTATCAATCGTCAGACCAAAGTTCGTGCCCACCACATCCAACTCATCCTTGCCGCTATCCACCCGAACAGTACCCTGCGCCACATAGTTGCGTTTCGCCCCTTTGAGGTGGTCCAGTGCGAACTGTTCGTCGGCCACCACGTCACCCGCTTTCAGAGGGCCGTCGGCCGCTTTGAGCGACACCGTGAAGTTGACAAAATACTCGGTTCCCGCCTGAGCCGTCAGCCCATTCAGGGGCACCGTCACTACACGCTTTTCCCCCGGCTCCAGATTCAGTCCCGAAAGGGTGCCCTGACGCACCACCCGTTCGTTGGCCGTCACCGTATATTTGACCGTATATTTCGAGAGATTCGTAAAGTCGTAACGGTTCTCCACCTCGAACTTCCCGGCCTTCAGGTCCACGGGGCGGAACCAAACATACTGGTACATCTTCTTCACCTCGGCCAGTCCCGGGTGCGGCGTGCGGTCGGGGCTTACCAGCCCGTTGCAGAGGAAGTTCCCGTCCGACGGCCGATTGACCCCAAAGTCACCGCCGTAGGCCCAATAGGGATTCCCCTCGGCATCCTCCACCAGCAACCCCTGGTCCACCCAGTCCCAGATAAAGCCCCCCTGCAGGTTGGGATAGCGGTAGATGGCCTCCCACATATCGCGGAACCCGCCACCCGAATTCCCCATCATGTGGGCATACTCCGACGGAATATAGGGTCGGTCGGTCTCCATCTGCCCCCAACGTTCAAAAGTAGCAGCCGACGGATACTGCGGACAGTAGATATCGGTATTCCACTCCAGAATAGCCCGCTCGTACTGCACCGGACGCAGCGTATCCATCCCTTTCAACCACAGATAGGTCTCATAGAAGTTGTACCCATTCCCCGCCTCGTTACCCAGACTCCAGAACATCACGCTCGGAAAATTCTTCGTCTGGTGATACATGCTCTGCGTGCGGTCCATGTGTTTGGCCAGCCACTGCGGATTGTTCCCCAACGTACGCCCCTCGCTCAGGTCGTACCCCATCCCGTGCGACTCGATGTTCGCTTCGTTGCAAAGGTAGAACCCGTACTCATCCGCCAACTCATAGAAACGCCGCTGCTGAGGATAGTGAGCCAACCGAATGGCATTGATGTTGTGGGCCTTCATCAGGCGGAAATCTTCGCGAATGGTCTCTTCGTCCAGCACGTGACCGTTCGTTTCGTGGTGTTCGTGGTAGTTCACCCCTTTGATATAGACCCGCTTGCCGTTCACATAGTACTGGTTTCCCTTCACCTCCGAGGTGCGGAACCCGACGCGTGCACTGGTATACTCCACAAAATGCCCCTCGTATTTAATCTTCAGCACCAGATTGTAGAGGTAGGGGTCTTCGGCACTCCAGCGGTGCACCCGTTGGAAGGCCTCCTTGTTCTGCAGGGCGGTGCGGCGGAACCGTACCGTATCGCGCCCATACCCGTCGAGTTCAATCTCCTTATACGAGTAATCCACCAGCGTCCCGTCAGCATTCTCCAGTTCGAACCACACCTGCACCGGTCCCGAAGGCTTGATAAAACTGTTTACCATCGCCACATCGAGGTTGAAGATACCGTCCGTGTAGGTCGAATCGAGCGTCGCGACCACATAAAAATCCTCGATATGCACCCGCGGCTGCGAATAGATATACATCTCCCGTTCGATGCCGCTCAGCCGCCAAAAGTCCTGACACTCTAAGTAAGAGCCCGTGCTCCACCGATATATCTCCAGCGCCAGCACATTGGTACCGTCCGTCAGGTAGTCATTCAGTTTGAATTCGGCCGCATCCTTCGAATCTTCGGCATAACCCACACGGTGACCGTTCAGATAGACATAGACCCCCGATTTGGCCCCCCCGATGTGCAGATACACATCACGGTCCTTGAGCAACAACGGCGCTTCGAACGTGGTCCGATAGAGCCCCACTTCGTTTGCCTCGGGGAGCGCCGGAGGCGTCGGTTTGTAGGGAGCAAACTCATAGGGCTGGTTGGTGTAGATGGCATCGCCATATCCGTTCACCTGCCACGTTGCGGGCACCATCAGCGAGTCCCAGGCCGAATCGTCGAACTCCGGCAGGTAAAAATCCACGGGCCGCTGACGATGGTCGGGCAGCCACCTGAAACGCCACGGTTTGTTCAACGAAATGTAATACTCCGAAGTGGTATAGTCGTTGGCCGCCGCAATGTTGCGGTTGTCATACGACATAAAGTAGGCTCGCGGAGCCTCGCGCCCCACGTGTGCAATGGCCGGGTTCTGCCACTCGGGAATTTGCGGCCCGCTCGTTTTCCCGTCACGGTCCTGCTGACCGAACTGCCACACGGTAGGCGGCAACTGAGCAGCAACGGGTGCGACCCCCGTCAGCGAAAACAATCCTGCGGCAACTGCCACCAATGCCTGCGATAATCTCATGATTTGATGCGGTGTATGTAAGTTTGAGGTTATTGATAATATTCAATGTGCCGTTCGGTCAGCCAGGCCGTTTTCAGGGTCTCGTTATACTCCACCCGTCGTATCCAGTTTCCGTGTGCATCGTACTCGTAAGTATAGGCTGTGCGGGTCTCCTTGGGGGTCGGCCATTCATGCTGCTCCGTCAGCGTTGCCGCCAACCCGTTCCCCTGGTAGGTGTAGTACCGCACCGTACAAACCGGCTTCTCGCCCTCATCCAGATACATGAATATCTTCTCTTGTGTCATTTGTCCCGCCCGATTGTATTTTTTCTCGATACGGCAGGTCAAAATCCCATTGTCACGATACTGACGCACCTCCACCGGATACCCTTTGCGGTTCAACTCATACTCCTCGCGCCCCGAGCCCTCCTCCGTCTGTGTGTACTCCAACCCTACCAGTTGCTGATTTTGGTTGTAGTTGTATCGTATCCGTATCATCACCATCGTGTCGAGCGTACCGACTGCCGCCTCTTTACACCGCGTCCCCGCCACATACGCATACTTCAGCACCGATGTGGGCAGCGAATCACTGAGCGTGGTCTCTTCGGTCAGCAGGTTGCCCTGTTCGTCAAAGGTATATATCAATACCGGCACCTCTCCCACCATCGTATCCTTGAACCACTCCCCAGCACTCGAATGCGCCGGATAACTGGCCGTACGTATCATCTTGGGTACGCCATGCAACACCTCACACTGCATGGCATCGGTACGCTGCGAAGCTTCGGGGACTGCCGAACAGCTCGCCCAACCCATTACTCCTGCCAGGCTAACGCCCATAGATAGAAAAAGATGTTTCATCCCTCTTTTTTGCATGATTGAAAAGTTACTTTTGACGGAAATAGATTTGCATCGGCACCCCGCTGAAATCCCACTGGCTGCGGATACGGTTTTCCAGGAACCGCCGATAGGGGTCCTTCACATATTGGGGCAGATTGACAAAAAAGGCAAACTGGGGGGTCGGCGTGGGCAACATCATCGCATACTTGATACGAATGTATTTCCCCTTAATCGAGGGAGGCGGCGTCTGCTCGATAATGGGCAGAATAAAGTCGTTCAACTCGGCCGTCGGCACCCGCCGTTTGCGGTTGTCACACACCTTCAAGGCTGTCTTCAAGGCATCGAAAATACGCTGCTTCTCGGTCACCGAGGTGAAGATTATCGGCACATCGTTGAACGGAGCCAGCTTCTTGCGGATATTCTCGGCATACTCCTTCGTGGTGTTGCTCTGCTTGTCGGGAATCGTATCCCACTTGTTGACCACAATCACACACCCCTTGCGATTCTTCACAATCAGGTGAAAAATATTCATATCCTGTGCATCCACCCCCAGCGAAGCGTCGAGCATCAGAATTGCCGTATCGCAATCCTCAATGGCACGGATGGTCCGCATCACGGAGTAAAACTCCAGGTCGTCGGTCACTTTCTGTTTCTTACGCAACCCCGCCGTATCCACCAGGTTGAACTCCATTCCGAACTTGTTGTAATAGGAGTGGATGGCATCCCGCGTGGTACCGGCAATCGGAGTCACAATATTCCGTTCTTCGCCCAACAGGGCATTGGTCAGCGATGATTTTCCCACGTTGGGTCGTCCCACAATGGCAATCTTCGGAATGGCATTCTCTTCAGCTTTCTCCTCCTCCGGCTGCTCGGCGGGCAGGGACTCCACCACGGCATCCATCAACTCCCCCGTTCCGGAACCGGTCATCGAACTGAAGGTAATCGGGTCGCCCAGCCCCAGAGCATAAAACTCATACGCATCGGTCTGCCGCTGGGTATTGTCCACTTTGTTCACAGCCAATATCACCGGTTTCTTCTGCCGCCGCAACATATCGGCCATGGTCTGGTCCAGGTCCGTAATACCCGTCTCCACATCCACCATAAATATCAACGAATCGGCCTCCTCTATCGCCAGTGCCACCTGCCGACAAATAGCCTGTTCGAAAACATCCTCGGAATTGACCGTGAAACCGCCCGTATCCACCACCGTAAACTCCCGTCCGCGCCAATCGGTCGTTCCGTAATGGCGGTCGCGGGTCGTCCCTTCGGTGGCGTCCACAATGGCCTGACGCATCCCCACCAGTCGATTGAACAAGGTACTCTTCCCCACATTGGGCCGCCCCACTATCGCTACGATATTTCCCATAAACAAGCTATTATTAACAGTTTGAGTGCACGGAACCTCGTTGCCGGAGCATTCTGCGGTCCGTTTCCCGCGGTTCCAAACAGCAGGTAAAGGTAATACAAATTTTCGTAACCGTCGGCCACTTTTCAACGAATTGAATATGAAAGAGTTATAAATTAGTTAGAAAAATATTTTCAAAAATTAATAAAATTATTTTGTAATTCGAATTTTATACCCTACCTTTGTCACATCGATTTAGGGAGGATGGCAGTTTGGCATACAAATTGCTTCTTTTCATAAAAGAGTTTGGGTTAGTAGCCGATGGGGTGGTTCCCGGAGGCAAAAAAACGGACAGGCCGTGACGGACTGTCCGTTTTTTGTTGGTTGCGTGGCAGATAGAAAAGAACAGGCACCCTCCAGCCTATCCTTTGAAAATTCTATCCTGAGGATTGATTTTGTATTTTGGGGCGTCCATCTTCGTTTTGTAATTATTTTCAGATAACATTTTTCAGAGTTTCAAAGAACATCCTGCAAAGACGACAGGAGTGCCAAACAGCATCGGGTTATCCCGCAACCCGTCGGTCCGAAGGTGCCGCCGACACTCCGACAGGGAGTTTGCTCGACGAATATGCGGAGACCTGGTGCCGCTAGGCACGCGTACCTACCCGTATTTGAGAAAAAATGACTTCGCAATCATCCTCTTCGGGTCGCAGGCTGCGAAATATGGGGTAGACACAAGTCGGTTCGCGTATCGAGCGGCACCCGCAGCCAGCGAAGGGAAGAGAGGGCACGCTGTGGCGGGCACTCTTTCATCCCTTCGCCCGGGGTGGCTGCGGGCTGACGGTTTCTGACGAAACCGAATTTTTAAGCAAAGACATGTCGGCTCGAGTGCCCAAGCTATGGTCTCAAACATAGGCGGAGTAAACTCCCTTTGTCAGGCCGGAACCACCCCCGGTGGAGGCCTGCGCTAACGCACATTCCCCCACTGGTTCCGACCTGAAATATAGGGTCGCAGTCAGCAAAACACAAGGCGCACAGGCTGGCTCGCGTGCCGAGCGGTACCGGTCGGCACCGGTCGGCACCGGTCGGCGCTGCCCCCGACGGCTAACCCACGGGTTCTCCCGAAACCGCTCTCTTCGAAAAATCAAGAGAGCCAATTCCCACTCCTGCGACTGCTCCACCCTACAAAAAATGCCTGAACCGACACTCATCGATTCAGGCAGCAAAAATTTTTTACGCCGCATAGCGCACCCGCGAGCCCCAGACCCGCAGGAAAACACTAGAACGGCAGGTCATCTACTTCGTCGGCCGAATTGGGCACCGCCGCAGGAGCAGCAGGCGTCGGCTGAGCACTGTAGCTCGGAGCAGCCGCAGAAGCAGACGCAACGGGTTGCCCCATCGGAGCCGCATCGTACGGAGGATATCCCCCTGCCGAAGCCTGGGCGTTGGCGTCCAGACGAGTCATCCGCCAGGCACGAGCCTCCGTGTACCACCGTCCGTTATATTCCCGCGATTCAACATTCACGCTCAGTGCCACACGGTCACCGGGACGCAAAGCTGCTGCTTCGGGAGCACGGTCATTCCAAAACCCTACACAGAGTTTGCGATTGAACTCACCCGGCAAATCAAAAACAACTTCCTGTTTTTTCCACTCGCCGCGGGCGCTGGTACCTGTCACCAGCGGCAGTACGGTATTGACAGTCAATTCAAAGTCCATATATCACGATACTAAAGAGTTATCATCTATTTTTCATCATCCGTAATGATGATTTTCTCAATCACATCGCCCTGACGGATGTCATCAATCACCTCCAGCCCCTCATATACCCGTCCGAAGCAGGTATGCACCCCGTCCAAATGAGCCGTATTCTGGCGGTTGTGGCAGATGAAGAACTGCGAACCGCCGGTATTGCGCCCCGCATGGGCCATGGAGAGCACCCCGCGGTCATGATATTGGTGGCCGCCCGACGTTTCACAAGGAATGGTGTATCCCGGTCCGCCCGTTCCGTCCCCCTTGGGGCAGCCGCCCTGAATCACAAAATCGGGAATGACCCGGTGAAAGGTCAGCCCATCGTAAAAACCGTCCTGAGCCAGCTTGCAAAAGTTAGCCACGGTTCCCGGGGCATCCTGTTCGTAGAATTCAACCTTCATCACGCCTTTGGCGGTATGTATTTCAGCTTTTTTCATGCAACGATGTATCTAAAATTCGGAAGGTAAAGGTAGCCATTTTCGGCGGAACGACAAGCCGCGGGGTAAAAAAGCAGGTATCCGTACCCTGTGGGGTACGGATACCTGTCAATCATTACACGGCGTAACGCCTGCCTTATTTGGTTTCGGCTTCGGTTTTCGGAGTCGGTTTGGTTACTTTGACCACTTCGACATCAAATTGCAGAGCCTGGTTCGGGGCAATACCGCGGGTTCCCATCGGACCGTAAGCCAAGTCACCCGGCACGAAGAGCGTGATTTTCCCGCCTTCACCTACCAGCGGCAGACCCATGGTCCAAGCCTTAATCAGACCGCCTTCGGTCAGCACGAACTGAGTCGGCTGTTCGGCTTTTTCGAGCACCTGTCCTTCCGGCAGAGTCAGCGTATAGCGCACCGAAATAGTATCGCCGATAGCCACTTTGGTTTCAGCACCCGGCTTTTCAATCTTGTAAGCCAGACCGCCGGCCAGCGTATCAGCTCCGTTCTTCACGGCATCCGCAATAAAGGCTTTGCCTTCTTCAGCCTTCTTGCGCGGCAGACGAACCGTCATATAGTCCTGCATGAAAGCATCGATTTCTTCGGGGGTCATTTTTGCCTTCTTGGCATACACATCCAGCACCCCGGCAACCACATTCTTGGGATTGAGGGTCGAGTCAAACGAATAGGCCATATTCCCGATTTGTATCCCGATGGCATAAGCCAGCGTATCGGTATCGGTAGTCATTTTGGCACTGCCTGCCCCGCAGGAACTCATTGCCGTCAGCGACACAACCGAAGCGGCGGCAAGAATAAATACTTTTTTCATGGTTTGTTTTGAAGTAAAGGTTTGTTTTTTCGTTTTCAAAGCAAACGCAAATGTAAGCAAATTATCCGAGTTAGCGCCGCCCGAGGCTGTTATTTTTCCTCTTTGGGCAGTTGGGTATAGGCCGTATGGCGCAACTCCTTGGCATCGACATAGAAAACGATGTCTTCGGCAATGTTGCTCAGCCGGTCGCCCATACGCTCCACGCGACGAACCACGTTGTGAATGCCCATCACCTCGATGGTTTCGTCGGGATGGCCGTTGATGTAGGCAGCCAGAACAGGTACCGCATCACGGTGAATCAGGTCCACCACATCGTCCAATCCCAATACGCGGCTGGCCAGACGGCTGTCCTCTTTGGCCAGCGCCGTACGGGCCTGCTCCATCATCTTGAGCACCGTCTCGAACATCTTTTTGAGTTGAAGTTGCTTGAGCAGTTCAGGGGCAATGACCCGCTGCTGGTGGTGAGCCGTGAAGAGGGCAATGCTCTCGGCAAAGTCGCCGATGCGTTCCAGATTGTTGTTGATTTTGAGCAGCGACAGCACAAAACGCAGGTCCACGGCCACCGGATTGAAAAGCGCGATAAAGTTTTCGCAATGGTGGTCTACGACCAGCTCCTGCGCATTGACACTCTTTTCACGCGAGATGATTTCGTGAGCCAGGTCCTTGTCGAAGGCCACCACGGCATCGAAACTCTTACGAACCTGCTGTTCGACCAGCGACCACATTTGTGCCAAATGCCCCTTGAGCTCTTTGATTTCTATTTCAGTCTGTTTCATGGTTTTTCTGTTTTCGTGAGGAATAGCATGTCGGGTAGAAAAAACGACTAACCGAAACGCCCCGTGATGTAATTCTGCGTTTGTGCCTTTTCGGGGCTGAGGAATATCTTTTTCGTTTCGCCGTATTCAATCAGCTCGCCGAGATAGAAAAACGCCGTACGGTCCGACACACGGGCTGCCTGCTGCATGTTGTGCGTGACAATGACAATCGTGTAATCGTTTTTGAGTTCGTATATCAACTCTTCGATTTTCGAGGTCGAGATGGGGTCCAGTGCCGAGGCCGGTTCGTCCATCAGCAGAATCGAGGGTTGCACGGCCAACGCACGGGCAATACAGAGGCGCTGCTGCTGCCCGCCCGAGAGCTCAAAGGCCGATTTTTTCAGTTTATCCTTCACCTCGTTCCACAGCGCCGCCCCCTTGAGCGACTCTTCGACACGCTGCTCGATAAAGGCCTTGTCGCGGACACCATTGACCCGAAGCCCATAGGCAATGTTCTCAAAAATCGTTTTCGGGAACGGATTGGGTTTTTGAAAGACCATCCCCACCCGTTTGCGCAACTCATCGACCATAACCCCCTTGGCATAAATGTCTTCGCCCTCAATAAGGATGCTGCCTTCGAGACGCGAACCGTCCACCAGGTCGTTCATGCGGTTCAACAGACGCAGAAAAGTCGATTTTCCGCATCCCGACGGACCGATAAAGGCCGTCACGGTATGGGCCTCGATGTCGAGCGATATGTCGCGCAGCGCATGAAAATCGTCGTACCAGAAATTGACGTGTTGCGCCGAGATAATAGTTTGCTTTTCCAAAGTTGTATCGTATTGATTAGTTGGTTTTCACTTTTTTCCCGAACCAGGCTCGGAGACCGTTGGCCAGCAGGTTGATAAGCAGCACAATGAGAATCAGCACCAGAGCTGTTCCGTAGGCCATGGGCCGCGCTGCCTGAATATCGGTACCGCTGGTGGCCAGCACGTAGAGGTGGTACGGCAGAGCCATTACCTGGTCGAAAATGCTGGTAGGCAGTTTGGGCAGGAAGTAGGCAGCCACCGTAAAGAGGATGGGCGCCGTTTCGCCCGAGACGCGACCGATGGAGAGGATAAGCCCCGTGATAATATTCGGGAAGGCCATCGGCAGGATAACGCGCCGAATGGTTTGGAGTTTGGTGGCACCGAGGGCGAGCGAGGCGTTGCGGTAGCTGTTGTCGATGGCCTTAAGCGCCTCTTCGGTAGTGCGGATAACCACCGGCAGCACCAACAGCCCCAGGGTCAGCGACCCTGCCAGTATCGAGTCCCCGAAGCCCAGCGTATTGACAAAAAGTGCCATCCCGAAGAGCCCGAAAACAATGGAGGGTATGCTGGAGAGGTTGTTGGTCATCACGCGGATGAACTTCACCAGCCAGTTGTTCGGAGCATATTCATTGATGTAGATGCCGGACATCACCCCGATGGGGAAGGCAAAAATCATACTGCCGACCACCAGACAGAGGGTCCCGACAATCGCGGGCAGGATACCGCCTTTGGTCATGCCGTCTTCGGGCATGGAGGTGAGAAACTCCCAGTTCACGACCCCGATACCCTTGACTACCAGAAAGCCCAGTATCCAGACCAGAATGGCCACCACCACCAGGCTCATCAGGCGGAATATCCAGAAGGCTACCCCCTGGGTACGCCGTTTGCGGCGGTCGAATTTCGTATTGATTAAGGTACTCATGTTTCTTGGGTTGGTTCTTTTTCAGAGATTTAGAGAAAGCCCGGATTGCTGTGCAATCCGTCGGCCTTTGCGCCGGGCAGCAAAGCTGCCGGGGGGGCGGCGCAAGGCCGAGCTCCTCGCAGAGCGGACAAAACGAAAGCCCCCTTCAGCCCACTCCCGAAAAAGAACA
The DNA here is from genome assembly GCA_019113395.1 of Candidatus Rikenella faecigallinarum. Taxonomy (GTDB): domain Bacteria; phylum Bacteroidota; class Bacteroidia; order Bacteroidales; family Rikenellaceae; genus Rikenella; species Rikenella faecigallinarum. The sequence continues at coordinate 44,485 of DXHL01000026.1, read as the reverse complement.
GTAAAAACTATATCTGTTGTTTGGGTTTCTTGGCCGCCATCATTTCAGCCGTAATACTGATAATCAGCGTAATCACAAAGAGGATACACCCCAGCAGGAAGAGGGCTTCGTAGTGAACCCCGCCGTTGGGAGCCTCGCCCAGTTCGGCCGCGATGGTGGCAGGAATGGTGCGCACGGGTTCCAACAGGCCGTGGGGAATGATGGCCGAGTTACCGGTCACCATCAGCACCGCCATGGTCTCCCCGATGGCACGTCCGATACCGAGCACCACGGCTGCCATGATACCCGAGACGGAGTACGGCAGTACGACGCGGCGAATGGTCTGCCACTGGGTGGCACCGAGTGCCAGCGAGGCCTCTTTGACGGCACGCGGCACATTGCGGATGGAGTCTTCGGCCACGGTGATAATCGTAGGCAGGGCCATAATAGCCAGAATGACACTCCCGGCCAGAGCCGTTTCGCCGACGGGCAATCCGAAGAGCTGCTGAATCAGCGGCACGATAACCACCAACCCGAAGAAACCGTAGACCACGGACGGAATCCCCGCCAGCAACTCGATAACCGGTTTGAGCACTTTTCGTACCTTGTCGTTGGCCAGTTCGGCCATGTAGATAGCCACCGCCATGCCGAGCGGCAACGCAAAGAGAATCGCCGCCAGCGACACCCAGAGTGTCCCCATCACCAGCGGAACAATCCCGAAGAGCGGAGCGGGCGTAGCCGTCGGAAACCACTCGTCACCCAAGAAAAACTCTCCCGGCGTGATGTTCCGCTTATCAATAATCCTGCCCGCAAAATCCTCCGCAAGATAGGTATCCGGGAAGAAGGCTATCATTCCGGGGTGGTCGGCAATGATTTTGCTCAGACACTGCGGAATGAACTGCAACTCATCCCCCAACTCTTCATAACTGACATATTGGTCGATGTCGTCGATGCGGAAAACCACAATCGGCTCATCGGCACCCCCATACTGACTCCAGTTGGTCACTTCGCTGTCGAAAATCTCCTTGAGCTGCACAGGGCTGAGGTTGCGCACCGTATTTTCGCGATTGACCGCCACCACATACCCCTGTTCAACTGTCGGGCTGCCGAAAAGACCTATCCCCTCCTTGAACAGGAAAAAGACAATCAGGATGATGGTCACGGAGGTTAGCCCTCCGCTGACCATCAAAATCTTTTCAGCAATGAGTTCGACTACTCTTTTCAGTCGTCTGTTCATCGGTTTGTTTTGAAGGTTCGTTCCGACCGCGGGCAGGGCACTCGCCGCTGCGGGTCTGCCCTGCCCTTTCGGTCCGTTCCGAACGATTATTGTCTCAATAGACTGTTCAACCAGCGTTTACAGCACATCAATATATCCGACCTCTTTCACCCACTTCTGCCCCTCGGCCGACATCACATAGTCGATGAATGCCTTAACTTTGGCTTCGTGGTCTTTGGTGTAGTAGAAGTAGAGCGGACGAACCACCGGATAGCTTTTGTTTTTGGCGTTGGCGTAGGTCGGTTCCACAAAGTTCTTGCCGTCATACGACACGCGGATGGCTTTCACCTCATCATTCACATACGCATGGCCGACATAACCGATAGCCCCCGGCGTCTGCGACACGGATTGAATAATGGCCCCCGTGGCCGGCATCGAGAGAACCGAAGCCATGTAGTTTTTGTTTTTCAGGACACTCTCCTTGAAAAACTCATAGGTTCCCGAGCTGGTTTCACGCGAGTAAACCACAATCTTCATGTTCGGTCCGCCCACCTGGTTCCAGTTGGTAATCTTCCCGGTGAAGATACCTTCCAACTGTTCGCGGGTAAGCTGCGAAACGGGGTTTTTCGGATTGACCACCACAGCCAGCGCATCCCAGGCAATGATTTTTTCCACCACGGGACGTTTGGCATTCTGCAGCTTCATGCGTTCATCGATTTTGATTTTACGCGAAGCCATCGCAATATCGGTCGTATTGTCAATCAAGGCGGCAATACCCACCCCCGAACCGCCACCGGTTACCGTCACTCCGGATGACGGATTCTTTTTCAGGTAGTTTTCCGCCTCTTTCTGGGCCAGCGGCAACACCGAATCCGACCCTTTGAGTTTTTGTGCCGACACCGTACCGCTCACCATAACTGCGGCAGCCAAAAGCATCACAATCTTTTTCATCGTTCTATTCGTTTTATTTTAGTTGTTCGTTGTCATTATTTTTTATCACCTTCACTCAGCATTGCCTGCGGCTTAGAACTTCGCCTGAACCCGTATCGTCAGCACATTGTCCTTGATGTTGCTGGCGTAGTCCTTCAGCGGGTCGGTGCTGCCCAGATTGGCACACTTCTCGTTGTTCACAAAATCGTAGTAGGCCGACAGTGTCAAATACTTGTTCCAACGGAACAGATACCCTACACCATACGTATTGTAAGCCACATCGGCAATCCCGGTACCGGGGAGCTGACCAATCTGGTCGGCGCTGATTTTGGTATTCGGGTCGTAGTTGTCGTATTTGAAGACCAGCGAGTGTTTCGATTTCCCGATGTCCTGAATGAAGTAGACATACGCCCCACGGAAGTCACGCAAATAAAGCGGGTCGGTACCTGCCCCGAACGAAGTTCCCCCGGGGTCGGCATTTTTGTTCAGCGTACCGGGCTGCTTACCCCACAAATACTCGGCACGGATATGTGTTGTCCCCAGCGCCCACTTCTGCGACACTTTGGCAGCCACACCAAAATAGTGACGTTTTGAATAGTCGCCTTTGACGTCTTCCTGCTGCACGTACCCTTCGTTTTCCACAAATTTGTAATTTTCGTTGGTCGGGTTCAGCACCCCGCCGCCATAGTACGAGAATGCAGCACCCCAAGCCCCCGTTTTGTATCGATGTTCATAGGCCAAACGACCAATGAAGTCCTTGTGCGAATCGGTTTCCGAACCGACCCCGTTGCCATTGAAAAGGCCGCCATCGAGCGTAAAACGGTTCCAGAAGGTTCCTTTCTTGCCTTTAAGGGTCAGCATTGCCCCGAGGTCGCGTTCGTTGGGGAACAACGACAGATACACGCGGCTGCGTTCAGGAGTTTCACGATTGGACGACGAGTAGTTGATTTCATACCCGAACGGACGGTCAAAAATACCCACCTGACCTCCGATAATCTGCGAGGGAGCAGTCAGTTTAATATAAGCATCGCGAATACGCACCGCTTTTTCAGTAAAGTCGGGCTGCATGACCACCTGCATAATCCCGCCCAGGTCATACGTAAATTTCACCCGTCCACGCCGAATCATAAAGCGGTTGTCGCTATTTGCAGCGAACGAGCCGCCATCGCCAAAAGCATCAATCCCGTCCTGTTGAGCCCATTGCCACTGTGCCTGCAGGTAGCCCGAAACTTTCAGCGTACCCCCTTTTTCGCCGAAGCGCACTTTCAGTCCACCCTCTTCTACTTTGGGAGTAAGTTCATTGTTTACCGCCGAAGTCTCATTTTTTTCGTGTTCGGCAGCGAAGGCGTTCGACCCGGCCAAGGTCATGGCCGCCAAGGCCAACGTTGTCAATTTGCGTTTCATAAGCATCCTTTTGCTTGGTGTTTTTAATCCTTTCAAATTTTACACTGCAAACATAGGATGCCCATGTTAACGGCTGCTTACGTTCTTCTTAGGCTTGCGTTAAGTTTGTATTAAGGGAATGTTAAGCGGAGCAGGGGTATGGCGTCGAGGGGCCGCAAGGACGCTATTCCGGGCGCCGACGGCAGCACGATACAGCAGTCAGGCTCCCCTAATGCAGAAACCATAGCTATTTATGGAGCAGATGGAATACTACTATCGGAAGGCGGTACAGGTTTCCGAAAAGTTAATATTACAGCAAGTGGAGTAATAAATGGCGGAACTTCACAAATCTATGCTGTCAAGCATCCATTGACTCTCATCTACAATGCGGATGAACCCCATGATTGGTATACCTATGCAGGTAATCATAATGATGCATTGTGGGGAGACGGAGCAGAGAAAAGCACATATGATCCCTGCCCAAACGGGTGGCGTGTCCCACCGGATGCCGAAAAGACTTTCGGAGATTTTTCGGCAGATAATTTCTCATATTATATAGAAGGGGAATTGATTGCAACAGGAGATATGAATATGACAAATGGTCGAAATTACCTGAATGTCAGTTGGTACCCTGCCGGCGGATATCGTCATAGGAATGCAGGTAAATTAAATTCTATTGGGGGTAATGGCTACGTATGGACATCAAAGCCCTCTTCCGTTGTTGAATTTTATGCCAAGAATTTTATGTTTACCATGACTGACCAAGGGTTTCCATCTACTGCTAGATCATATGGTTTTCCGGTTCGTTGCGTGCAGGAGTAGCGTGAGGGGGAATGGAAGGAGCGGGATAAGGGGGGAGTAATCCGCAGGGGTATCCGGTAGGAGAAGAGGGGGAAGGCGCAGGGAGCAGCTCAGCCTCTCCCGGAGGGAAGAGAAAGCCAAGAGCAGATAAACCCCAAGCGAGGAAGCCCTGACACGAGATAGGTGCCAAGCTATGGTCTCAAACATAGGCGGAGCAAACTCCCTTTGTCAGGCCGGAACCACCCCCGGTGGAGGCCTGCGCTTTTCGCGCACGCTCCACTGGTTCCGACCTGAGAACCCTGTGTGGTCTGATATAAGTCAGTTCACGTGCCCAGCGGCACTTCGGAGCGCAGCCAGCGGAGTATGTGAGGTAGAGACATGTTGGTTGGAGTGCCCAGCGGCACCGGTTCTCCGCATCCGGGCGGCTGCTAACAGCTTTAGCCGAATATTAACTTATTTGGATGTGTGGAAATAATACCTCAGGTCGAAGTCGGCGGAGCATACTCGTCTAAGAGCAGGCCTCCGCATGGGGCGGCTTCGGCCTGCACGACTTCTGACGAAGTCGCATTCTACTGGCAAACACATTTCCCTCGAATCGCAGCCTGCGAAGTATGGGGTAGACACAAGTCGGTTCACGTGCCGAGCGGCACCTACCGCACCACCTCAACAGGCGTATAGACCTCCGTTTCCGTAACGGCTTCCCCGCCAATTACCTTCAACAAACGCTCTATCCCTTGTGAGACCATCTGTTCATAGTCCTGACGGATAGCCGCACAATGCGGCATACGCCCTACATATTCGACTACTGCTTCCGACGGGTCAAAGAAGACCGCTGCTGCCGCAGCACCATTGTTATCCGTCGCAGCGCGGCACAGACTGTCCAACCGTGCAATGTTTTCCGGACCATCGGCTACCGTCGTACCGGATAGAAAGACGACCCCATTGACCGGCAGGGAAACGTTTTGCGTCAGGAAATCGGTCACCTGCGTTTTCCCGTCAGCAGGTACATCGCCCGACCAGTAGAGTGCCGCTGTATCCGGAACAGTCGTGAGGAATGCTTTAAGACGCATCTGCACAGCCGTATCCCGTTCAATCCCCCCAAAAAGTCCGATACCAGTCGTCGGTCGTCCCGCCTCGCCGCACAAGGATTGGAGCATTGTGGCCGCAAGGGTTCCTGCGGCAGCATTGTCCGAACCGATGTAGAAACTGCGCCCGCTGAGCGGTGCATCCGAATCGAAAGTGGCCACCTTGACCCCTGCAGCAACGGCCTTGTCGATAGCCTCCGTCACCCCCTCGGCATCGAGACAGCTAATGAGAATCCCGTTCACGCCTGCTGCCACCAGTTTCTCGATTAATTCGGATTGCGCCTCTGCCGTCGGATAGCGCGACACATCCCAGCGTACCCGAATGTCGTACGTATCCTTGGCCGCCAGTGCAGCCGCTTTCGCTGCCGCCACCGTGGCATCGTCCACCTTGGGTACGACGGCTATGGTTGTCTTCTTTTCGGGGCTGTAGTCACACGCCACAGCACCCGCCATCAGCAACACGAGCAACAGACTTCGAATCAGGATACGCATGGCTTTCTATCGCGAAAGAAGGGGTTATGCCTGCAATTTCGATTTAATCATGTCGGCCGCAGCATTCATGGCCGCTTCGAGGCCTTCGCTGTTTTTGCCGCCGGCCGTAGCATAGTGAGGTTGTCCGCCGCCACCGCCCTGCATGAGTTTGGCCGCTTCGCGCACAATGGCACCAGCATTCAGGCCCAATGCCACGGCCGAATCGCTCAGCGCCACCGTCAGCGTCGGTTTCCCGCCGAAGTTGCTGCCGAAAACCACCGCCACGTTTTCCATCCGACTGCGCAATTCGAAGGCAATGTTTTTCACCGATTCGGGAACGATATCGAGCGGTTTGACAATCATCCGATATTCGCCGACCGTTTCAGCGAAATCGGTCAGTTTTTCCACCATGAAGTTATCGCGTGCCTGTCGAACCTGAGCCATCTGTTTGGCCATTTCGGCATTCTCTTCGGCCAGTTTCTTGATGGCCGACACCACTTGGTTGGTACGCAGGGCTGCTGCCATCTCTTTGATGATATCGTCCTGCTGTTCGCTGTACTCTTCGGCCACACGACCCGTAATGGCCTCGATACGACGAATACCGGCAGCGCTTGACTCTTCGGCAATGATACGGAACTGCCCGATATTTCCGGTTGCAGGAACATGCAGCCCCCCGCAAAGTTCCACCGAGTGGCCGTATTTCACTACGCGCACTGTGTCACCATATTTTTCGCCAAAGAGCATCATGGCCCCCATCTCTTTGGCCTGAGCCATGGAGCAGTGGCGATTCTCTTCGAGGACGAAGTTGGCGCGAATGGCAGCGTTCACCCGCCGTTCGACCTGCCGCAACTCATCGGGGGTGAGTTTCTGGAAGTGCGAGAAGTCGAAACGCAGGTATTCGGGCGTCACGAGCGACCCTTTCTGTTCGACGTGTTCGCCGAGCACCTCGCGTAGGGCGTGGTGCATCAGGTGGGTTGCCGTGTGGTTGGCCGCCGACGCCATGCGGCGTTCGGTGTCCACCACCGCACGGAACGAAGCATGCACATCCGCAGGCAGGGTCGGCGCAATATGCACGGTCAGGTTATTTTCTTTCTGGGTATCGACAATCGGGGTCTTGTTGCCCTCAGCATCGAGCAGGCAGCCCGTATCACCAACTTGACCCCCCATGTTGCCATAGAAGGGGGTGTAGTCCAATACGATTTGATAGTGGGTCTTGCCTTTGGAGGTCACCCGACGGTAACGGGCAATATGCACTCCGTCATACGAGTCATGGTCGTAGCCCACAAACTCCGACTGTTCGACCGGCAGTACTTCGACCCAGTCGTCGGTTTCGACCGCCGAGGCATTGCGCGAACGGTTCTTTTGCGCTTCGAGCTCGGTCTCAAAGCCGGGGATATCGACCGTTACGCCCTGTTCCGAGGCAATCAGTTGGGTCAGGTCGATGGGGAAACCGAAGGTATCATAAAGTGTAAAGGCATCCGTACCGCTAATCACCCGTTTCGCACCATCGGCAGGCAGTTTCCGAATAATCGAATCGAGCAGGTTAATCCCCGTAGCCAGCGTCCGAAGGAAAGAGCCCTCCTCTTCGGCAATCACCTTTTCGATAAGTTGCTGTTGCGCCTTCAGTTCCGGGAACTGAGCCCCCATCTGTTCGACGAGGGTCGGCACGAGCCGACAGATAAAGGGTTCGGTAAAGCCCAGGTAGGTATAGCCGTAACGCACCGCACGGCGCAGGATACGGCGAATCACATACCCCGCCTTCACGTTGCTGGGCAGCTGCCCGTCGGCAATCGAGAAGGCAATGGCCCGCAGGTGGTCGGCCACCACCCGCATGGCAATATCTTTCTTGGGGTCAGCCCCGTAGGGCGTACCGCACATCGAGGCAATTTTCTGCAGAAGCGGCTGGAAGACATCCGTGTCGTAGTTGGATTTCTTGCCCTGAATCACCATGCAGAGCCGTTCGAAACCCATCCCCGTATCGACGTGTTTGGCGGGCAGCGGCTCGAGCGAACCGTTAGCCTTACGGTTGAACTGCATGAAGACCAAGTTCCAGATTTCAATCACCTGCGGGTGGTCGTGATTGACCAGCGACGCCCCGTCCACCTGAGCCCGTTCAGCCTCGTCACGCAAGTCGAAGTGAATCTCCGAGCAGGGACCGCACGGACCCGTATCGCCCATCTCCCAGAAATTGTCCTTTTTATTCCCCTTCAGAATATGGCTGGCCGGCAGACGTTCCGCCCAAAAATCGTATGCCTCGCTGTCAAAAGGCACCCCTTCGTCGGGAGCCCCCTCGAACACCGTGGCATAGAGTCTGTCCACGGGCAGTTTATAACGTTCGGTCAGCAGCTCCCACGCCCAGGCAATGGCCTCTTTCTTGAAATAGTCCCCGAAACTCCAGTTCCCCAGCATCTCGAACATCGTGTGGTGGTAGGTGTCGTGGCCCACCTCTTCGAGGTCGTTGTGTTTGCCGCTCACCCGCAGACACTTCTGCGTGTCGGCTACCCGATGCCACTGTGCCGGCTGGTTGCCCAGGAAAATATCCTTAAACTGGTTCATCCCGGCATTGGTGAACATCAGCGTGGGGTCATTCTTGACCACCATCGGAGCCGACGGCACAATCTGGTGTTGCTTTTCGCGGAAAAAGTCGAGGAAGACTTGGCGGATTTCGTTCGAGTTCATATATCGTTTTTTCTCTTTTGTCCGTTAATAATGGGTAATTATCACAAACTGCAAAGGTAGGATATTTTTTGATACCTCGGGGGATAATTCATACACCGGCCCGGCGTCCACCACACACGGCCGCTATACCGGAGCACTACACACCGAGCCTCTTCCGATATTTGACCCGATTTTTCTTCAAAAATTGCTACCTTTGTAAGATTGAACCACCGCCCGCGGCGGTGGCCGCCTGACAAACTTATGGACTCGCAGCAATCGTCGTCATACTATACCCTCTACCACTTCTTCCGGGAGCGGTTCGTACTGCCCATGCGCCAGTGGCTGTTCCGGTTTGTGCGGATGATGCTGATGGTCTTTATAGCCGCCTCACTGGTCAATTTCGTCTTCTCCTACTTCTTCTATACCCCGAAAATGCACCGGCTGCGCGAACAAAACGAAGCCATCGTGCGCGACTACCAACTCCTCGAACAACGCGTCGATGCCTCGCTGGCCAGCCTGGCCGAACTGCGCGAACGTGACCACGCCGTCTACCGCGCCATCTTCTCGGCCGACACCCTCAACATCCCGGGAATCTACACCCCTTATGCCCCTGAAAAATATACGGCCATCGGATACGGCCGTTATGCCCCGCTGATGACCCAGGTGTGGGAGAAAATGGATGCCCTTGGACGACAGCTCTACCTGCAGTCGCTCTCCTACGACGAAATCGAACGACTGGCCGTCGATAAAGACCTCATGGCCGAAGTGGTGCCCGCCATCATGCCCATCGACCAGAAAAAACTGCGCGGAAACATCGGGGCATTTGGGATGCGTCTGCACCCCATCCTGAAACGATACATCGGTCATGAAGGCATCGACCTGGGAGCTCCGACCGGAACGCCCGTCTACGCCACGGGTACCGGGATTGTCGCCGACCAAAAGCCCCAGTCGGGCTACGGCATTCAAATCGTCATCGACCACGGTTTCGGCTACCGCACCCGCTATGCTCACCTCAGTAAAAAACTGGTCAAACCCGGCCAACTGGTCAAGCGCGGCGAGCTGATTGGCGAAGTGGGCAGCACAGGACGCTCTACGGGACCTCACCTTCACTACGAAGTTATCTACCGCGGCCGTCCGGTCAACCCGATTAACTACATCAGCCGCGACATGACCGAAGAAGAATACCGCATGATTACGGAATCGGCGAAAGCCACTACCTACGAACTGGATGAATAGAGAGGCACGACATAATACACCCCGCCGTCCGTCGGTGCGCCGCTACCCGCGTCTGATGAAATGGACCATCCGTTTTTTTAGCGGCGTAGCGGTAGCCGTGGTCTATTTCATTGTCTTTTCGATATTCTTCGACACCCCGATAGAGTACGAACTCAAGAAAAGCACCCGCCGCATCGAAAACGAATACGAGGTGCTGCTGCAACGTTACGATACGCTGCAACAGGTGCTTGCCAACGTCTCGGAACGCGACCGAAGCGTTTACAACATTCTCTTTGAGTCCGACCCGCAGATGCAGGAAGACCAGGACCGACAACGCCGCCTCGATTTTCGCAAACGGCTCGAAGGAATGAGCAACCTCGAACTGGGCAACTGGTTCGACGAACACCTGGGGCTGCTCTACCAGCAGGTTACGAACTACGTGGCAATGACCGAACAGCAACAGGCCCGCGTGGCCGCCGATGTACGTAAGGCGCTCTCCATTCCGGCCATCCAACCCGTGGACAACCACCAGTTGACCCTGCTGACCGCCTCGTTCGGCGAGCGCGTACACCCCTTCTTCAAAACCATGACCCAACACACCGGCGTGGACTACTCGGTGCCGACCGGTACGGCTGTCTTTGCCACGGCAGACGGCGAAGTGCGCAGCCTCAAGGCACGCAGCCAGACATCCGGGTTAAGCATCGTTATCGACCACGGCAACGGCTACGAAACGGTCTACTCCCACCTGGACAAAGTCGTGGCACAGCCCGGACGTCATGTGAATCGAGGAGATATTATCGCCTTCTCAGGCAACTCCGGTCTCTCGTTTGCCCCGCACCTCCACTACGAGGTACGGTACAAAGGCAAACCCGTAGACCCGCTGAACTACTTTTTCGTCGAACTCGACATGCCGAGCATGCGCAAACTGCGCGAGATTTCCCGCATGGGGATGCAGTCGTTCGACTAACCGAAGACTTCATAAAATAACACACAAAAATAAAACCATGAAAAACAAAGTATTGCTGATGATTCTCGACGGGTGGGGCAAAGGTGACCACACCAAACGTGACGCCATTTTCTCGGCTCATCCCGAGTTCATCAACTCACTGATGGCGCAATACCCCAATGCCGAGCTGCTCACCAGCGGTGAAAATGTCGGTCTGCCCGACGGTCAAATGGGGAACTCCGAAGTGGGACACCAAAATATCGGTGCCGGACGAATCATCTACCAGGACCTGGTCAAAATCAACCGCGCCTCGAAAGACGGTTCGATTCTGAAAAACCCCGAAATCGTGGCAGCCTTCGAATATGCCAAAACGAATGGCAAGGATGTACACTTTATGGGGTTGGTTTCGGCCGGCGGGGTACACAGTTCGCTCGAACACCTGTTCACGCTCTGTGACATCTCGAAGCACTACGGCATTGCGAACACCTACGTGCACGCCTTTATGGACGGCCGCGACACCGACCCCAAGAGCGGTGCCGGATACCTCCGCGAACTGGAAGCCCATATGGCCAAATCAACCGGTAAAATCGCTTCGGTCATCGGCCGTTACTACGCCATGGACCGCGACAAACGCTGGGAACGTGTCAAAGAGGCCTATGACCTGATTGTCAAAGGGGTCGGTACCAAAGCCACCGATGTCGTACAGGCCGTGGAGGCTTCGTATGCCGAAGGGGTGACCGATGAATTTATCAAACCGATTGCCATTACGGATGCAGCAGGGGCTCCCGTAGGGCTTATCAAAGAGGGTGACATGGTAATCTTCTTCAACTACCGCAACGACCGCGCCAAAGAGTTGACCCAGGTGCTGACCCAGTGCGACATGCCGAACGAAGGCATGCACACCCTGCCGCTCTACTACTGCACCATGACCCCCTACGACTCGTCGTTCCAGGGGCTGCACATCCTCTTCGACAAGGAAAACGTAGAAAACACCCTCGGCGAATGGATTTCGAAACAGGGGCTTTCGCAACTGCGCATTGCCGAGACCGAAAAATTCGCCCACGTTACCTTCTTCTTCAACGGCGGGCGCGAACAACCCTTCGAAGGCGAAAAACGCATCCTGATTAACTCGCCGAAAGTAGCCACCTACGACCTGCAGCCCGAAATGAGCGCCTATCTGGTCGCCGATGCACTGGTGAAAGATATCAAGGAGGAGGCTCCGGACTTTATCTGCCTGAATTTTGCCAACGGCGACATGGTGGGACATACGGGTGTGTATGAAGCCATCGAAAAGGCAGTTAAGGCTGTAGATGCCTGCGTGAAAGAGGTGGTAACGGCTGCTCGCGAAGCGGGGTACACCATTCTGATTTGCGCCGACCACGGCAATGCCGACAACGCCATCAATGCCGACGGAACACCCAATACGGCTCACTCGCTGAATCCGGTGCCGCTGATTGTGGTTTCGGACACCATCAATGAGGTGCACAACGGGGTGTTGGCTGACCTGGCACCGACTGTGCTGAAAATCATGGGCCTGGAACAGCCCAAGGAGATGACCGGACACGCGTTGGTATAACCACACCGTTGCGGACAACCGCATCACAAGCGGTCGGGGATTGTTCCCCGACCGCTTTTTGCGTTATGGGAGAGCCTAAATACGCGACAAGAGTTGCCCGATGAGACCCTTTTTCTCCCTCGTTCGTCGTATCTTTGTTAGCCGCTTTCCACTGCCGGTCTTTTTCAACTCCTCAGCGACTCATGCCAACCCGACGCTATACCCCCTACCCTTCACGCGCTCCGTACGTACCGCGCTCCCCGCAACCGCTCCGCCAACCCGCCGGCCCCGGCGCCGGACCCCAAAGACCCCGACCCAGAAAACGACGCCGGTTGAAGAAAAGCGTCAAACGCTTCTTCTGGTTAGTCGGCATTTTTCTCTTTTTGGTGATTTTCCGCCCCTGGCACTGGTTGCCCGGGCAATCCGACCGAACACTATCCCGAACGGCTGCTACCGTCGCACAAAGCGATACCGCCACACACTCCAAACCGCTCAATCACCTCTTGAGCAATGCCGACAGCGAATTGCCCGAAGCGGCCCGATTCGACCGTGCCGTACTGGCTTTCATGCGGAAATGGGAACTCACCGGAGCCTCGCTGGCCATTATGAAGGACGGCAACCTGATTTATGCCAAAGGATACGGGTGGGCCGACCGTGAGGATGGTGAACCGATGGAGGTAAGACACATTCTGCGCATCGCCTCCATCTCCAAACTGATTACGGCCACGGCCGTCATGAAACTCTGGGAACAGGGACGGCTGCCGCTGGATGCCCGTGTCTTCGGCAAACAGGGTATCCTGAATGACGACCGTTTCTGCCGATACACCGACAAACGGCTCGAACAGGTGACCGTGGAACAGCTGCTGCGGCATCGGGGCGGTTTCACGGTACGGGCCGGCGACCCGATGTTCGACTGGCAAATCGTGCAACGGGTTCTGCAGCGCAACCCGCCGTACGACATGAACGACTACGTAGAATACGCCACACGCAGCGGGCTGGGGTATCGACCCAATACACGGACATATTATTCCAATCTGGGTTATGTGGTACTTTCCAAGGTGATTGAGAAGGTCTCGGGCGTAGCCTACGAACGCTACGTTCAGGACAGCATTCTGGCACCGGCCGGTTGTTACGACATGCACATTGGCGAGAGCCGGCATGAACGGAAATTTCCCAACGAGGTGCGTTACTACGAGACCAAAGAGGCCGAAGCAGTCCCCGCCTGCGACGGTTCGGGACAGATAGTTCCCAAAAGCAACGGGGGTAACGATGTTCACGGATTGAGCGGAGCAGGAGGCTGGGTCGCTTCGCCCACGGAGTTGCTGCGGTTTGTATCGGCCATCGACGGGGACCCGACACGCAAAGACATCTTGAAGCCCTCGACAGTCCGACGAATGACCAAGGAGGTCAAAGGAGAGCTCCCCATCGGGTGGATGCACGCCAACTCCGACGGCACCTGGTCCCGAACAGGCTCCATGGCCGGCACCAGTGCCCTGCTGCGGAAACAGAGCAATGGCTACACCTGGGTTTTTGTGACCAACACGAGCAGTTGGAAAGGGTCCCGCTTCCACAGCCACATCAGCACGATGTTGCGCCAAGCCTTCGACCGCGTGACAGAGTGGCCCGAGAAGGACCTTTTCGAGGCCGACAGCCTCATGAACAGCGAGGGAATGTAGTTTCCGTAGGCGACGTCCGAAAAATCAGTTGGTCGGTCTCTATCCCCATTGGGGGCGAGACTGGCCAACATACTGTTAACCACTCTACTACTCTGCTCTGCCAACGAGTCGCAACCCCATGGCGGCCAGCATCGCCACGCCATAGGGAATGGCTCCCTCGTTAGCCACAAACGCGGCATTGTGCAACGGAACCGAACTTTCGACCCCCCAACGGAAAAAGAGCGAAGGATAGCGAACCGAGTAGGAGCCGAAATCTTCGGCCGTCATGCGACGGGGAATTTCGGTCAGCGTCTCCGAGCCAAACGTACAGTCAATCACCTGCCGAGCCACAGCGGCCAGGTGTTCATTGTTTTGCACACAGGGATAACCCACCAGCAGATTGACATCCGCCGTACAGCCGTAAGCCGCTGCGGTATGTTCAGCCACTTCGCGGATGCGACGGTGCGCCTCCGTACGCCACTCTTCGTCCATCGTGCGGAACGTCCCTTCGACCTCCACCTTATCGGGAATCACATTCGTAGCCCCGTCGGCAATCACCCGACCAAACGACAGCACCGAAGGGGTAAAGGCGTAGTTGTTGCGGCTGACAATCTGCTGCATGGCCACTATCATGGCCGAAGTGGCCAACACAGGGTCTTTGAGCAGGTGCGGCAGGGCACCGTGACCTCCTTTCCCGTGAACGGTAATGTGAATTTCGTCCGTTGAAGCCATAAAAGTCCCACTGCGCACCCCGATTTGCCCCACTTTCAGTTCGGGCGAGACGTGTCCTCCGACAAAGGCGCGGGGCTCCATACCGTCGAACACTCCCTCTTTGAGGATAATGGATGCTCCCCCCGGCCACAACTCTTCGCCAGGCTGGAAAAGGCCCAGAATGGTTCCGTCGAAGGTTTCGCGCCGCTCCTGCAACAGCACTAACGCCCCCAGCAGAGCCGCCGTGTGCAGGTCGTGGCCGCAGGCGTGCATGGCCCCCGTGGTGCAGGCAAAGGGGAGCCCGCTCGCCTCGTGAATCGGCAGGGCATCCATATCGGCCCGCAACACCACCGGGTGTTGCGGGTCGGCCATACGACCGTCGATACGGGCCAAGACACCTGTCTTGGCAACCGCTTGCCACGGAATGCCATGAGCATCCAACACGGACTTGATAAACTGGGAGGTCTGATGTTCTTCGAACGAAAGCTCAGCCTCATGATGTATCCGGCGACGCCACTCCGTCACCTCGGGGGCCAACCGTTGGGCGGCTGCAAAAAGATTCTGTTCCATAGTGGCGGCTAAGATACGCATTTTTGGACGTTCGGTCTGCTTCGGCCCTGCGAAATTACCCGCCACGGTCAACCCGCCACCCACTGAATCGAAAAACCCGCTATCTTTGGATGTATGAAAATTGTAATCGACGACAAAATTCCCTTTATCCGCGGCCTGTTCGAACCCTACACCGAAGTGACCTACCTCCCGGGAAGCGCTATAGATGCTGAGGCTGTACGGGATGCCGACGCACTGATTATCCGTACCCGCACCCGCTGCAATGCGGCCCTGCTCGAAGGGAGCCGCGTTCGGCTGATTGCCACCGCCACCATCGGGTACGACCACATCGACCTGGCATACTGTCATACGCACGGAATCGCGGTCTCCACCGCCGCTGGGTGCAATGCCCGAGGGGTGCTGCAATGGGTTTTTGCCGCCCTGCTGGCACTGGACATGCACCCCGAAGGGACAACCCTCGGCATTATCGGAGTGGGGCATGTAGGAGGGGCTGTCCGTGCGGCTGCCGAAGCAGTGGGATTTCGCGTCATATGCTGCGACCCCCCGCGGCAACAGCGCCACGAACCGGGAACGGAACACTTTGTCAGTGCAACCGAACTGCTGCAACAGGCCGATGTGGTCACGGTCCATGTCCTGCTGGACGAGACCACCCGCGGAATGGCCTCCACGGAGTTTTTCGCAGCAGCTAAACCGGGAATGGTCTTCCTGAACAGTTCGCGCGGCGAGGTGGTGGACGAAGCCGCCTTGAAAACTGCCCTGAGAGAGGGGAGGATTTCACGTGCCGTGCTGGACGTTTGGAACGGGGAACCGAATATTGACCGCGAGCTGCTTGGCATGACCACCCTTGCCACACCCCACATTGCCGGATACTCGCTTCAGGGGAAAGCCATGGGCACCACCCTTTCGGTGCGGGCGGTTGCAGCGCACCTGGGACTGCCCATCGACCCGACATGGTATCCCGCCGAAGCCCCTGTACAACACCCTCGGAGTGACCTCTCCTGGGAGTGGATAGCCGCTCACATGCCGCAACACTACGACATTCGTCGGGACGACACCGCCCTGCGCACAACCCCCGAACAGTTCGAAGAGTTGCGCGGCAACTACCATTTCCGGGAAGAGTTTTTTTAGACCCCTCACAAGGCTCGAACAGAGCCACTCTACCCCATGAGAAAAGAATAGCGCGCTGCGACTGCTTACATCCGCCCGCGGATAAACCGCTCGCTCACCACCACCCGCACGGCACGCTCCACTATCTGAAATTCAAAATCGGAATACCCCAAAATCTCGCCGTCTATCTCAAGCCGAATGGGACGCTCGGCCCGAATGCGAATGCACCCGCCCCGAAACAACGAGACCTGCGGAATGTCATAAATATTCCCCGTATAGACCACCCGAAAGCGGCGGAAGAGCCGTACCCGGTTCATGGCCGGAATCACCGTCAGGTCGAAAAGCCCGTCGTCGGCAATGGCATTGGGGGTCTGGGTCAGCCCCCCGGCCGTATATTTACAGATACCGATGGTGCCGGTAAAAAGTTTGCCGCGGAAAACCTCCTCGCCATCCACCTCAACAGCCACCCGACGAGTCTTATAGCGCAATGCCTCCCGAAAGACACTGAACAGGTATATCCACTTGCCCCGATAGCCCTTCTCCTTCAGACGGTTGAACCCCCGGCACACGGCCGCATCATACCCTACCCCCGCCACATTGGCCAGATAGCGCGTCTGATGCACTTTCGACTCATAGTAGGTCACACGGCCTACGTCCTGCAGAAAAGAGTGACCCTCGCGTATCGACCGTATCGCATCCACATAGTTGCGCGGAATGCCGAACATCCGAATCCAGTCGTTGCCTGTACCCACGGCAATCACCGCCATCAGAATATCGGTCGTGGGACACTCCCGCTGGATAAAAAATCCATTCACCGTCTCGTGAATCGTTCCGTCGCCCCCCACCACGATAATACGCCGATAGCCCTGCCGAACCGCCCATACGGCCAACTCCGTGGCGTGGTACTTGCGCAGGGTGAACATGGCATCCACCTTAATCCCCTCATCCCGCAACAAACCGCTGATTTGGGGCCAGTCGGTGAGCCCCCGACCCCGACCGGCTACCGGATTGACGATGGCGGCCCAGCGCTCTGATACATCGAAATTCATCGACTGAAAATAATATTAAACAGCGTCTCGTAATCTGCCGCAAAGGTACAAAACCCGCAGCGGATGTCATACGGAAATTCCATCGCCGCCCGGAATATCCGGAAAATCGCTATTTTTGTAGTTTGAAACAGTGTGCGCACACTCCACTTACCAACTGACTGAAGAAACATACCGATATGGGAAAAATCGTTGCTCTGGCCAACCAAAAAGGAGGTGTCGGGAAAACCACCACCTCCATCAACCTGGCAGCCTCGCTGGCCGTACTCGAAAAACGGGTGCTGCTGGTCGATGCCGACCCGCAGGCCAACTCCTCCTCGGGACTGGGGTTCGAACCCGGGGCGCTCAACACCTACACCGCACTGATTGGTGAAACGGATATCGCTCAAGCCATTCTCCAGTCGGCCGAGCTGCCCAACCTCTACGTGCTCCCCTCCAACATCAACCTCGTGGGAGCTGAAACCGAACTGGCACAGATGGAAAACGGACAGTTCCGCATGAAACAGCTGCTCGACACCGTCCGCAACGATTACGACTACGTGATTATCGACTGCTCGCCCTCGCTCGGGATGCTGACCCTCAACGCCCTGATTGCCGCCGACAGCGTCATTATCCCCGTCCAGTGCGAATACTTTGCCCTCGAAGGGCTCGGGAAACTCCTCAACACCATCAAAATGGTGAAAGCAGGCCTGAACCCCTCGCTCGAAATCGAAGGCTTCCTGCTGACGATGTACGACTCGCGGCTGCGGCTGGCCAACCAGGTCGTGGGAGAGGTCAAAAACCACTTCGGACACCTCGTCTTCCAGACCATCATCCAACGCAACACCCGCCTGAGCGAATCGCCCAGCTACGGAAAACCGGCCATCACCTACGACGCCTCGAGCACCGGGAGTGTCAATTACCTGAACCTGGCCCGCGAATTCCTCGAACGAAACGGCAACGCTTAACCCGCTTTTGTGCAGACCACTGAGGCTGCCACCCCGCATATACCTAACAACAGACTATGAAACCGAAAACCACCGGACTCGGAAAAGGACTCGGAGCCATCTTCGAACTCGAAGAACTCAACATACCCAAACAGACAGCCGCCTCACGACGCGACAACACCGTCTCGGAACTGGAGCTGAGCCGGATTGTCCCCAACCCTTCGCAACCGCGTACCCTCTTCGACGAAGAGGCGCTCGAAGAGCTGGCACAATCCATCTCGCGACTGGGCGTCATCCAGCCCATCACCGTCAAACGGCTCGACAAACCCACGGAAGAAGGGGCCGAGTATATGATTATCAGCGGCGAACGCCGTTTCCGCGCCTCGCAACTGGCCGGTCTGGAGACCATCCCCGCCTATGTGCGGGAGGCCAACGACCAGACCCTGCTCGAAATGGCTCTGGTCGAAAACATCCAGCGCGAAGACCTCGGGGCCATCGAAGTGGCTCTGTCGCTCCAGCGGCTTATCGACGAATGCTCCCTCACGCAGGAGATTTTGGCCGAACGGGTCGGGAAAAAACGCTCGACGATTACCAACTACATCCGTCTGCTCAAACTTCCCGCCCAGATACAGAGCGCCCTGAACAACGACATGATAACGATGGGTCATGCACGGGCCCTGCTGGGGCTCCCCACGGAACGCCAACAGTTGGCCATGCTGGCGCGCATTGTCAAAGGGCACCTCTCGGTACGGCAGACAGAACTGGCCGTACAACAGGCGCTGGCACCCGCCAAACGCGAAAAGGCTGACAAAACGACCGCTGAATATCCGGTCTTCTACTCTCGGCTGGTGGAGCGGCTCGAACCGATTGTCGGCAGCCACATCAGCATCAAACGCAAAGCGACAACCGCCAAAAACGGAGATACTACCGTTCAGGGAAAAATCGTTATTGATTTTCACTCGGACGAACAGGTACGGGAAATCCTCGACCGACTCGAACAACTCGCGAACCGCAAATAATGCGATTGCACAACACCACATACCGTTTTTGCCACCTGTTTGGAGCCATGCTGCTGGGGGTTTGCCTGCTGGGCGCCTCTGCTGCAAATGCTGCCGTCTGGAGTGGTCCGACCACGGCTCCGCTCGACGCGCCTCGGCAGGAAACCCGTTTCAGTCTGCCACTGCCCGAGGAGGACACAACCACAACCCTCGATGCCAAAACGCTCCGAAAGCTCGAAAAAGCACAGCAAAAAGCCAAACGGCAGGAGCTCAAACGGCTCATGAAACAGGACCTGACCATTGACCAGCGCCAGCAACTCAACGAACGGGTCATGAAGATGGACGGGCTGGGCGTAGGACAACGGGTACGCATCTCCAGCGGGCTGAAAGGGGCGCCGATGGATGCCGAGCAGGACAGCATTGCCCGACGGGCACGGTATGTCCGCACCACCCTGAAGCCCGACTCGACTCTGTTGGCCTTGGCCGGCTTCGACAGCATCCCGCTCTACCGCGAAGCGCCCGACTCGGTTATTGCCCGACAGTTCAGCGACTCACTGCTCGTGGAACACTATTCCGATTCGGTGTTGTGGCAGGCACCGTTTACCTTAGCGGGACTTCAGTATCCAACCGTGGACACCACCCTGATTGATGCCACAAAAAAACAGCTGACGGCAGCCGACTCGGCTCTGCTCTTCAAACACCACTTCCGCATCACACAGGACACGATTAAGGCGGGGATGCACACCATCTGGTCGTTGGTGGCACCCGGTTTCGGGCAAATATACAACCGACAGGCCTGGAAACTGCCCATTCTCTACGGCGGGGTCGGAGGTTTTCTCGCCGGAGGGCTCATCTTCAACAAGCAATACAAGACCTACAAGGCCGACTACCAGCGCACCGTAGACCTGCGCCTGCCCCCGGAGGACCAGAAACGGGCCCGCGAACGGATGCGCCGTGCCGGCAGCGGACAAACCCTGATGTTCGCCATGGCGGGAGCCACCTACCTCTATTTTGCTGCCGATGCCGTCTTCAACTACCGCGGTCCCGTGGACCCGGTGCGCAAGGCAACGACCCTGGCTGCCGTATTCCCCGGCATGGGCTTTGTCTACACCAAGACCTACTGGCGTATCCCGATATACTACGGCGGTTTTATCGCCCTGGCTACGGTCATCGACTACAACAACCGCAACTACCAACGCTACAAAACAGCCTACGACGCCCTGACCGACGGAAACCCCGCTACGGTAGACGAATTCAACGGCCGCTACTCCGCGGAACTGCTCTCGCGCGTGCGCAGCGCCTACCGCCGCGACCGTGACCTCGCCATCATCGGTATGGCGGCAGCCTACCTGCTCAGCGTCATCGACACCTACGTCATCGCCTCCCTCAAAAACTGGGACGTGGACGAGGACCTCTCGGTGCGCATCGAACCCGCCATGATTGACACCCGCTTCAACGGACGACCCGTGAGCCCGTCACAGGGAAATTCGTATGGATTGGCCCTGAAACTGCGATTTTAAACTTTTTGACACTCAACGCGTCCAACCAAAATACGACCAAAACATTTCAGCAAAACAACATACCATGCAGAACACCCTCAAGACCACCGTCCGACAACTATCGCTCGGAGCACTCTTCCTGCTCCTCGGAACGGTCGGCGCGCACGCCCAAACGGGCGATACGCGCGCTTTCGGCATGCTGGCTCTCAACGTACCCTCGGCCAGCACCTACGACTCCCTGCTGGCCAACTACACCCGCCAAAACGTGGTGGACTCTTACGACACCTTTGTCAATGAATTTATCGACGTGGACCTCGACCAGGTAGACATGAGCGGCGCCCTGCCCGACGCCGTCTATGCCGAACGGCTCAAAATGATGGCCACCGAGGTGCAACTCCCCTACAACGAAATCGTCAAAAAGTACATCCTCCTCTACACCAAAAAGGGAGGGGTCATGGAACGGGTGCTGGGACTGGCGCAGTACTACTTCCCGATTTTCGAAGAGGCGCTCTACCGCTACAAACTCCCCATGGAGCTCAAAATGCTGCCCGTCATTGAATCAGCCCTTATTCCGCGTGCCGAATCGCACGCCTCGGCCGTAGGGCTCTGGCAGTTCATGCTCCGTACCGGGAAATACTACGGTCTCGAAATCAACTCCTTCGTGGACGAACGCTGCGACCCCGTCAAATCGACCGAAGCCGCCTGCAAGTACCTCAAGGACATGTACAAAATCTACGGCGACTGGACGCTGGTCATCGCCTCGTACAACTGCGGCGCGGGAAACGTAAACAAGGCCCTCGAACGCTACCGCACCTCGCACCGCGGCGAAGAGGCCAAGACCTACTGGGACATCTATGAATACCTGCCGCGCGAGACACGCGGATACATTCCGGCCTTTATCGCCGCCAGCTACGCCTACACCTACTACAAGGCTCACAACCTGAACCCCACCATTCCGTGGCACCCGCTGGCAACCGACACGGTGCATGTCAATCGGTTAATGCACCTCGAACAGGTGGCCTCGACGCTGAACATTCCGATTGAGGTATTGCGAGGGCTCAATCCGCAGTATACGGTGGATGTGATTCCGGCCAAGACGCAGACCTACGTGCTGACCCTGCCGCAGGAGTACACCACCTCGTACATCCGCGAGCAACCGGAAATCTTCGGCAAAGACAGCCTCTATCTGGCCAAATACCTCAACATCAGCAACCTGTCGCAGGAACAACTGACGGCCAGTTCGTCGCGCAACGCCACCTCGTCCAAAGGGACCAAAATCACCTACAAAATCAAGAGCGGGGATATTCTGGGGCGGATTGCAGCACGTTACCACGTGACGGTCAAACAACTCATGACCTGGAACAACATCAAAAACGAACGGGCCTTGCGACCGGGGCAGACGCTGGTGATTTATCGGAAGTAGCGACAGTCTCTCGGAACATTGTGCTCACAATACACTGTGACACATTCCCATCCGGGAGTTGCACCGTACATCCATCTTATTTACCCGCGCGTCGGTCTCCCCAAAAAACTTCGGAATTTCGGTATGGCCGCTCGGCGGCTAATACCGAAATTCTTATTTTTGCAAATCCACGCCCGCACAGCCGGGACGGTGCACATGCTAACCATCATAGAACGCTGAGAATATGTACCAGAGAAGTTTTCTCGACATCCGCTCGCTCAAACGCGAAGAAATCGAAGGGCTTATCCGTCTGGCTGCCCGCCTCAAGGCCGAAAAAAAGGCCGGAACCGAAAAACCCTGCCTGACCGGTAAAAATATTGTGTTGCTCTTTGCCAAAGACTCGACCCGCACCCGTTGTTCGTTCGAGGTGGGGGCACACGACCAGGGGGCACGCGTCACCTACATCGGGGCCAGCGGCTCCCAAATGGGGAAAAAAGAGTCGATTAAGGACACGGCACGGGTGTTGGGGCGTATGTACGACGGCATCGAATACCGCGGCTACGGACAGGAGATTGTCGAAACGCTGGCCCAATATTCGGGGGTGCCGGTGTGGAACGGACTCACCAACGAATCGCACCCCACGCAGTTTCTGGCCGACCTGCTCACCATCCGCGAACACTGCGACAAACCGCTCGACCAAATCAAGGTCTGCTTTGCCGGTACGGCCGACAACAACGTGGCTCTCTCGCTGATGGTCGGATGCGCCAAGATGGGGATGGAGTATGCGGCGGCAGCGCCGACGGCCTACCATCCCGATGCCGCTCTGGTTGAGAGCCTGCGCCGCGATGAAGGTGCACGCATCACCATTACGGACGATGTGGCCGCAGCGGTACGCGGGGCGGACTTCATCTACACCGACGTATGGGTCTCGATGGGTGAACCGGCCGAGGTGTGGAACGAGCGCATTCGACTGCTCAAGCCCTATCAGGTGAACCGCCAGATGATGGAACTGACGGGGAATCCCGACTGTCGCTTCATGCACTGCCTGCCCGCCTTCCACGACCTCGAGACCGAAGTGGGACAGGCCATCTTCGAACAATACGGACTGCGCGAAATGGAGGTCACCGACGAGGTGTTCGAATCGCCGGCCTCGATTGTGTTCGACGAGGCTGAAAACCGTATGCACACGATTAAGGCCGTGATGGTCGCCACCCTCTCGCAGCAACCTGAAACTACATTCTAATGCCAGCCTCTCGGGGTACACATGGGGCTCCGGGAATTAATTTCTGTCTGTACTATGCATATCGATATCATTGGCGCTGCCGGAGAGGTGACCCCCGAACGGGTCAGCGGACGGAACGTGGCAGTGATTGACGTTTTCCGCGCCACTTCGGTGATTGTCACGGCACTCTCGAACGGAGCACGTGAAATCATCCCCATGACGGGCATCGAAGAGAGTTTCCAACTGCGCGACCAAATCGTCGAGGAGCACCGTCAAACGAATGATGCAGGCCCCGTGCTGCTGGGCGGGGAACGAAACACGGTGATTATCGAAGGGTTTGACCTCGACAACTCACCATTGCGCTATGCTCCTGACGTAGTGCGGGATGCGACCATCGTCATGAGCACCACCAACGGCACGCGGGCCGTCAATTGCGCCCGAGGAGCCGCCGACGGCATCTACATTGCCGCCCTGCTCAATGCCGATGCCGTTGCTCGGCGGCTCGGCGAACCGGGAGGTGATGTGGCTCTCGTCTGCTCGGGGCGGCACGACCGTTTTACGATTGAAGATGCGCTGTGTGCCGGCATGATGGC
This sequence comes from Candidatus Rikenella faecigallinarum, assembly GCA_019113395.1. Taxonomy (GTDB): domain Bacteria; phylum Bacteroidota; class Bacteroidia; order Bacteroidales; family Rikenellaceae; genus Rikenella; species Rikenella faecigallinarum. Next base: position 20,517 of record DXHL01000026.1, on the reverse strand, counting down.
CCGATTTTTGGAGACCCATTATGCAGGAACGCTCAGCGACATGGCCTGGTGGTGCGCCGATGTCTACAGCCGCTACGAAAACGACCTTATGGGGGCGCTGGACCACTGTCTGCACTACCACAGCATCAAAATGCGCTGGGCCGAGGATATTGCGTGGTGCCTGCAACGGAACGTAACAACCGTCGTACCCCGTTTAACCCCTGAAGGAGGAATTCGACTATGACTACACACAACACAGACCAAAGCCGACTGGTGGTGATTAAACGCTACACCACCCAGGACACCGTCTATCTCGATGCCGACCTGCTGCGTAACCACGGCATTGAATGCTGTGTAAACGGTGCCATTGGAGCCACTACGCTCCCCTACATTCAAGGACAGGTAAGCCTGCTGGTATCGGAAAAGGATGCTCAGGAGGCCGTTCGGATTGTGCCCGGGGCATCGCTGCCGGAGGAGGATGAATAACGATGGAGCGTGAGGAGGAGATACTGGGTCAGTTGGCTGCGCAGGGCAACCTGCGCAGCCTGCGAACCGTGCGCACGGAGGGCGGACGGCTCGCTGCGCTCTCGCCAACGGGCGAAGAGCGCAGCTACTGCAACCTCTCCTCAAACGACTACCTCGGGCTCGCGGATTGTGACCTGCAACGGGAGTTTCTATCCTCGACCGACCCCAAACGGTTCCTGCTGGGCAATCCCTCGTCGCGCCTGATGACGGGCAACAGTCCCGCTTATGAGGCGCTCGAGCGGTGTGTGGCAAGGCTGACGGGCATGGAAAATGCGCTGGTGCTGGGTGCAGGGTTTGCTGTAAACAGCGGCGTGCTGCCAGCAGTGACACAACAGGGCGACCTGATTCTGGCCGACAAGCTGGTGCACGCCAGCCTTATCGACGGCCTGCGGCTCTGCGACGGCGTTGAGTGGCAACGCTTCCGCCACAACGACATGAACCACCTCGCCTCACTGCTGAGCAAAGCGGCCGCGAAGGCTTATGACCGTATTATCGTCGTTACCGAGAGCCTTTTCAGCATGGACGGCGACTTTGCTCCGCTCGGAGAGTTGGCGCAGTTGCAACAGCGGTACGGTTTTCGGTTCTACTTAGACGAGGCACATGCCGTCGGCATCTACGGCACACCGGAACGTGAAGGGGCAGGGTTGCTGGCGGCATACAATGCCGCGCATCCCGAACTGCCGCTACAGGCAGATTACCTGGTGGTGACCTTCGGCAAGGCACTGGCTTCCGTAGGGGCGGCCATATGTTGTTCAAACCTCACAAAAGAGCTGCTGGTCAATCGGATGCGTCCACTTATCTTCTCCACGGCCATGCCTGACATCTCGTTGGAGTGGACCCGTTTCATCATCGAACGATTGCCCGCTTTCGCCCCGCGACGGGAACGGCTGCGGCAACTGATTGCCACGGTCAATCGCATCCTGCAACCGGCTGTTCCCTTCGAATCCCAAATCATCCCCATCCCCGCAGGCAGCAACGAACGGGCCCTGCAAATGGCCGACGCGTTGCGCGAAGCAGGATACTGGACCACGGCTATCCGTCACCCCACCGTGCCCCGCGGCGAAGCGCGGCTGCGAGTCTCGCTGTGCGCCTCGCACGAGGTCTCGGAAATCGAACAATTTGCCACACGATGCAGACAACTTGGATAAAACGCTCGCCCAGTGCTGACAAGGCGCAGGGGATAATCGTATTTGCCGCAGGGTGGGCCGGTTCCGACGAACTGGTACGCCACATGACCCTGCCCGAAGGATATGATTTCGTATGCCTCTACGACTACCGCACCCTGCCCGATACGGCCGAGAGAGAGAAGTTGGAAACCGTGTTGGCTGCCTACAAAGCACGCTATCTGACAGCCTGGTCGTTCGGCGTATGGGTGGCAGAACAACTTTTCGAGGAGAGCCCTCTCACCTGGCAGCGCGCCGTAGCCATCGGGGGCACCCCGCAACCCATTGACGACCGTTACGGGATTCCGACGCGTGCCTTTGCCGTCACCGTGCGGAGCATTGCCGGTACGGGCATTGTCAAGTTCCTCGAACGGATGTGCGGGACCCCCGAAATACTGCGCGAATACTACCGCCACCGCTCCACCCGCCCCCTTACGGAGATTTACGACGAGTTGCTCGCCCTGCAACGAATGGCCGGGGAGACCACCCTCTCCCGCAGCCCGACTGCACCTCTCTGGACCGAAGCCGTCGTGGGCGAACGGGATGCGATATTCCCGCCCAAAAACATGAAACGATACTGGAGTGAAGCCGGAGTTCCTCTCACCCCGTATGCCGAGATGCCTCACTACCCGCTCTACCAGACTGACCTGCTAACCCGCCTCACTGCCGATGAAGCACGATAAACATTTGCTGCAACAGCGTTTTGCCCGCCGCCTGGAGAGCTATGCTTCGCTGGCCACCGTCCAGCGAAGCATAGCCGACCGACTGGCCGAAATGCTGGTTGGCGGAGGGTGGTTAACCGCAGCCCCGCGGCGGGGCGTGGAAATCGGCGCCGGAACAGGATTTCTCACCCGACACCTCGTCGAACACTTCCCCGACACGGAGTGGACCCTCAATGACCTGGTGGCTAAAAGTCAGGACTATCTGCCCAAGGCGACCTCCCACGGGCTTGCTGTTCGTTTTGAAGCGGGCGACGGCGAGGCCTTCCCTTTTATCGAAAGCCATTACGGGCTGATTGCCAGCGCCTCGACCCTCCAATGGTTCGACGACCTGCCTGCATTCATCACCCGTGCGGCACGGGGGCTGGAGCCACATGGTCTGCTTGCCATCAGCACCTTCGGCCCCGACAACTTCCACGAAATCACTGCCACTACGGGCTACGGACTTGAATATCCTACGGTCGTTTCGCTGCTCGAGGGTTGTCAAGCTGCGAAACTCACCGTTCGTGCCACTCAAGAGTGGCACGAACGGCAGCTCTACCCCTCACCGCTTGAGGTGCTGCGCCACCTGCGGCTGACCGGCGTGAACGCCGTCGCCGCAGAACGCTGGACACACAGCCGCCTCCGAACCTTTGAGCAGGAGTACAACACCCTCTTCCACAACACATCCGCCACCAACCCGACGGAAAGCGGCGTAACCCTTACCTTTCACCCGATTATTCTGATTGCCCAAAAATCATGACCTCGTTACTTGCTCCGGGAACCTATTTCGTAAGCGGCATCGACACCGATGCCGGGAAAAGCTATGCCACGGGCATTCTGGCCCGCATGCTGTGCGATGCCGGCGCACGCGTTATCACCCAAAAATTCATCCAGACGGGCAACACCGGCCGTTCGGAAGATATCGAGCTGCATCGGCGGCTGATGGGGATTCCGCTGCAACCTGCAGACCTGGACCACACCACCAGCCCCGTTATCTACCCCTTCCCCGCCTCACCCCACCTGTCAGCCAAGCTGGTCGGCACCGAGGTGGATACGACCGTCATCACGGCCGCTACCAAAAAACTCCAAAGCCAATACGACATCGTGCTGGTCGAAGGGGCGGGCGGACTCCATGTTCCCCTGCGCCCCTTCGACCCCGACCACGAACCGCATGAATACCTCACGGCCGACTACATTGCCCAGCAACAACTGCCGCTGCTCTTTGTCACCTCGGCCAAACTCGGCAGTCTGAACCATACCCTGCTCAGCTTCGAAGCCTGCCGTGCCCGCCACATCCCGCTGGCCGCCGTGCTGTGGAAACTCTACCCCGAAGGCGACCCGCTCATTGCGGCCGACACCCGTGCCTACATTGCCGACTACCTGAAGGTCTATTTCCCCGAAGCCCGCATCATCGACATCCCCAAAGCCGACTAACCCACCCTCACACAAACCGCCCGCTGCCATGCCTGCCCCGACTCGTCCCTTCTGGTTCCCCCTCGTGAGCATCATCGCCGTCTTCTTCATCAGCTCCATGCTGCTGGGGTTGATTATCGGACTGCTGCCCGACACCGCCGACACCAGCTTCGCCAACTTCATCGTCTACGTCGTCTCCCTGCTCGCCACCATCGCCTACGCCGCATCGCTGCACAACACATGGCAGGTGGAACTTCCCTCGTTCCACCCCAAAAAATGGAGATTCAATCCCCGACTGGTGCTCTTCGGGCTGCTGCTGATGCTCTCCACCGGCATCGTCCTCACCCCGCTGCTCGAACAACTCCCCGAAAAATACATCGACCAACTCGACAGCTACATGCAGGGCGGACTGTGGCCCATGATGACGGCCGTCGTTGCAGCCCCCATCCTCGAAGAGTTCCTCTTCCGCGGAATCATCCAAAAAAACCTCGTCTCCCGACTGGGTCCCTTGTGGGGTATCCTGCTCGGCTCCGTCATCTTCGGTGCCATCCACCTCATCCCCCAACAAATCATCTATGCCGGATGCCTCGGACTGATTCTCGGCACCATCTACCACCTCACGGGAGCCCTCAACGATGCCATTGCCGTACACTTCGTCAACAACGGCCTCACCTCGCTGCTCTACCTGGTATTCGGCACCTCGGGCTCCCTCGAACGCAAACTGCTCGGAGAGGGAACCCTCTGGACCACAGCCTATATCTTTGCTCTTCTTATCCTCTGCATCGGTGTTCTCTACGCCGTCCTCCGCATCCGGAAATCACTCGCCAAAACGACCGACACAACGCCCGATTGCAAAGAAAATTAGGGCGTTCACAAAAGAATCGTTACTTTTGTTCGTTAGCATCATAACGAAACCTCTGACGACTCTACCGTGAAACACCATACCCTGCGATGGTTTCTCCTGCCGGCCCTGAGCCTGCTCACCATCGGATGCAACCAACTCAACCTCTACACCGAAGACAAAGGGGAAGTCCTGGCCCGTGTCGGCGAACACGAACTCTACGCCAACGACCTGACCCGACTTATCGACCCCGGACTGCCCCCGCAGGACAGCCTTGCCGCCCTGCAATCGCTGGTAGACAACTGGGTCCGCAAGGAGATTAAAACCGCAGCGGCCGAAGCGGCCCTCTCGGGCCACAGCGACGAAATCGAAGAGATGGTCGCCCAGTACCGCAGTTCCCTGGTCACCTACCAATACGAACAGGAGTGGATGGCCGAACGCCTCGACACCACGGTGACCACCGAACAAATCCGCACCTATTACGACGATAACCGAAACACGTTCCGTCTGGCTGGCCCCATTGTCAAGGCGCGCATCGTGCGTCTCCCCTCGGGCCTGCGGCAAAGCCGAAAACTCGAAGAGATGTTCCGCTCCGAACGCGAAACAGACCGCAACGATTTCCTGAACATCTGCCAGAAAAACCAGTACCTCACGAACGACTTCAGTACGGAGTGGACCGATTTCAGCACTGTCGTACGGCATATTCCCTTTTCGCAGAGCAATTTCGACGATTTTCTGCGCACCCGCAAGTACTACGACGTCGAGGACGACCAGTACAAATACATGATGGTTATCGACGCCTACCGCCCCACGGGAGACTACTCCCCCATGGAACGCGAAACCGCCAACATCCGGAAAATCATCCTCAACAAACGACGCCAAACACTGCTGAATACCTTGGAAGACAGCCTCTATCGTGCTGCACAGAGCCAAAAGCAGTTTGAAATACACTTGAACCAGTAATCACCCATTCACGACCCGACAGATATCCATGAGCCGTTCCACTACCCTTCGTCTGCTGACCGTAAGCGCCACCCTGATGCTGACATGCAGCCTTACCCTCCGCGCCGTACCGGTGGACTCCCTGCCCCAACCCGATGACCCCAGACCGGAATACATTGCCGATGAAGTAGCGGCCATTGTGGGTTACAGCCATATCCTGCTCTCCGACATCGAACAGACCACGGAAGAGGTGCTCCGGCTGCGCCGCCAACAAGGTATTCTGAGCGGCAGACCCGCTCGGGACGAAGCCTTTGAGACGCTGTTGCTGCAAAAGGTGCTGGCCGAACAGGCTCGTGCCGACTCCCTCAACAAAGACCTCGGCGGCGGCCTCGACACACAAATCGAACACCAGATTCAACAAATGATTACCGAGGCCGGTTCGGTCAAGGCACTCGAAAAGAAATACCGCAAAGAGGTCTACGCCATCAAGGACGACCTCAAGAAGCAGGCCGAAGACATGCAGCTCGCCAACATCATGCAGAGCAACGTGATGCAGAAGGTCAATATCACCTATCCGGAGGTGGCCGCCTTTTTCGACAAACTGCCGACCGACTCGCTGGAGATGGTTCCCGAACAGTATGTCTATGCGCAGATTGTGCGTTTCCCGCCCGAAACCGAAGAGCGCAAATTCGAAGTGCGGCAACAGCTGCTCGAGTTCCGCGAACGCATCCTGAACGGAGAGAACCTCGGAGCATTGGCACGCCTCTACTCCATGGACCCAGGAACTGCCCGAAACGGCGGCGAATGGGGCCCCGGCGACATCAACCAGTTGGTCTATCCGATTGTCGAAGCTCTCGAGACGCTCAAGCCGGGCAAAGTATCTGAAATCATTGAAACCGAATACGGCTATCATATTGTAGAGTTGCTCTCGCTCAAGGGCAATATGGTTCATTTCCGCCAGATTCTCCTCAAACCGACTTTCACCGTCGAAGAGACCGAGAAGGAGATGGCGCTGCTCGACAGCCTGGCCAAAGCCATCGGTAGCGACAAAAAGGCTTTTGACGAGGCGGTAGCGACCTACTCCATGGACAAGGAGACCAACAAAAACGGCGGTACCGTATTCAACAGCCGTGCCGCCAAACAATATTTCGACACGAAATATGCCTCCTCGAAGTTTATGCTCGACAACCTCGACCCGCAGGATTATATCCCGCTCTCGAAACTGGAGGTGGGAGAGCTCTCCGAGCCCTACGAAGCCATCGACATGAACACCGGCAGTACGGTCTACAAAATCGTGCGGCTCAACGAGGTGATACCGAGCCATCACGCCAGCCTCTCGGAAGATTATGAGATTATTGCCGATTTTGCCCTTCAGGACAAACAAAATCGGGAACTCGAAAAATGGATGAAAGAGACCATCTCCAAGATGTATATCTGGATTGCTCCGGAATACAGGGATTACGGCTTTGAATACAACTGGCTCAAAAAGTAACCCGCACCTCCGAACCACTTCTCCTCTGTTCCCCGCATGACTCCACGCCACTCCGCATATCGACGCTGGATATTTCCGTTGCTGTTTCTGGCTCCGTTTCTGTTGTACGCCGGGCAACCGACCCTTTCGAGTGCCCCACAGGCTCAACTGCCACCGACCGCACAGCGCACCACAGGCACCTCACAAACAACCGATACGCAACAGACCGCTACGGTGGACTACTACGGCGACCTGATGACCAAACGGAACCCGCAGGATACGGCTCTCTACCTTATCGGAAACGTCATCTTCCACCACAACGGGACCTTCATCCAGTGCGACAGCGCCAAACGCTACGACGAATACCGTATGGAGTGTTTCGGCAATGTGGTGATTAACAAGGACTCGACCTACATCTACGGCGACCGCGCCAGCTACAACGGACATACCAACATCGCCGAAGTCTACTCGCCCCTGCTGAAGGTGGTGAACGGCGATGCCACCATGTGGGTGTTCAACTACATGGAGTTCAACTCCCAAACCAACATCGGGGCCTACAAGGAGGGGGCGGTCATTACGCAGCGGGACAACCTGATGGAGTCCGACCGAGGCTTCTTTAACGGCGACTCATCGACCATTACGTTCGTGGGTCATGTGGCCATGCGCAATGACAACTACCGGATTCGTACCGACTCGGTTCGTTACGATTTCAACCAGGAAATCGTAACGTTCCTCAGCAAGGCATACATCTGGGACCAGGACCGTGACTTTCTGACGGCCGACCGCGGAAATTATGTGCGTGCCACCGAGACCTACCACTTTACGCACGATGCTTATGCCATGACTCCCGACCAGGAGTTCTGGGCCGACACGATGGACTACGAGAGTGCCATCCGTCGGGTGACCCTGCGCAGCAATATCCAGATTCTGGATACAATACAGCGGGCGATTGGCCTGGGGGATTACGGCTACTACAACGATTCGCTGAAAAAAGGGATGCTTACGCGGCAGCCGGCGGTGATTCTTTATGATACGGTGGCAAACGCTTCCTCCGCAGACACCGCGACGGTTCCCCGTCCGACCCTTGTGGCGGGTGATTCACTCGCTCCTGCACCACAGCCGGCAACACCGCTCAGGCCGGACTCTGCCTTTGCTCGTGCCGATACGATTTTCTTCGACAGTTACCCTCCGGGCATGTCGAAGCCGCGCCCGCAACAGACTGTTTCCCCTTCCGCCCAGGATTCGCTGGCCGGCGGGAATGACAGTACGCGCATGGAGACTCCCGCAGTTCCCATGAGCCCATTACCGACCGACAGCCTCACACCGGTGCCCGGGGATACGACGGTCATGGTGACGGACACGACCGTTCTGACTACGAACCGGCTTGAGCAAGATTCAATCGCGGCAGATTCCGTCATGCGCCGCTCGATGATTGGGGTCGAGGAGCCGCCTCTTCCTGTGGCTCCGGACTCCACACAGCTCTCTCCTTCGGCTGTGGACAGCCTGAGTGTCCCGACACTCCCAGCGGACAGTGTACAAGCCGACAAGGACACGATGGAACGCGTCGTTCGCGGACAGCACAACGTCCGCATGTGGCGCAGTGATATGCAGGGGGTCTGCGATTCCCTGACCGTTTACAGTGTGGACTCCATGGGCACCCTTTTCGGCCGCCCCATCCTGTGGAACGGCGAAAGCCAACTGACGGCTGACCGCATCGACCTCTACAGCCGCAACGAGGAACTGGACTATGCCGAGTTTATCGGTTCCCCCTTCCTGACCCAAAAGGTACCCCAAACCGACAGCCTCTTTAATCAGACCGAAGGCCGTCTGTTGCAGACCTGGTTCCGCAACAACGAAATCAATCGGGCCATTATGACTGGTAATGTGACCACCTACTACTACCGCAGCGAAGACAGCCTTCAACCCCCGATTGAATTCCTGGTATTGACGTGCGCCAGCCTGACCATCGATTTCGAAGACCAGGAACCGGTACGCCTGAACGGAGGCGGGCAAAGTAACTGGCACGTGGACCCGATTAACAAGATTCCGGCCAACCAACCCCAACGGCTGCCCGGTTTCAGCTGGTCGCCCGAACGACGACCCCAGAGTCGATATGATATAACGACCCGTTCGGTACGCCCCTCTGTTCGTTACACGGTTGATGGATATGCCCAACCGCAGTTCCCGATTGAAGAGCGTTTCACCAAGGCTCGCGAAGTGCTGCTGAAAGAGGGTTGGCGCGACCGCAACGAATTGTTGGACGAATATCGGGTCGAACAGCTCGGCAGTTTCGACCTGCTCTACTAAGAGGCTTTTCCCCTTTTGTACTAACGACCTTATTTTCTGCACCATGAGACTTTCTTTCCGAATCTTCGGGTATGTAGCGGCATGCTGCCTCCTTATCGTTCACGTTTCGGAGGCCGATGCCGCCTCCCGCAATGCCCTTCGCCGCGGGCTGGAGGCGATGAGCCGACAGACTGCCGAGGCCTCGCTTCGCTTTCTGGCTTCGGACGTGATGGGCGGACGGCTGGCAGGCTCACTCGAAGGAGCGATTACAGCGCAATATATCCGTTCGGAACTGGAACAGATGGGCTACGGCGCCTCTATCCGTGAACAGCGTTTTACAGGACGGCAAGGACAATCGCTGTGTAATATCTTGGTCACCGTTCCGGGAAAAGATACGACACGGTGTATTGTGGTCGGAGCACACTTCGACCACGAGGGAACCAAAAATGGGGCTGTCTATCACGGCGCGGACGACAACGCCAGCGGAACGGTTGTGCTGCTCGAGTTGGCTCGGGCAGCACAGGCGGCAGGCGTTCAACCGCAACAGAGCGTTGTTTTTGCCTTTTGGGATGGCGAAGAGCGCGGACTTTGGGGGTCGCGACACTACGTCAAGACGCTGGGCCGGGATACCTCTGCGGTGGCGTACTACATCAACTTCGACATGGTGGGCCGCAATACCGATGAATCCCGTCCGGGGCTGTTTCGCTACTTTTATACCGCATCGCAGCCGCATTTGCGTACTTGGTACGAGGAGTCGCTGCGCGCCTGCGGGCTGACACTGCTCGAAGCCGACTACCGCCCGAGCGACCGCACGCTTGGCGGCAGCGACAATATCTCCTTCGGGCGGAACGGGATTCCAATCGTGTGGTTCCACACCGACGGACATCCCGACTACAATACGCCCAACGACACAGCCGACAAGATTAACTATCCGAAACTGATGGAGATAGCCCGTTCGTCGTGGTATCTGATATGGAGGATGGCTTATTAGGCCTTGGCGCGTGCCGTAGCTGTTGGAAACCAACACAAAACACCCTCCGAAGGCCGCAGAGAAAACGCTCCCCAACAAAAAAACACACAAAAACTCCTCCGACCCTTTGGAATTTCGGAACGAATCGTTACCTTTGCACCGTCTTCGAAAGGGGATATTCATCACATACGATATATTTTGGCGAGGTAGCTCAGCTGGTTAGAGCGCATGATTCATAATCATGAGGTCGAGAGTTCAAGTCTCTCTCTCGCTACGAAAGAGGTGTCAATCAGAACTGATTGACACCTCTTTTTTGTCATGCGCCTATCTGCGCACTACCCTGCCGATTGTATTCACATAACCTCCACGCTGTTCTCTCCTCTCCCATCGCCATCAACACTTCCCCTTCCCTATCGAACAGGTAAATCTTTTTTTTTTATTTTTGAAACACTGTTCCAAAAATAAAATTTATCACTACTTTTGCTTCTGGAACACTATTCCAAAAAGAAAGCATCAAAAACCAAACTCAAACACGTCATGCATACCATTCAAAGAATCAGCCTGTTGGCCGCATTAGGCTGCACGCTGCAATGCGCAACTGCCGCTTGGACACCCTCCGAATGGCCCGTACTCAAACACTACGACCAGGAGCACCTCTACCAGATTGCCCTGCCACTGGGAGGGATTGGCACCGGAAACGTCTCGCTCGGCGGACGCGGAGAACTGCGCGACTGGGAGATTATGAACGTCCCGGGCAAAAAGTACAGCACCGTGACCACGGGGAACAACGCTCCCTTTTTCGCCATTTACATGAAACCCGAAGGCGCACCTTCGACGACCACGCTGCTCGAAGGCCCGCTCTACAGCCAGGAATATATGCACTACGAGGATCGTCCGGTCAATCACCACGGATTTCCGCGTTTTGCCGAGGCCTCGTTCGATGCAGCCTACCCGTTCGGACAGGTCAATCTCTCGGACCCGCAACTGCCTGCCGAGGTACGTATTAAGGGATTCAATCCGCTGATACCGGGCAATGCCGATGCCAGCGGCATGCCCGTAGCCGTGCTGGCCTACGAGGTGACCAACCGCAGCGACAAACCGCTTACGGTCTCCATTTGCGGTTCGATGCGCAACTTTGTGGGCAAGGACGGCAGTAAGTTCTACAACGACTGGAAGGGGGATTATGTGCCCGTGGGTGCCGACCGCAACAAAAACGAGTACCGTGAGCGCGACGGGCTGAAGGGCATCTACCTCTACTCCGAGGGAGTGGACCCGCAGGACCCTGCCTGGGGAACCATTGCGCTGACCACCGACGATACGGTCGGAACGGTCAGCTACCGCACCTCCTCGAAAGCAGACGCCTGGAACAACGCCATCCTGAACTTTTGGGACGATTTCAGCGATGACGGTACGATGACCGAGCGTGAAATGGCACCCGAGGCCGACCCGATGGCCTCACTGGCCCTGACCAAGACCATAGCACCGCACCAAAGCGAGACATTCACCTTCTACCTGACGTGGAACTTTCCCAATCGCAAGGCGTGGTCACCCACGGTCGTAGGCAACTACTACAGCACCCAATACCTCGATGCATGGGATGCCGCACGGAAAATCGTGCCCCAACTGCCGCAACTGGAGAATGAGACGCTGCTCTTCGTACGCTCGCTGCTCGAAAGCAGCTATCCCGAGGTGATGAAAGAGGCCGCACTCTTCAACCTCTCCGCCCTGCGTTCCCAAACCGTTTTCCGCCTGCCCAGCGGCCACTTGATGGGATGGGAGGGGATTATGGACCGTTTTGGGTCATGCCAGGGGTCATGCACCCACGTATGGAACTACGAGGTAGCCACTCCGTTCCTCTTTGGCGAACTGGCCCGCACGATGCGCGACGTGGAATTCAACTACGCCACCCGTCCCGACGGCCTGATGAATTTCCGTGCTGCGCTGCCGCTGGCGGATGCTGCTGCGGGCGGTGCTGCCGCAGCCGACGGGCAGATGGGCTGCGTTATGAAGGTCTACCGCGAATGGCAGCTCTCGGGCGACAACCAGTTCCTAGCCGATTACTGGGAGCCCGTCAAACGGGTACTCTCCTACGCTTGGGTTGAAAAGGGATGGGACGGCAACCAGGATGGCGTGATGGAGGGATGCCAGCACAATACGATGGATGTCAACTACTTCGGGCCAAACCCGCAGATGGGATTCTGGTACATGGGTGCTCTTCGTGCAGCGGAGGAGATGGCCACAGCCATGGGCGACAAGGCCTTCGCGCGAAAATGCCGCTCACTGTTCGAACAGGGCAGCCGCTGGATGGACGAAAACCTCTTTAACGGTGAATATTACGAACATTGGATTACTGACCCAGAAACCTTCGAATTTATCGACACCACCCGTACCGACGTAACCATACCCGACTTTCAGTTGGGCAAGGGGTGCCTTGTAGACCAACTGGTAGGGCAATATATGGCACATATCTGCGGATTGGGCTATCTGGGCAACCCGCAACACATCCAAACCACCCTGCAGAGCATTATGAAATATAATTTCGTGCCGGATTTCAGCCGCCACTTCAACAACATGCGTTCGTATGTCATGGGCAACGAGGCGGGTCTGCTGATGGGTTCGTGGCCGCACGGTCGCTTGGAGGTACCGTTCCCCTACTTTGCCGAGGTGATGACGGGGTTTGAATACTGCGCAGCAACGGGAATGCTCTACGAAGGGATGGAGGACGAGGCCCTTACCTGCATACGGGCCATCCGCAACCGTTTCGACGGCGCCAAACGCAACCCCTTCAGCGAACCCGAATGCGGACACCACTACGCCCGTTCGATGGCCAGCTGGGCTGCACTGCTGGCCTGGAGTGAGTTCCAATACTCGGGCGTCACGGGGACGATGCACCTGACGGCCCGTCCGGGCACCTATTTCTGGAGCAACGGTTACGCTTGGGGCACATGTCGCATTACGGACCGCGAAGCGACTCTGACGGTGCTGCACGGAGAGCTGAACATCGCAGGAGGTTTGGTCGTGGGAGAAAAGAGACTCAAATCGAAGACCAAACAACTCTCGGCCGGCGACTCCCAAACCTACTCATTATAAGCCATGAAACGCCTATTTATACTCTGGAGCTGCGCGCTCTGTTGGCTGGGACTAAACGGTTGCAGCCAACAGCGCACCCCCTCCGCCGCCACTCCAACGACGGACACCACAGCAGCCTGGGTAACAACCCTGCAGGAGCGGCTGCCGCTGCTCGGACACCGCAACTGGATAGTGATTACCGACATGGCCTATCCGCTGCAGGCCAATCCGAGTATCGAAACGCTCTACTCGGGTGAGAGCTACGAGCGCACGCTGGCAACCGTGTGGGAGGCCGTTGCCCGACAACCGCACATCGCGGCTCACGTCTACCAGGACCTCGAGTCACAACGCCTGACCGAGGCGGTATGCCCGGGCATCGAAGATTACCGAAGCGAAACGGCCCGCCTGCTCGGGCAGGGTACAGTCAGCTACCGCCCCCACGAGGAGCTTATCCTGCACCTGGACAGTGTCAGCCGTCTCTATCGGGTAGTGATTGTCAAGAGCCGCAGTACACTGCCCTACACGACCACCTTCCTGGAGTTAGACTGCAAGTACTGGAACGCCGCACAAGCCGCAGCAGCGGGATTGTAGGCGGGAGTTGTTGCAGCACGAGCCGTCCACCATTCCTACGGCACAAGCCGCGGGCATCCCGCTAAAAAAAGCAGCAGGCCCGACGCACTCGATAGTGCGTCGGGCCTGCTCTTTTTCGGACAGCACCCTGACCGGGCAACTGCCATATTTATTTACATCACAACTACTTTACCTCTACCCCCAGCGCCGCAGCATCGGCCGGCGTAAAGGCGTAGGTTTGCCCCTGAAGACGATTCCACGCACCGCGCGTAAAGTCCGGAATCGCCACAGGAGCACTGCCGTTCTCAATCGAGAGTTCCGAGAGACCCGTCAGACACGACATCTCGGCCGCATCGTACACGTCCATATCGAGCGGCAGCCCGTTGCGCAGGCAGTAAATCAGGCGGTAGTCCATCACAAAGTCCATCCCGCCGTGTCCGCCCACCTCCTGAGCCTGAGCACCGACCTGCTTAATCACCGGATGCTGGTAATCCGCCAACAGCTTATCCAGTACCTCGGGCGACACATAGCTGTGGCCGCTCAGGTTCTGATAGTCATTCGACAGGGCTTCATTGCCTGCCTCAAGGGCAATCCCCATCATGGGATATTTCTGTGCAAAACCCTTCGTCCCGCTCACCTGATGGATGCGGCTGTAGGGACGAGGACTGGTCACGTCGTGCTGCACCATCATCGTTTTCCCCTTTTCGGTACGGATAAGGGTCGTGGTGTGGTCGCCCATTTTATACGGCGTGCGTGCAAAGGCCGAAGTATCCCCGAATTTCTCTTTGGCATACGCAGTCATCCCGAACTCGTCGGTATTCATCGACACGAGAGTTTTCATACGGTCGCCACGGTGAATCCCCAGGATTTGAGAGATGGGGCCCAGACCGTGGGTAGGATAGACGTCACCCGTCCGTTTGGTATTTTGTTTGAGGCGCCACATGTCGGCATAATGGCCCGGTTCCCCTTCGAGGGCGAAGTTCATCGAACGCAGGTCGTGGAGATAGGCCCCTTCGACATGAATCACCTCGCCGAAGAGCCCTTTCTGAGCCATGTTCAGGGTGGCCATTTCGAAGTTGTCGTAGACGCAGTTTTCAAGCATCATGCAGTGTTTGCGGGTCTTTTCGGCCGTATTGACCAGTTCCCAGCATTCGTCGATGCTCATCGCTGCCGGCACCTCAATCGCCACATGTTTGCCCTCTTTCATCGCCTGTACGGCAATCGGCGTATGCCAATCCCATCCGGTGCAGATGTAAACGAGGTCCACATCGGGCAGTGCCACCATTTGGCGCCATGAAGCCGTATCGCCGTAGAACTCCTGTGCCGCAGGGAAGCCGCGTTCCTGCAGGTAGGCATTCGAGGCCTTCACGCGGTCTTCATAGACATCGCACAGGGCCACAATCTTCACCCCGGGGATGTAGGTATAGCGGCGCACGGCATCTCCGCCGCGCATCCCGAGCCCCACGAAAGCCACCCGAACCGTATCCATCGGTTCGGTCACGAGGTTCAGGACATCGGTTTGTCCGGGTTCACGCTCCGGCACAGGCAGCACAATCACATGGTCAGCGACCCCTTCGGCACCTTTCGGAGCCGACGAACCGCATCCCGACACGGCAAAAGCCGAAACGGCCGCCGCCAACGAACAGAGTATCAGTCTGATTTTCATTCGTCTGTTGTTTGAGGTTTGTAGTTTGGGTTATTGAGTTAATCTTTTGTGGCAGGTCGGGAACCCGACCGACAGTTTATTTGTTTTGTGCCGTCTTGCACACCTGGCTCAACTCACCGAAGAGCGTTTCGACCCCTTCGGTCATCTCGCGGCGAATCTGGGCATAGTGTTTGCGCACGAGCGAAGGGTTGTGTTTTTCGACCGGGTGGTTGATGCGGTCCAGCAGCGTGTTGTTCAGGTCAGCGGCTTTGCCCACAATGTCAAAAATCGCATCGCGTGCCGATTCCGGTTGGAAATAGAGTGCCACATAGGCATCCGAAATCACTTCGTTCACCAGGTAGGTGAGGTCTTTCTTCAGGTTACGAATACTTGCCATATTGAGTTGTTTGAATTGGTTTCACTTAAAGAACAAAGTTAGGCATAATGCCTCAATATCCCAAGGGTGATTTTATCGCTCTTTGGGTTGCAACGAGAGCAGGAAGGCCACGGTATCAACTCCGTCGGCATAGTCGGTCCAGCGGGGGTGCTGTGTCTGTCCCAGGGCCACACGCCGCGGGAAAGTGTCGGGCGCCTCGCCCGACACGCATTGCAGGCGGGATTCATGCAGCGCCAGCCACGCGGCCACCTCCTCCACGGATACATACTCCGACCACTCCACTTCGGCGAGCTTTGGCGCCATCGGCGGCGCGCTCGCCGCCACTTGTCGCAGCACGAACGCCCCGCCATCCACCCATGTTTCGCCGTTCATGGCCGCCATCGCCCGCGCATAACGGTAGCAGGAGCGATATTGCACCGCCTCGTCCTCGGCAAAGGGCAGGTGGAGCCGCAGCCTTTCGGCCAACGCCTTCGTATCGTATCCCCGGGGCACCCAGAGCCGTGTGACGCTGCGGCACCCGAGCCCCCAGTAGAGGAACATGTCCTCGGCCAGCCCGGCCAGTTGCGCTTCGCTCTCGGTGCCGTTCAGCACGGCGGCACTCAGGCGACTACCCCGCAGCAGGGCAGGAATCCCGCGAAACTCCCGCTCGAACGCCTCGCGTGCCGCATCGCCCCCCGTGGCAATCACCCCGTCCACGCCGTCCGCCTCCAACTTTTCTACTACCTCCATGGCCGCCCCCTCCTCCCGCAAGCGCCCGACCACAAACTCCGTCAGCGGACGGTCTTTCGACGAGGGCTTCACCACCACCCGATGTCCTACGGCCACGGCTGCCGCCAGGTCGGCCAGACCGACCAGCGGCAGGTTACCCGCTGTCACCACTCCGACCGTAACCGGCTGCCACGCCGCAGGCTTCCGATAAGCCGCCAGCCACTCCCGCAGGCGGTTCGGCGCGAACATGCCGCGCCGAACGGCCGCCACGGCACGCTCCACCTGTCCCCGCGTAAACCAACTGTTCCGCCCCCCGGCCGCTGCCACCGCTCGCTCCCACTCCTCACCCGCAAAAGCATTCCCCAACCGTTCCAACGGCGCTATATTCCAATCTTGCATCTTTTTTATACTTTTAGGCTCGCATTGACACGCAGCGTTCTGCCGTGCCATGCTTGCGCAATAATTCGGTTAAAAATAGCGAAAAACCATGAACTTCTTAGCATTGATTCCAGCTCGCTACGCCTCGAGCCGCTTCCCGGGCAAACCCCTGGCCGATATCCACGGCAAAGCGATGATTCACCGCGTCTACGAACGGTGTGTTTCGGTCTTCGGCGACGACTGCTACGTGGCCACCGACGACACGCGCATCGAATCGGCCGTACAGGCTTTCGGCGGACGCGTCATCATGACCTCCACCACCCACCGCTCGGGTACCGACCGCTGCGCCGAAGCCCTCGACACCGCTGAACAGCTGACAGGCCGCACGTTTGATGTCGTGGTAAACATCCAGGGCGACGAGCCCTTCATTGCCGCCGAACAACTGCAACAGATTCGCGGCTGCTTCGACGACCCCGAGACGCAAATCGCCACCCTGGTCAAACCCTTCACCCCCGAAGAGAATATTTTTAACGAAAACTCACCCAAAGTCGTCCTGTCGGCCTCGGGCGACGCGCTCTGCTTCAGCCGCAGCGTCATTCCCTTCCTGCGCGGCGTCCCCCGCGAAGAGTGGCAGGCCCGACACACCTACTACAAACACATCGGCCTCTACGCCTACCGCAGCGAGGTGCTTCGAACCATCACCCGCCTGCCCGCCTCGCCGCTCGAAAAAGCCGAATCGCTCGAACAGCTCCGCTGGCTGGAAAACGGCTACCGCATCCGCACGGCCGTGACCACCCTCGAAAGCCACGCCATCGACACCCCCGAAGACCTGCAACGTATTCTGCGGCTCTTCCCGGCCGAAGGTTAATTTTTCGGCACTCAATTTGCTGCACACAAATTTGCAATCACCGAAAAAGTATTTACCTTTGGACTGCGATTGGTCGGGATATTATGATCGACCGGCACCTCTTTACCCCAACTAATCTTCTGATTTTTACGGGATTCACACACGACCTCCGCATCGGTTCACACAATCTGTGCACGTCGCGGTCGGGTCACCCACTCCCTGGATTTTTCACTTTCGTATGCAGAATAAAGAGACTTTGGAACGTCTGTCGCTAAGCGAATTACGTTCGATGGCCGAAGCCGCCGGTGTAGTGACCGGGAAAAAATATGTCAAAAAACAGGAACTGATAAATCGTCTGCTTGCTGCCCATGCAGCAGAAACTCCTGCCGTGGAGACCTCCTCCGCTCCCTCAACAACTCAAGCCCCCATCGTCCCTGCGCCTCAGTCCAAACCATCTCCTGCACAAACGGAAGAGGAAAAGAACAGCCCAACGGCACAAATCCCCTCCAACAACGGCACTCGTCGTCGCCGTCGCCGCATGACAGGTGACAACAGCGGGGAGCAACCCACACCCACAACGGACACGGCCAAACCTGAGGTAACCGCAACATCGCAAACTCAATCTGCGCCCTCCGTGGCCGAGCCCACAGCTCCCGCTACACCGACCTATAGCGCCAGCCCCGAAAAGAATACCGAACGCTATCAGCAAAGCGGCGGGCGTTACGGGAACCGCAACCGCCGTCAAAACAACCAGGCCAATACGGGACACCCCAACAATACTTCGGCAACTGCTGACGAAAACGGCAACGCTCCCCAACGGCAAAATGCCAATCAGAGCCAAAACCCGCAATCCACGCCGCCGCAACCCCGCAAAATCGACCACCAAAACGATTTTCTGGGGATTATCGACTGCATCGGAGTATTGGAAGTGATGCCGGACGGATACGGTTTTCTGCGGTCAGCCGACTACAACTATCTGAACTCGCCGGACGATGTTTATGTCTCCCCGGCCCAAATCAAAAGCTACGGTCTCAAACAGGGGGATACGGTCAAAGGGGTTATCAAACCGCCGCGCGAGGGAGAAAAATATTTCCCGTTGGTCAAGGTGATTGAGGTAAACGGGCTCCAGCCCGAGATGGTGCGCGACCGCATTCAATTCGAATTTCTGACACCGCTCTTCCCCGAGACCAAATTCAACATCACCTCTCAGGGCCACAATAACCTCTCTACACGCGTGGTAGACCTTTTTGCACCGATTGGCAAAGGACAGCGCGCCCTGATTGTGGCTCAGCCCAAGACCGGGAAAACCATGCTGCTCAAAGCGATAGCCAATGCCATCGCCGACAACCACCCGGAAGCCTACATGATTATGCTGCTCATCGACGAGCGCCCCGAAGAGGTGACCGACATGGCTCGCAGCGTCAAGGCCGAAGTGATTGCCTCGACCTTTGACGAACAGGCCTCAAGACACGTAAAGGTGGCCGAGATGGTGCTCGAAAAGGCCAAACGCATGGTCGAATGCGGTCACGACGTGGTGATATTCCTCGACTCCATCACCCGTCTGGCCCGCGCCTACAATACCGTACAACCGGCCTCGGGCAAAGTACTCTCGGGCGGGGTCGATGCCAATGCGCTCCATAAACCCAAACGTTTCTTCGGCGCTGCCCGCAACACCGAAGAACGCGGTTCACTGACCATTATCGCTACGGCACTGATTGACACCGGTTCCAAGATGGACGAAGTGATTTTCGAAGAGTTCAAAGGAACCGGGAACATGGAATTGCAACTCGACCGCAAGCTCTCCAACAAACGCATCTACCCGTCGGTGGACATTACAGCCTCTTCGACACGTCGCGATGACTTGCTTCTCGACCGCGATACGCTGCAAAAGATATGGATTCTGCGCCGCCACCTCACTGACATGAACTCTGTCGAGGCTATGGAACTGGTCAAAAAGCAGATGGAAGGGACGGTCTCGAACGAGGAATTTTTAGCGACCATGAACAAATAGGGTATTTTCCTCTCTACACTTGTTCAACAAGACCATAGAGGCACAAAGAACCTATGCTCACCGGGCACCATTAGGATGGCTACAGAACACTTTTTCCGATTGCTGTCAGCGGGATACTGACAGAGTAGGTTTCCATCGGCTTGGACCTAAACTCCGGCACCCTTGGGCACTCAGCCGACTTGTCTTTGCTTAAAAATTCGGTTTATGCAAAAACTATGTCAGACCGGGACCAGAGGCAGTGGAGTCCTAGTGATGCTCGGCTAACGCAGTAGGATTTTGACAGTAGCAAACTGAGAAAATACGGTTTCGTTAGAAACCGTCAGCCCGCAGCCACCCCATGCAGAGGGCTGCTCCTTATGGAACAATCCCCGCCAGCTTCGACCTGAGGTACCGCCATGACTGTGCAGTTCGGTTCGAGTGCCGAGCGGCACCCTTCTCGTGTTCGGGTTTCCTCGCTTGGGGTTTATCTGCTCTTTGCGCTCTCTTCCCTCCGGGAGAGCCTGAGCTGCTCCCTGCACCTTCCCCCTCTTCCCCTACACGGATATCCCTGCGGATTACTCCCCCTTATCCCGCTCCTTCGATTCCCCTCTCGTTACTCCTG
>DXHL01000025.1 GCA_019113395.1 Candidatus Rikenella faecigallinarum | reverse complement strand
AATAATTCGGTCCACGCTGAAAATCATATCCCCCGTATAACCTGCCTGCCGCTGCTCGCCATTCAGGGACATTGAAAAATGGAGATTCTGAATTTCAGGCAGTTCACTCTTTGGAATAAAGACGGGCGATACGGCCGCCGAATGGTCGAACCCTTTGGCTATCTCCCACGGAAGACCCTCGGCCTTGCAGCGCCGTTGGAGGTCGCGTGCCGTGAAGTCGATACCCAGTCCTACCTCTTCATAGCATCGATGTGCGTAACGTTCATCGATTCCTTTGCATAGGCGGTTTATCTTGACGATTACTTCACATTCGTACTGTACGTCGTTCGAAAAATCGGGAATGTAAAAGGCGTCGTTGTTCCGCAGCAGCGCGGTGTCGGGTTTGATAAAAAAGACCGGAGCCTGCGGTATGGGGCGTTCGCTGCCGTCCCATACCGAGGGGAGCTCCCGCACGTGTTCGGCATAGTTCATGCCGATGCAAATAATTTTCATGCCGAATGTTTTTCGTTGAGTAACCGGACCATCTCTGCCGCCACACGTTGCGAAGCGCCGGGTTCGCCCATGGCTACCCGCAGCGCTTCGAAATCCTGCATCATGCGGGCATGTTTCGTCCCTCCGGGCAGGATGGCGCGCAGTTCGTGGGCGGCAATCTCGGGTGTAAAATCTTCCTGAATCAGTTCGCGTACCACTTCGCGGTCCATGACGAGATTGACTAGCGAAATGAAGCGCAGTTTGACCAACCGTTTGGCTATCCAGATGCTGATGGCCGAGCTGCGGAAACAGACCACTTCGGGCACTCGGAGCAGCGCCGTTTCGAGGGTTGCCGTCCCTGAGGTGACCAGCGCGGCGGCCGACTGGGCAATGGTCTCGTAGGTCTTGTCGCATACGAAGCGCACGTCGCTCCCTGCCAGATATTTGTCGTACAGCGAACGGTCGAGCCACGAGACACCCGTTACGACAAACTGGTAGTCGGGAAAGAGGCGTGACACGGCCACCATGTGGGGCAGGTTGTACTGAATCTCGGAGCTGCGGCTGCCTGCCACCAGGGCGATAATGGGCCGCTGGTCGAGGTTGTTTTCGCGTCGGAAGGCCTCCGCAGCTTCGGGCGTTACTGTCGGTCGCTGCGACACGGAGTCCATCAGCGGATTTCCCGCGTAAAAAGCCTCGATGCCGTGGCGGCGGAAGTAGGCAATCTCGAACGGAAAGATAATGAAGAGCTTGTCGACATACTCCCGCAGTTTGGCCACCCGTTTTTCTTTCCATGCCCACACCTTCGGAGCAATGTAGTAGAAGACTTGCGGCCGCCCCTGGGGGCGCGTCCACCGATGGGTGTGTACGAAGCGGGCCATTCGCAGGTTGAAGCCCGGATAGTCGATAAGTATCAGTACGTCAGGCCCCCACATAGCGATATCCTCGCGGCAAAAGCGCATCTGCCGGCCTATTCGGCGCAGGTTCTTCAGCACCTCCCAAAAACCCATTATTGAGGCCTCTTTGTAGTGGCGTACCAGAGTACCGTGGGTACCGGCAGCCGCAATCATCTTGTCGCCGCCCCAGAAGCGTATCTCGGCCTGCGGGTCGGCCTCCAGCAGACCCCGAATCAGGTTCGAGCCGTGCAGGTCGCCCGAGGCTTCACCGGCTATGATGTAATACTTCATGTCGTGTTATTTGATTTCCAGCAAATCAGGTCGAAGGCGTTTTGTCCGTTCGAAGGCCTGGTCCTCCTGCCAGCGGGAGATTTCGGCAAAATTCCCCGACAGCAGTACGTCCGGCACACGCCAACCGTTGAATTCGGCCGGACGGGTATAAATCGGTGGTGCAAGTAAATTGTCTTGAAAACTGTCTGTCAGGGCCGAACACTCATCGCCAATGGCCCCTGGCAGGATGCGCACGACGCTGTCCGTGATAATCGCCGCGGCCAATTCGCCCCCCGTCAGCACATAGTCGCCGATGGAGATTTCGCGCGTTATCAGGTGCTCCCGCACGCGGTAGTCTACCCCCTTGTAGTGTCCGCAGAGGATTATCAGGTTTCCGAGCGTCGAGAGACGGTTGGCTTCGCGCTGGTTGTAGGTGATGCCGTCGGGCGATGTGTAGATAACCTCGTCGTACTTCCGTTCGGATTTGAGGTGGGTGATAATCTTGTAAATCGGCTCCACCTTCATCACCATGCCCGCCTCACCCCCGAAGGGATAGTCGTCGGCCGTGCGGTGTTTGTCCTCGCAGTAGTCGCGCAGGTTGTGGATGTGTATCTCAACCAGCCCCTTGTCCTGAGCCCGTTTGATAATCGATTCGCTCAGGGCGCCGTCCAACAGTTTGGGCAGTAGGGTGATAATGTCAATTCTCATGGGTTTCGTTGGCTTTGTAGTTCACGTCGCCCCGCAGCGCCTCCACAATAAACGGATTGAACATCACTTCGTGTGCCACGGTGCTTTGGGGGCCGTGGCCGGGGAAAATACGGGTGTCGCTGCCCAGCGGAATGACCCGTTCCACGATGCTGTTCATTAGGTCGGTATAGCTGCCTCCGGGGAGGTCGGTGCGCCCGATGCTCTCTTTGAAGAGCAGGTCGCCCGTCAGCAGCAGGTCGGCCTCCGGGGCGTGGATGACGACGTGTCCCGGTGTATGGCCCGGGGTCGGAACGATGCGCAGGGTGCTGTTGCCGACCTTGATTTCGGGCGTTTCAGCCAGGTCGATATCGACCGTGGGGAGACTTGTCACGTCAAATCCCATCTCGGCATAACAGTGGGCCATCTCCATAATCGGCTGGTCGTTGCGGTGCAGGGCAAAAGGAACTCCCCACTGCCGTTTGACGAACTCCACGCCGCAAATGTGGTCCACATGGCCGTGGGTATTGACAGCCACGACCGGTTTCAGGCCGTTTTTTTCGATGAAGGCCGTGAGAGTCTGTTGTTCGTTGGCGGAGTTGCAGCCCGCATCCACAATCGCACATTCCAGCGTTTCGTCGTAGAGGATATAGGTGTTTTCGCCGAAGGGGTTAAACGTAAGCGTTGCCAGTTTAATCATAACGGAGAGGTCAATGGTTAATCGGTTCCAAATTTACGAAATTTACCCGTATCTTTGGACGCACTGAAACGATAGCAATCCGTATGACGCCAAGAAAAAACAAATATCCGCTTATCGAGGGGCTGGAGATAACCGACATTGCCGCCGAAGGCAAATCGCTGGGCAAGTATAACGATGTGGTGGTTTTCGTGCCGCACACCGTGCCGGGCGATGTGGTCGATGTGCAGATTAACAACAAGCGCCGCCGTTTTATGGAGGGGTATGTGGTGAATTATGTACGTCGTTCGCCGCTGCGGGTCGAACCGTTCTGCAAGCATTACGGCGAGTGTGGCGGCTGCAAGTGGCAGGCGCTGCCCTATCCGATGCAGCTGGAGTACAAACAACGGCAGGTCGAAGAGCAGTTGCGGCGGCTTGGAAAAGTCGAACTGCCCGAGATATCGCCCATTATCGGTTCCGAACGGAGCGAATACTACCGCAACAAGTTGGAATTTACCTTCTCCAACAAACGATGGGTGCCTCGTTCGGAGGTGGCTGCGGGGGCAGCGACGGGCGACGGTAATGCGCTGGGATTTCACATTCCCGGAATGTTTGACAAGGTGCTCGACGTGGAGTGGTGCCACCTGCAGGCCGAACCGTCGAATGCCATTCGGCTGGCGGTGAAACGACTGGCTGAGGAACTGGGATTGGAATTTTATAACCTGCGTGACCATCAGGGTTTCCTGCGAAATATCATCATTCGCACTTCAACTACCGGTGAGGTGATGGTGACCGTTGTCTTTGCGCGGGACGATGCTAAGCGGCGTGCAGAGCTGTTGGATGCACTGGTGCGGGAGTTTCCGTCGATTACCTCGCTCAACTACATTGTGAACGACAAGTTGAACGATTCGATTGGTGACCGCGAGGTCTTTTGCTACGCCGGCAAACCCTACATGGAAGAGCGGATGGAGAATCTCACTTTTCGGGTCAATCCCAAATCGTTCTATCAGACCAACTCCGAACAGGCCTACAACCTCTACAAGGTGGCGCGGGATTTTGCGGAACTTACTGGAGATGAGGTGGTCTATGACCTCTATACGGGGACGGGAACGATTGCCAATTTCGTGGCGGCTCGTGCGCGTCGGGTGGTCGGCATCGAGTATGTGCCGGAGGCCATCGAGGATGCCAAACAGAACTCGGCCCTGAACGGGATTGAGAATACCCGGTTCTTTGCGGGGGATATGAAGGATGTGCTGAATGCCGCCTTTATTGAGCAGCATGGTCGCCCCGACGTGATTATCCTCGACCCGCCGCGTGCAGGTATTCATGCCGACGTGGCGGCGACGATACTGGCGGCAGCTCCGCAGCGGATGGTCTATGTAAGTTGTAATCCGGCGACGCAGGCGCGTGACCTGGCCATTTTCGACGAGGCGTATCGTGTGACGCGTGTGCAGCCGGTGGATATGTTTCCTCATACTCATCACGTGGAGAATGTGGTTCAATTGGTGCGCCGATAGTCTTGTCTGATAGCGTATTATGGAATTTCTCGAAACGGAGGATGGGTCGCTGACGCTGCGACATGCGGTGCTGGGTGAATTGTACCACTCGGACCGCGGGGCTGTGGGCGAGGCGGAGCATGTCTATATCCGTGCGGGACTGGACTTTGTGGCTGCTGAACGGGCTGCAGCGGAGAGCGAGCGGCCGATAGCTGTGTTTGAAGTGGGTTTCGGGACGGGGCTGAACGCCTGGCTCACGGCCGAACGGGCTGCGGAGTTGGGACGGGCGGTCGATTATCGGGCTATTGACCTCTATCCTTTGGCGGAGGAGACGTGGCGGAAACTGCACTATACGGAGAGTCCGTTTTTCGAGTGGATGCAGGAGGTGCCGTGGGACGGAGCGGCCTATCGGTATGGTGAGGGCCAGTTCTCGCTGACCAAGTTTCAGGCCGATTTGGTGACTTTTGACTTTTCGGAGATGGCCTCGACGTTCGATGTGGTCTATTTCGATGCCTTTGCGCCCGATGCGCAGCCGGAGTTGTGGAGCGAGGCGGTGATGGCTGCCATGTATCGGATATTACGGCCCGAGGGTGTACTGGTCACCTATTCATCAAAAGGTTCAGTTAAGCAGGCGCTGCGTGCTGTGGGCTTTGAAGTTAGCCGTTTGCCGGGGGCATTGGGAAAACGGCATATGGTGCGAGCGAGAAAAATCTAAAGTGTTAGCGTAGTTATGGATGACAAACAGCTTGCATTGAAAGCGTTGGAATTTTCAAAAAATGCCTGGGCGCCCTATTCGGGTTTCCATGTGGGAGCTGCTGTGTTGTTGGACGACGGGACGATTATTGGGGGCAACAATCAGGAGAATCAGGCCTATCCGCTGGGTAGCTGTGCCGAACGGGTGGCTGTGAATACGGCACGGGCATGCTACCCCGCTCGACGAATTGTGGCCATTGCGATAGCCTCGCCCGACTCGACCGTTCCGGTCTCGCCGTGCGGCGGCTGTCGGGAGGTGCTGGCCGAAGCGGTGCGCGCACAAGGCGGTGCGGACATCCGCGTGGTGATGGCCGACGGAAAGGGTGAGCAGGTGCGGGTGGCGATGGCTACGGAGTTGCTGCCGTACGCTTTTGAATTGTAAGAGCCGCACGATTAAGTGTGATGTGCGGCGCAGGGAAGGAAAACAACTGAGGTTATGCCTTGCTTACAGCCTCTTCAAAATAGGCCCACAGCGTATCTTGCGGCGGTGTGGGAGCTTCGACGGTAAGGGATACGTGCGTTACGGGGTGTTCAAAGGTCAAACGGCGTGCCCACAACGAAATGCCGCCGTCGCGGTTTGAACGGCTGGCACCGTATTTCAAGTCTCCCTTTATCGGGCACCCGATTTTCGAGAGTTGGCACCGTATCTGATGGTGCCGACCAGTGAGCAGTTCGATTTCCAACAGGTGGTAACGGTCGCTCGAGGCCAACAGCCGATAGCGTAAAATAGCCTCTTTGGCCTCCTGTTGCATTCCTTTAGGTATTTGCTGCAAAGTGTTGTATGCAACGGTTTTGTTCGTTCGTCCATTACGAACCAAAAAGTGCCGTAACTCCCCTTCCGACGCTTCGGGTCGGTTTTCGACAATGGCCCAGTAGATTTTTCGGAATTGGCGCTGCTTGAGTTGTTCGTTGAGCCGTACGAGCGCCTTCGACGTGCGGGCCAGCAGCACGGCCCCGCCCACCGGACGGTCAATGCGGTGGACAACCCCCAAAAAGACAGCTCCCGGCTTGTTGTATTTGGCTTTGATATAGGCTTTGACGGTATCCTCCAGCGCAGGGTCTCCTGTCGGGTCGGGCTGCACCAGTTCACCGGGGCGTTTATTGACCACAATCACGTGGTTGTCTTCGTAGAGCACGTCAAGCATGGCAGAACAGATGGGCTATACAAAAAAATCCCGTCGGCCTTTCGGTTCACATGGGTGGGGGCGGATGAACCGAAAGTGTATGCCGACGGGAAAATTTCAGCGTTTCAACAACTCCTGCTTATTCGGCCCATGGTCCGAGGCCGCGAAAAAGGAGTTGTCGAATAAGCAAGCGTCGTTAGAAAATAAACATTGAGCTGATTTCCTTGTAGTTGTAGACACGTTCCACCACATCGGCAAAAATATCGGCCACGGTCAGCACCGTGAATTTTGAGGTATCTTTGCCCTCTTTGAGCGGAATAGTGTCGGTGGTAATCACCTCGTCCAATGCACTGGCCGCAATGCGTTCATAAGCAGGCCCTGACAGCACCGGGTGTGTCACGACAGCGCGCACCGACAGAGCACCCATGTTTTTCATCATATCGGCCGCTTTGGTAATGGTTCCGGCCGTGTCAATCATGTCGTCGAAGAGTACCACATTGCGTCCCTTGACCTCTCCGATGGCGGTCATTTCGCTGACCACATTGGGTTTCGAGCGGTGTTTGTGGCAGATAACCATCGGTGCACCGAGGTATTGTGCATAGGCATTGGCCCGTTTCGACCCTCCGATGTCCGGAGTGGCAACGGTCAGGTTGTCAATGTTCAGGCTTTTGATATACGGCACAAACACCCCGCTGGCATAGAGGTGGTCTACGGGTACGTCGAAGAAGCCCTGAATCTGGTCAGCGTGGAGGTCCATGGTCATGATACGGTCCACACCCGCAGCATGGAGCAGGTTGGCTACCAGTTTGGCTCCGATGGAGACGCGCGGACGGTCTTTGCGGTCCTGGCGTGCCCAGCCGAAGTACGGCATGATGGCCACGACCCGTTTGGCCGAAGCACGTTTGGCTGCATCCACCATCAGGAGCAGTTCCATCATGTTGTCAGCCGGCGGGAAGGTGGAGCAGACAACGAAAACGGTACATCCACGGATACTTTCGTCGTAAGCCGGCTGAAACTCACCGTCGCTGAATTCCAGTACGACGGAATTGCCCAGTTCCGAACCATAGTGTTTGGCAATCTTTTCGGCCAGGTAACGGGAGTTACGGCAGGAAAAGAATTTGATTTTTTGCGGTTCGCCCATGATTGTGCTTCGGAATTTTATGTGTGTAAATGAGTTGTAAGGATTTCAGTTTAGACTGGCGCAAAGGTAACCTTTTTTTAACTCTGTTCTAAACAATTTTCAATAAAATCCAGAATTTCGTCACGTCCCCTGCCCTTTTCGGACGAGGTGACGAACATCTGCGGCAACTCTTCCCACTCTTCGCGGAGGCGTTGGCCGTAGAGGGCGATGTTGCGGTTGAGTTGTGCCTGGGAGAGTTTGTCGGCCTTGGTGAAGACGATGCCGAAGGGTACGCCGTTTGTCCCGAGGAAACGGATAAACTCCAGGTCGATGCGTTGGGGTTCGTGGCGCGAATCGACCAGCACGAAGAGGTAGTAGAGTTGCGTGCGGTTCAGGACGTAATCCGTGATAAGCGACGAAAAGCCGCTGCGCTCGCGGCGCGACACCTTGGCGTAGCCGTAGCCCGGCAGGTCTACCAGTGCCCACTGGTCGTTGATGATGAAGTGGTTGATAAGTCGGGTTTTGCCGGGCGTTCCCGAGACTTTGGCCAGTCCCGGACGACCCGTCAGCATGTTGATAAGCGACGATTTGCCGACGTTCGAGCGGCCGATAAAGGCAAATTCACGCCGTTCGTCGGTCGGGCACTGAGTCACTTTCTGACTGCTGCACAGGAAGGTAGCCGAGAGGATGTTCATAACAGGCCAAAGGTAACTATATTTTTTTGCTTCGCCAGTCGGCCTTGCGCATGTAGAGGTAGGCTAGCGTAAACATGACGATGCCGTAGACGTGTTCCGTGGTCCAGCACCACGCCACATCGGCCCGCAGGTGGATGACCACGTAATAGACGTAGAGGGCATAGGTGGCGATGGCTGCCATTTCGAGCGTGAAGGCGGCTCGGGTGTTTCCTGTGCCGGAGACGGTGTTGAACCAGACCAGGGCCGAGGTTTGAATCAGGTAGGCCGAGGTCATCACCATCAAGGCGGGTATCGAGGCCTGAATCAGGTCGGCATTGTCGGTGTAGATGCGCAGCACGGTGCCCGGGAACAGCAGAATGACGGCCATCAGCGGCAGTATAATCAGGTAGCACATCCTCAGGATACGCCACACGGTGGGCATTACCTGTTGGGGTTGTTCGGCTCCGAGCATGTTGCTGACCAGCGAGCTGCTGGTGGTGGCGAACGAGCTGACGATGATAAAGAGGAGCGAGGAGACGCTTCGTACAATGTTGGTCACGGCCAGGGGGCGTTCACCGAGGTGTTCGACGGCCACGAAGAACATAAACCAGGTACCCACGGCCACGAACTGTTGGACCATGGTCCAGGCCGAGAGGTTCAGCACATGGCCCAGTTGTCGGAGGGTGAATCGAGAGCGGCGGAAGAGGTCGTAGCGTCGCCAGTCGATTTTTCGGGTGGTGTAGATGACGAAGAAGAGGAGCGAGACCAGTTCGGCGACCGACGAGGCGATGGCCGCCCCGGCCACTCCGAGTGCCGGGAGTCCGAACCGTCCGAAAATCAGGCCGTAGTTCAGTACCACGTTGCTCAGCACCATGACGATGGAGTTGATGGTGAGGATTTTGGTGCGGGTAATGGCGACGTAGTAGGCGCGGAAGATAACGGCCAGGAAGATGAAAAAGAAACCGTAGACACGCCAGTTCAGGTATTCGAGCGTGGCGTGGTAGATTTCGGTCGAGGTGATAAGGTTTCGTAGAATATGGGGAGTGAGGAGTTTGGAGAAGGTGAAAACCACCGTCGCCAGAAAAAGCAGGAACAGGGCGCTCTGTTGGAAAATGGGTCCGATGGCTCGGAAGTTCTCTTCGCCGTTTCGTCGTGCCATGAGGATTTGCGCCCCGACGCTGAATCCGAATCCGAGCATGAAGACTGCAATGTAGTATACCCCTCCGAGTGCCGATGCTCCGAGGGCCACCTCGCCGGCGTGTCCGCCGAGGCGTCCGAGGAAGGCCGTGTCGGTCAGCCCGATAAGGTGTTCCATCAGGAGGCTGAGCAGAATCGGGAAGGCCACCTGCCATATTTTGCGATAGCTGTAGGGTGTCATACGGTTCGTGGGGTTCGAGGTGAAAAGGGTTGCAAAGATACGAAGATATCGTGTATCTTTGACCTCAAAGATAACCAACTAAATTTACACAAGCTTATGGGAGTTACGGTTCATACGCGTTACGTGGGCAATCTGCACACGGAAGCGGAGCATCTTCAGTCCGGGAACAAGATTACGACCGACGCACCGGTAGATAACGGCGGCAAGGGTGAATATTTTTCGCCGACCGATATGCTGGCGGCGGCGTTGGGGAGTTGCAGCCTGACCATTATGGGTAAAGCGGCGCAGGTGCACGGTTTCAACATCGACGGGACAGAGGTAGAGATTTCGAAGATTATGGGCACCGACCCGCGTCGGGTGGTTGAGATTGTGGTGGAGATAACCTTTCCGTCGGATTACGAGCCGAAAGTGAAGAAGATTTTGGAGTTGGCGGCACATGAGTGTCCGGTGGCCAACTCGTTGCATCCGGATTTGAAGCAGACCTTTATCTTCCACTACGGGAAGTAGAGGTCTTCAGGCGACTTGTCGCATAATGCTCGGCGGGGCGGATATCCGAATGATATCCGCTCCGCCGCCTGTTTTTACTCCGAGAGGAGGTAGGTTTTCCCCTGCAGGGCATCGTCGGAGTAGACGTGGAGGCTGTGCCCGCGGTCGCTGAGGCAGGTGATGCGGTGGATGTGGTTGTCGAACCGCTCCGCATCGCCAATAGCAAAGAAGGCTGTGGGCTCATTGACCCGTACACGCTTCGCTAAACGGACTTTATTTTCCTCGACCGGTTCGAATATTTCCACCTCGAAAACCCCGTCGGCAAAAAAATAGCCGGCAAACTGCGGGTGGGAGTGGATGGCGGTCGTATTCCCCTGCTGCCAGCTCATCAGGATGGCTTCCCAGTGGGTTTCGGGGCAGCGGCCCAGGTAGTTGCGAACGTAGGAGGTTGTCGAGGTCGTCGCAAAATCTGCCAGCGTGTGGGAGGCCAGCCAATCCGTGACATAGCTTTGAATGCGTTGCCCCAGGGCTTGGTCAATGGGCTGGTGGCGGACGATGTCCATCAGGCGGACGAAAAAGGTTTCGTAACCCTCCGTGGTAACCGACAACAGCGCAGGCTGTCGCGACAAGGTAGAAGCGGTATGGGATGTCTGCATGGTTGGAACCTGTTTGTACAGGAGCAAAAGTAGGCCATCTTCCTGCACAGGCATTCAGCCTAAATACCTATTGTCGCATCGGTATAAATGCGGAATTTCGTCGCAGATAACTCCGACCGTATCTATCGGAGCCGCAACTGCTGTCCCACACGCGGCGGGAAGCGGCGCGTCACGGGGTTCATCTTTTGCAGTTTTTTGAGTTTGATACCGTACTGCTGCGAAACGGAGTGGTACGAGTCGCCGCTCTCGATGGTATGGATGGCCGTGGTAGCAGATTTGTTCCGTTTAGGTTCGATGTAAAGCGCCGTTCCTTCGGCCAGCGGGAAAGAGTTTTTCAGGTCGTTTATTTTCAGCAGTCGTTTGACTGTCATGTCGTACTGCGCGGCAACTGAAGCAAAACTTTCGCCCTCTTGCGTGACAATGTATCGCACGCCGTTGTTGCTTTCCACGGTGTGTTTGGGGTCCAGCGGTTCATTGAGTTCCCGCCGACTTTCGCGACGAGCCAGCAGCCCCCCTGCCCTGCCGCCACCGTTGTTCGGTCGGTCGAGCTGGTAGAGCCGATTCCGCTCAATCAGGTCGATAAGCAGCTGCGGATATTTCGGGTTCGTGGCATATCCGGCTGCCTTCAACCCATAAGCCCAACCCTTGTAATCCGTGATGTCGAGTTTGAAAAGGTCGGCGTAACGTGGCGATTCGGTCAGAAACTTCGAGTGGTCACGGTAGGACTGTTCGGCGTTCCGATATTTGCGGAAGCACTCCCCCACCTCATCGTCATCTTCATAAATCCTGGCTCCGGTCCACGACCCCTTGCACTTTATCCCGAAATGATTGTTCCCTTCGACAGCCAGCTGACTGCCCCCGTTGCCCGATTCGAGCAGCCCCTGTGCCAGGGTAATGCTGGCCGGAATGCCGTACTCTTCCATCGAGCGGATAGCCATGTATTTGTAGGTGTCGATATACTCCTGGGCGGTCATTTTGTACTGTGCCCGTCCCACAGTGGGTAATACGAAAAAAAGGAGATATAAAAAAGTCCGATTCATCGGGAAAGCGGGTAAATATGACGAGCAAAATTAGAAAAACGGGGGCTATCCGGCAAAATTGTTTTATATTTGCGTACGATAAAAAATCGGCAAATCGAGGGGGTGTCGTACAACGATGGAGGGACAGGATGCCGACATGAACCGTATCTCACCTATGTTTACATCGCTTTGTAACCGGATTTTCCAACGTTCCATTGAGGACTATCACCGCCACGACCACGTGGACACTCCGATTACCAATCCTTATGAGGCAGGGAGTATCGAACACCTGCTCTACCACAAAAACTGGATAGACACGGTGCAGTGGCACCTGGAGGATATTATCCGCGACCCGCAGATTGACCCGGTGGAAGCCTTGGCCATTAAGCGGCGTATCGATGCTTCGAACCAGGAGCGGACCGATATGGTGGAATATATCGACAGCTACTTTTTGGACAAGTACAAGGAGGTGCAGCCGTTGGCCGATGCACGGATTAATACCGAGACCCCGGCCTGGGCCGTGGACCGTTTGTCGATATTGGCTCTGAAGATATACCATATGGCTCAGGAGGTGGCGCGGGAAGATGTTTCGGCCGAACATCGTGCGGCGTGCCAGACCAAACTGGATGTACTGCTGACCCAGCGTATCGACCTCTCGCAGGCGATTGAAGAGTTGCTGACGGATATCGAGGCGGGCCGCAAGTATATGAAACTCTACAAACAGATGAAGATGTACAACGACCCGGCGCTTAATCCGGTGTTGTATGCCAAGAAATAATCTTTTGTTGCAGGCCGTGAGAAAAAAAGGCGTACCCTCGAAAATTCTGGTTATTCGCTCCTCGGCAATGGGGGATGTGGCGATGACGTCTCCGGTTTTGGCCGAGGTGGCGCGTCGTTACCCTCAAACGCAGATGGTGGTGCTGACGCGGGGATTTTATGAGCCTTTCTTTGACGGTATTCCGAATCTGACCTTTCACAATATCGACCTGGCGGACTATCATCGCGGAGGACGCGGGCTGTTGCGGCTCTATGGCGAGCTTCGGAAAGCACATTCCGATGTGGAAATGGTCGTGGATTTGCAGGATAAAATCTATTCGAAGTTCCTGCGGAAGTTCTATTTTCTGCGGGGCATACCCTCTCGGCATATCGACAAGGGAAGGGCCGAAAAAAAAGCCCTGACTGCCATGCCGGACAAGGGCAAGGTGATGCGTCCGTTGCGAACGAGTGTCGAGCGGTATGCCGATGTCTTTCGGGCGGCGGGGTTTGACCTTCCGCCGATTGCGGCTGATTTGTCGGCTTGTCGGCAGGTGCGTCCGGTGCCCAAGGGGCTGGGAGTTGTCCGTGAGCAGGAGGAATTGTGGGTTGGGATGGCTCCGTTTGCGCAACACAAGGGGAAGGTATATCCTCTGGAGAAGATGAGCCGTGTGGCAGCCATGATACTGGAACGTTATCCGACGGCTCGGATATTTATCTTCGGTGGGGGGAGCGAGGAACGGCAACTGGCCGAAGAGGCGGCTCGGAAGGCAGCCACGGAACGATGTGTTTCGGTGGTCGGGCGGTTTACGTTGCGCGAGGAGTTGGATTTGATTGCCAATCTGGCTTTGATGGTTTCGATGGACTCGTCGGCGATGCACATGGCATCGCTGATGGGGATTCCTGTGGTGTCGGTGTGGGGCGCAACGCATCCCTATGCAGGATTTCTCGGGCTGGGACAGCGTGAGGAGGATGCGGTGGGGCTTCCGATGAACTGCCGACCCTGTTCGGTCTATGGACATAAGGAGTGTTGGCGGGGCGATTATGCCTGCCTGAACGATTTGACTCCCGAGCAGGTCTTTGAACGGGTGACGGTGCATCTGGGGTGAGCATGTCTGTCAGGCGTGTCTTGTTCAATGAAATAATCAGGGGCGTGATACATGGTATCACGCCCCTGCCTTTTTTAGTAGGTCTCCCTGAGAAGGGTTACTTGTCCCACTCCAGAATTTTCATGAAGTCGTACTCTTCGGGGTTATCGACAAATTTCGAAGCCCCTTTGTAATCTTCGGGAGTGATGTAGTGGAGGTTGTTTTGGATAATCTGCTGCACCTTGCGCGAATTGACATCCACCAGACGCGGCATAATCTTGCCATCCTTATCCGCTACGCTGTCCATAAAGAGCGGCTCGACGGAGCCGTCGCGTCCAACGGTCACCATACATCCGGTGTGTCCCGCTTCGTAAAGTTCGTACACGCCCAACCCTAACTGGGTGGCATACGAGAGGTCGTAGGCAATGGGTCGGCAGCAGCGCAACTCGTACCCCATTTCATTGGGCCGACTCTTGACTTTGATGCGCAGCGTTTTGAGTTTCTGCTGTACCAGCATGTTGAAGATGTGCGACTTGCTGACGTTCCCCAGCTCGGGATGTCCGTGTTCGTCGTAAGTGAACTGCACGCCGGTATTAATCACCTCTTCGTCGGTCATGAAGTGGAATACCCCTTCCGAGATAATCGCCACCCCGTACGGAATGCCCATCAGGCGCCGTTTGACCATCGAAGAAATGACCAGTCGGGCAATCTTGTCAAAGGTAATCGGGGTTTTGTTGAACATCTCGGGGAAGATAATCATCGGATAGTGGCATGCCGAGCCAATCCCGAATGCCAGGTGCCCTGCTTCACGCCCCATGGCCGAGACGACGAACCAGTTTCCGCTGGTACGGGCATCTTCGTAGAGGGTCGTAGCAAGTTTTACCCCCTCCTCTTTGGCCGAGTTGTAGCCGAAAGTCGGATAGCCGGCCGGCAGCGGCAGGTCGTTGTCTATGGTTTTGGGTACGTGGATGCTGGAGACGTCCAACCCTTTTTGTTTCAGGTATTTGGTCAGTCGGTTGGCTGTCGAGGCGGTGTCGTCTCCCCCGATGGTCACGAGTACCTTGACGTTGTACTTTTCGAAGAAGTCGGTTCGGAACTCTTTGTCCGAAGGTTTGTAGCGGCTCATCACCAGCGCCGAGCCGCCTCGGCAGTAGATGTTGTCAGCCGTGTCAAAGTCGAGATAGACGAAGTTGGGTTCATCGCTGACGAGGCTTTTGTATCCGCCGTTGAGTCCGATGACTTTGTATCCGTTTTGGAGAAAGATTTTGGTAACGGAGCTGATAACCGTATTGATTCCGGGTGCCGGTCCTCCGGCACAGAGTATGGCAACAGCATTTTTCATGGTAGGAAAACGTTGGGTCAGTTAGTGAAAAATTTTCGTATTGGCAGGTTTTATAAGCGAACAGCCCCGAAAGTTCGGGGCTGTTCGCGGAGTGGTTTTTACGACCTTGTGCGTTTGGTGTACAACCGGGAGGGTTAGAGTACGTTTACGCAGTTCAGGTTATCGAAAGCCACTTTCATGCGTTCGATAATCGAGCTTTCGCCGGCGCGGAGCCATACACGCGGGTCGTAGTATTTTTTGTTGGGTTTATCCGGTCCTTCGGGGTTTCCGAGTTGTCCCTGGAGGTAGGCTTCGTTTTTGAGGTAGAACTGACGGATACCGTTCCAGAAGGCCCATTGGGTATCGGTGTCGATGTTCATCTTGATAACCCCGTAGCTGATGGCTTCAGCGATTTTTTCAGGTTCCGAGCCCGAGCCGCCGTGGAATACGAAGTTCACGGGTTTGTCGGTAGCGGTGTTGAGTTTTTTGTGGATGAAAGCCTGCGAATCGCGGAGGATTTTGGGTTCGAGGACCACATTACCCGGTTTGTATACCCCGTGTACGTTACCGAACGAAGCGGCGATGGTGAAGTTGGGGCTGATTTTGGAGAGGGTTTCGTATGCCAGGCAAACGTCTTCGGGTTGGGTGTAGAGTTTGGAGGCATCGACGTGCGAGTTGTCCACGCCGTCTTCTTCCCCACCGGTAATCCCGAGTTCGATTTCGAGGGTCATGCCCATTTTGGCCATGCGGGTGAGGTACTTCGAGCAGATTTCGAGGTTTTCGGTCAGCGGTTCTTCGCTCAAGTCGAGCATGTGCGAGCTGAAGAGAGGCGTACCGGTTTCTGCGAAGTGTTTTTCGCTGGCGTCGAGCAGGCCGTCAATCCAGGGGAGGAGTTTTTTAGCGGCATGGTCGGTGTGGAGGATAACGGGCACCCCGTAAGCCTTAGCAACCGTGTGGACGTGTTTTGCAGCCGCGATGGCACCGAGCACCTGAACTTCCTGTCCTTCGAGTTTGAGGCCTTTACCGGCAACGAAAGCGGCACCCCCGTTCGAGATTTGGATAATCACGGGTGAATTGACCGTAGCAGCCGATTCGAGCACTGCGTTGATGGTATCTGTCCCGGTCACGTTAACAGCCGGAATGGCGAAACCTTTTTCTTTGGCGTAGGCAAACAGTTGGGCTACTTTGTCTCCGGTGAGGACACCGGCCGGAAATTTTTTGTCGCTCATTATTTTGATGTATTAAAGTTGTTGTTTTAGGGTTCAGTCTAAAATCTATCTCCAAATTTACGATTATTTTCCGATTTTGCTCATAAATTTTTCGACGTTCACCACAAACCGGGTGTGGACTCCTTTTCCGATAGTTTCGCCGGTTTGGTTCAGGGCGCACAGTTCGAAGTCGATGCGCCGTCCCTCGACAGCCGTCACGGTAGCGGTGGCGGAGACTTTCTCGCCGACTGCGGAAGCCCGTTCGTGGGTGATGTTTAGCGCCGTTCCCACGCTGCTCTCCCCTACCTCCAGCATGGGGGCCACTGCCTCCATGGCTGCATTCTCCATGAGAGCCGCCATGGCGGGGGTACCCAGTACCGCGAGGTTGCCCGACCCTAATGCGATAGCCGTATGGGAGTCGGTCACAAGGAGTGTCGAGGTGTGCGAGGTGCCGATAGCGATTTCACGCATAAGACGTAAGTGTTTATTCGTGTTTGGCCAGCGCAGCTGCCATGTTTTGAGCAATAATATCGCAACCGGTCAGTTTTTCGGGAGTCGGTGTACCGAACACATCCACCGGGTCAGCCACACGGGTCCATCCAATGGCATCGGCAAAGGTGTTCAGGTTGCGTACCCCGCCGCCGTTCCAGCTGTATGAACCGAAGAGGGCATACAGTTTATTTTGCACCCCCATGTGCAGCAGTTCGTTGGTGAGGTGTTCCATTTTGGGGAACATATTGGTGTTGTATGCGCAGCTGCCGAGAATCACCCCGCGATAGCGCCAGATGTCATTGATAAGGTACGAGAGGTGTGTTTTCGAAGCGTCATGCACTTTGATTTTCCGAATCCCCGCCTCGGCACACTTGCGGGCAATATAGTCTGCCGTAGCCGCATTGTTGCCGTACATCGAGCCGTAGATAATCACCACGCCGTCTTCGGCTTCGTAGCGGCTCCAGCGGTCGTAGAGTTCGACCACTTTCTGCGGATTGCTGCGCCAGATGGGGCCGTGCAGCGGGCAGATGGTTTTCAGCGGTACGGAGGCCAGTTTGCAGAAGGCCTTTTGCACCATGTTGCTGTATTTGCCGACGATGTTGGAGTAGTATCGGCGCATTTCGCTGAGGTATTTCTCTTCGAAGCAGTCGATTTCGTCGTCGAACACCGCGCCGTCCAGTGTTCCGAATGTCCCGAAGGCATCGGCCGAGAAGAGGATTTGTTCGGTGGTGTCGTAGGTCATCATGGTTTCGGGCCAGTGCACCCAGGGGGTTGTCACGAACTGCAGTTTGTGGTGTCCCAGGTCGAGGGTGTCCCCATCCTTCACTTCAACCAGGTTTTGGGTAATCCCGTAATAGCCTTCCAAAATCTTGAAGGTCTTGATATTGCCCACAATCCGGACGTTGGGCCACCGCCGTACGATTTCCCCGATTTCGCCCGAGTGGTCGGGTTCCATGTGGTTGATAACCAGGTAATCCAGTTCGTTTTTGTGGTGTTCGCCCAGCAGGTGCTCAATCCACCCCACATAATCCCCGCCGGTTCCCATCTCAATGGTGTCGAGCAGGGCGGTTTTTTCGTCTGCAATCAGGTATGAGTTGTAGCTGACGCCGTCCGGTATCGGCCACAGGTTCTCGAAAAGAGCTTTGCGACGGTCGTTGGTACCCAACCAGTAAATCCGGTCGCTGACTTTGACTTTGAGGTTCATACTTACGTCGGTCTAAATACGCTTGTATTTTGGTTTTGTTAATTGGTCGTTACATGAAAATGGTTGCTCGGGGCGAAAATAGTATGAGGGTTACTCTTTGGCCAGAGCCTGCACCTGTCGGGTGGCGATTTTGGGGTTGGCGATGACGTTGCATCCGTTCACGCAACCCCCTTCGCAGGCCATCACCTCCACCATGTTCCCCGGGCAACTCTTGGCATACCCTTTCAGGTCGCGAATGGCCTGTTTATCCAGCCCGTTGATGACAATCGGTTTGATGCGGTCTTTGTATTCCTCGGGCAACTGTCCGGCCACAGCGCCCATCACCCCGGCCGTGGCGGCATAACCGCGGCTGCTGGGCATGATGTCGGCATCCAGTGTCATGGCCTGTTCGTCCGAGAAACCCTCGATGCCCATGGCCACAAACATCGTACCCAACTCTTCGAAACTCAGCATCAGGTCCACGTTCGGGTCGTAGTAGGCCTCTTTCCGTTTGGCCACGCACGGTCCTACGAAGACTATCGTAGCGTCGGGATACTGTTTACGGGCGATTTCCGCAGCATAGTACATCGGGCTGCGCGTATGCGACACGAAGGGTGCTACTTCGGGCAGGTGTTTGTGAGCCAGCATGTAGTAGGACGGGCAGCACGAGGTGGTCATGAAGGGCTGTCCCTCTTCGAGCACTTTTTCGGCAAATTCGGCAGCTTCGTTGGTAGTGGTTACGTCTGCACCTTTGGCCACTTCAATCACGTCGTCAAAGCCGAGCTGTTTGATGGCTCCCATAATATTGCCGAGCGAGGTTTTGAACTGTCCGGCCACTGCCGGCGCCACGAGTGCCACGGTGGGTTTGTCGGAGCGGAAAGCCTTGAAGAGTTCGACCAGGTGTGATTTTTCGACCACGGCGCCGAAGGGGCATGCCGAGAGGCAGCGGCCGCAGTAGATACATTTGTCCGGGTCGATATGTTCTTTGCCGTGTTCGTCTTTGCTGATGGCTCCCACGGGGCAGGACTCTTCGCATGGCACGGGGATATAGATGATGGCGTGGAACGGGCAGTTTTTCATGCAGAGGCCGCAGTTCACGCATTTGTCGGGGTCGATATGTGCCTGTCCGTTGACAAAGTGAATGGCGTTTTTGTTGCAGTTCACCTCGCAGGGTCTCGCCACGCAGCCGCGGCACATGTTGGTCACCACGTAATTGACCTTGACGCAAGCCGAGCAGGCATCGGTCATCACCGAGAGCGGGTTTTCCGATACGTGTTCACGTTGGAAGGCCATCCGGGTATATTCGGCCAGGGAGGTCATTTCGTCCTCTTCTTCGTCGATGCCGAAGCCGAGGACGCCCATGGCGCGATATTTGAGCATGGCGCGGTCTTTGTAGATGCAGCATCGCGACACCTCTTCGTACCCTTTGGGACGCATTTGGTACGGGATACGGTCGATGTTTTCTTCGAGGGTGTTCTCGTGGAGCAGTTTGATGATGCGCGTGAGCAGTTCACGGCGCAGAATCATGGTATTGTTCGTAACAGCCATAGCGGGTTCTGTCAGGGGGATGTGAGGTGTTATCCGATTTTCTGTTTGATGGCTTCCACGACTTTGGCCACGGTGGCTCCTGTTATCAGTTCGTCACCCACCAGTACATACGGAGCCTTTCCTTTGCCCTCCTGGTTGCAGATGTCGAGGCAGGTGGCTCCGCGTATTTCGACTTTGTCGGCCAGTGTCTCGGGCAGGTATTCGCCCAGCAGTTGCAGTTCCGAACCACCCATGATGTAGCAGAGGGTTCCGGTGCAGATTTGAACGGTCAGTTTCTCCATGTGAACAGGGTCTTTTCAGTGTGGGTTCAAAGATACGATTTTTCAGGTAATTTTTCAGGATGGTCGGTCCGGGGTGTCAGAGGTATTCGATGCGTGTTTCTTTCAGGAATTTGGTTTGCAGCAGTCGGGCAATCTCTTTGATGACGTTTCGGCGCAGTTCGAGTTCCACGGGCAGTTCCGGGTCTTGGTGTTGGGGGTTGATGCGGGTGCCGACGACAAAGTCGATGCAGTCGTGGCTGAGCAGGATGCGGGTCAGTTCGTAGTCAGTGCCGTGTCCGGAGAGTTCGGAGGATGAGGTTTGTTCGAGGAGGCTTTTGACGCGGGCCAGCGTCAGCACCCCTTCGGTAATGAGATTGACGCCGGGCATGGAGGAGGTCGGGGGGAGGCCCGAGATGTCGCGGCGCAGATTGACGCTGATTTCCCGGCGCAGTTCGCGTGCTACGATGGCGGCGGTGGTACCGCCGCAGATGACGGTGGTTCCCTGCCATGAAGCGACTCGCTCGGCGAGTTTGCGGTCGTTGGATTCGTTGAACGGGGGCCCTGAACAGAGTAACAGCCTCCGCGGTTGGCGGAAGTAGACTCCCATGCAGCTCAGGTCGTTTTTGACGACAAAGAGGTCGTTGGCTTCGGCACGGTTGATAACGGCCGTAGCCATTTCGCGTGCCGATATGGAGGGGTTTTCGCGCAACAGGTCGGCTACAAAGGTTGTGATGCCGCGACTGCCCCACCCTTCGGGCAGCCGCTGTGTGCCGCTGCCGGAGCGCAGGACGCTGCGCGTGACGAACAGCAGGCGGTCTTCGGGCTGTGCCTCGAAACGGCTGAGCCGCAGGGTGTGTTGTTCGCCGTTGTCCAGGGTCAGGGTGCGCTCCTCGCGTTCCATGGCATCGCTCTCCTGGGTAACATGCCCCTCACGGAACAGCAGGAAAGGAGCCGTCCCGTATTCCGCCACACGCACTCCCCCGTCGGTCCGAATCTCGGCCACCATAAACGACGCGGCCGTCGTACTCTCGTATCCTCCGAAAGTGTTTAATACGGCATGGACAGCCTGTTGTATCGGGGTATTGCGCAGTGCATAGGCCGTTATCATCGAGGAGACTACCGCTGCCGTGACATGCGCCTGAATGCCGCTGCCCCGTCCGTGGGCCAGCACCAACAGGGTGCGGCCGTCGTCCGTACGGCGTGTCATGCAGATGTCACCGCTGGCAAATGACCCGCTTTCGGTGCGTTGGCTGCTTTCGGCTTCAATAAAATAGGTCTCTTTATCGGGCTTCATGGTCATCGGCGGCTGCGGTCACAATGGAGTTCAGGATGGCTTCCGTGCGTGAAGCGTTTTCGCCCAGCAGACAGGCTATGCGTTGGACGGTTTCGAGGTTTTCGCGCATCACCCGACGGGTGCGCTGTATCATTTCGTCGCTCTGTACGCCACTGATTGTCAGGTTGCTGACCAGAATCCCGATGAGGGTATGCGGCTCTATGGTGAACGTGGAGATGTGCAGCAGTTTGCCTTTCAGCCGAATGTCCTGTTCGGCTATTTCCCGTCCGGTGCGGAAGGCTTCGTCGAGCAGTTCGCCAAACGGTGCCACCTCCTGCAGCGGTACCCGGCGCAGCCCCGGCCGCTTGTCGAACAACTGTTCGACCTGCGGCCCGAGCAGGTGAGCCATGTGACGGTTGGCTTCGACAATTTTGCGTTCGCCGTCGACCAGCATCACCCCCGAAGGCATCCGTTTCAGCAGGGCCGAGAATTTCTTTTGAGCCAAGGCACGCGTGTAACTCAGACACATTTCGGGTTCTGCGCGGCCGATGCAGAGCGCGCGAGCAAAATCGCGACACGTTTCGTATCCGCATCCGTTGCAATTGTGCATGTCCCGTTCGGTGTATTTGCCGATGGAGGCCAGGGCGGTTTCGATTTGCGAGGCGGCCACTTGGAACCGTGCAGCAGGTTCCGCCGCATAGGAGGCGACGGTGGCGATAAAGGGAAATTTATAGATGGGATTTTCGAGAGTTCGTTCGTGATAGAATCGTCGGCAGGCGAGTATTTTCTCGAGTGTCGAGGCGGGTTGTTCGCTGTGTGCGCCGGCGCATCCTCCCGTACAACCCCACAACTCCAGCAAAACGGGCTCCCGTGTGTCGCCGGTTGCATGGAGTGTCGATTTTTTGAGCAGTTCGCGCACGGCCGAAAGTCCCGAACAACGGATATGGGTAGCCGTGTCGTCCGGGGTGCGGTGAGGGTTGTAGTCGGCTTCGCCGGGAGTAAAGCGATAGCCGGCGTTTCCCGGTATCAGGTCAAACTCTACGCCCTCTTCCCTCATCCAGCGACGCAGTTCGTCGAAGGTCAGGACAGCGTCCAGTTCGCTGATTTCATCGGGGTTGGGTTTGGCCGCTACACAGGGGGTAATATACACGACTTTGGCCGTTTGTCCGTTCCAGCGGCGTATCATGCGGGCGTGCAGCGTGGCCGGATGAGCCACGGGCAGCAGCCGTTCCGCCAGTTCGGGATAGTGGTGCTGGAGGAGCCGCACGACAACTGGACAGCGGGTCGAGATGGCGGTTCGCGGGTTGCGTTGGAGTTGTTCGCGTACTGCTTCGTCGTACTGGATTTGTCCGAGCAGGGTCTCTCCCACTCCGGCAAAGCCGAGCAGGGTCAGGGCTTCGACCATTCGTTGCGGGGTGATGGCCGGATACTCGCCGACCCACAAGGGGTCGAGCGAGACGAATACGGGGTCTGCCCCTTTCAGTAACTTTCGGACCACGGCCGTATCGTCTCGCACGGCAATCATGCCGTGCGGACAGGCCTGCAGGCAACTGCCACAACGCGTACACTCTTCCTGGGCGATGGAGGCCCGGTGGTTGTGGACGGTGATGGCACCGGTGCTGCAGGCGCGCACGCAACGGTAGCATCCTGCGCACTGGTGCGGGGTGATGTCAATGGTGTAGTTGCTCTGTTCCATGTCTACTAAGGTAGGTGATTTGGGGCAATTTAGGAACAGAGGTTGGAAAATTTCCCCGAAATGCCGGCGATTTTACGCAAAAAAAGGGAGGTACGTGAACAGTACCTCCCTTGAAAAGTTGGTGTGCGAGCGGAAAATTATTTGCGAAAACCTGCCTTGAAATGGGCGCCGTCGCAGAAGGGCTGGCTGTCGGAGAGCCCGCAGCGGCAGAAGGATGCCATTTTGAGTTTCGGTTGAATCAGGTTCCCTGCTCCGTCCACAATGGTGAAACTTCCTTCTACCACCAGTGGTCCTCCCTCACGAAAAGTAATCTTTGCTGCCGGCTCGGGTTGGTTTTTGGCAGCATCCGCCTCATCGTCCCGATTTTCAGCCGGAAACAATGCCGGAATATCTGCCGCCTCAATCAGTTTTTTGGAGTGTTCCAGACCGGGTATCATCCGTTCGGGGTCGTTCCAACAGAAGGTCAGCGCACGGGTCGGACACCGCTCTACAGCCGCAATAATCTCTT
Organism: Candidatus Rikenella faecigallinarum; assembly: GCA_019113395.1. Classification (GTDB taxonomy): domain Bacteria; phylum Bacteroidota; class Bacteroidia; order Bacteroidales; family Rikenellaceae; genus Rikenella; species Rikenella faecigallinarum. Next base: position 27,394 of record DXHL01000025.1, on the reverse strand, counting down.
CGGTCGTTCCCCCCTCCATGTTTATCCACGGCCGTTTAATCGGGTCGAACACCTTGCGCAGCGACCCGAAACAGGCTCCCGAGTGGATACATTCAGCCGGTTGCCAGATGACGGTGATAACGCCGTTGCTGTATCGTCTGTTTCTATTCATCGTCGTCTTCGTCGGGAGTATCGGCAATCTGGTCGGCACCGGATATCTCACCGTCTTCGTCGTCGTAATAGTCTTTGTCGAGTTCCTCTTCGGGTTTGGTGTCTATTTTGACATCGACTTTGACCAGGTAGCTAATCTCGTCGGTCTCGAACGGCACAGCATAAAAAAAATCGCCCGAGGGTTTGTCGATGCGTATCATGGCGTCGCTGTACCCTGCGGGGTAGGCTGCCTTGAATGCTTCGAGCAGTTCCGGACTCAAATTCGCGTGGCTGATTATCACTCGCTTCTTGTTAGTAGCCGCTTTGGTTGCCATAATCTTTCCTGTGCGTAGTCTTGACGTTAGAAATTTTCTACAAGTATACGCAAAAATTAGAACCTCCAAAAAATTGTGTCGTTTTTCTTTCCACAGGCGATTTGTTACCTTTGAACGATGTCCCGACGGTCGGGACAAACGTTTTATCATGATTATGAACGACGTAAAAGAGCAAATCGAACACCTGCGACGGGTTTTGGAGCGGTTGAACTATCATTATTATGTATTGAACGCACCGGCAGCCGAAGACCGGGAATACGATACGTTGATGGCGGAACTGACGGTTTTGGAGGCGGCACATCCGGAGTTTGCCGACCCCAACTCCCCTACCCGACGGGTGGGGAGCGACCTGACGCGGGAGTTCGAGGCGGTGCGGCATCGGTATGCGATGTTGTCGCTGGCCAATACCTATTCGGAGGAGGAGGTGCGGGAGTTTGTGGCACGGATTGAGCGGGAGGCACAGAAACCGACGGACTACTGTTGTGAGTTGAAGTTCGACGGGACGGCCATCAGCCTGACTTACGAGGAGGGGCGGTTTGTGCGGGCCGTGACGCGGGGCGACGGGACGGTGGGCGACGATGTGTCGGCCAACGTGCGCACCATTCGCAGCATCCCGATGACCCTGCAGGACGAGGGGTGGCCTGCGTATATGGAGGTTCGGGGCGAGATATATATGCCTCACGAGAGTTTCGACCGATTGAACGCCGAACGGGCCGATATCGGTGAGGAGCCGTTTGCCAACCCGCGCAATGCGGCGGCGGGGACGTTGAAACAGCAGAATCCCGTGGTAGTGGCGCAGCGGGGATTGGAGGCGGTGTTGTATGCCGTGCAGGCCGATGCGCCGGTGGCACCGTCGCATTATGAGACGCTGCAGAAACTGAAGAGTTGGGGCTTCAAGACCTCGTCGGCCGTGCGGTTGTGCCGTTCGGTGGAGGAAATCATGGAGTATATCCACTATTGGGATACCGAGCGGCATAAATTGCCGTATGAGACGGATGGTGCGGTCATAAAAGTCGATGACACCTACCTGCAGCGCGACCTGGGAGCGACGGCCAAGGCGCCGCGCTGGGCCGTCGCTTACAAGTTCAAGGCTGAGCAGGCGGCGACGCGTCTGGTGTCGATAGATTTTCAGGTGGGGCGGACGGGGGCCATTACGCCCGTGGCCAACCTGGAGCCGGTGCGGCTGGCCGGGACAACCGTCAAACGCGCTTCGCTGCACAATGCCGAGCAAATCGAACTGCTTGATATTCGGGTTGGGGATATGGTGCTGGTGGAAAAGGGCGGGGAGATTATTCCGAAGATTGTCGGGGTCGATTTGTCGCAACGTCCGGCGGCAAGCGAGTCGTTCCGTTATATTACGCATTGTCCGGAGTGCGGAACGGCGCTGGTGAAGGAGGCCGACGAGGTCAAACACTACTGCCCCAATGCCACGGGGTGTCCGCCGCAGATTGTGGGGCGGATTGTCCATTTCATTTCGCGCAAGGCGATGAATATCGACGGCTTGGGTGACGAAACGGTCCAGCTGCTCTATAACAAGGGTATGGTGCACGATGTGGCCAATTTGTATGACCTGCGGGTGGAAGAGCTGGTGCCGTTGGAACGGCAGGGACAGCGGTCGGCCGAACATCTGGTGGAGAGTATATCCCGTTCTCGGGAGATTCCGTATGCACGGGTGTTGTTTGCCATCGGGATACGGTATGTGGGCGAGACAACGGCCAAAAAACTGGCTGCGGCCATTCCCTCCATCGATGCGCTGATGAGTGCCTCGCGCGAAGCCCTGCTGGAGGTCGAAGAGGTGGGCGAAAAGATTGCGGACAGCATTCTGGCCTATTTTGCCGACCCGCGCAACCGCGACATTGTGGAGCGGTTGCGTCGGGCGGGTGTTCAGCTGGAGGCGCAGCAGACCGAGAAACTTTCGGCAGCGTTGGCCGGGAAGAAGATTGTGATTTCGGGCACGTTCGAACACCACTCGCGACCGGAGTTGAAGGAGCTTATCGAGCGTCATTCGGGAACAAACCAGAGCAGCGTGTCGAAGACCACGGACTATCTTTTGGCGGGCTCGGGCATCGGTCCGAAGAAACTCGAAACGGCCACCAAACTGGGTGTTCGGATAATCAGTGAGGCGGAATTTATGTCGCTTATCAGTGAGGGTGCGGAGCAGGAGGCTGAGGTGTTGAAAATTCAACAACCGACCCTCTTTTAGTGGAAAAAGCGGTGTGGATGCCTGTTTTGAAACGGAATAAATTTACCTTTGCACTACCTTAAATTAACCTAACGCGTAATCATGTCACTTAACCTCAGGGGTGTCGGCGTAGCGCTGGTAACGCCCTTCACCGACGGCGGACAGGTGGACTACCCTGCCCTGACTGCCCTTATCGAACATGTCACGACTGGCGGGGTCGATTACCTGGTGGTCTTGGGTACCACGGGTGAACCGGCCACCATGACCACCGAAGAGAAACATCATGTGGTGCGCCATTGTGTGGCCCACAACATCGGCAACCTGCCGATAGTGGTGGGTATCGGAGGGAACAATACGGCCGAGGTGATTCGTTCGTTGCAGACCTTCGACCTGAGCGGTGTGAGTGCGATATTGTCGGTGACTCCTTATTACAACAAACCGAACCAGAATGGGCTGTTTGCTCATTTCAGTGCGGTGCTGGAGGCTTCGCCGCTGCCTGTGATTCTATATAACGTACCGGGGCGTACGGGCGTCAATATGACGGCTGAAACGACCCTGAAACTGGCCCATGCTTTCCCGGGCAAGGCGATTGCCGTGAAGGAAGCCTCTGGGAATCTGTCGCAGGCGGCCTATATTCTGCGTGACCGTCCTGAAGGGTTCTTTGTCCTTTCGGGCGAAGACAATCTCTCCATGGCTACCGTGGCGATGGGAGGTGACGGGGTGATTTCGGTATCGGCCAATGCGTTCCCGGATACCTTTTGCTGCATGATTCACGCCACATTGGCGGGGAATATCCATCAGGCGGCTCCGCTGAACCTCACGTTGCACGAGGTGACCGACCTGCTCTTTGCCGAGGGAAATCCGGTGGGGGTAAAAGCAGCTTTGGCTATCAAGGGCTTGATGGCCAATAACCTTCGTCTGCCGCTCGTGCCGGCCAGCGAAGCCCTCTGCCAGAAAATACGCTATCAAATCGACAAATACGGCTTGTAACGGCTGTGCTGCTCGCTCGGTTGCAACGGTCGTATATTAAGTGCGCTATTCTTTGTATCTTTGCCTTGTGTCGCTTGTTTGCAGGCGGTACAAGGCACTTTTTTTAACTATCAGCTATATGCGTAACTATCTCTTTCTCTTTTGTGCAGCCTGTCTGTTCGGGCATGCGGCGCAGGCGCAAACGGCCGACTCGCTCCGCAGTGAAGCCCCTCGTTATGAAGCCATCTGGGCCGAAACGGCCAATCCGACTTCTCCGTATTACTACCCCACGCTAATGAGCCGCTACGAGCGGGGAGATACGACCCTGACACTCGAAGATTTCCGCCACCTCTACTACGGCTATCCCGAACAACCCGGTTACAAACCGTTGCTTAATTCCCCGTATGCCGACAGCCTCCAAAATATTTTTGGGCAAAAGACGGCACTCGAAGCCGACGACTATCGGCGGATGGTGGAGTTTGCGCGGGCACTGCTGCGCGAGGAGCCTTTCAGTATGCGCGACCTGAATGTCCTGGCCTTTGCCTACCAGATGCTCGATGAACCCGAGCGAGCCGAAGCGCAGATGTTTAAGATTCAGGGTATTTACGCGGCCATTCGCTCGACGGGCAGCGGCCTGCGCGAAGAGTCTCCGTGGTATGTGATATATATGCGCGATGCGGAGGATGTGTTGAACCTGCTCGGGGCACAGTACAATAAATTTATTGTCTTGAGTCGGACCGTCGAATATGCACCGGTTTACAATATGCCGAACAAACGGGACAAGGGATACTATTTTGATTACAGCGAGGTCTATCGGCGTCGTCCAGATTACCTGGACGAAGTGCCCAAACCCAAACGGCGGATGGAGGTTAATCCGCTCTACAATCCTCGTTCGAGCCAGAATATTCTGCCTCGTTAATTTACACACGCCATATAAACTGAACAAAGTCATATGTCATACGATGTGATTGTCATCGGCAGCGGCCCGGGCGGGTATGCTGCAGCGATTCGCAGTGCGCAACTGGGGTTGCGCACTGCGGTAGTCGAACGTGCCGAATTGGGCGGAACGTGCCTGAACTGGGGGTGTATCCCTACGAAAGCGTTGTTGAAGAGTGCCGAGGTGTTTCGTTACGCGTCGCACGCGGCGGAGTATGGGGTGACGGTGGCCGAAGGGGCGCTGACGGCCGACCTGCCGGCGATGGTCAGCCGCAGTCGTGCTGTGGCGGAGCAGATGAGCAAAGGGATTGATTTCCTGCTGAAAAAGAATCAGGTGGAGGTGCTGGTGGGGACGGGTGTTCTGACCGACGTACCTCATACGGTGGATGTGACGGCGGAAGATGGAACCACGACACGCTATGAGGCTAAGCATATTATTTTGGCTACAGGAGCCCGTCCGCGGGAGTTCCCGTTTATCCCGGTTGACGGGGAACGGGTGATTACCTCACGGGAGGCGCTGATGCTGACCCGTCTTCCCACTTCGATGGTGGTGATTGGCTCAGGGGCGATTGGGGCCGAGTTTGCCACCTTCTTCAGTTCGTTGGGGACGAAGGTCACGATAGTGGAGTATGCGCCGACGCTGGCTCCGTTGGAAGACGAAGAGATTTCGAAGCTGCTGGAACGTGCGTTCCGCAAGGCGAAAATCACGGTGATGACGGCTACCGAGGTGAAAAATGTGACCTCGACGGAGGCGGGTTGCCGTGTGACGGTGGCCGGGAAAAAGGGCGAACAGGAGCTCGAAGCTGATGTGGTACTGTCGGCGGTGGGAGTTTCGGCCAATATCGAACATATCGGATTGGAGCAGGCCGGGGTACGGACCGAACGCGGCAAGGTGGTGGTAGATGAGCACTATCGGACTTCTGCAGAGGGGGTTTATGCCATCGGGGATATTATCCCGACTGCGGCACTGGCTCATGTGGCGACAGCCGAGGCGGTGCATTGTGCCGAATTTATTGCGGGGCGCAATCCGCAACCGGTGAACTACAATGTCATTCCGTCGTGCATTTACACCACCCCCGAGGTGTCTTCCGTGGGGCTGACCGAGGCACAGGCCGTCGAGCGCGGCTATACGGTTCGGGTGGGCAAATTCCCCTATACGGCATCAGGTAAGGCCACGGCGGCAGGCAATCGGGACGGGATGGTCAAACTGGTTTTCGATGCCGAAACGGATACGCTGCTCGGTGCGCACCTCTTTGGCCTGAATGTGACGGAGATGGTCGCGGAATTAGCCTTGGGGATGACCCTGGGGACAAAGGCTGCGGACATTATCCGCACGATTCACCCCCACCCGACGATGTCGGAGGGGGTGATGGAGGCCGCTGCAGCGGCCCATAACGAGGCGATTCATTTGTAGGGGCTGTATCCTGATAAAGTACGCGGGGTGGGCATATTTCAAATATGCCCACCCCGCTTGCGTATATGCACAGGATATATACCGACCCGTTACAACCCCTCGACGGGTCGCTTCGTAACCAGCAATTTGTCCACACGGCTCGCATCCATATCCACCACCTCGAAATGGAGGTTACGGTAGTCGAATTGGTCTCCTTCCGTCGGGATGCGCCCCAGCAGGAACATGGCCAGACCGCTCAGCGTGTTGAAGTCCTCTTTTTGCAGGTCTTCAATCCCGACAATCTCCATCTCCTCCATAAAGTCATCCACACTGTATGCCCCGTCCACCAAAATGGTTCCATCCTCGCGTACCATATACCCGGGCTCATCGACGCTGCTTTCGTCGGGGACCTCACCCAGGATGCTTTCTGCCAGGTCGTGGAGGGTGATGACCCCCTCAATTAAACCGTATTCGCTAATCACGGCAGCAAAGCTGCACTTGTGCTGCTTGAAGAGCTCCAGCACGCGGTTTGCCGTCAGGTTTTCGGGCACCAGCAGCGGTTCAGTGGCTACTGTGCGCAGGTCAAACTCTTTTCCCTCGTGCCACAGGCTGATAATGTCCTTCACGGAGACCATCCCGATAATGTCGTCCGAATTGGCCTCGCCGCACAGCAGATAACGACTGAAGTGGGCCGTGGCAATCGTTTCGAGCACCTCTTCCCTGCTCTGCCGCGTGTAGAGATAGACGAGGTCTTTGCGGTGGGTCATCAGTTCATTGGCGTGTTTGTCGGTAAAGCGAAACACGTCGTGAATCATCTCGGTCTCTTCCTTTTCCAGAATACCCTGTTCGGTACTCTGGCGGATAATCATCTTAATCTCGTCTTCAGTCATGGAGCGTTCATCGCCGCTTTTGATGCCGAGGATGCGATTAACCAGTTTGGTCGAGACGCTCAGCAGCCAGACAAAAGGATAGGATATCTTGGTCAGTCCAATCATGGCAGGGGTCAGCAGCATAGCGACCCGTTCGGGATTCCCGAGTGCGATGGATTTCGGGACCAGCTCTCCGATAATCAGCGAGAGATAGGTGATAAGCGCCACCACCGTAATCATGGCCAGGTCACGGGCATAGGGAGCCAGAGGGGGGACCTTTTCGAAGAGGGGTTTGACATCGTCGGCCAGCGCGACGCCCCCGAAGGCCCCGGAGACGATACCGACCAGCGTAATGCCGATTTGGATGGTGGAGAGGATTTTTTCCGGTTCATCGAGGAGCCGGAGTGTGGTTTGTGCTTTGCGGCTGCCCCTGGCCGCTTCGTTTTTGAGGCGTGCCCTGCTGCTCGACACCAGCGCGAATTCATACATCGCGAATACGCCGTTCAAAAGGAGCAGCAGGACAATAATGACGATTTCCATTGTCCTGTAACGGTTTTTCTAAAAGGGTTACAAGGCGAATATAGTATTTTTTTACGGACGGACAATCACTTCGACCTGGTCCGTGAGGATTTCCTCTTCGCGGTTGATGGTGACGTTGCTGTTCGAGGTCTCTTCGCCCAGGGATAACGAGAGGATGGTATTGATTTTACGTTTGAGTGTGGTGGGGGTGGATTGGTCGCGGAAGACGATGCGTGTGCCGTCGGACTTCACCCAGGTGACGCTTATCGGCACACTCTCCGAGTAGTCGTCGGCGCGCCAGTCGTCACTGCTCAGCGAATGGTCGAAGGTGAATATCTGTTTGGTGACGGCGTCGGGGTTTTCGGGGGTCACGGTTAGGGTCGGAGCGCCCTCCATTTCCACCTCGATGTGTCCGTCGGTAAGCCCTTCGGGTGCTATCGTCAGTCCGAAACAAACCCATTTGAGGTCTATGGTCAGGCGGGTGTCCGTGGTGGGGGTGAACTCCTCTACTACGCCGTAAAAACGGCTGATGGGAGGACGATTGTAACCTGCGCTTTGTCCGTCGGCTGTTGTAATCGTAGCGAAACCCGTCGACAAGCCTTCCAAGTAATTGTTTAAGGTTTTGGTCATTTGATTGGTTATGGCTCCGGGGGTGGGGCTGAAACCGCCTACGATAAACGGCTCGTAATAACCGCCGTTCGACTCGCTGGCGATAAGATTTTTTCCGTTCGGTATCAGTGTCATCTCAATTTTATAGGTTGTACCGGCCGTTAAATCCAAATAGATATTCTCCACGTCATCGTAAATTCCGTAGGCATATTTACTATATGAAGAGAGTCCTTTTTTGTAGACCTGAATGCCGTACAAGTCGGTCGAGGCCGCTTTATGGGCGGCCATAGGCTTTTCCTCCTCCTGGATAGTCCGTTCACGATTCACCTCCAGCCGGATGGCACAACTCTGTCCGCTGGGTACGGGTTCCGGCTTGTCCATGCGGCATGCGCTCAATGCGGCTGACAACAGGAAAATCGTTATGTAAAAAAGTTTGTTTTTCATGTATGTAAAAATTGAATTGATATATGGGGTGTCATTTGGGAAATGAAATATTGTATTTTTTCAACAGAATGGAAAGCGTATCCATGATTTGTATTATATATATGTAGTTTTGTGCTATTCTTGAATGCCTATTTGCGTATAATCGGTGCACGGCATATTCCGTAAATTTTTGTTAATTTTGGCACCACTCGTGTAGACAGTGCGAGTCGATGAATGACCATGACAAACAAAACGACTATTCGGGCCGGTTTGGACGTGGGCTCGACGACCGCCAAACTGGTGCTGGTCGATGAGGCGGGAGCCATCCTCTACTCCGCATATAAGCGTCATCATGCCGATGTATTGGGGACTGCGGCTGCGCTTTTCAGCCAGGCACGTGAACAGGTAGGCGAAGGCCTTCTGCTGCTGACAGTAACGGGTTCGGCCGGGATGGGTATTGCCGAGCGTTTTCTGCTGCCTTTCGAGCAGGAGGTGGTCTCGGCGACAAACCTTATACGCAGCGTATATCCGCAGATTAAAACCCTCATCGATATTGGCGGTGAAGATGCCAAAATGGTTTTTTTCTCGGAAGGTGCGCTGCCCGATATGCGCATGAGCGGCAACTGTGCGGGAGGTACGGGAGCTTTTATTGACCAGATGGCTACGCTGTTGGGCTGCTCGGTCGATGAGATGAGCCGCCTGGCGCTCGAACCCGACACCAAGATTCACCCGATTGCCTCGCGGTGCGGGGTCTTCTCGAAAACCGATATTCAAAACCTTATTGCCCGCAATGTGAGCAAGGCCGATGTGTCAGCATCGGTGTTCCATGCGGTGGCGGTGCAGACGATTACGACCCTCTCGCACGGCTTTTCGGTGCAGCCGCAAGTGCTGTTTTGCGGCGGGCCGTTTGCCTTTACGCCGGCCCTGCGCGAGGCTTTTGTGCGTTATCTGGGCCTGAAAGAGGGGGAATATATCGTGCCGGAGAATGCGTCGGTTGTCTCGGCCTGGGGGGCGGCGCTCTCGCCGTCGAAGGGCGAACAGGGCATTCAAATCTCGGAATTTATCGACAGCTTGCGGCGGGGTGACCAGACCGGCAATCTGGTGAAGACCCATCGCTTGGAGCCGCTCTTTCGGGACGAGGCGGAGTTGCAGGCGTGGGAGGCGAACAAGCGGGAGACCCATTTGCCGCGTGTGGCGATGGAGGAGAGCGACGGCACGTGCTACCTGGGTATTGACTCGGGTTCGACTACCACGAAGATTGTGGCCATTGACCGGCAGGAGCGGATACTCTTCTCGTATTATGCCAACAACGAAGGGAATCCGATAGCGGCGGCACAGAAGGGGTTGCAACAGTTTCTGGATACGGCTGCGGCAGCGGGTAAAAACATCCGTGTGCAGAGCAGTTGTTCGACGGGCTACGGCGAAGACCTGCTGCGTGCGGCTTTCGGCCTGAAGGGGGGCATTATCGAAACCATCGCCCACTACCTGGCAGCCAGGCAGGTGGACCCCGAAGTCTCGTTTATCCTCGACATCGGCGGGCAGGATATGAAGGCGCTGTTTGTGGAAAACGGGGCACTCTATCGGGTCGAAATCAACGAAGCCTGTTCGTCGGGCTGCGGGTCGTTTATCTCGGCCTTTGCCGGGTCGCTGCAGCACACGGTGGCCGACTTCGCGACGATGGCTTGCACGGCCGAGGCGCCGTGCGACCTCGGGACCCGCTGTACGGTCTTCATGAACTCCAAAGTCAAACAGTTCCTGCGCGAAGGGGCTTCGGTGTCGGATATTTCGGCCGGATTGGCCTATTCGGTGGTGAAGAACTGTTTGTACAAGGTTTTGAAAATCAAAAATCTGGCCGAACTCGGCGAGCATCTGGTGGTACAGGGCGGAACGATGCGCAATCGTTCGATAGTGCGGGCCTTTGAGAAACTGACGGGTGTGTCGGTTTCGTTTACCGATATTCCCGAATTGATGGGGGCGTTCGGGTGCGCGCTTTATGCAAAGGCGCAGGCTGAGGCAGGAATGACCGCCTCCACTCCCCTCTCGCAGATGTTGCAGACGGCCGACTATACGGCGCGGCAGACGCAGTGTCACGGGTGCGAGAACCAGTGTTTTGTGACCCGTTATACGTTTAACAACGGGAATGTCTACTATTCGGGCAACAAGTGTGAGAAGGTGTTTACGAACCGCGGGGCGGAGAGTCGCACGGGGGAAAACATCTATCCGAAGAAATACGAGTTGGTGTTCGACCGTCCGTCGGCCGATAAGGGGCAATTAACCATTGGGATTCCGCGGATGCTGGGAATGTACGAAGATTATCCCTTCTGGCACACCCTCTTCACCGAGTGCGGTTTCCGTGTGGTACTCTCCTCCCCTTCCACCATGCGTGGCTACGAACGGGGGGTCGGTTCGGTGATGTCGGATAACATCTGCTTTCCGGCAAAACTCTCCCACAGCCATATCTTCGACTTAGTGGAACGCGGCGTGGACCGCATCTTTTACCCGTTTACCGTCTACGAAGCACGTGACGGAGAGCAGGAAATCAACAGTTTCAACTGCCCCGTGGTGTCGGGCTATGCCGAGGTGCTGAGAAACTCAATCAATACGGAAAAAACGTACGGTATTGCGTTGGATGACCCGACCGTGACCTTCAAAGACCGCAAGGGACTATATCGCTGTTGTCGCGACTACCTCCGCACGCTGGGGGTGGACGATGCGCAAACCAAGCGCGCGCTCGATAAGGCTCTTCAGGCTCAGGAACAGTACCGTTCCTATATCAAGACCGAAAACCTGCGTCTTCTGGAGCGCAGCAAACGACAGGGCAGGCTGACCGTCCTGCTGGCCGGAAGACCCTATCATACCGACCCGCTTATCCAACACAAGCTGTCGGACATGATTGCCGGTTTCGGTGCGAATGTGATTTCGGAAGACGTGGTGCGCGACAACGATACGCTCGACATCACGCATGTTCACTCCGTTCCGCAGTGGAGTTACGTCAGCCGTATCCTGCGGGCGGCACAGTGGGTAGCCGAACAGGGCGATGATGTGCATTTCGTGCAGATGACCTCGTTCGGCTGCGGACCCGATGCCTTCCTGCTGGACGAGGTGCGGGCCATCCTGAAACGGCACGGCAAAACGCTGACCATCCTCAAAATTGACGATGTGAACAACATCGGGTCACTCAAACTGCGTGTGCGGTCGCTTATCGAAAGCCTGAAATTCAAATCCCAAACGGCTTTGGATAGTGTCCAGCCGTTTGTGACCACCAAACCCTATACCCGGGCGGAACGGGGACGCACGCTCCTTCTGCCCCACTTCTCGGATGCCCATGCGGAGGTTATCGAGGCGCTGTTCCGTGCGGCGGGCTACGATGCCGAGACGCTGCCGCGACCCGATGGGGCGACGGTGGATTGCGGGCTCAAGTATGCCAATAATGAGGTGTGCTATCCGGCTACCTTGGTGGTGGGTGACCTGGTTAAGGCGCTCGAATCGGGACGGTATGACCCGGACCGCGTGGCACTCATCGTGACCCAGACCGGCGGGCAGTGTCGTGCCACCAACTACCTGACCCTGCTCAAAAAGGCGGTGGTCGATGCGGGCTATGCCCAGGTGCCGGTGCTGTCGCTTACTTCGGGAGGTGAGCTGGAGTCGGGGCTGAAAATCAACTGGTTCAAAATGGCTCCCACTGCCCTTGCTGCCTTGTTGTATGGGGATTGCATGGCCAAGTTCTATTATGCTGCCGTGGTGCGCGAACGGACCCAAGGTGAAGCGGAACAGCTGCGGAAAACGTATATCACGCGGGCACTTTCCTATATCGAGCGGCGCGATACGGATGCGTTGTTCGGCCTTTTGGCCGAAGCGGCTGCAGCGTTCGACGGGATTGTGGTTCCCGACGCCGCGCCTCGTCCTCGTGTGGGGGTAGTCGGTGAAATATACTTGAAACTCAACTCATTCAGCCATAAAGATATCCTGCAATGGTTGGCCGGCGAAGGACTCGAAGTGGTTCCGCCGACCATCATCAACTTCTTTATGCAGGCCTTTGTTAATCGTAAAGTCAATCGCAAGGCGCACCTCTCGGGCAACTCGTGGATTCCGGAGTTTGTCTTCAACCGTCTCTTCCGTTGGGCAAACGGCTATGTGGAGCGGGCCAATCAGGTTTGCGGGGCGTTCCGTTACTACATTCCGTTCGGCAATATCTTTGCGGAGGCTGAAGAGGCTTCGACGGTTATTCCCCTGACGGCACAATTTGGCGAGGGGTGGTTGATAGCGGCCGAAATGGTGGGCTTTGCCCATTCGGGCGTGCATCATGTCATCAGCCTGCAACCCTTCGGGTGTATTGCCAACCACGTGATTTCGAAAGGCATCGAAAAGAAGATTCGCGACCGTTTCCCGCAAATGGGGCTGCTCTTTCTGGACTTCGACAGCGGTGTCAGCGAGGTCAATGTGCTGAACCGCCTGCACCTGATGGTCAATAACCTGCGGGCCGAAGCGAAGATTAGCGGTTGATTTTTCCTTGACGGAGGCTTATTGTGCGCTGCACATGCATGATGCGTGCAGCAGAGGTATTTTGTGGCTGTGCGGCTACAATTCGTATTGAAAATGAATCGATAATATGGAAAATCTGAAAGAAGAAGCGTTGCAGTATCACCGTTCGGAACCCAAAGGGAAACTGGGTGTGGTTCCGACCAAACCATATGCCACTCAGCATGACCTTTCGATGGCCTATACGCCCGGTGTGGCTGTGCCGTGCATGGAGATTTACGACACGCCTGAAAAGGTCTACGACTATACGGGCAAGGGAAATCTGGTGGCGGTTATCTCCAACGGTACCGCGGTACTCGGACTGGGCAACATCGGTGCCGAGGCCTCGAAACCGGTTATGGAGGGTAAGGGGCTGCTGTTTAAGGTCTTGGCCGGAGTGAATACCTATGATATTGAAATCGGGACGGAAGATGTCGAAGCGTTTGTGCAGACCGTGAAGATGATTGCGCCTACCTTCGGAGGGATTAACCTGGAAGATATCAAGGCTCCGCAGTGTTTCGAGATTGAACGCCGCCTGAAGGAGGAGGTCAATCTTCCCCTGATGCACGACGACCAGCACGGTACGGCTATTATTACTTCTGCTGCGCTGCTCAATGCGCTGGAGATTGCCGGCAAACGGATTGACCGGATACAGGTGGTGGTAAATGGCGCGGGTGCAGCTGCGACAGCCTGCGCCAAGCTCTACCTGTCGCTGGGGGTACGCCCTGAGAATCTGGTGATGTGCGACAGCAAGGGCGTGATTACGCGGCGTCGGACAAATCTCTCGCCCGAAAAAGCGCAGTTTGCCACGGTGCGTGACCTGACGACACTGGCCGACGCCTTGCGCGGGGCGGATGTCTTTCTGGGAGTTTCGAAAGCGGGGGTGCTGACGGGCGAAATGGTGAAGACAATGGCACCTGACCCGATTGTCTTTGCGCTGGCCAACCCCGACCCCGAGATTCCGTATGATGAGGCGAAGGCTTCGCGTCCGGACCTGATTTTTGCGACAGGGCGCAGCGACTACCCCAATCAGGTGAACAACGTGATTGGCTTCCCGTATATCTTCCGTGGGGCGCTCGACGTGCGTGCCACGGCCATTAACGAGCCGATGAAGATTGCGGCTGCACATGCCATTGCGGCGCTGGCCAAAGAGCCTGTTCCGGCGGAAATGTTGCAGGCTTACGGAGTGGAGGCGTTGTCGTTCGGGCGAGATTATCTGATACCGAAACCGTTGGATAAAAGGTTGCTAACCGCGGTCTCTGTTGCGGTGGCTCGGGCGGCTGTGGAGTCAGGCGTTGCGCAGCATCCGATTACCGATTGGGGCGCCTATGCGGCGGCTCTGGTGCAGCGGATGGCGGCGTTGGCGAAATAGTTGAACTATACTCAATAAATGGCGGGGGCGGACAACCCATTATGGTGGTGTCCGCCCCCGCCTGTTTTTTGAGGTGCTTCCTGATTAACGTATGACCACGTTGGGCAGTGCTGCCTGCAAGGCCTTTCGGTCCAACGAGCTGTAGTGGTAGGGATAGAGAAACTCCGGCTCGATAATTTTGGCGGCTTCGATGAACTCCGTTTCGGCCATCGTATATGGGAGCATAAGCGGCAGGAAGGCAATGAAGATGAAGTTTATCTTGCGCATTTCGGGCGTGAGTTCCGTATCGCCTGCGATATAGATGCGTTTACCGTCCAGGGTCAGGATATAGCCGTTCCCTGCCCCCTTGGGGTGAAAGGGTTGTCCGGGAGCACGCTCCCGCACCAAATTGTATGCTTCGACCGCTTCGATGCGAATTGTGCCGCCATATTCAGCCGCTTCGCCATTGCTGAGGGTAATGACAGGCTGCGTAAAGCCGTCGCGACGCAACAGGTCGGCCACTATTGGAGGTGCAATAAAGGTCGTCCTAGGCGTTGCAATGGCACGAATGGCATCCGGGTCGTAGTGGTCGTAATGGTCGTGTGTCAGGAGGATGGCCGTGGCTTCGGGAAGGGTCGAAAAATCGGCCACTTCGCTGTACGGGTCTACGGCAATGCACTCGCCTTTGTACTCGATGTAGAGCGAGGCGTGCCCGATGGGGGTCACGTAGAGTTCGCCGTAATGGTCTGTGGTATCGGGAAGTGTTCTCATGGCAGAGTAAAAATAGTATTTTTCGAGGGTCTTTCCAAGTGAAAAGTTTATGGGCGGAAAAGTCTATTTTTGTACCTGCATTTCCCCCGAGAGAGTTTGATTTCATAATATAGGTATTCTCAAGATGGTTTCTTTTGCTGAGATGATAGCCCGTGACCTGAGTATTGCTCCGGTACGGCGGGTCGAAAATACGCTTCACCTGTTGGATGACGGGTGTACGGTGCCCTTTATCAGCCGTTACCGTAAGGAGGCGACCGGTGAGTTAGACGAGGTGGCTGTTGAGCGCATTCGGGAGGCTTACGAACGATATCGGGAACTGGAGAAGCGGAAAACCACCGTCTTGCAAACTATTGAAGAGCAAGGTAAACTGACCGATGAGTTGCGCCGAACCATCGAAGCGTGTTGGGATGCAGCGACGCTCGAAGACCTCTACCTGCCCTACAAACCGAAACGTCGGACCCGTGCCACGATTGCTCGGGAGAAGGGGCTGGAGCCGTTGGCTGCGCTGTTGATGCGCCAGACGGAGGCTCCCGAACGGTTGGCCGGGCGTTTTGTGCGGGGCGAGGAGGTGCCGGATGCGGCGAGTGCACTGGCCGGGGCATCGGATATTGTGGCCGAGTGGGTCAGCGAGTCCTCCGCCGCCCGCGACCGTGTGCGACGCACCATGGCCTCGCAGGGGGTGGTCGGCTCGAAACGCGCACGCGGCGTCGAGCCGACGGCTGAGGAGGCGGCCAAGTTTGCCGACTATTTCGATTGGCACGAACCGTTGCGGCGGTGTGCCGGCCATCGGCTGTTGGCCATGGTGAGGGGTGAGAAGGCGGGTGTGTTGAGCCTGTCGCTGGGGTTGGAGGCTGTGGAAGAGGAGGCGTTGCAGGAACGTGTCGAACGTATCTTTGTCCGCCGCGATGCTACCTCTCGGGAGGCGGTAGCCTGGGTTTGCAGCGCGGTGGCCGACGGGGTAAAACGGTTGATAAAGCCCTCCATTGAGACGGAGTTGTTGGGAGCGGCCAAAGAGCGGGCCGACGAGGAGGCCATTGCCATCTTTGCGGAGAACCTGCGGCAGTTGCTGCTGGCCGCTCCGCTGGGGCAGAAGCGCATTTTGGCACTCGACCCGGGTTTCCGTACAGGGTGCAAGGCGGTGTGTCTCGATGCGCAGGGGACACTGCTCCACCACGAGACCCTCTACCCTCACCCGCCGCAGGCCCGACGCGCCGAAGCCGAAGAGGCACTGCGACGGATGGTGCACGACTATCGTATCGAGGCGATAGCCGTCGGCAGCGGAACCGCAGGGCGTGAAACGGAACAGTGGCTGCGCGGGCTTCACCTGCTGGCGGCTGACGGGAAAAATCCGATGGAAATACATCTGGTGAACGAGGATGGTGCGTCGGTCTACTCGGCATCGGCCACGGCACGTGAGGAGTTTCCCGATTGTGATGTGACGGTGCGCGGGTCGGTCTCCATTGGTCGGCGGCTGATGGACCCGTTGGCCGAGCTGGTGAAGATTGACCCGAAATCCATCGGTGTGGGTCAGTACCAGCACGATGTGGACCAGACGAAACTCAAAAAGAGCCTCGATACGGTGGTCGAGAGTTGTGTGAACCGCGTGGGGGTGAGCCTCAATACCGCTTCGAAACACCTGCTGACCTATGTGTCGGGATTGGGGCCTGTGTTGGCGGGTAATATTGTGGCTTACCGTGCCGCGAACGGTCCGTTCCGTTCGCGGCGCGAACTGATGCAGGTGCCGCGCCTCGGTGCAAAGGCTTTCGAACAGTCGGCGGGTTTCCTGCGCATCGAGGGGGCTGTCAACCCTTTGGACAATACGGCCGTTCACCCCGAGTCGTATGCTTTGGTCGAACGGATGGCTGCCGATTTGGGAGTTTCGGTGGAGGCGTTGATAGCGGACGAAGCCACTCGAAAGAAAATCGACCTGTCACGTTATGTCTCGCCACAGGCAGGGCTCCAAACGCTGCAATCCGTACTGTCCGAACTGGCCAAAGCGGGGCGTGACCCCCGCACCGAGGCGCAACGGGTGGAGTTTGCCGACGGAGTACACACGATGGAAGACCTGCAGGTGGGGATGGTGCTGCCCGGCGTTGTGACCAATATGACCAGTTTCGGGGTCTTTGTCGATATCGGGGTGAAACAGGACGGGCTGGTGCATATCTCGCAGCTGGCTGACCGTTTTGTCCAAACTCCGACCGATGTGGTTCGGTTGCGTCAGGCGGTGCGGGTCAAGGTGCTGGAGGTGGACATGGCGCGCAAGCGTATCAGTCTCACGATGCGTTCCGTGCCGCAAACCGAATCTTAACGAGATACGCCCCCTCTCTCTATCCAGGAGCTCCTCCATTTGGGGTAAAATATGTAATTTTGACGGCTCTCCGTGTAGCGAATTGCCGTGTAGAGAAACGGCGGCGGCCGCACACTGAAGCCTCTTGTTTGTATCTATGTCTTTCTGGTCCCGATACCGTCTCGATTTTCGAGAACTGCTCCGCCTCGGCCTGCCGATTATGATTGGTCAGCTGGGGGTTGTGGTGGTCGGTTTTATGGACGGGCTGATGGTGGGACGCTATGCCATGGCTGACCTGGCGGCAGTCTCATTTGTCAATAGCGTTTTTAATATTCCGATTCTTTTTGGACTGGGCTTTTCGTATGGGCTGACGCCGCTGGTCGGCCAAAGTGCCGGCACGGGCGACACGAACCGTATCGGGGAACTCCTCAAGAACGGCCTGCTGGTGAATGGAGCACTGGGCGTGGTGATGATGGGGATAATGGGCGCTCTTCTGTGGCAGGTCGAGCATCTGGGGCAACCGGCCGAACTGCTGCCGCTCATTCGGCCCTATTTTGCGCTGCAACTGGTGTCGCTGCCCTTTGTGATGCTGTTCAATGCCTTCAAACAGTTCGCCGACGGCATTACCGACACGCGGATGCCGATGTATATTATGGTGGGGGGCAACGTGCTGAACGTGTTGTTGAACTATATCCTGATATACGGCAAGTTGGGCTCTCCGGCGCTGGGGGCGACAGGAGCGGGCATCGCTACCCTGCTCACCCGTGTGCTAATGCCTGTGACGTTTGGGTGGGTCTTTTTCTATTCGCGGCGTTATTTTCGCTATCGCCCGTCGTTCCGCCGCAGCCGTCCGCAGCGCGGTGTGCTGCGGACGCTGACCCGCATGGGAAGCTGGGTCGGACTCCAAATGGGGATTGAGAACGGGATGTTCAGCCTGGGCGGCGTGATGATTGGCTGGCTGGGAGCGGTGGAACTGGCGGCGCATCAGGTGATTCTGTCGGTTTCGACGCTCGGTATCCTGCTCTATTACGGGACGGGGGCAGCCATCTCGGTGCGGGTCAGTCATTTCTTCGGTCGCAACGATACGGCAGGGGTGCGGCGAACCGTGCAGGCCGGATTTTTGTTGATGGTCGCCATGGCCGTGGTCATTTGTGGTGCGTTTCTCGCGCTTCGACCGCTCATGGGACCCATTTTCAATGCTCCGCAGGAGGTTACAAGCATTGTACGGGTGCTGATGTTGATTCTGCTGACGCTCCAGGTCGGTGATGTCTTCCAAGTGACCTATGCCAATGCCCTGCGCGGGATGAACGATGTGCGGGCCATGGCGCTCAGCTCCTTTGTCGGATACTTTCTTCTGGGGCTGCCGCTCTGTTATCTGGGCGGTTTCACGCTCCACGGAGGCATCTTCGGCATCTGGTGGGGATTCCCCGTGGGACTGATGGCGGCAGGCCTGCTGATGCTCGGACGATTCCGCCGGCTAACCCGCTCCGAACACCATGGATAAACGCACCACCATACGGGTCTCGCTCGTGGTTGCCATTGCCTTCTTCATGCAGTTTCTGGACACCACGGCCGTCAATACCGCTATCCCGGCCATGGCCGATGCCTTCGCGACGGATGTGATTCATCTCAGTACGGGTGTGACATCGTACCTGATAGCGCTGGCTATTTTTATCCCCGTTAGCGGTTGGATTGCTGACCGATTCGGCACCCGACGGGTCTTTTGTGCGGCTATCGTCTTTTTCATCCTCTCCTCTACCCTCTGCGGGACCTCACAAAACCTGCTGCAGTTCGTCATCTACCGCATTCTGCAGGGAATGGCCGGAGCGATGATGTTTCCCGTAGGGCGGTTGGCCGTGCTCAAGGTAACGCCCAAAGAGGAGCTGCCGACCGCCATGAACTATGTCACGGTGCCGGCTCTGGTAGCTCCGATTGTCGGGCCGATGGTCGGCGGATACCTGACGACCTATTGGTCCTGGCGCTGGATTTTTTATCTGAATGTGCCCATTAGCATCGCCTGTGTCCTGCTGGCCTGGCACTATATCCCCGAAGAAGAGCCCCGCACGGGGGTAAAGGCGTTCCGTAAACCCTTCGACTGGACGGGATTTCTCCTGAGCGGACTGGCGCTGGCCGGTTTTATGTACGGGGTGGAACTCTTCAGCAAAGCCAACGTCTCCTATCTGGCCGCTTCACTGACTGTGCTCGGTAGCCTCGGCGTGCTCGGGCTGAACGTTTGGCACGCCAAGCACCATCCTGCTCCGCTGATTGACTACTCCGTCATGCGGGTGCGCACCTATGCCATTACCATTTGGGTGGGGTCGGTTTCCCGCACCGTGATAGGCGTCTTTCCCTATTTGGTGCCGCTGATGTTTCAGGAAGGGTTTGGACTGAGTCCCTTCGAGTCGGGATTGTTGTTCCTCTCGACCATGGTGGGCAACCTCTCCATGAAATCACTCACCGTTTGGATTATTCGGCATTTCAAGTTCAAAAATATCCTGATTGTCAATGGCCTTTTAGTCGCACTGTTTACGCTGCTAACAGCTTTCTTCCTACCGACCACTCCGGTCTGGATGATTGTCGTTACGCTTTTCTGCTCGGGCCTGGTGCGTTCTATGCAGTTCACGTCGCTCACCACCCTGGCCTTTGCCGATGTGGCCGAACGAAAAATGACCACGGCCAATACCCTCTACAGCACCATTCAACAGATGTCTTCCGGGCTTGGGATTGCTGTGGGTGCCGTGGCGCTGCGCTTTGCCAATCAGCTGAACGGAGGCGTGGCGGGACGATATACCGTACCCGATTTTCGCGTGGCTTTTTTGATGGTGGCGGCCATTGGTTTTATTCATCTTGTCGGGTATGCACGCCTGAAGTCCACAGCGGGAAATGCCGTGCGGTTCAAAAAGGCAAATCGTCCTTAAAAAAATCAGCCCTGATATTCTGTGAATATCAGGGCTGCCTGCTTCCCGTTGAACGATGCGAAAGTTCCGCTCTTTAGTCTCTTAGTAGATGTACTCTACCGG
Organism: Candidatus Rikenella faecigallinarum; assembly: GCA_019113395.1. Classification (GTDB taxonomy): domain Bacteria; phylum Bacteroidota; class Bacteroidia; order Bacteroidales; family Rikenellaceae; genus Rikenella; species Rikenella faecigallinarum. The sequence goes on along the minus strand of DXHL01000025.1, from coordinate 7,083 downwards.
AGTCTTGATACAGCGGATGATTCGGGTTTTCGTACTGTTGTGCGTGGTGTACTTCCACCAGTTTTGATTCTTTTTGACAGAGTTTGCATATCCTTCCATCGTCCACGATTTTCCGGTCTGTCCATAGGTGGCAACAATAAGGGACTTCACACTGATGTTGCCAACCGTTGTATCCCACTGGTGCCCCAAACCGCAGAGCACAAATGTTCCTTCATCCGAAGTAAACTCATACAGCGAGACATTGCCGTAGTGTTGATTCAGGAAAGTGGCATCCAGCTCTATCACCCGGATTTTGACGGTCTTTCCTATCGTATTGACAAAGGTTCTCGGCGTATTGTCAATCCCTCCCAGGTTATAGTCTTCGTTGGCTCCGAACACCGCCAAGTCGGCTTTAGCCGGAATCTGATATCCCGCGGGAGCCATGGATGTGGGGTTTACGCCTCCAAAATCCTGTGCCGAGGCTTTCATTCCTTCGAAATAGAATCCCGTACCGTTGTGTTTGAGGGGCAATCCCTGTACATTTCCCCCCTGGTAGCAGTCGCCCATGGCGTCGAGCAAAATAGAGGCATCGCAGTTTGTCAGGTAATCTGCCAGTGCAGCGTCATCCGCCAAATCATTTTTAATGGAAATTTGGTCGGTGAAAGAGGTGGCATCTCCCCGGAGGTTGTATTTACACCACCAGTTGTTCCCAAACTTGACCACGGGCAGTCCCCAGTTCTGGCGCGAAATCGTATACTCCTCGCGCTCAGTGCCGTCGGTGTTGCGAATCACCAGGCGTGCCGTTTGTGTGCGTCCGTCGGCCTTCGGGTCGTTGGGATGCCATCCGCCGATGATGCGGGCAATCTGCGGGTTGCTTTCATCAGAAATGATTTTGACCCAGGGGTCTTCGCCCTCCGGGGCCTCAGCAATGAGTTCTTTGCCCACAGGTAACGTCATCCGTCCCAACTCGTTATCTACGTATCGGCCGAAATCGTAGCGGTATCGGTCGCGGTCAAAGGTAATTTCGCCTTCGATGGAGGTTTGGTTGGCCGAGAGGTGCAGGACAATCTTGTCTTCTTTAAATACGTCGTTCAATCCTTTTCGGCGGAAACGAAGAGCAACCTGGTCTGCAGGAACTCCCGGTGCATACAGTTCTTTCCGTATCCGGAAGAGATTGGTGCCGGTCAGGGCTTTGGTTGCCGTAACGGGCTCAACGGTAATGGGATAATCCGTGACGGGTTGTACCTCCAGTTCGTCGTTACAGTCCAATGCCAACAGCATGTCGGTGGCACTGGCCGGCAGGGTTACCTCTTTTTTGTCGGCACTGACAACCACAGAGTTGGGCAACTCGGAGGTTTGTGTATTGACGGTAATGTCTCCGGCAAAATCGGGAACCACCTCCGTATCGCTGCCTTGCTCCCACTCCTCTACCGTGAGTTGCATGTCACTCTCCACCATTCCCTGCAAGACGGTAATGACATAGATGTGGTTGCGCTGAATGGTCTCGGGCAGCTTGGCCTCGAGGTCATAGGCTTTGCCGTCCGTGACCACATGAGCCGTTAGGGTTGCTCCGGCAGTAGGCTGTTCATAGAGGTAGGCTACTCCTTTGGTGTCATCGGTGTAGGGCGTGGAGGGCGTAAAGGTCAGACTGCCCTGCTCCATCCACATGGTTGATGCGGAGTCCGGGAAGCATCCGGTGGAGAGCATGGCTCCGTCGAGGGTGAGTGTTTCGACCGCTGCGTTTCCAACGGAACGGATGAGCAGGTCAAAGCGTGCTACGCCTCGTTTTAATGGGAGCGTCACGTTCTTTTTGTTGTCCAGCGGCGTCGACCCGGAGAAAAACGAAATCGGTTTTCCGTTTTGCAGCCCTTGTGTGGAGGCCAGAAACTCTTTTTCGGTTGTTCCGGCGGCCAACAAGTCGTTCCAGTCCGGGGTGGTACCGGCGTTCGCAAGGACATAAAATGTTCCTTCGTTGTTTTCGATAGAGAAGGTGTAATCCCCCGTGTTTTTCGATTCCGAGGGTTCATACACTGCGGTCATTTTCCCGTCTACAAAGAGGCAGCCCCGGACATTGGTCAATGTGTTTTCGCCCTCGAGCAGTGTGCCACCGTTGTCATAATCCGCAGCCTGAATGGCAACAACAACCGACGGATTGGCCGGATTGCTCGGGTCTGACGGGTTATTCGGATTGTTGGGGTCACTGGGGTCTGTGCCGATTTCTGTTGCGGAGGAGCACGATGCCAGCAAGAGCCCTGACAAAGCCCATGCCGAAATGAAATGTTTTATTTGGTATCGTATCATCATTTTGGTCACCATCATACGAAGAGTGTGTGCATTAGCTGGATTAATAGATGTATTCTACGGGTGTTTTGATACAGCGGATGGTTCGGGTTTTGGTATTGTTGTGTGCCGAGAATTTCCACCAGTTGTTTTCGGTTGCATACCCCTCTATTCCCCAAGAGCTGCCGCCGCTGCCGCTTGTGGCATAGATTATGGTGAGTTTTGCCACGTTTCCCTGTGTCAAGTCCCACTGGTGCCCCAGCCCGTAGAGCACACAGGCTCCGTCGAGCGATGTGGCGAATTCGTAGAAGTTCATAGGCCCATACTCCTGTCCCAACAGCATGACGGCCGCACGTTGAGAAATGGTTAATTTCACGGCTTGAGCCATTGCATTGGGGAAAACTCTCGTACCGATTCCTCCTAAATTGTAATTGGTTGAGCCGCCAAAGGCTGAAAAATCTGCCTGGTCCGGAATTTGGTATCCGTCCGGTGTCATGGAGGTAGCACTGATGGAGCCAAAGTTTTGAGCCGAGCTGCGCATGCCGGCATAGTAGTAGTTGGAGCCGTTCACACTCAGTTTCAAGCCATTGGTGTATCCTCCCTGGTATTGGTCACCCAGCAGTTGACGCAGTTCGGCCGTATCGCAACGGTTGAGATAGTCGGCAAGGCTGCTGCCATTGGGTACGGGGTCCTCCTGAATGGAGATTTGGTCTTCAAACGATGTGGAGTTGCCGCGCAGGTTGTATTTGCACCACCAGTTGCCGCCAAATTCGACGACGGGCAATCCCCAGTTTTTGCGTCGAATTTCATAGGTCTCGCGGCTGCTTCCATCCGTATTGGTGATAACCAACTGGCAACTTTGTGCGCGTCCGTCAGCCTTGGGGTCATTCGGATGCCATCCTCCCAAAATGCGAAATTCTCCGTTTTCGGGTTCTACTTTTGCCCAGTGGTCTTCGTCGTCCGCAAACTCTACGCTGACCGTCTTGCCCTCCGGCAGCAGGATGCGTCCCAGCTCTCCATCGACGTATTTCCCAAAGTCGTAGGTTCCGGTTGTGTCCAGAGCAATCGCCCCGGTAATTTGAATCGGATTAGGTTCGAGGACTACCACAATCCGCCCGCGATACTTCCCGTCAAGATAGGTGTTCAGGTAGAGGTATCCGCGTTTGTATCCGGGGATGCGGCGCTGACTGTTTATCGTAACGGTTGCTGCCGCTTCCATGGATTTGGACAGCGGATTGACCGTTGTCGTGGTGCGGTACATTGTGCCGTCGATTCTGACCTCAGCCCCCGGTTCAGCCTGAATGGCCAGTTGGACGTTGGCTCCTTCATAGGGGATGAAAACCGAGTCACACGCAGCGTTGACAGTGACTCCGTCAGGCAAGATAGAGGATTCCACATCAACACGGCTTGTCTGGTTGAGTGTAGCATCGGTATTGCTGCCGTTCTCCCAGTCACTACCCCCGACCGTAACCGTAGCCTGCGTGCCCGAGCCGTGGACCCGCAGCGTATAGATGCGATTTCGCGAGATTTCAGCGGGAAATTCGGCTACCATCCGGTGCAGCCCCCCGCCAAACGAGACAATCACTTCGGCCGACAGGGTTGCACCTGCCTGCTCACTGAGATAGGTCAGTGTTTCGGTCTGATTTTCGAGGCCGGGTTCGGGATACTCTTTCTGCCATTCGCTCCACTCCGTGGTCGAGGGGGATGCGACCGACGATTGTTGGAAAACATAGCCCCGTGTGGCGATACCCCGTATGGTGACGCTTCGTACCGCTACTCCGCTGTCGGGCGATACGATGTCCAAACGGGCTACGGCCCGGCGCAGTGATACGGTCGGGGTCGTGGTTGTCGTACCGTTCAGGGAGAGAGAACCTGTCATCACAATGTGCGAAGTGGCCAGCGAGGCTGTGCTGCTCTCCGTTTTCAAAAATTCATCGAGTGTGGTAGTCCCGGCTTTCACCTCTCCGAAAACATCGTTGCTGTCGTTGGTGACAAAGTAAATATCGCCGGTATTGGTGGTGGGGTAAAAAGCGAAGGTGCCGTCCTGCAGCAAATCATCCCCGACCAGAATCTCCTGCAGCACCCCTTCTTGAAAACGGTATCCTTTTACTTCCGCAATGGCAGCTTCATCGAGGGCGGTGGTTTCATTTTTCTGAACCGTTCCCAACGCAGCCGTTTCGAAGCGAACCGTAAATTTATGGGTACCGTTGGGATCGGTGAGTTCGTCTTGCCAGCGCTGGCTGCACCCACTCATTAACAGCAGGCCCAGAAAACCGAGGGGTATATATTTCCAGTGTTTCATTGTGTGTATTGTCGTTGCGTGGGTATTAATATCGGTCATATCGGTTTGGATTCTGACTGCTGTTCAGGTAGGAGGCCGAGTTAATGGGCAGTTGATTTAGATTTTGTGTATAGAATGAGTTGGTCAGGCTTTGGGCCCACGGTCCATAGGTAAAGGCACTGCTGTGGCCGTATCCCATGACGTGTCCTAACTCATGGAATATCAACTCGCAAGAGTAGTTGTTAGTATAGTGTTGAAGATAAGCCTGTTGATAGACTCCGAAAGTGGTTCCGCCGCCCAATCCAACGACACCATTTCCTGAATATACCAGTCCAACTATCAAAGACCGTGAGGCACGAAGTTGTTGCAAAACAGTTTCCGGTGGTACCAGTGTACCGCTGTCATTGTACAGACTGCTTGCATTATCTTTCATGAGCTGTTCGTATCCGGGCATCCATGACATGTAGGCAATATTGAGGAAGAGTGCCACCACTTCACGGCAGTGTACCGGACGAATGCCCATCCAGTTCCCATTTGGCCCGCCGTTGGGGAGGTCGGGATTCCCGCCGTACAGCCCGAAACTGATAGTGTATGCCGTTTTAATGGCAGCCAGTTTTTCCCAGTAGGGGTCGCTGCTGACGACCTGGAATGAGGCTGTTTTGAGCTCTGCCAGCGAGGCGGACTCAATCTCGATAATCTGCCCCGATGCGCTTACGCTGAATGTTTTATGCTCCAGCATGGGAAGCTCTCCATAGAAGTCCGCAAAACCCGGAATAGAGTCAAAGTAGGCGATGTCGAAATATTCGTTGCTGATGGAGGGAACTCGTGCCTGAATCAACACATCGGTCAGCGGTCGTGGTGAATAGAATCGCACATGGAGCCGTCCGTCATCCTGAACCGATATTTGGAGCGGTTTGGTCGTATTAAATGAGCGTTGTGCCGCATCGGTATATACCGTTTTGGATTCTCCGTCCTGGAGAATGTATGCCAGTCCGCTCTTTTCGTAGGTTTTTTGGGTCACGAACAAAGCGGCAGATTCATTGTCGGGATGCGCTATGGGGGTATTGATTAGCCCGATGGCATTGGCTTTGACCTGGTCCAATGTAAATGCGTAGGTCTGCGAGACGTCGGCTCCCCGATAACTGCGCGCCGAGGTTTCAATTTCACCACGCAACGGTTCTCCATCGGCCGTCGGCGGGAAAAGATACGAAGTCTTGTCGTCCAGATTCAAGGCCAGGGTGTTGCCATTGCTTCGTCCGGTAAATTGTCCGTTACCGGTGAAACCCGTACAGAAATAGGGAGATGGCAGCGTGGCCCGTTTCGATTGCATGGCCGTCTCAATCGACAGGGTACGGTAGCCAAACGAGAAATCCGTGCGACCGATAATGCGATGCTGTACGATTTCCTCTTCCACAACAGCCGACAGGATGTTGCCCGACGCACTGGAGGTAGCAATCACACGAAACGGTGTGATTGAGTAATAGTATTCGGCTTCGAGCGGTTTATTCAAGTCGGCCGGAAAAGTAAGCCACTCTTCGTTCAGGTTTTTTATGGAGTTGAATTGTGCCTTGTCGGCCGTCATCTCTCCTTTGACACCCAAAACCAGCAGCTGGTATTCTCCTGCTTGCAGTCCCGAGATACGAACTTCAGAGGTAACCGAGTCATATAGTCCTTTCAGTCCTTCAACGACCGTACCATTCGGGTTGGAAACTATCAGTTCCACATGGTCATACTTTGTGTTCAGATAGGTTCCCGTTTCCGTTTTGCTGAGTGCGACACTGTCGTTTTCAAAACGGTCATCATACTGAATTTTGAAGGCAATGTGTTCGCCGTTTGTTTCGGGTGTGGTGGGCCAGTCGTTGGTTTGGCAGGCTGTCAGGAGGCAAAGCCCCAACAACCACATTCGTCCGAGTTTGCTCATTGTCATTTTTTATTGTTGTCTTGTGGCGGGGTGATGCGATTTATTGAGTATGTATGTTTACCCCTTGCCAAAATTTTCGGCAAATTTACAAAATTCGATTTGTTCTTTTGTGTCGAATTTGTCATATTTTAAGACATAGTTATAGATTAATGTATCTGTTTTTGGTTGTGGGTGTGTTTTGCGCTGTAATTGCTTTGTTTTTTATTGAATGCAGGGAGATACTAAGTAGATATGCAGATGTATGTTATCCCAATGTTTTCAGGTATTTATAGTGTCAAAAATGCAGAAAGATAAGGTATTTAAGACAAAGCAGCCGTTAGACTTTCGTCTAACGGCTGCTCATGCAACAGCATAAAAATACGCTACATAATTGCGGAGAGGGAGGCTCTCGAACCTACATATTCAAGAAATATCATAAAATTGCAAATTACTGATAATCACATACTATCTGGAGTACATAGTAAATCTAAATCTTTCTGAATATCTTTTGCTATTCCAAATATTGGGTGTATATTTGGGTGTAGAATTTCAAATACACCCAATTATGAATATCAAACGAAACATCATTTTTGCATTGGAAAGCCGGAAAAAGAACGGTGTGCCAATTGTGGAGAATGTCCCC